>NZ_FOWL01000001.1:221886-932001 GCF_900115445.1 Variovorax sp. OK605
GCGAGCTTGTCCACGGGGCTGAGCACGACGAACAGCAACGTGAGCAGCTTGTCGACCTCGACTTCGACGGGCCTGAGCACCGCAACCAGCGGCATCGAAAGCCTGTCCACCGGTCTCAGCACCGCGACCAGCGGCATCGACAGCTTGTCGACCTCGACGTCCACCGGTCTGAGCACCGCGACAAGCGGGATCTCGAGCCTCTCCACAGGCCTGAGCACAGCCAACAGCGGCATCTTCAGCCTGTCCACCGGACTGAGCACGACGAACAGCAGCGTGGGGAGCTTGTCGACGGGCTTGAGCACGACCAACAGCAATGTGAGCAGTCTTTCGACCGGGCTCAGCACGGCGACAAGCGGCATCTCCAGTTTGTCCACGGGACTCAGCACGACGAACAGCAATGTGGGCAGCTTGTCGACCGGCTTGAGCACCACGAACAGCAACGTGGGAAGTCTGTCGACGGGCCTGAGCACCACGAACAGCAATGTGGGCAGCCTGTCGACGGGCCTGAGCACCACGAACAGCAATGTGGGCAGCCTGTCGACGGGCCTGAGCACCACCAACAGCAACGTCGGCAGCCTGTCGACCGGCTTGAGCACCACGAACAGCAACGTGGGAAGTCTGTCGACGGGCCTGAGCACGACGAACAGCAACGTCGGCAGCCTGTCGACCGGCTTGAGCACGACCAACAGCAATGTCGGCAGCCTGTCGACGGGCCTGAGCACCACCAACAGCAATGTCGGAAGCCTGTCGACCGGCTTGAGCACGACCAACAGCAATGTCGGCAGCCTGTCGACCGGCTTGAGCACCACCAACAGCAATGTCGGCAGCCTCTCCACCGGACTGAGCACCGCCACGAGCGGCATCTCCAGCTTGTCTACAGGCCTGAGCACGACGAACAGCAACGTGGGCAGCCTGTCGACGGCGGTGAGCACCACCACCAGCGGCGTCTCGAGCCTCTCGACGGGGCTGAGCACGGCGACCAGCGGCATCTCCAGCCTGTCCACCGGCGTGAGCACGACCAACAGCAACGTCGGCAGTCTGTCCAGCGGACTCAGCACCACCAACAGCGGCCTCAGCAGCCTCTCCACCAGCGTGATCGGCGCGACGACCGGGTTCAACAGCCTGTCGACCGGGCTGAGCACGGCCAACAGCAATGTCGGCAACCTCAGCACCAGCATCACCAACATCAACAACACGGGCACCAAGTACTTCCACGCCAATTCGGCCGCGGGCGACGCGTCGGCCACCGGGCAGGAGGCGGTGGCGATCGGGCCGCAGGCGGTGGCCAGCGGGGCCAATGCCTTCGCCGCGGGCAACGGCGCGAAGGCCATGGCGGACGGTGCCGTGGCGGTGGGCTTCGGCGCGCAGGCGACCGGCGCCAACGCGATCGCCATCGGCTCGGGCGCACTGGCCACGGGCTCGCAGGCCATCGGCGCCAATGCGCGCGCGGGCGGCGGCGGCGTGGCCGTGGGCGACAACGCGGACGCGGGCGGCACGCCGCTGAGCAAGGCGGCGGGCATTGCGCAGGGCACGGCCATCGGCTTCGGCGCGGTGGTGCAGCAGACCGGCGGCGTGGCGCTGGGCGCGAACTCGGTGGCATCGACCGCGGCGGGCGTGGCGGCCTATGTGCCGGCCAGCGCCACGCCGCAGCAGGCCGCGGCCATCCGGGCGACCAACAGCACGCAGGCCGCGGTGTCGGTGGGCGACCCGGCAAGCGGGCAGTTCCGCCAGATCACCGGCGTGGCGGGCGGCACGGCCGACAGCGACGCCGCCAACATCTCGCAGCTGAAGGCCACGGCCAACGCGGTGGCCGCGGGCGGCGTGCAGTACGCCACCAACCCCGACGGTTCCATCAACTACAACCAGGTCACGCTGGGCAACGGCCAGGCGCCGAACGGCACGCGCATCGGCAACGTGGCGCCGGGCATCCTGCCGAACGACGCCGCCACCGTCGGCCAGGTGCAGGGCATCCAGAACCGCTTGCAGGGCCAGATCGGCGACGTGGCGCGCATCGCGTACTCGGGCGTGGCAATGGCCACCGCCATGAGCTCGCTGCCGCAATCCATGACGCCCGGCAAGAGCCTGATGTCGGTGGGCGTGGGCTACTACTCGGGCTACAGCGCACTGGCCATCGGGTTCTCGCAGCGCTCGGAAAACGGCAAGTGGGTCTACAAGCTCAACGGCGGCGTCAGCGCGCAGCGTTTCAACCTCGGGCTGGGGGTCGGCTACGAGTTCTGAGCCTGGGGTACATCACACGGCTGCCACCGGCAGCCGGTGCAGCGTGGCGATGCGCGAGGCGAAGATGATCGCGGCCTGCAGCACGAAGCCGGCCAGCGCCAGCAGCAGGCAGGCCGGCTCGCCCCATGCCGCGCCCACCACGCCGCCCAGCGCCGCGCCGATGGGCCGCGCACCCGCGTTGATCGTGAGGAACACGGCCGACACGCGGCCCAGCATGGTCGCGGCCGTCACGCTCTGGCGCAATGTGGTCGAGGTGATGACCCAGACCATCGGCCCAGCGCCGAACAGGAAGAACGACAGCGCGGCCAGCCACGCGGCCGGCACGGCGAGCGTGGCCGCCATCGCCGCCGCGGCAAGCACCGCAACCGCCGGCCCGACCTGGATCGCGCGGCCGAACGGCAGCCGCGCCACCACGCGCGGGGTCAGCAGCGCGCCGACCACCATGCCCGCGCCGTACATCGCCAGCGTCATGCCGACCGCTTGCGCGCCAAGGCCCAGCACGCGCACCGCAAAGGGCACGTACCCGGCCTGCAGCACGAACCACGAGATGTTGAAGACCGCGCCGGTCATCAGCATCGGGCGCAGCAGCTCGCTTTGCCAGACGAAGCGCGCGCCGTCGCGCACCTCCAGCAACGGGTGCCTGCCGGAGGCCGGCGCGCGCGGTGCCTCCGTCAGCCGCAGCAGCAGGCCCACGGCCGCGGCCGACAGCACGGCGGCCAGCACGAACGCCGCCGACGCTCCCGCCCATGCGACCAGCGCGCCCGCCAGTGCGGGGCCGGCGGTGAAGGCCGCGCTGCGTGCGAGTTCGAGCCGGCCGTTGGCTTGGGCCAATGCCTCGCGCGGCACCAGCGACGGCACCAGTGCGGGCGCCGCCACGCTGAAGCCCACGGTGCCGACGGCGCCCAGAAAGCCCAGCACCGCGAGCCACGCGATGCCCAGCTTCGACGCCAGCAGCAGGCCGAGCAGCGCGAGCAGCGACACGGCCCGCAACGCTTCGGACCCCACCATCAGGCGCCGGCGCGACATGCGATCAGCCAGCAGGCCCATGGGCATCGACACGAGCAGGAAGGGCAGCGTTTGCACCGCCGCGAGAAAGCCGATCTCGCCGGGGCCGGCGCCGAGCGCGAGCACTGCGATCAGCGGCACGGCCGCGAGGCTCAGCTGTTCGGCGGACTGGGCGGCGAGGTTGGACCAGGCCAGGTTCAGGAAGGGGCGGGGCAGGGGGGCGGACATACGGAGGGACGGATGAGCAGATGG
This sequence comes from Variovorax sp. OK605, assembly GCF_900115445.1. Lineage (NCBI taxonomy): Bacteria > Pseudomonadati > Pseudomonadota > Betaproteobacteria > Burkholderiales > Comamonadaceae > Variovorax > Variovorax sp. OK605. The sequence continues at coordinate 225,382 of NZ_FOWL01000001.1, forward strand.
GCGGATGGGCTTCAGGCGAAAACCTCATCGTGCGGGCGCACGCGCTTCGGCGCTGGCCGTTTCCGGACGCGCAAGCGACCGCAACTGCGCCGTCAGCGCCGTCAGCGCCGTGGCTTCGACTTTGCGGCGGGAGCGGGAGAAGGGGCGGGAACAGGGGCCGGTGCAGGGGCGGGAGCGACGACCTCCCTCACGAAGTCGATGAACGCGCGCACCTTCGCGGCCGGCAGGTGCCGCGATGGATAGAGCGCATACAGCGGAATCCGCTCGCCGGGCCAGTCCGGAAAAAGATCCATCAGCGCGCCGCGGTCGAGCAACGGCTGGATGCCCACCGCCTTGATCTGCGCCACGCAGATGCCCGCCAGCGTGGTCTCGAGAATGGTGCCGGGGTCGCTCAACAGCAGCCGCCCCGCGGTGGGCACCTTGAGCAGCTTGCGCCCGCGCTGGAACTCCCAGCCAAAGGGCTGGCCCGTGACGGGGTTGCGCACCTGCAGGCAGGCATGGCCGGCAAGGTCGGCCGGTTTCGCGGGCCGCCCGTGCCGCGCGACATAGGCAGGCGTGGCCACGGTGACCACGCGCGAGTCCATCAGCTTGCGTGCCACCAGCGACGACGACGGCGGCTCGCCGAAGCGCACGGCAATGTCGAAGCCCTCGGCCACCAGGTCGCCGAGCTGTTCGCGCGCAATCAGCTCGAGCGTGAGCTCGGGGTGCTGCGCAAGAAAGCGCGGCAGGTGCTGTGCCAGCAGCAAGCGTGACGTGAAGGCGTCGGTGTTCACGCGCAACCGGCCGCGCACCGCGCCGGACGAGCCCGAGGCGATGGTCACCGCGTCCTCGATGCCGAGCACCAGCGGGTTGATGTTGGCGTAGAGCAGCCGGCCTTCGTCGGTGAGGTTGAGCGAACGCGTCGTGCGGTCGAACAGCCTCACGCCGATGCGGCCCTCGAGCCGTGCGATGGCGCGGCTCACGCCGGAAGGTGTGAGGCCGAGCGCGGTGGCGGCGCTGGCGAAGCTGCCGCCTTCGACCACGGCGGCCAGCACGCTGACGTTGGAGAGAAGGCGTCCGTCGCGCAGGTGCTGGGCCGGCCGGTGCGCGCCGAGGCGGTGCCGCGCGAGACCTGGGGCGCCATCTTTCGCGCGCAGGGCATGCGCGACCCGGTGCCGCGCATCCAGATGCTCGACGGGTTCAACGAAGGGTGGATCCGCTTCGAGGGCGCCGATGCGAGCGTGCGCAAGGGCAGGGTGGGCGTGGCGGAGGTGATCCGGTCGCTGCTCGATTGAGCGGCGGGTCGCTCTTCAAACGCTCTCTGCACGCATCTGCTCGAACCACTCCGCCACGTACGCGGCCTCCGGGGCGGCGCCGGGCGCCAGGCCGTAGTAGTAGCGATCGAGCGTCATGCGCAGCGTGGGCAGCGGCGACTGCAGGCGGCCCGAGGCCAGGTCGTGCGCCACCAGCGAGGTCGGCGCCAGCGCGATGCCCAGTCCGTCGACCGCGGCCTGCAGCACGAAGTGCAGGTGGTCGAACTGCAGTCGGCCGGCGGGCCGGGTGCGCGGCGCGCCGAACTGCTTCTTCCACGCGTCCCAGTCGTCCTTGCGCGTCCGGGCCGACAGCAGCACGTGCGAGGCGAGCGCGCGAAGGTCCGCGAGCGGGTGCGTCCTGAAGAGCGCCGGCGCGCCGACCACGAGCACTTCGTCTTTCAGGAATGGCCGCACCTTGATGGAAGGCGGCCAGCCGTCGAGCCCGCGGCGCACCGCGATGTCGAAGCTGTCGAAGCCGCCGATAGCCTGCTCGGGCATCACGGTGCTTGTCACAACCTGCGGCTCGATGTCCGGAAAGCGCTCGACGAAGGAGGGCAGGCGCGGAATGAGCCAGCGCACCGCGAACGAAGGCCGCACGTTGATCCGCACCGCGCGGGCCGGCCCCTGCGCCTGGAGCGCCTGCGCCGCCGCGTTGATCTGCGAAAGCGCGGGCTCCACTTCGGCGAAAAACTGCTGCCCCTCGGCCGTCAGCGAGACCTGCCGTACGCGCCGCTCGAACAGCGCCACGCCCAGGAACTCTTCGAGGCTCTTGATCTGCCGGCTCACCGCGCTGTGCGTCACATGCAACTCGAGCGCGGCGCGCGTGAAGCTCAGGTGGCGGGCCGCGGCGGCAAAGGCGCGCACGGCGTTCAGGGGCGGTTCTCTGGACGGCATGCGTGCAATTTTCTCACGCATGACGCACGTTAATGTCGTTTGTCGGCGGGGCAGGGCGCGGCGCACCATCGGCGCTCGATGTCACGCACCTCTTCCCCTCCGGCCGCCTCGGCGGCCAATCTCACCGATCTCGCAGATCGCACCGACCTGAATTCCCGCCACGCGGCGATGGCCCTCGGCCTCTCGCTGCCGGCCGACGTGGTGCTCTACCTGCTGTTGCCGATGTATGCGAGCCAGTTCGGCGTGACGCTGGCCGAGGCCGGCATGCTGCTCGCGGCCAACCGGCTGGTGCGCATTGCGGGCTACGGCCATGTGGCGCGTTTCTACGCACGCCACGGCGACCGGCTGACCTGCACGATCGCCGTGCTGGCGGCGGCCGCCTGCGGTCTCGGCTACGCCACGCTCTCCGGCTTCTGGGCGCTGCTGCCACTGCGGCTCACATGGGGCCTGTGCTTCGCGGCGCTGAACCTGTCGACGCAGGCACTGGCCACGGCCGACCCCGTGGGCGCCGCGCGGCGCAACGGCCGTTCGCGCGCCTTCATCGCGATGGGGCCGGTGCTGGCGCTGCCGCTGGGCGCGCTGCTGGCGCACTGGAGCGGGCCGCGCGCCATCTTCGGCATCCTCGCGGTGTTCTCGCTGCTCGCGTGGTTCGTCACGCGGCGCCTGCCCGCGGCGCCGCACCCGGTGGGCAAGCCCACGCGGCGTTTCAAGTGGCCCAACAGCCTGGACAGCTGGTCGTTCATGGAAGGGCTGGCGCTCGACGGGCTCTTCATCGTCGGCCTGTCGTACCTGGGCAAGGACCTGATGCCCGGCGGCGCGGTGATCGTGGCCGGCGTGCTGATGGCGCTGCGCTACCTCGCGGAGATCCTGCTGAGCCCGGCCGGCGGGCACATGGCGGAGCGCTTCGGCGCGGAGCGGCTGCTGGTGGGCCTGTCGCTGGTCACGGCCGTCGCGCTGGTGGGCTTCGGCCTTGGCTGGCTGTGGAGTTGCGCGGCGCTGATCGTGGTGCTGCGCGCCTTGCAGCTGCCCTTGCTGCCGCCCATCGTGGCGCGCCGCACGCCCGGCCCCGAGCGGGTGCAGGCGCTGGCCGCGCGCTCGGTGTGGCGCGACATCGGCGCGGGCACCGGGCCGTTGATGGCCGGCCTGTTGCTGCCCGTGGCGTCGCCGCCGTGGATCTACGGCGTGGCCGCGCTGCTGCTGGCCGCGAGCGCGCTGGCCTGCGGCTGGAATGCGGCGCCCGCCACGGACGCGCCACGCACGGCCAACTGACCTTCAGACTGACCCGCCGACTACATTCCCATCGCCATCCAGAAGCCACCGCCACCGCTGCCACCACCATGACCACGCCTTACGCCATCGACACCGTCGCCCAGCTCGAAGCCCTGTTCGGCCAGCCCGGCGACGCTTCGTTGAAGAAGGAAGTGCCGTACCTGCACCCGTCGTACCAGGCGCTGATTGCCGCGTCGCCCTTCGCGGCGCTGGCCACGCTCGGCCCCGGCGGGCTCGACGTGTCGCCGCGCGGCGACCCGCCGGGCTTCGTGGCGGTGCAGGACGAGAAGACGCTGCTGATGCCCGAGCGCCGCGGCAACAACCGCATCGACAGCCTGCGCAACATCGTGGCCGACCCGCGCGTGGCGCTGCTGTTCCTGATTCCGGGCGTGGGCGAAACCTTGCGTGTGAACGGCAGGGCGCGGATCACCGCAGAGCCGGAGTTGCTGGCGCGCTTCGCGATGGACGGCAAGCCGCCGCAGTGCGTGATCCGCATCGAGGTGGAGACGGTGTTCTTCCAGTGCGCCCGCGCGATCCAGCGTTCCAAGCTGTGGGCGCCGCTGCCGGCGGACGCGAAACGCGAGGTACCGACGCCGGGGGCGATCCTGTCCGCGCTGACCGAATCGGCCTTCGACGGAACCACTTACGACCGCGAACTGGCCGCGCGCCAGCGCGCGACCCTGTATTGAAAAAGCCCGCTGGCGCGGGCTTTGTGGTGGCGGCTGCCGGGGCGATCAACGCACCCAGTGGCACACGCGGTGGTGGTGGCGCGCGTCCCACTTGCACACCTTGTGCGAACGGTGGTTGGGCGCTGCCGAGGCAATGCTGGGGGCCAGCACGGCGAGGCCGGCGAAAGCGAGAACGGTCGAGAGGATGAGCTGCTTGGTCTTCATGTGATTCTTTCTAAGCAATGGCATCGAGGTTGAGGAGTGCGTCTTTCAACGGGCGCCCTCGTAAAACGAGCCTGGGACACATTCAGATGACGACTGCTTACGCTTTTCGCGTGAAATAGTTCACAGGCTTCGAGACGGCAAAGAATTTCTTCCCGGCCGCCCCAAGTTATCTGCCTGGCGCCCGCGGCGGGCCGCCTCGGTCATGGCGGCCTCTTCACTTCCAGCCCGGATTCCCATGTTCTCGCTCGCAGGAAAAACCGCCCTCGTCACCGCTGGCCGAGCCGTCCCGGGGCGGGCTGGACATCTTCTTGGCCAATGCCGGCACTGCCTTCGGCACGCCGGCGGACAGGGGCAGGTTCACTGCCGAAACGCGCGGCTCGAGATGGCCACCGGGTTCCCGTCCGGATCCTTCGCATTGGCGAACGCATAGCCGTTGGCCTGGTGCGTGGGCCCGAACGCCAGCCCCTGCGCCGCGGCCTTCTGCCTGAAGCCCTCGATGTCCTGGACGTCGAACATCAGCTTCACGCCGACCTGGCCGAGCTTCACGCTCTTGGCGGCCTGGTGGATCAGCAGGTGGGTGCCGCCGCCCGTCGGCTCGAGCTCGATCAGGCCCTCGACCACCGCCAGGCTCGACATGAAACCGAAGTGCGCGCAATAGAACTCGGCGGTGGCGCGCATGTCGCGCGCGTAGAGGATGAGCGTGTGCAGCGCCTGGGGCATCGGGGAGGGCGGATTTTTCTCTTGAGTCAACGCGGGGGTTCTCTAATCGGAAGACGCATCGTCGGGCGCGGCCGGCGGTTGCCGTTGCTGCGCCCGCATGATCTGGTGGCGCTGCCAGTAGTGCCCGGCGGCGGCCTTGAAGTTCTCCTTCTGCTTGCCGAGGCCCGCGAGCTTCACCTTGGTGGTGCGCGCGCCCAGCATGCCCTTGTCGTGGTGGGTCACGACGAGGGTGTCGCCGAAGCTGCTGTCCTTGTAGGCCAGGCCCTTGACCTCGTCCCAGGCAATGGTCGAGCTGCCGTCCGCGCTCGGGTGCAGCCCGGCGTAGCTCACGTCGATGCGGTTGCCGTTCTTCAGTGCGAAGCCGACCGGCGGGAAGTGCCGCAGCACCACCGCGCGCTCTTCCTCGGTGGCCGGCTCGTAGCGGTAGGCCAGGCTCAGCTCGTGGTTCTGCACGAAGCGCTGCTCGTAGTCGCTCCACAGGCGGCCTTCGATGGCGCGGGCGGTCTCGATCTCGTCGGCCCACGAAGCCTGCGGCGCGGTCGCGACGATGGCGCCGTAGCCGCTCTCGGCCACATGGTGGCCGACGTTGCGCATGCGCTCCAGCAGCGGCGGGTGGGTGTCGTAAGGGTGCGGCACGTCGGCGGTCTTCATGGCCTCGATGAACGCCGCGGAGCGCGCATAGGGCGGCAGGCCGTCGGCCACGAAACCGGCGATGCCGAGCGCGCCGTCGTGCTCGCGGTTCTGCGCGAACAGCTGGCGCTCCACGTCGTTGCGGTAGCTGGCATAGGCCGAGATCTTGATGAGCGACTGCACGATGGCATGCGGCGCGGTGAGGCCGGCGGCCACGCGGTCGGCCTTGTATTCGCGCTCGCGGCTGTCGCGCGCCAGTGCGAAGGCGAAGATCATGCGGTACAGCCGCAGCAGGTAGTGCGCGACGATGGTGAGGCCGCCGCCGCGCATCTTCCAGGTGTACTGGTCGAACTGCAGCAGCTTGGGGCCGAGCGCCGCGCTGCTGCGCGTGTCGCCGCCGCCCAGGTGGGCCAGCTCGTGCGCGAGCACCGCGTCGGCCTCGGTCTGGTCGAGCACGCGCAGCAGCGGAATGCTCACGAACAGCGTGCGGCCGTGCAGCGCCTGGCCGCGCACCTCGCACGGGGCCTCGGTCACGAAGAAGTTGGTGTCGATGCCGGCCACGATCTGGTCGGGCGGCGCGGTCTTCACGCGGCCGGCCAGCTGGCGGATGCGTTCCCACAGGCGCGGCGCGTCGGCCTGCGCGATGAGCTCGCCCTCGATCTCGTTGCCCGAGGGCAGCTTCTTGAACAGCGTGTAGATGGCGTAGAACACCGCCGCGCCGGCCGCGATGCCGGCCAGCGCGATGAGCTTGATGTAGTAGCTGTGCCAGAAGAACGCGGTGAGCCAGAACGACAGCCACACCAGCATCGCGCTCTGCAAAACGACCTCGACCGCGCTCGATACGGTCATGAGCCGCCAGCCGGCCACGAAGCTGGCGTAGCGCAAGCCGCGGTTGGCAAAGGCCAGCGCGCCCAGCACCAGCGCCGCCGCGAGCAGCGCCGCGCCGAGGCCGATGGTCCAGATGGCGGCGCGGTCGGCCCAGTGGAACTGCCACTGCATCGCGTACGGGCTGCACACCTTGTCGTGGAAGTCCCTGTCTTCCGGCGCGGTGGCGTCGCAGGCCTTGGAGAGCGGGTGGCCGCGGTAGAACTCGAGCGTGCCGGCCTTGTCTTCGGCCGACATGCGGGTGTTGGCGGCAATGCGCTTTTCCACCGATTGCAGGAAGTCCGCGTCCTGCGAACGCAATGCGTATTCGGTGAAGGCGAGCGTGGCCGCCGGAATGGCGAACAGCGAGACGAGCGTGAGAACGAAGACGCGCAAGAGGTCGCGATGGACCGTGGTGCGGGCGATGGCCATGAAGTGCTTCTCCTGGAAAGCGGCTGCTGTGTGTTGTTGTCGGGCGGTCCGGGAAGGCGATAGCGTAGCGCGGGTGGCGCGCGGCGAGTGGAGCGGATTGGAGTGAAGCGCGCCGCGGCGTCAAGCGGCGCCGGGCACCGACCTGCGCCGAATAAGGTTATCGCTTTCGCGCAGTTCCGCCGCGCGGGGCGCAGGTATAGCCTTCGTATTCAACTCAAGGAGCTGTCTTGACCGTGAGCGCATTGCAGGGAATCTCGAGGGGGCGCGCCGCATGAGCGCCGGATCGAATGGCCACATGCTGGCCGCGACGCTGCCGTCCGTGGAGGCGGAGCTCAACTACCTGAAGCCGGGGCAGGGCAGGCCCGTGAGCTACACCTTCGAGCCGCCGCCGGGCACGCCCTGGGTCACGGGCGAACTCGAGGCGCGCCGCGTGACCATCCGCGACGGGCGCCCGCTGGTGGCGCTGAACGAGCTGACGCTCGACCGCAGCGGCTTCACGCAGATTTCGCACCGCAGCGTGGTGGCCGACTTCTCGCACGACGGCACGATCCGCGACATCTACTACCGCGAGGCCGAGGCGCTGCTGCGCGACGTGACCGGCGCCGAGAAGATCGTGGTGTTCGACCACACGCTGCGCGACAGCGCGCAGGGCTCGCGCCGCACCGCCGAGCTGCGCGAGCCGGTGCGCCGCGTGCACAACGACCAGACCGCCGTCTCCGCGCCGCGCCGCGTGCACGCCCACCTGCCGCCCGAGGAGGCCGAGGAGCGGCTGAAGCACCGCTGGGCGATCGTCAACCTGTGGCGCCCGCTGGCCACGGTCGAGCGGCTGCCGCTGGCGCTGTGCGACGCGCGCTCCATCGCCCCTGCAGACCTGGTGCCCAGCGACCTGGTCTACCCCGACCGGGTGGGCGAGACCTGTTCGTTCACCTGGAACCCGGAGCACCGCTGGTACTGGTTCCCGCGGCTGCGGCCCGACGAGGCGCTGCTGCTGAAGGTCTTCGATTCGCGCGAGGACGTTGCCCACTGGTCGGCCCACACCGCGTTCGAAGACCCCACCGGCGCGCGCGAGGCACCGGCACGCCGCAGCATCGAGCTGCGCGCGCTGGTGTTCTGGCCGGCCGGAAAGTAGGTCGAAGCTACGCATCGCGCCGGCGCCGTCCTGGCTCGCGCCAGCGCTCTACCGCCTCGCGCGGCGCAATTCTTCGAACAGAATTAGCGCGCGGCTCATCGTGTGAAGCGGCGGGAGCAGCGGGAGCGGGGCAGACCCCACGCCTGCACCGATCGCCGCCCTTGGCGACAATCGGGCCAATGCGTTCTTCCCCCTTCTTCAAGATGGCCCTGCTGCTGGGCCTGCTCTCGGCCATCGGGCCTTTCGCCATCGACATGTACCTGCCGGCGCTGCCGGCCATCGGACAGAACCTGCACGCCGACATCGGCGCGGTGCAGCTGAGCCTCACGGCGTTCTTCCTGTCGCTGGGCGCGGGCCAGCTGCTCTACGGCCCGGTGTCCGACATGGTCGGGCGCAAGCCGCCGCTGTATGCGGGCCTGGTGCTGTTCGCGCTGGCCAGCGTGGGCTGCGCGATGGCCACCGACATCCAGACGCTGATCGTGCTGCGCTTCGTGCAGGGCCTGGGCGCCGCGGCCGGCATGGCCATTCCGCGCGCCGTGGTGCGCGACCTGCACACCGGCACCGACGCGGCGCGGCTGATGTCGCTGCTGATGCTGGTGTTCAGCGTGTCGCCCATTCTGGCGCCGCTCGCGGGCAGCGCGGTGATCGCCTTCGCGGGCTGGCGCGGCGTGTTCTGGGCCGTGACCATCGCGGCCGTGGCGGGACTGGCCATGATGGTCAAGCTGCTCGAGGAGACGCGCCCGGCCTCCGAGCGCGTGGAGAGCAGCCTGGGCAGTGCGCTCGCGGCCTACTGGCTGCTGCTGCGCGACTCGCACTACCTCGGGCTGGTGTTCATCGGCAGCTTCGCGATGGCGGGCTTCTTCACCTACTTGGCGAATTCGTCGTTCGTGATGATCGACCACTACGGCCTGTCGCCCGCCATGTACAGCGTGGCCTTCGGCGTGAACGCGGCCGCCTTCATCGCGGCCTCGCAGTTCACCGGCGCGCTGGGCGAGCGCTACGGGCTGGTCAACCTGGTCAAGTTCGGCGTGGTGTGCTGCGGCGTGGCCATGGTCGCGATGTTCGTGTACTTCGCGATGGGCGGCGACAGCATCTGGGTGCTGATCGTCCTGTACTTCATCGCCTCCGGCTTCATGGGCCTGGTGATCCCGACCACCGGCGTGCTGGCGCTGGAGATGCACGGCGCCATTGCCGGCACGGCCTCGGCGCTGCTGGGCACGCTGCAGATGCTCACCGGCGCGCTGGCCATGGCGGTGGTGGGCTTCTTCACCGACGGCCGCCCGCTGCCGATGGTGGCCGGCATGGCCGCCGGCGCGCTGATCGCGCTCGTGCTGACCTGGCTCACGCTGGGCCGCGTGCGCTCCGAACCCACACGCAAGGCAGGAAGGACACAGCAAGCCTGATGAACACGCTACGCGCAGGCGCCACGCTCCCGGCGGCCGAAGACAACGACAGCAACAAGAACAACCCGCCCAAGCCGATCGACGGGCTCGCGCAGCCGGAGCGCGGATGGGCCATGCTGGTCATCATCCTCGGGCTGATCGTGGCGGTGCTGGACGGCACCATCGTCAACCTGGCGCTGCCGGGCATCGCGCGCGAGCTGCAGGCCAGCGCGTCGCAGTCGATCTGGGTGGTCAACGCCTACCAGATCGCCACGCTGGTGATGCTGCTGCCGCTGGCCTCGCTGGGCGACCTGGTGGGCTACCGGCGCGTGTACCTGGTGGGCATGGCGGTGTTCACGCTGTCCTCGCTGGCCGCCACCTTCGCCAATTCGCTGGGCACGCTGATCGCGGCGCGCGCGTTCCAGGGCCTAGGCGCGGCCGGCATCATGAGCGTGAACGCGGCGCTGGTGCGGCTCACGTACCCGTCGTCGCAGCTGGGCAAGGGCATGGCCATCAACTCGCTGGTGGTGGCCACTTCCTCGGTGGCCGGGCCGTCGGTGGCGGCGGCCATCCTGTCGGTGGCCTCGTGGCCGTGGCTCTTCGCCATCAACGTGCCGCTGGGCATCATCACCTTCGCGCTGGGCATGCGGGCGCTGCCGTTCAACCGCGTGGCGCCGGCGGCGGGGCTGCGGTTCTCGCCGGTCGACGTGACGCTCAACATCCTGATGTTCTCGCTGGTGTTCCTGGGCGTCGACCGCCTGGGCGTGCGTGAAGGGCCGGTGCAGGGCGCCGGCGGCTCGCAGGCCTCGGCCTGGGGCATCCTGCTGGCGGGCGTGGCCGTCGGCGTCGTCTACCTGCTGCGCCAGCGCAAGCAGGCGGTGCCGCTGTTTCCGATCGACCTGCTGCGCATTCCGGTGTTCGCGCTGTCGATGAGCACCTCGGTGGCCGCGTTCTGCGCGCAGATGCTGGCCTACATCGCCTTGCCGTTCCTGTTGCTGGACGTGTACGGCCGCAGCCACATCGAGGCCGGCCTGCTCATCACGGCCTGGCCGCTGGCCATCGTGGTGATGGCGCCCATCGCCGGGCGGCTCATCGGCCGCTACCCCGACGGGCTGCTGGGCGGCATCGGCCTGGGCCTGCTGGCCGCCGGCCTGGCGCTGCTGGCGGCGCTGCCCGCGGACCCGGGCAATGCCGACATCGCCTGGCGCATGGCGTTGTGCGGGCTGGGCTTCGGGCTGTTCCAGTCGCCGAACAACCACACCATCGTGACCTCGCCGCCGGCGCACCGCAGCGGTGCGGCCAGCGGCATGCTGGGCACCGCCCGGCTCACAGGCCAGACGCTGGGCGCGGTGGTGCTGGCGGGCGTCTTCAGCTTCTGGAGCCCGCACGGCGGCCACGGCCCGGTGGTGGCGCTGGTGCTGGCCGCCAGCTGCGCCGCGGTGGCAGCCGTTTTCAGTACTCTGCGTCTAAAGACGACAAGCCGCGGCGCCTGAATGAGTTAGGGTACTCACCTATGAAGGAAGTACCTGACACCGTGGTCTGCCCGGGGTGCGATGCGGTCTACGGCCGCACGCCGCTGCGCCCGCGCGACGTGGCGCGCTGCCCGCGCTGCGGCACGGAGCTCGACCGGCACCCGGGCGAGCAGGAGCGCCGCATCCTTCCGCTGACGGTGGCCAGCCTGATCATGTTCGCCATCGCGAACCTGTTTCCCATCGTCGAGATCGAGCTGCGCGGCCTCACCAGCCAGACCACGCTGGCCGGCGCGGTGATGGCGCTGAGCGCCGAGGGCATGTCGCTGGTGGCGCTGCTGGTGCTGGCCACGACCATCCTGTTTCCGCTGCTGCAGCTGTGCATCCTGGCCTACCTGCTGGTGCCGCTGAGCCGCGAGCACCGCCCGGTGGGCTTCGCGCTGCTGGTGCGGGCCATGCAGTCGCTGCGGCCCTGGGGAATGATCGAGGTGTTCCTGCTCGGGGTGCTGGTGGCCATCGTCAAGCTCAGCAGCATGGCCACGGTGGTGCCGGGGCCGGCGCTCTGGGCCTTCGTGGCGCTCACGGTGCTGCTCACGGCGGTGCTGTCGTTCAACCCGGGCGCGTTCTGGGAGATGAAGTTCCGCGAGCAGCATGATGGAGACCACGGAGACGACGCGGACCGCGACGGCAAGGCCGCGGCATGAAGCTGTTCGACGCCCTGCGCCTGCGCGGCCACCACGACCATGAGGACGACGAGGAGGCCCCCGTTGCCACCTCGGCCTCGCTCGGCCTCATGGCCTGCCGGCATTGCGCCGCGGTGTGGAAGGACGCGCGCGAGGGCGACGCCTGCGGGCGCTGCGGCACGCACCTGCACGTGCGCAAGCCGCAGAGCCTGGCGCGCACCTGGGCCTTCCTGATCGCGGCCTGCATGATGTACATCCCGGCCAACATGCTGCCGGTGATGATCACGCGCACGCTGTTCGGCGCGCAGTACGACACCATCCTGAGCGGGGTGATCTATTTCTGGGTGTCGGGCGCCTGGGGCCTGGCGGCCATCGTCTTCATCGCGAGCTTCCTGGTGCCGCTGTTCAAGCTGGCGGTGCTCTTCCTGCTGGTGGTGCTGGCGCAGCGCGGCAGCACCTGGCGCCAGCGGGAGCGCGCGAAGCTGTATCACATCATCGAGATCATCGGCCGCTGGTCGATGCTCGACGTGTTCGTGGTGTCGCTGCTGACCGGGCTGGTGCAGATCCAGGGCTTCGCGGTGATCACCGCGGGCGTGGGCATCGCGGCCTTCGGCTCGGTGGTGGTGCTGACCATGCTGGCCTCGCTGAGCTTCGACCCGAAGCTCACCTGGGACAGCAAGGAGGCCCAAGCCCTCGCGCACGACATGGCGCAGGGGCAGGGCCAGGAAAATTCGCGGCAGGGACATGAAAACAGGGACGAGAAACCAGCATGAGTGACGACGAGCATCCCCAGGACCCGGCGGCGCAGCCCGCACCCCAGGCGCCGCCCGCGCTGCCCAAGCCGCGCGTGGTGCGCCGGCGCGAGTGGCTGCCCTCGCTGATCTGGCTGATTCCCATCGTGGCGGCGCTGGTCGGCATCACGCTGGTGGCCCGCATCATCCTGGAGCGCGGCCCCGAGGTGGTGCTGACCTTCAAGACCGCCGAGGGCCTGGAGGCCGGCAAGACCGCGGTGAAGTACAAGGACGTGCAGATCGGCCTGGTCACCCACCTGCGGCTGGCGCGCGACCGTTCGCACGTGCGCGTGCTGGTGCAGTTCAACAAGGAAGCCGAGAGCTTCACCGCGTCCGACTCGCGCTTCTGGGTGGTGCGCCCGCGCCTGGACACCTCGGGCATCTCGGGGCTGAACACCTTGCTGTCGGGCGCCTACATCGGCGCCGACCCGGGCGTGTCGAAGGACACGGCCGGCGAGTTCACCGGGCTGGAGACGCCGCCCACCGTCACGCGCGACGACTCGGGCAAGCAGTTTCTGCTGCGTGCCACCGACGTCGGCTCGCTCGACGTGGGCTCGCCCGTGTACTTCCGCCGCGTCAAGGTCGGCCAGGTGGCCGCCTACGAACTCGACGGCGACGGGCGCGGCGTGACCATGCGCGTGTTCGTCAACGCGCCGTACGACAAGTTCGTGGGCATGAACACGCGCTTCTGGCAGGCCAGCGGCATCGACGCGCAGCTCAGCGCCAGCGGCTTCACGCTGCGCACGCAGTCGCTGGCCACCATCCTGCTGGGCGGCATCGCCTTCCGGGCGCCCGACGACGTGATGGGGCCGGTCGCCAAGGAGAACGCCGCCTTCGCGCTGGCGCAGGACGAGGCCGGCGCCATGAAGGAGCCCGACGGCCCTTCGCAAACCCTGCTGATGTACTTCAACCAGTCGCTGCGCGGCCTGACACCAGGCGCGCCGGTCGACTTCCGCGGCGTGGTGATCGGCGAGGTCAAGTCGATCGGCGTGGAGTTCGACCGCGCCGAGCGCGAGTTCCGCATGCCCGTGCTGGTGCAGGTCTACCCCGACCGGCTGCGCCGCCGCGAAGGCAGCGGCAACACAGCCACCCCCGAGTCGCGCTTCACCCAGCAGGAGCGCCTGCGCTTCCTGACCGAGAAGGGCCTGCGCGCCCAGCTGCGCAACGGCAACCTGCTGACCGGGCAGGTCTACGTGGCGCTCGACTTCTTCCCGAAGGCGGCGGTCGCGAAGATCGACCTGACGAAGAACCCGATCGAGCTGCCGACCGTGCCCAACAGCCTCGACGAGATCCAGTCGCAGGTGCAGGAAATCGCGACCAAGCTCAACAAGATTCCCTACGAGCAGATCGCGGGCGACCTGCGCACCACGCTGGCCTCGCTCAACAAGACGCTCGCGGCCGCCGAGCAGACGGTGAACCGCATCAACAGCGACGTCACGCCCGAGCTGGCCGCGGCCATGAAGGACGTGCGCAAGACCGTGAACACGGCCGAGCGCACGCTGGCCGACGACTCGCCGCTGCAGCAGGACATGCGCCAGACCCTGCAGGAACTGACGCGCGCCGCGGGCTCGGTGCGCGTGCTGACCGACTACCTGGAGCGGCATCCCGAGTCGCTGCTGCGCGGCAAACCGGACGACAAGAAATGAAGACGACTCCTGCATTCCTCGCGCCCATCGGACTGGCGGCCGTGCTGGCCGTGCTCGCCGTGCTCGCGGGCTGCGCCAGCAAGCCCGACAGCTACTACACGCTCGCCAGCCCGGTGGCCGCGGCCGACGCCGCGCCGTCCACGCTCGGCGGCAGCGCGCCGCCGCTGTACATCGAGCTCGCGCCGGTGGCCGTGCCCGAGCGCTTCGCGCGCCCGCAGATGGTGGTGCGCCAGCCCAACGGCAGCGTGCAGGTCGAGGTGCTGGAGCAGCACCGCTGGGCCTCGTCGTTCGAGAACGAGCTGCGCGACGCGCTCTCCGCCGGCATCGCCGGGCGCCTGGGCGCGCTCGACGTGACCAAGGGCGGGCGGCAGACCTCGCAGCCGGTGTGGCGCATCGCGGTGCAGCTGCGGCAGTTCGACGCGGTCGACGGCGCACGCGTCGACGCCAGCTTCAGCTGGACGCTGCGCCGCTCGGACGACGCGCGCACCGTGGTGTGCCAGCTGAACCTGGGCGAGGCCGTGGGCAGCGGCATGGACGCGGTGGCGCAGGGCGCGCAGCGCGTGACCTCCGCGGCCGCCGCCGCGATGGCGCGCAGCGTGAGCGCGGCGCGCGCGAACCCGTCGGCGACCGCCTGCACGCTTTGACTTTCTCCCTTCCCCGCTGGGGGAGGGCAGGGATGGGGGCACGACGGCGCTGGCACAGGCAAGGCGTATCGTGCGGGGCAGCCCCCGTGCCAACCTTCCCCCAGAAGGGGAAGGAGCAGCACCGGAATCCGTAGCGGGGAGACCAAGGAGACCTTTCATGGCACAGATCGGCAAGGCGCCCTGCGATGACACGCTGATCCTGCACGGTGCCAGGCCCGAAGAGGGCATTTGCCCCGAGGCCTCCAAGCCCTGGGTGCTGGCCGCGGCCATCGTGGGCTCGAGCATGGCCTTCATCGACGGCACGGTGGTCAACGTGGCGCTGCCCGCCATCCAGGCCGACCTGAAGGCCACCGCCTTCCAGGCCCAGTGGGTGGTCGAGTCGTACGCCTTGCTGCTGGCCGCGCTGCTGCTCGTGGGCGGCGCGCTGGGCGACCATTTCGGGCGGCGGCGCATCTTCGCGATCGGCGTGGGCGTCTTCGCTCTGTCTTCCGTGGGCTGCGCGCTCGCGGGCACGGTGCACCAGCTGATTGCGGCGCGGGCGGTGCAGGGCGTCGGCGGCGCGCTGCTGGTGCCGGGCAGCCTGGCGCTCATCAGCGCCTCCTTCCCCGAGAAGGAACGCGGCAAGGCGATCGGCACGTGGTCGGGCTTCAGCGGCATCACCGCGGCGGTCGGGCCGGTGCTTGGCGGCTTCCTGGTCGATCACTTCTCCTGGACCTGGGCCTTCCTCATCAACATCCCGATGGCGCTGCTGGTGCTGTGGATCGTCTGGCGCCATGTGCCCGAAAGCCGCGGCGCCTCGGCGAGCGGCGGGCTCGACCTGTGGGGCGCGCTGCTGGCGACGGCCGGGCTGGGCGGCATCGTCTATGCCTTCATCGAGGCGCCGACGCAGGGCTGGGCTTCGCCCGCGGTGATCGCGGCGCTGGTCATCGGCGTGGCCGGCAGCCTGGGCTTCGTGGCGGCCGAGCGCCGGGTGCGCGCGCCGATGCTGCCGCTCGCGCTGCTGCGCATCGGCAACTTCAGCGGCGCCAACCTGCTGACGCTGCTGCTGTACGCGGCGCTGGGCGGCGGGCTGTACTTTTTTCCGCTCAACCTGATCCAGGTGCAGGGCTACTCGGCCACGGTGGCGGGCGCGGCGCTGCTGCCGTTCGTGCTGATCCTGTTCGTGCTCTCGCGCTGGGCCGGGCAGCTGGTCGACCGCTTCGGGCCGCGCCTGCCGCTGGTGGTGGGGCCGTCGATCGCGGCCGCGGGCTTCGCGCTGTTCGCGGTGCCGGGCGTGGGAGCCAGCTACTGGAGCGGCTTCCTGCCCGCGGTGGTGGTGCTGGGCCTGGGCATGGCGGTGACCATCGCGCCGCTCACCACCACGGTCATGAACGCGGTGGGGCCCGAGCAGGCCGGCGTGGCCTCGGGCGTGAACAACGCGGTGTCGCGCGCGGCGGCGGTCTTGGCGATCGCGGTGTTCGGCGCGATCATGGCCTGGGCCTTCGACACGGCGCTGGCGGAGCACCTGCGCGGCATGGGCGCCTCGGCGCAGGTGACGGCGTTCCTGGAGGGCGAGCGCAGCAAGCTGGCCGGCGCGGCGGTGCCGCCGGGCGTGGACGCCGCCACCGCCACGGCGCTCAAGCGCGCGGTGGCGGAGTCGTTCGTGGCGGGCTTCCGGTGGGTGATGCTGCTGGGCGCCGCTCTGGCGGCATTGAGCGCGGCCAGCGCATGGTGGATGATTCGCGGCGCTCCCGCCGCCAGGGAGCCGACGAAGGCGGGAGGCCCGGGCAAGACATAAGGAGACGACATGTCGATGCAGGAAGAACAACACGTCGATGTGCTGATCGTCGGCGCCGGTCTCTCCGGCATCGGCGCCGCCTGCCACCTGCAGGCCAGCTGTCCGGGCCGCAGCTACCTCATCTTCGAGGGGCGCGAGCGCAGCGGCGGCACCTGGGACCTGTTCCGCTACCCGGGCGTTCGCTCCGATTCCGACATGTACACGCTGGGCTACGCGTTTCGCCCGTGGACGCAGCCGAAGTCGATCGCCGACGGGCACACCATCCTCGGCTATCTGCGCGAGACGGCCGCGCAGCACGGCGTCGACGCGAAGATCCGCTTCAACCACCGCGTGCTGCGCGCCTCGTGGTCGACGCCCGAGGCCTGCTGGACCGTGGACGCCGAGCACGGCCGCGACCGGCAGCCGGTGCGGCTGCGCTGCAACTTCCTCTTCCTGTGCAGCGGCTACTACCGCTACGACGCGGGCTACACGCCGGAGTTCGCGGGCACCGCCGCCTACACCGGTCGCATCGTGCATCCGCAACACTGGCCCGAAGGGCTCGACGTGAGCGGCCAGCGCGTGGTGGTCATCGGCAGCGGCGCCACCGCCGTGACGCTGGTGCCGGCGCTGGCGAAGACGGCCGCGCACGTCACGCTGCTGCAGCGCTCGCCCACGTACGTGGTGGCGCGTCCGGCCGAAGACCCGATCGCCAACCGGCTGCGCCGCCTGCTGCCCGCGAAGCTCGCCTACGGCCTCACGCGCTGGAAGAACGTGCTGCTGAGCATGTTCTTCTTCAAGCTCGCGCGCAGCCGGCCCGAGCGCGTGAAGCGGCTCATCCTGGGCGGGGTGCGCCAGGCGCTGGGGCCGGGCTACGACGTGGCCACGCATTTCACGCCGCGCTACAAACCCTGGGACCAGCGCGTGTGCGTGGTGCCCGACGGCGACCTGTTCGCCGCGCTCAAGGCGGGCACCGCGTCGATGGTGACGGACCACGTCGACACCTTCACTGCGCGCGGCATCCGGCTGAAGTCGGGCCGCGAGCTGGAGGCCGACCTGGTCGTGACGGCCACCGGGCTCGAGCTGCAGGTGCTGGGCGGCGTGCAGCTCGGCGTGGACGGCATCCGCGTGGACCCGGCGAGCATCTTCAACTACAAGGGAATGATGTTCAGCGACGTGCCCAACCTGGCCTCGTCGTTCGGCTACACCAACGCCTCATGGACGCTGAAGAGCGACCTGACCGCGGCCTACGTCTGCCGGCTGCTGAACCACATGGAGCGCAGCGGCTGGACTCAATGCACGCCGCGCAACACCGACCCCGCGCTGAAGCCGCAGCCGTGGCTCGACTTCACTTCGGGCTACGTGCTGCGCGCGATGGCCCGGTTTCCGAAGCAGGGCGCGCGCTCGCCGTGGCGGGCGCACCAGAACTACGCGCGCGACCTGTTGAGCCTGCGCTTCGGGCCGGTGGACGACGGGGTGATGAAGTTCTCGCGCAACCCGTTGAACACGCACACCGCCTGACCCGGCGCGCGCGGCCTATGCCGGCGCGTGCGAGGCAGAGAGCAGGGTGTCGAGCTCCGCCCACAGCGGATCGCATTGCCCCGGGCGGTACGCGGCGGCGCGAAAGGTCGGGTGCTCGCCGCGGTACGTCTCCCACAGCGTGCGGTGGCCGTCGGCCACGCAGGCGCGCACGTTGGCGAGACGGTCGGCGGCCTTCACCACCAGCGCCAGTTCCTCGTCGCCCGTGACCAGGGCCAGCGCCGCATAGGTCTTGGCCTTGCGCTCCTTGCGGTTGGCGCCGGGCGCGTCGGTTAGCAGCGCCACGCAGCGTGCGACGAGGTCGCCGAAGCGCTCCTGCACCTGCGAGACCGTGGCGTCGGTGTCTTCCACCACGTCGTGCAGGTAGCCGATGACCCGCGCCGTCCGGCCGTAGGGCTGGAGGAGGGCGACGACTGCGTCGAGGTGGTGCACGTAGGGGTGCGCGCCGTACTTCTGCTCGCCGTGCATCGCGATGGCGTAGCTGCGCGCGTCTTCGGGTGTGGGATGGGTCATGCGTCGTCCTGTGGTTTTTCCATTCTGCCTTTGCACGCCGCGGGCTTTACCTCGTTTACGAAGGAAAACACCTATCGGAAGCGCATTGCCGGGGTTCTTGTGTATCGATACAGTAAATCGTTCCACCAAGTCAGCTCAGCCAGCATCCCAGCCATGACGGGCGCTCGACCCGACCATCCTCAGGAGACAAGAAATGACCTCGCCATCGACTTCACTTTCCGCTTCGCCTTCGACCCCGTTCTCACGCCGCCGCTTCGTCCAGGCATCGTCCGCCCTGTCGCTCGCCGCGGCCACGGCGGGCTTCTCGCCGTACGGTTTCGCGCAGGAGAAAGCCGTGGCGCTGCGGCTGTCGTCGTCCCACGTGGCCGACCTCAACTCCTCGCACTTCGCGTGGGCGCAGCTGATGCAGGCCAACCTGAAGAAGGCGGTGGGCGAGCAGATCCGCATCGACTACTTTCCGAACAACCAGCTCGGCAAGGAAAGCGACGTGGTGCAGCAGGTGAAGGTGGGCTCGATCGACATGATGCTCACGGGCTCGTCGATCTGGGCCACGGTGACGCCGCAGCTCGGCATGCTCGACCTGGGCTACCTGTTCGACAGCTACGAGCACGTGTCGCGCGCGGTGGAGGCGGGCGTGGGCCCCAGGCTCAACGACATGCTGGTGAAGAGCACCGGCTGCCAGATCATCACCTGGGGCGCGCACTACGGCGCGCGCAACGTCTACACCAAGCAGCCGGTGAAGGGCCTGGCCGACGTGAAGAACGTGAAGCTGCGCGTGCTGCCCACGCCGGCCTTCATCGAGACCTTCAAGATCATGGGCGCGATCCCCACGCCCATCTCGTTCGGCGAGCTCTACATGGCGGCGCAGACCGGCGTGGTCGACGGCTTCGAGCACGACGCGGGCACGGTGCTGGCCAACAAGCTCAACGAGGTGGTCAAGCACTGCTGGATGACCGAGCACCTGTTCAGCCCCATGGTCTGCGTGGCCGGCAAGCGCGCGATGGACCGCGTGCCCGCCGCGCTGCGCCCGGCCTTCCTGAAGGCCGCGGCCGACGCCACGCTGCAGCAGCGCCAGATCGGCAGCGAGCGCACGCAGCAGGTGGTGGAAGAGCTCAAGAAGCTCGGCATCAGCTTCACGCCCATGGCCAGGAACGAGCGCGACCAGGTGCGCAAGGAAATGGAAACCAAGCTCTGGGCCGGCTTCGCCAGGCAGTACCCGGAGACCGGGCCGCTGTTCGCCGCCATCAACGCCGCGCGGGCCTGAGCGGCCATGTCGAGCATTTCATTGCCGATGCAAGCCACGCAAGCCACGCAGCCGGCGAACACAGAGCACACAGGGCCCACAGGTCACGGTGCCCTGCAGACCGTGGGCTTCGACGCCAGCCACGCCGCGGGCCGCTGGCTCGCCTGGCTCATGCGCATGACCGAGTACGCGGCCGGCGCGGTGCTGGCCATCGACGTGGTGGTGGTGTTCATCTCGGTGGTGTTCCGCTACTTCCTGCACGACCCCTTCGACTGGGCCGAGGAGGTGGCGCGCGCGCTGATGGTGATCCAGGTGTTCTTCGGCGCGGCCACGGTGCTCGCGCGCAGCCAGCACGTGGGCGTGGACCTGTTCCGCGGCATGCTGCCGGCGAGCTGGCAGCCGGCGCTGATCCAGCTCGGCAGCTGGATCGTCGTGGGCGTGTCGGCCAGCCTCTTCGCCTCGTCGTGCGAGCTGCTGGCCGACTCGTACAACATGACCACCTCCATCGGCCTGCCGCAGTGGATCTACGTGTACCCGGTGGCCATCGGCAGCCTGTTCATGACGCTGTTCGGCCTGGCCAACGCGGTGAACGGGCCGCGGCGCAGGGTGTGGGCCACGCTGGGCGCGGTGCTGGCGCTGGCGGCCGCGGTGGCGGGCTGGAACATGCTCGTGAGCGAGCACGCCATCCCGCCGTGGGCGCTGCTCACCGCGGGCTTTCTGGGCGGCATGGCGCTGGGCATGCCCATTGCCTTCGTGCTCGCGCTGTCGTCGCTGGTGTTCTTCATGGCCGACCCGTCGCTGCCCATGCTGGTGTATTCGCAGCAGGTGATGGCGGGCACCGACCACTACGTGCTGCTGGCCATTCCGTTCTTCGTGCTGGCCGGCTTGCTGATGGAGGCCAACGGCATGTCGTCGCGCCTCATCGAGCTGCTGCTGCGCATGTTCGGACGGCTGCGCGGCGGGCTGGGCCTCATCACCATCACCGCCACGGCGTTCTTCTCGGGCGTGTCGGGCTCCAAGCTGGCGGACATCGCGGCGGTGGGCGGCATCATCATGCCGGCCGTGCGCAAGACCCGGCAGGACCCGAACGAAACGGCCGGCCTGCTGGCCTGCACCGCGGTCATGGCCGAGACCATTCCGCCGTGCATCAACATGATCATCATGGGCTTCGTGGCCAACATCTCGATTGCCGGGCTGTTCATGGCGGGGCTGGTTCCGGCGGTGGTGCTCGCGGTGTCGCTGGCGGCGGTGACGATCTACGTGGGCACGCGCATCGACCCCGACGAGGCCTTCGACGTGCGCACGCCCATGTTCCGCCTGCTGGGCGGCGCGCTGGTGGCGCTGGTGATGGTGGCCATGATCGGCAAGGGCGTGACCTCGGGCGTGGCCACTTCCACCGAGGTGTCGTCCTTCGCGGTGGTCTATGCGCTGGTGGTGGGCTGGCTGGCGTTTCGCGAGCTCACGGTGAAGTCGGTGGCGCGGCTGTTCGTGCGCTCGGCGTCGATGGCGGGCGGCATTCTCTTCATCGTGGCGGCGGCGTCGAGCCTGTCGTTCGCGCTCACGATCCAGCAGATCCCGCAGTACCTGTCGGAGTTCATGGTCGGCTTTGCGCACTCGTACGGCAGCACCATGTTCGTGATGCTGTCGGTGCTCATCATGATCGTGTTCGGCGCCATCCTGGAAGGCGCGCCGGCGCTCATCATCTTCGGGCCGCTGCTCACGCCCATCGCCTCGCAGCTGGGCGTGAACCCGCTGCACTTCGGCACGGTGATGGTCATTGCCATGGGCTTCGGGCTGTTCGCGCCGCCGGTCGGGCTGGGCCTGTTCGCCACCTGCGCCATCACCGGCACGCAGGTGAAGGACGTGGCCAGGCCGATGATGAAATACCTGGCCGTTTTGTTCGTTACCCTCGTGGTGCTGGTATTGGTGCCGGCGTTTTCCACGTGGCTGCCGACGCGCATGGGGATGTAGCGGCTGCATGAGGCCGGGACAAGAGACAACAGGAAGGAAGCCGTGAGCAGAATCAGCGATGTCGCCCAGCGGGCGGGGGTGTCGACCAGCACCGTGTCGAACGTGTTGAACGGTCGCAGCGACCGCATGGCCAAGGAGACGCTGGCGCGCGTGGAAACCGCCATCCGCGAGCTGAAGTACCGGCCCAACACCTCGGCGCGGCAGCTCAAGACGGGCCATACGCCGCTCATCGGGCTGCTGGTGCCGTCGATGGCCAACCCGATGTACGGCTTCATCGCCCGCGAGGTCGAGACGCTGGCGCAGGAGCGCTACGGCTTTCGCATCATGATCGGCAACACCTACCGCGACGCCGCCAAGGAGGCGCATTTCTTCGAGGACCTGATGGCCCACGGCGTGCGCGGCGTGATCATCATCTCGTCGCTGGTCGACGAGCAGCACGTGGAGGCCGCGGCCGAGCGCGGGCTGGTGGTGGTGAGCTACGACCGGCGCGCCACGCCGGGCATGGCCTCGGTGATCGACCACGTGACGGTCGACAGCTTCGAGTCGTCGCGCATCGCCACGCAGCACCTCATCGCGCAGGGTCACCGCCGGCTGGCCTTCGTCACGCCGTCGGGCCGCACCATGAGCCGCGGCGAGAAGATCAACGGCTTTCTGGCCGCCGCGAAGACGGCGGGCCTCGAAGACAGTGCGCAGGTCATCGAGGGCCTGCCGGTCGACGAGTACGGCGACTCGATGATGAGCGAGCTCGGCCGCATGCAGGCGGGCGAGCTGGCGCGCGCCAGGAAGCGCCCGACCGGCGTGATCGGCGTGAACGACCTGCTGGCCTTCGGCCTGATGGCGGGTTTTCGCGATGCGGGGCTGTCGGTGCCGCAGGACGTGTCGGTGATCGGCATCGACAACGTGTTTCTCTCCACGCTCATGCACCCGGCCATGACCTCGGTGCGCGTGCCCGTGCCCGAGATGGCGCAGGTGATGGTCGAGCGGGTGATGAGCCGCCTGGCCGACCCGTCGATGGCCACGCAGGAATTCGTCTTCGCGCCCACGCTGGTGGCGCGCGATTCGGTCGCGCCGCCGCGCGGCTAGCCTTCATTCGAGCAAGAGCCTTTTTCTCTCTTCTTCTTTCTCTTCATGACCACGGTTTTCGTCAGCCACCCGCAGAGCAAGCTCGCCCACTATTTCGGCGACCGCGCCACCGCCGCGTTGCGGGACATTGCCCAGGTGACGCAGGTGCGTTTCAACCCCACGGACACGGATCTTTCATCGGCGGAGATCGCCGAGCTCGCCAAGGACTGCGACGCACTCATTTCCTACCGCCAGACGGTGGGCGACGAGGCCCTGTTCGCCGCGCTGCCGAAGCTGAAGGCCTTCGTGCGCTGCGCCATCGACATCCGCAACATCGACGTGGCCTCGGCCAGCCGCCACGGCGTGCTGGTGACGCAGGCCAGCGCCGGGTTCATCGCCTCGGTGTCGGAGTGGATCGTGGGCGTGATGATCGACCTGGGCCGGCACGTGAGCGCTTCGGCCGAGGGCTACCACGCGGGCCGGCCGGTGGCGCCGGCCATGGGGCGCGAGCTGCGCGGCAGCACGCTGGGCGTGATCGGCTACGGACAGATCAGCCGCTACCTGTGCGACGTCGCGCTGGCACTGGGCATGCGCACCGTGGTGCACGACCCGTTCGCGCGCATCGAGCGCGCCGGGCTGGAACAGGTGGGCTTCGACGCGCTGCTGGCGCGCTCGGACTTCGTCGTGTGCCTGGCCGCCGCCACCGAAGCCACCGAGAACCTCATGGACGCCAGGGCCTTCGCCGCCATGCAGCGGCACGCGTTCTTCGTCAATGCCGCGCGCGGCAACCTGGTGGACGAAGACGCGCTGCTCGCCGCGCTCGACGCCGGCACCATCGCCGGTTGCGCGCTCGACGTGGGCCGCGCGCCCGACCAGATGCCGTCGCCGCGCGTGGCGGCGCACCCGCGCGTGATCGCCACGCCGCACATCGGCGGCCTCACGCCGCCGGCCGTGGAGCACCAGGCAATGGAAACCGTGTCGCAGCTCGCCGAGATCTTCCAGGGCAGGGCGCCGAAGGGCGCGGTGAACGCGGCCGAGGCCTACCGCTGGCAGCAGGCCTTCGGCGTGCGCACCTGACCTTTCGATCCACTCCCTTCGATCCACTCCCTTCGAGACGCCCCATGGAACCCACCCGGAACACGCGCTACCCCGGCGCCTGCGACTGCCACGTGCACATCTACGAAGACCGCTTCGCGCTGCTCCCGAACGTCGCGTGGGTGCCGCCGCATTCGCCGGTGTCGCTCTACCGCGAGCAGGTGCAGGTGCCACTGGGCATCGACCGCGCGGTGGTGGTGCAGCCGACCGGCTACGGCTTCGACAACAGCTGCACGCTCGACGCGCTGGCCCAGTTCGGCGATGCGGCGCGCGGCATTGCACTGGTGGCGCCCGACGTGGCCGACGAAGAGATCGCGCGCCTGCACGCGGGCGGCATGCGCGGCGTGCGCTACATGATGATCGGCGGCGTGCTGGGCTGGGAG
Organism: Variovorax sp. OK605; assembly: GCF_900115445.1. Classification (NCBI taxonomy): domain Bacteria; kingdom Pseudomonadati; phylum Pseudomonadota; class Betaproteobacteria; order Burkholderiales; family Comamonadaceae; genus Variovorax; species Variovorax sp. OK605. Next base: position 249,679 of record NZ_FOWL01000001.1, read on the forward strand.
TCGCTCGAGCCGATGGCCGCGCGCATGGCCAACGCCGACTGGATGGTCAACCTGCAACTCGACGGCCGCACCATGCCCGCGCACGAGGAGGTGCTCAAGCGCCTGCCGTGCCGGCTGGTGCTGGACCACAACGGCAAGTTTCTCGAGCCGGTGGCACCGAGCCACCCGTCGTTCCAGTCGCTGTTGCGCGTGATCGATTCGGGGCGCGTGTGGATCAAGCTTTCGGCGCCCTACGAAACCTCGAAGACCGGCGCGCCCGGCTACGACGACGTGAGCCTGCTGGCGCGCACGCTGGCCGAGACCTTTCCCGAGCGCTGCCTGTGGGCCAGCAACTGGCCGCACCCGGGGCGCAGCCCGCGGCCCGAAAGCGCGCCGCTGTACGACCTGTTGTTTTCGTGGGCCAGCAGCGACGACACGCGCCGGCGCATCCTGGTGGACAACCCGGCCGCGCTCTACAACTTCTAGGCGGCGGGCTTCGCGCCCCTGACCAGCAGCCGCTGCGGCCCCGGGCCTTCGGCGGCGAGCCGGTCCGCCGGGTTGCGCAGCTTGCACCGGTCGATCGACAGGCAGCCGCAGCCGATGCAGTCGTCGAGCGTGTCGCGCAGCTTCTGCAGCTGCGCCATGCGCTCGTCCAGCTCGGCCCGCCACGCGGCCGACAGCCGGGCCCAGTCTTCGCGGCTCGGCGCGGCACCCGAGGGCAGGGTGGCCAGGGCCTGGCCGATGTCGGCCAGCGAGATGCCCACGCGCTGCGCCACCCGCACGAAGGCCACGCGGCGCAGCATCGTGCGTGCATAGCGGCGCTGGTTGCCGGCCGTGCGCGTGCTGCTGACCAGTCCCTGGGTTTCGTAGAAGTGCAGCGTGGACACGGTGACGCCGCTGCGGCGCGCGACCTCGCCGACGGTGAGCGTGGGGGAGATGCCGGCTTTTTGCAGTGCGTCGTTCATTGGAAGAAAAAATCCAGAAAGCTCTTGACCTCAACTTTACTTGAGGTTTGAGAATTCACGCCAGCGCACAGGCCCTGTGTGCACATTCCAAGGAACCCCGCCATGCCGAACCATTCCGTTGCCCGTCCGCTTGGGCCCGCGCCTGTTTTCCGCATCGACAAGTTCGTCGTGCCCGCCGAGGTGCGCCCGGCATTCATCGCGCAGATGCAGCGCATCCAGCACACGCTGCGCAGCTTGCCGGGCTGCCTGCGCGCGCATGTGCTGAACCAGACCGGCGGCACCGGGGAGTTCAACGTGGTGACCGTGGTCGAGTGGGCCAGCGAGCAGGCCGTGGCCTCGGCCGCCGTGCTGGTGAAGGCCAGGTTCGCGCAGGAAGGCTTCGATCCCGTGGCGTTCACGAAGAACGCGGGGGTGCGCTCGGACCTGGGTTTTTACGGCCTCGCCTGAGGCTGTCGGCAACTTCAGGCAACGTCAGGCGGCTTCGCGACCGCCAGCGGTCGCGAAGCCGCTGATAATCGCCGCTTCCCGTTTTCTGAATCGCCTCAGGTCAGCCACGTCGTGTCGAAGCCAACCTGCCCCTGGACTTCGACTTCTCCATTCCGGCTGTGGTGCGCCTGTGTTCGAACGCTATTACCGCGAGCTGCTGAGCTTTCTCTCCCGAAAGGTGTCCGACCGCGCCACCGCGGCCGACCTGGCGCAGGAGAGCTATGCCCGGGTCTACGAGGCGCAGCGCACCGGCAGCGTGGTGCGCGACCCGCGCGCGCTGCTGTACCGCACCGCGCGCAACCTGGTCACCGACCATCACCGCCGCACCAGCGTGCGCGCGGGGAACGACGGGGCCGCGACGCACGAGGAGCCGCGCGAGCTCGACGACGTCATGGGCCCGGAGACCTTCGAGCCCGACACCATCCTGTCTTCCGGGCAGGGCCTGGCGGCCATGGTCGAGACCATCGACAGGCTGCCCCCGCGCTGCCGCGAGGCCTTCGTGCTGTTCAAGTTCGACGGCCTGTCGTATGCCGAGGTGGCCGCGCGCATGGGCATTTCGGTGCGTACGGTGGAGATGCAGCTGCGCATTGCCATGGACGCCTGCTGGGCCTGCCTGGAGCGCACGAACGGTGACGAAGAGCGCCCACGATGAACAAGAAGCGAGGACGCGCGTTACCGGGTTGGAAGCCGCTCGTGCGTCTACATCCATAGGAGAGCTCGCCGAGCCATGACGCCCCCCATGCCACCGCTGTCACAGCCACACGACCAGGACGCATCGCGCCTTCGACAGGACGTGCTCGAGTGGTTCGTGCGCCGCCACCGCGAGGACTGGCGCGCGCCGGACGAACGCGAGTTCCAGGCCTGGCTCGGCGCCGATGCGCGGCACGGCACGGCCTACGCGCAGTGGGAGTCGCGCTGGGAATCGCTCGACGCGATCTCGCCCGAGACGGTCGCCGGCTGGCGCCGCGGCTTCACGGGGCAGCAGGCTGCAGCCACCCCCACGCGCCGGGGCTTCCTGAAACCGGCGCTCGCATTCGGCATCACCGGCATGGCCGTGGGCGCCGGCTACCTCGGCTGGCGCGAAATTCAAGCGCAGCCGGTGTTCGAGCAGGCCTTTGCCACGCGCCGCGGGCAGCAGCTCGAAGTGCCGCTGCCCGACGGCACGCGGCTGCGCCTGGACACCGCCACCCACATGGAGGTGCGGCTGTTCCGCGACCGCCGCGAGGTGACGCTGATCGACGGACAGGCCGTCTTCCTGGTGCAGTCCGACGCGAGCCGGCCGTTCGACGTGCTGGCCGGGCCGCTGCAGGTGCGCGTGGTCGGCACGCGCTTTGCCGTGCGGCACACGCCGGGCATCGCGGGCGCCGACGGGGCGCGGGTGTCGGTGGAAGAGGGCAAGGTGTGCGTGCTGCGCCGGGACGGCGACGCGAAGAACGCCGTCTTCCTCACGGCCGGCCAGCAGGTGGAAAGCGACGCGCGCGGCGTGCTTGCGGCGGTGTCGGCCGTGCCGGGCGAAGGCATCGCGCCCTGGCAGGCGCACCGGCTGAGCTTTGTAGACACGCCGCTGTCGCGCGCGCTGGCCGAACTCGAGCGCTACGGCAGCACGGGGCTGGTGGTGAACGACCCGGCCGTGGCCGCGCTGCGCCTGAGCGGCACCTTCGACCCGCGCGACGCGCGCACGCTGCGGCGCGCGCTGCCGAGTGCCTTGCCGGTGCGGCTGAAGGAAGCCGGCTCGGCCGCCGAGGTCGTGCTGGCGCAGTAGGCACATCGGTCCTGTCCGCGGCACGGGGCGCGGCACGAGGCGCGGCACGGGCCGGCGCCTACCGTGCCGGCTTTTTCCTCGGCCTGTGCTCGCATTTCGGGTAGCTGGAACACGAGCGGAACGGGCCATAAGGCCCGTTGCGCGGCACGATCACGCCGTGCTTGCACACCGGGCACCGCTCCTCTTCGACAGGCTCGCCGTCCGTGCTCACGACCGTCACGGCCCCGTCTTTCACCAGTTCGTCCAGGAACGGCGATGCCTGCCCGCGCACGGTGAACATGGTCACGCAGCGGCGTGCGCGGGTCAGCGCCACGTAGAACAGGCGCCGTTCCTCGCCGAGCGGGTAGGTGTCGCCGTTCGGCATGGCCAAGGCCAGCACGGGGTCGTCCGGACGCAGGTTGGGAAAACCCTTTCGGACCATGCCGGGCAGGATCACGTAGTCGGCCTCCGCCCCCTTGGAGCGGTGCGCTGAGAGGAAGGAAATGTCCATGCGGTCGCCGTAGCGCGCCTTCCAGTGGACCGGAAGGTAGCTCCGGTCCGCGTTGTAGCGCCCGAGGATGAACACCGACACCTTGCCGCCGCGCCCGGGGAGTGCCGTGCCGTCGACCAGGTCCTGGTAGAGCCGGGCCAGGTGGCCGTCGACGGCGTTCTGCAGGCGGTTGCGATCGGGGACCTGGAAGGCCTGCAGCACAGGCCCGCGCGCCGGCGCGACGGAACGCACGGCTTTCTCGATCTGCGCCGGGTTCCTGGAAACGAAGCGGCTCGACGCGTCGCACAGCTCCTGCGGGCAACGAAAGGTCTGCTCCAACCGCAGCAACTGGCCGTGGCCGAACCACTCGCGAAAGCCGGTCATCACCGACACATCGGCGCCCGCGAAGCGGTTGATCGACTGCCAGTCGTCGCCCACGGCGAACAGGTGGCGCCCGGGCTTCTGCACCAGCGCACGGCACAGACGGGCGCGGGCGCGCGACGCGTCCTGGAATTCGTCGGCCATCACCAGGTCGTACGGCAGCTCGCAGCGGCCCTGTTCGAGGTATTCCGCGGCCTGGTTGAGCATGTCCTCGAAGTCGACGCCGCCTTCCGCCGCCAGGGCTGCGTCCCAGGCCTGGAGGATGGGCGCAACCAGCCCGAGGAACATGCGGTGGCGGTGCTTGAAGCTGTCGCCGGGCATCTTTTCGAGCCGCTCGGTCATCGCGTCGATGCCCAGGCTGTTGCTCTTGGCGTGGCTGATGAAGGTACGCACCAGTTTCACCAGGTCGGCGTTGTCGAGCGGGATCTGGCCGAACTCGGGAATCGGGCGGTCGGGGTTCGGGTCGAGCACGACGCCGCGCGCGGTCAGGGCCGCGCCGAGATGGGCGAACAGCTGGCCGGTGTACGCCTGGTGCGAGGTCGTCTCGACCAGCGCCGTGCCGCGGCGCTCGTGCTCTTCGCGCTTCCACGCCACGCCGTCGAGGTAGCCGGCGAACTGCGGCGGGGCCTGGCCTTCGGCGTTCAGCGCCAGGTGCTCGTGATAGAGCGCAATGGCGGGGTAGTAGAAGTCGGGGCGGTACTGCCGGTGGTCGGCCGTGGCCGTGTCGAACTCGTAGCTGCGTTCGTATTCGTAGTCGACGCCGTTGTAGAACAGCCAGTCGGCAATCAGGCGCTCCTGGTCGCTGCGCACGCGGTCGCCGCGCAGGGTGCGCACGCAGACGTTGCCCTCCTTGTCCCACTCGTCGCCGCTCGTCTCGGCGCCGAAGCGGGGCAGGTCGCGTCCGAACACCAGGCGGAACATGTCCCAGCGGGTGCGGAAATCGTCGGACTGGTCCTTGAGCCGGTCGACGATGCCGTTGAGTTTTTCGAGCCCCGCCAGGGTGTCGACGGCCCAGCCGGGAACGTCGGGTTTCCGGCCCGTGGCCTTGCCGACGATGCCCAGCCCCAGCGCGTGGAAGGTGCGCGCCGCCACGGTCACGCCTTCCATGCCCAGGCGCTGGAAGGCCAGCTCGGCGCGCTGCTGCAGCTCCTCGGCGGCTTTCTTGTTGAACGCCAGCAGCACGATGCGCTCGGGCGCCATGAAGCCGCGTTGGATTGCATAGGCCGCCTTGGCGACCATGGTCGAGGTCTTGCCCGATCCAGCCGACGCCACGACCTGCACGCGGTTGTCGAAGCAGATCACCGCGCGGGCCTGTTCCTGGGTGAGCGGCTTGCTTTCCACATGGTCGAACAGGTCGTTGGAGGCGATCAGCTCCTGCTCGACGTGCTGCTCGTTCATGCGAGCCCAGGCGGCCGGCCAGTCACCCCGCCATGCCTTCAGGTGCTCTTCGATGCGTTCGACCGGCTCGGGCTCCGCGGCGCGGGCATCCGCATCGCGGAACAGTTCCCACAGCTGCTCTTCGCTGACCGACAGGGTGGGGCGGTCGCGCAGCATCGCCTGCTGTTGCTCGTGCGTGATCCAGCGCCGCTCCTGCGTCGCCCATTTCATGTGGCCGAAGGTCTTGCCCAGCCAATTGCGGATCTGGCCGTGGGCCTTGCCGAAGGTCTCGCGGCGCCTGCGCCGGCGCTGCTCGGCGAGAACGGACGCAATGGCGTCTTCGAGCGACTGGAGTTCGAGGTTGGGCAGGCCGTCGACCCGCACCGCGCCGGCGTGCGACAGGTCGAGCACCAGCGCGCTCCAGAACACACCGCGCGCCGCGTGCAGTGGGGAGCTGCCGCCAATGGGCGCGACATGCGCCTGTCCGTCGATGGAAAGCTCGAGGCCTTCGTTGACCAGGCGCAACCGCCACAGCGGCGACCTGGTGATCAGTCGGCCCCATGCCGAGGGGGCCCATTCTTGCGTCATCCGCTTTCCCGTAGAGCTGCTCGCGTGCTTCAGGCCGGACGGAGGCTTGGCCGCACCGAGCGGTGCGTCCGGCGAAGACGAGGACCGACATTGTCACCTGTTGTGACAACCGTGAACAAAGGAGGCCGCTCGCGTGGCGACCGAAGCGAGCGGCATGGACAGCAGCAGCAACAAGTGGGGGTGAAAATTTTTTCGCCGCGCCTACGGGATTTGCAGCGGGTCGTGCGTCAACCCAGATAAGAACTATTTGTATTCACCAACTGGAGGACGCTTTTTCATGAACCGCTTGAAGACGACGCCGGCGCCGCTTGCCCTGGCCATCGCGCTTGCCCTGGCGAGCACGCCGCTGTGGGCGCAGGCTCAGACGCAGACCCTGGCGCAGGGCGCGCCGCAGCAGATCAGCATCGCCGCGCAACCGCTGGCCGAGGCGCTGAACGACTGGGCCCGCCAGACCCGGCTCCAGCTGGTCGTGCAGCAGAGCCTGGTCGCCGGCAAGAGCGCGGCCGCCATCTCGGGCAAGCTCACGCCGCGCCAGGCGCTCGACCGGCTGCTGGCCGGCAGCGGGCTGGCGGCCAGCATGGAAGGCAACGCGGCCGTCATCAAGACCGCGCCGGCCTCGGGTTCCTCCACGCTGCCGGCCGTGACTGTTGTGGCCGACGGCGACGAAAACGCGACCGGCCGCGTGCAGGGCTACGTGGCCAGGCGCAGCGCCACCGGCACCAAGACCGACACGCCGATCGTGGAGACGCCGCAGTCGATCTCGGTCATCACGGCCGACCGCATCGAAGCCATCGGCGCCGCCAACCTGAAAGACGCGCTGGGCTACACGCCGGGCGTGTCGACCACCACCTACGGCGCCGATTCGCGCTACGACTGGGTCTCGCTGCGCGGCTTCGACGCCTATTCGCCGGGCTTCTACCTGGACGGCCTGCCGCTGCGCAACAACAGCACCTGGGGCGTGTGGCGCACCGAGAACTACGGCGCCGAGCGCATCGAGCTGCTGCGCGGGCCGTCGTCGGTGCTGTACGGCATGAGCGGGCCGGGCGGCGTGGTGAACGTGGTCAGCAAGCGCCCCACGGCCGAGCCGGTGCGCGAGCTGCAGCTGCAACTGGGCGACCACAACCGCAAGCAGGTGGCGGGCGACTTCTCGGGCGCGCTGGACGCCGACGGCAAGGTGCTCTACCGCATCACCGGCGTGCTGCGCGACGCGCAACTGCCCGCGCTGAAGGAGGCCGACGACCACACCTACATTGCGCCGTCGCTCACCTGGAAGCCGTCCGGCGACACCACGCTCACGCTGCTGTCGCAGTTCACCCGCACGCGCAGCGGCGTGTACACCCGCGCGCGGCCCAAGATCGGTTCGCTGGAGCCGACCGCCATCGGCACCTACATCCCGTCGCGGCTGTCGGTGGGCGAGCCCGGCTTCGACCGCTTCAACCAGGACCAGGAGATGGTCGGCTACCAATTCGAGCACCGCATCGACGACACCTGGACGGTGCGCCAGAACGCACGCTATGCGCACCAGAAGCTCGACTACCAGGGAACGCAGCTGTCGGGCTTCGCCACGGTGAACCCCGGTTTCTCGGCCGACCCGGCCAACTTCCAGCTGCTCGCGCGCAGCGTGTTCGGCAGCCGCGAGAACATCGGCGCGGTGGCGCTCGACAACCAGGCGCAGGCCGACTTCCGCGTGGGCGGCGCGCAGCACAAGGTGCTGGTGGGGCTGGACTACCAGCGCACCCGCATCGACCAGTTCACCTTCAGCGGCGGCAGCGCGTCGCTGCTGAACGCCTACGCGCCGGTGTACGGCGGCCCCATCGAGGTGCCGCAGCCGTACTTCAACGGCATCACGCGCCTGACGCAGACCGGCGTGTACCTGCAGGACCAGATCAAGTGGGACGACCGCTGGACGCTGACGCTGGGCGGGCGCTACGACAGCGCCGAGAGCACCATCGACAGCCGCCTGGACGGCTCGCGCCAGCGCATTCGCGACCACAAGTTCACCAGCCGCGCGGGGCTGGTCTACCTGCACCCTAGCGGCTGGGCGCCGTACCTGAGCTACTCGGAATCGTTCGCGCCGACGGGCGTCATCGACCCGGTCTCGGGCGACCCGTTCAAGCCCGAAAGCGGCAAGCAGTACGAGGCCGGCATCCGCTACCAGCCGCCGGGCCGCAAGGAGATGTACAGCGCCGCGGTGTTCGACCTGCGCCGCAAGAACTACATCAGCTACGACGGCAACTTCCTGCCCAAGCAGACCGGCGAGATCTCGGTGCGCGGGCTCGAGCTGGAGGCCACCACCGAGCTGATGGCGCGCCTGAACCTCACGGCCTCCTACAGCTACACGCCGCGCGCCATCGTCACGGCCAGCGCCAACCCGGGCGAAATCGGCAAGCAGGCCACGGCCGTGCCGCGCCACCGGCTGTCGGTGTGGGCGGACTACCGCTTCGCCAACGGCGTGAAGGTGGGCCTGGGCGCGCGCTACACGGGCTCGAACTACGGCGACGGCGAATCGGTGGCACCGAACCGCGTGCCGGCATCGACCGTGTTCGACGCGATGGTGGGCTACGACATCGACCGCTGGAGCCTGGCGCTGAACCTGCGCAACCTGACCAACAAGACCTACATCGCCAATTGCGGCTACGGCAACTGCTACTACGGCTACCCGCGCACGGCGGTGGCCACGGCCACGTACCGCTGGTAGCGCACGGCGGCGGCACGCTTCGTTGCCGCCGCGGCGGGCGTCACTGCTGGCGCGGCATCAGCTCGTAGAAGTCGAAGCCGTTGCTGCGCCCGCCCAGGCAGGTGGCCAGCGCGTCTTCGATCTTGCGCGACTGGGCGAGCCGGTTGCGCCACTTGCGCACGCTGTGGCCTTCGTCGGGAAAGGTCATGAACTCGACCGGCCGGCCCAGCTTGCGCAGCTCGGCGACCACGTCGTCGGAGTCCTGCCGCAGCACGCGCACGTCGTTGCCGCCATGGATCACCAGCAGCGGCGCGGTGATGCGGTCGATCTGCGAGATGGGCGAGTTCTTCAGCATCCGCGCGCGCTCTTCGGGCTTGTTCACGTCGCCGTAGAACGCCGCGAAGTAGTGGCGGTTGCGCCAGAACGGCGGCCAGTTCTCGATCACGCGCGGCCAGTTGGCCACGCCGACCAAATCGACGCCGCAGCGGTAGTCGTGCGGCTTCTGGATCAGCTGCGTGAGCACCGAATAGCCGCCGAAGCTCGCGCCGAGCACCGCCATGCGCTGCGGGTCGGCCACGCCCCGGTCGATGGCCCATTGCACCGCCTCGGCGATGTCGCGCTGCAGCCGGCCGTTGGTTTCGTTGGCGCCGGCCATCATGAAGGCGCGGCCATAGCCCGTCGAGCCGCGGTAGTTCACGTTGAGCACGGCATAGCCGCGGTTGGCCAGCATCTGCGTGCCGTTGTAGCTGGCTGCCCGCCAGCGGTCGCGCACCCAGGGGCCGCCGTGGATGTCGACCACCAGCGGCGCCGGGCCCTGCACACCGCGCGGGCGCACGAGGTAGCCGTGCACCACGAGGCCGTCGGACGCCTTGAACGAGAAGGGCTCCATCGGCGAGAAGAGGGCGTTGGTGGGCGGGCGCGGCGGCGTGAGGCGCTGCACCTGCTGCGTGCCGCGGTCCCACAGCAGCTCCGTGCCCTCGTTTTCGGTCACGGCACTCACCACGAGGCGTTGGCGGTCTTCCGACATGCTCCACGGCCGGGCGATGACGGGCTCGGCGTCGAGCCATCCGCGCTCGCGTGCCTGCTTCACCGCCGTGCGCACGTCGCGTTCGAGCGCGGCGTCGAGGTAGGCGATGCGCGGCCTGTCGGGTTCGTAGACGTAGGCGAGGGGGCCGCCCTGCTGCGGCGGAAACACGCCGTAGTCGAGGTCGACCTCAGCGTTCTCGGCCAGCACCTTCTCGTTGCCGGTCGCCAGGTCGGTCTCGACCAGCACGAGCTTGTCGCGGCCCACGTTCGTGAATGCCCAGAGCTTGCCCGCGGCGCGGTCGATGCGCTGGGGCCAGTAGCTGTCGAAGGCCTGCACGGTCCTGAAGGCGCGCCAGCTGCCGTCGGGCTGCCGCAGTTCCAGCACCAGGTCGGAGCCGTCGTCGTCGCCGAGCTGCCGCATGCGCCCGGCGAGCTCGCGCTGCGTGTCGATGAACCAGCCGACCACGCGGCTGCCGGGCTCGCTGCGCGCCACCTCGCGCACGGCGCGGGTGAGCGCATCGGCCTCGAACAGGTCCATGCTGGAGCGGTCGCGCCGGTTGTTCGAGAAGAAGAAGCTCGCGCTGCCCGGCGCACCCGCGCCCACGTAGGCCGAGCGGATGCCGGCCCCGGGCGTGACGGCCCACGGCTTGGCGTCGGGCAACTGCGTGTCGAGCACGAAGATCTGCGTGTTCTCGTCGCCGGTGAAGTCCTTCAGGTAGGCGATGTGGCGGCTGTTGCGCAGCCAGGTGTAGGTCGGGCCCGAGACGAAAGGCCGCGCCAGCGTGCCGGTGGTGAAGGTGCGCGTGCCGGCGCCGCCCGGCTCGGCGGCATCGGCGGTCTTGCGCACGCCCAGGCCCACGTCGGTGCCCACGGTCTGCACCGACACCAGCTGCTGCCCGTCGGGCGAGAGCACGTGGCCGTTGACGGCATCGACGTTCGCGACGAAGCGGCGCATGGGCACGAGCGGCGGCAGCGTGTTGTTCTGCTCGGCCGACACCAGCGCCGGGTGCGTGGGTGCGGTGCCGCAGGCGCCGAGCAGCGCAAGCGAACCGCCGGCGAGGGCCAGGGCGGCGATGCGGCGGCGAAGTGGTCGTTGCGTGGTTCCCATGTCTTCGTGTCCCTTTCTTGTGTCCCCGGATTCTGTGCGGCCGAACCTTTGGCAAAGCCAAAGGTCGGCTCCCGCACAATCGCCCTCGTGCACATCCTGCTGATCGAAGACGACCTCGACCTTGGCCGCGCCTTGCAGGCCGCGCTGAAGGTCGACGGCCTGAGCAGCGAGTGGCGCCGCCGCGCCGCCGACGCGCCGCGCGTGCCCGACGCCGCGTTGTTCGACTGCGTGCTGCTCGACCTGTCGCTGCCCGACGGCAGCGGCTTCGACCTGCTGGCACGCTGGCGCCGCGAGGGCAGCGCGCTGCCGGTGATCGTCATCACGGCGCGTTCGGCCGTGGAAGACCGGCTGGCCGGGCTCGACGGCGGCGCCGACGACTTCGTCATCAAGCCCTTTGCCACGGCGGAACTCATCTCGCGCATCCGCGCCGTGCTGCGCCGCTCGGCCCGCCAGGCCAGCGAGGCCTGGGCGCTGGGCCCGCTCACCATCGAGCCGCGCCGGCACACGGCCTCGCTGCACGGCAAGCCGCTGGACCTGTCGCCGCGCGAATTCAGGCTGCTGCTGGAGCTGGCGCGCGAGCCCGGCGCGGTGGTGGCCAAGGGCGTGCTGGCGCAGAAGCTGGAACCGCTGGGCGAGCCCGTGGACTTCGCGGCCGTGGAGGTGCACGTGTCGAACCTGCGGCGCAAGATCGGCAGCACGCTGGTGCACACGGTGCGCGGCGTGGGCTACATGCTGGCCGCATGAGCGCCGGATGACTGCTGCAATCGCAATGCTTCGCCGCTGGCTGCGGCCCACCATCGGGCAGCGCGTGCTGCTGGCGCTGCTGGCGGCGTTCTTCCTGGTGTGGGCGATGCTGCTGCTGTACTTCTACATCCAGTTCCGCCAGGCGCTGGCCGTCGACCAGGGCCTGAAGAAGTTCGGCCGCGCGCTCACCGCGTCGCTGCTCGAGGTGAAGGACGAGGGCGAGGCCGTGACCGTCATGAAGGCGGCAGCCACGCAGTTCGACACCTTGCGCATCAGCGGCAATCCGGGCGGCAGCACGCTGATGCAGTTGCGCGACCGGCACGATGGCCGCTGGGTCTACGCATCGCCGAACCTGGGGAGCCGGCAGCTCGAAGGCCCGCTCGCGCAGGTGATCGAAGCCGACCTGGGCGGCTCCCCGTACTGGGTCTACGGCAGCGACGCCGGCCGGTGGACCTTGCACCTCGCGGAGCCGCCGATCACCGGCTCGTGGGTGGTGGAGCGTAACGCGGGGCGCGTGCTGCCGCACCTGCTGCTGGCGTTTCCGCTGGTGCTGCTGCCGGTGTGGCTGGCGGTGCGCCACGGGCTGCGGCCGCTGCAGAAGCTGGCCGACCGCATCGCGCGCCGCGGCAGGACCGACCTGTCGCCCATCGGCTTCGATCCGCCCTATGCGGAACTCAAGCCGCTCACCGCCGCGCTCGAACGCATGCTGCAGCAGCTGCGCGACAAGGTGGCGCAGGAGCGCGCGTTCGTGCACGACGCGGCGCACGAACTGCGCACGCCGATGGCCGTGATCGCCGCGCAGGCGCATGCGCTCGCGGGTGCCGGCAACGCGCAGGAGCGCGAAAGCGCGCAGCACCACCTGGAGCAGGCGATTGCGCGCGCGTCGCACCTGACGCAGCAACTGCTCGAGCTGGCCTTGCTCGACGACGCCCAGCCTGCGGTGCCTCAGCGCATCGACGCGGCGCAGTTCGCGCGGCAGCTCATCGCGCAGGCCGTGCCGCGGGCGATGGCACGCGGCATCGAGCTGACCTTCGAGGCGCCCGACAGCCTGGAGGCGGACATCGACATGCCGGCGTTCCAGTCGATTCTGGAGAACCTGCTGCACAACGCCATCCGCTATGTGCACGACGGCGCGCAGGTGGTCGTCACGCTGCGCGCCGGCGACGAAGGCCTGATGCTCTCGGTGGCGGACGACGGCCCCGGTATTCCCGCCGCGGAACAACCGCGCGTGTTCGAGCGCTTCTATCGCGGGCTCGGGCAGGAGGCGAGCGGCTCGGGGCTGGGCCTGGCGATCGTGATGCAGGCCGCGCACCGCATGGGCGGGCAGGTGGCGATCGTCGAAGGCCTGTCGCCCTGCAGGGGCGTGGGGTTTCGCGTGCAGCTTGCGCATCCAGGCTGACCGCTGCGCGGCATGGGAACTTCTTGCTGACCGGCCCCGCACGGGTTGACAGGGCGCGCCCATCGCTTGGATACTGAACTCTCAGGTTCATCTTTCAACCAAGGAGACCCCCATGCAAAAGATCGTTCCCTGCCTCTGGTTCGACGGCAACGGCGAAGACGCGCTGAAGTTCTACTCCGCCATCTTTGCGAACTCCCGCGTCACCGACACGCTGCTGTGGGGCGACGTGAACCCCGCCAAGAAAGGCAAGCTGCTCACCTCGACCTTCGAGCTCGAAGGGCAGGAGTTCATGGTGCTCAACGGCGGGCCGGAGTACAAGTTCACGCCGGCCATCTCGATGTACGTGAAGTGCGAGACGCAGGCCGAGGTCGACAACTACTGGGAGAAGCTGCTCGAAGGCGGCGGCCAGCCGGTGCAGTGCGGCTGGCTCACCGACCGCTTCGGCGTGTCGTGGCAGGTCGCGCCCACCGCCGTGATCAGGATGTTCCAGGACAAGGACCCGGCCAAGGCGGCCCGCGCGATGCAGGCGATGATGAAGATGGTCAAGCTCGACATCGCCGAGGTGAAGAAGGCCTACGACGGAATGTGATCCGCCGCGGGCCCCCGGGTCCCCGCCGAGGAGGGCGCTACACCAGCCGGTGGATCGCCTTCTTGCGCCACACCAGCTGGTAGTAGCCGGTCTGCAGCAGCAGCATCGCGCCGAAGGTGGCGGGGTAGGCGATCCAGATACCGTCCAGCCCCATGCGGTGGCCCATCACGTAGGCCACCGGCACCTCCACCCCCAGGATGCAGACGATGGAGATCAGCGTGGGCACCAGCACCGAGCCGCTGGCGCGCATGATCCCCGACAGCGCCGAGGCCATGCCGAACATCACCAGGCTCCACAGCATGATGTGCAGCAGTGTCTGGGCGATCTCGATGACCGGCGCGCTGGTGATGAAGAAGCCCATCAGGTGGCGCGAGAACAGGTAGCCCAGCAGCACCAGGCCGCCGGTCAGCACCAGGTTCATCAGCAGCGCCGTCCTGGCGATGGCGCCCAGCCGGTTGGCGCGGCCCGCGCCGATGGCCTGCGCGCCCAGGATCGAGGTGGTGATGGCGATCGAGATGGCCGGGAACTGCACGTAGGCCACCACCTGGTTCACCGCGCCGTAGGCCGCGGTGGCGTTGGAGCCGTAGGCATTGACCATCGACAGCAGCACCACTTCGGCCAGCGCCACCACGATCATCTGCACGCCCGTGGGCACGCCGATCTTCAACACGGCCTTCAGCAGCTGCGGCTGGATGCGCAGGTGGCGGAAGAACTCGGCGTCGGGCGCGAGCGGGCTCTTGCGCTGGCGCAGCCGAAAGCCCAGCCAGATGGTCGCCACCACGAAGGCCAGCACCGTGGCCCAGGCGCCGCTGGCCACGCCCAGCTGAGGCAGGCCGCCCCAGCCGCGAATGAGCGCGGGCGTGACCATCAGGCCGACCAGCGTAGAGATGACCAGCGTGAACAGCGGCGTGATGGTGTCGCCCACGCCGCGCAGCATGGCGGTGGACATCAGGAACACGAACAGCCCCGGCATGGCGATCAGCATGATGCGGGCGTAGCGCGTGGAGTCGGCCAGCACGTCGGGCGGCGTGCCCAGCGAGGCCAGCATCGGCGTGGTGAAGATCCCGCCGAACACCGCGACCAGCAGGCCCATCAGGATGCCCACCGACAGCGTGGTGCCGGCCACGGCCTTGACCTTGGCGACGTCGCGCGCGCCCCAGGCCTGGCCGATGAGCACCGAGGCGCCGGCGCCCAGGCCGATGACGAAGGCGATGAAGAAGAACATCACCGGGAAGAAGCTCGACACGGCCGCCAGCGCGCGCACGCCGAGCATCTGCCCGACGTAGATGTTGTTCAGCGTGCCCGACAGCGACTGCAGGATGTTGCTGAGCAGCATCGGCGCGAGGAAGAAAAGGAACACCTTCCACAGCGGGCGCGGGGCGTTGACGGGCGCCACGGGCACGCCCTGCAGGCCGCTCTGGCCAGTGGCGCTGCCGGTGCCGCCGACGCTGCCGCCCGCGGATGTCTCTGTTGTTGTTCTCATCGGGGAGTCCAGCTCGCGGCGGACAGTTTTTTCAGATGGGCGCGCAGGTCCGCGTGCCAGGGTTCGATCAGGTGGCCGAAACGTTGCTCTTCACCCGCGAACAGCGCGCGGGTGGCTTCCTCGAAGCCGGGCAGGTCGCCGGCGATGGCGGTCATGAAACGGTAGGTGGCTTCGCGCGCGGCGCGCACGGTGTCGCGGTCGGCGTGCACGTGGCGCGCGTCGTCGACCAGCTTGCGCAGCGCGACCGATGCGCCGCCGGGCTGGCGGCCGAGCCAGTCCCAGTGGCGCGGCAGCAGCGTGACCTCGCGCGCGACCACGCCCAGCTTGGGCCGGCCGACGCCGCGCGGCGCGTCGTCGCGATGTTCGCGGTTTTCGCGGTGTTCACGCAGGGCACCCGCTTCGCCGGCCTTGAGGCCCGAGGCAGGCGAGGCCGGTGAAGGGGGCAGGGCGTGCAGGTCGCGCGGGTCCAGGTCGAACTGCGCGCCGGTCTGGTCGTCGAACACCAGGTACGGACCGGGATCGTCGCGGCGGCGCAGCTGGTCGAGCACTTCGGCCTTGGTGCCCTGTGCGACGCGCTGGAAACCGAAGAACACTGTCAGGGTGGTTGGTGGGTTGTCTGGTGACATTCGGGTGTGTGTCTTGTCTCCCGGAGATCGTGCAGATCAGGGGAGGCGGAGAGAACGAGGTGCGTAATCTACCCGCTGATGCGCTCAGGCGTGCGGCACGTTGTCACCGCTCATTGCGAGCAGCGCGGCATGCGTGGCGCACAGGGCTTGCGGGTCGATCGGATGCACGGCTTCCTTGCAATGGGCTTCGACGGTGGCAACGGCGCCCTGCGCCAGTTGCCTTCCGCCGGCACGCAGCGCCGCATGGCGCCGCGGATCGGTTTCGGGGCCGGCCACGCGCTCGGCGAGGCCAGTTTTTTCGAGCTGGACCATCTTGCGCATCAGCGCCGACATCGGCAAGCCCAAGGTGCGCGCAAGGCTCGCCATGGGCAGGCGGCCGTGGTCCGCGCGCATCAGCAGGTAGAGGAGGGTGAAGTCGCCGAAGTTCAACCCGTGGAAGGCGCCGAGGTCCGCGTCGAGCCGCAGCGTGAGGCTCGCCTGGGCGCGGCCCAGGGCCAGGCAGAAGCCCAGCGCGTCGGGGCCGGTGGGGTTCATCGGGTTCATGGCGTGTTGTAGCCGCGCTCGCCGAAGCACTGCAGTTCTTCCTGCCACAGCGCCAGCAGTTTTTTGAGTTCGCCCGCGCGGTCGAAGGCCGGGTCGTCTTGGCGTTCCTTGACGCGGTCGACCACCTCGAAGCTGAATTGCGCGGCGCCGTCCGCAAGCCAGTCCTGCTGCAACGCCTTGTTGCGGTGCGAGCGCAGGTTGAGCTCGAAGCGCGCGCGGTTCATGGCGCCTTCGACGTCGAGGCTGCCGGACACGTAGACGCGGCCGCTCAGTTGGTTTCGGACCGCGAAGACGCCAGCGGGGCGCACGCTTTCCTTGTATTGCCGGGTGAGGGCGCGTTTGGTTTCAGGCGGCAGGTTCATGCCGCAAATATTACCCGGGTGAAATTGAATTGGCAATATGACCCGGGTAAAAATAACCCAATCAGCTTTCCCTGAACCGGCGCCAACTGCGCGAAACGAGCCGGTTGATCGCCCGCGCCAGCCGCCACGGCCGGGTCTGCCGGACGATGGCGAACACACGGTCTTTCCAGGCCTTCCAGCGCGGGTACCAGCGGGCGAACCACGGAATGCGCATGAGCGGGCCTTCGACCAGCTGGAAGATCCGCGCCACGATGGCGGTGCCGGCCAGCTTGGCCAGCAGCAGCACGGTGAGCGCGGTGGCGGCATGGCCGCGGCTGAACAGGAAGAGCGCCAGCACCTTCACCGGCAGCAACAGCACCACGGGAATGAAAAAGGCCAGCAGCGCGCCCCAGGGCGGCAGCCGGCGCAGGCGGTCTTCGAGCGCGGCCCAGAACGGAAGGCGGGCCAGCCGTGCCATGAGCGCGGCCAGCGGCTCCCAGCCCCATTCCTCGAACAGCAGCAGCGGAACGACGAGTGCGATGCCGAAGGCGCGGAGGAGGGCACGCAGGAAGCGCGCAAGCGATGTCATGCGCGAAGGGTACGGCACAACGCGCGCCGGGTGGCGCGCGTTGTGCGTTGTGCGTTGTGCGCGGCAGGCACGAGGCCTTGTCCGAGCCTTATCTCCGTGCCGGAGCGAAGTACAGGTACTCGCCGCGGCCGAGTTCCGGCGTGAGCTCGTAGCCGCTGCACAGGTCGGTGCTGCACGGCACGATCACCACGCGCGGCCAGATCGTCGCGGCCGTCGGAAAGCCCGGCATGTACTGCGGCACGTGCCAGACGCCCAGGTCGCCGACCGGCTCGGCGACGTCCGTGCCGCTGGCGTTCTGCACGCCGCTGCCCATGTTCACGCGCTCGATGCGCAGCAGGTTGTTCGGCGGTGGCGCGGCGGCCGCCGAAACCGCCGCCGTTGCCAGGCAACAGGCCGCGGTCCAGAAGAGCAGGGTCCTTGTCATCTCGGACTCCCGGTGCTCATTGCGGGAAGTCGGTCGACCGGCGCGCCACCGCGACGTCGGCGGTCGGCTCGCTCATCAGGCGGGCGGCCCGGATGGCGGCGACATCGGCCGGATCGATGACCGTGACCGTGGCGCTGGCGACCGGCGTCATTTCAACGGCGGCGGGCTTCGTTGCCGCGACCGGGGCCGCCGGGGCCGCAGCCTCCACGGTCACTGCCGCGACCGGTTGCGTCGTCGTCACCGGCGGCACCGCGGCGACGGCTTGCGGGGCCGGTGCGACGGGGGCGGCCTGCACCATCGGCGCGGGTGGCGGCGGCAGCGGTGCCGTGGGCGGC
The DNA here is from genome assembly GCF_900115445.1 of Variovorax sp. OK605. NCBI lineage: Bacteria > Pseudomonadati > Pseudomonadota > Betaproteobacteria > Burkholderiales > Comamonadaceae > Variovorax > Variovorax sp. OK605. The sequence goes on from NZ_FOWL01000001.1 coordinate 267,570, forward strand.
AAGGGCGTGGCGGCGGCGGGTGCCTGGGCCGGGACCGGCGCGGGAACCGCGGGTGCGATGACCGCCACGGGCTGGACCGGTGCGGCAGGGGCCGGCGCGATGGGGGCAACGGGCGCCACGGGTGCCGCGGCTGCCACCGGGCGCGGCGGTGCCGCACCGCTGGCGGAGGCCTGCGGGCCGTACGCCGTCACGCGTTCGTCGCCGGTCATCGACTGCGGGCACTTGGTGCCGGTCATTTCCAGCGCGGCCTGGGCCGCGGCGTCCATGCAGTCCATGGCGAGCGAAGCCGCCTTCATGCCCTTGTTCCAGAGTTCGCGGCTCATCTTGAGCCGCTTGCAGTGCTCGTCCGTCCAGGTAGTGCCGAAGCTGAGCCCGACGCCAGGACCGTTCGCGCTGGCGCTCGTGCTGCCCATGCAGGTGTCGTTGCTGGTGGTGAGGTTCGGCCCGTTGACGGACGGCACGTTCTTGATCGTGTAGCTCCCCTGGTAGTCCACCGTGTTCGTGGTGGCTCCGGAATTGTTGACGTTCTGGTTGCTGGTCATCGTGCTGGTCACGTTGGCCGGGCTGGAGAAGGTCACGGCCTGGTTGTTGCCCTGGGCCGACGTGGTCGCCGAACTGCTCGATGCATTGGCGCTACCGCCGTTGTTGGTCGTTTGGGCCATTGCCGCCACGGATGCGGTCAGCAACACACTGAAAAGCAGCTTCTTCATTTTTCGTCTCCTTTGATGACCGGGGAGGGGCTGGGCCCCTCCCCATGAGTGCAACAACCGGTGCGTGCAGGCGTTCAGGGAGCCGATGCGGTCGAGGTCGCGGTGCCGGCGCCGGCGGTGCCGCCACCGTTGGTGAAGCCCGCTGCATTGCCGAAGGCGAAGTTGCTGACACCGAAGGAGCCGCCGGTCGAGCCTGCGTTTGCCGTGGTGCTGGTGCCGTTGATCGGGCCGTTGATGGCGCCCGACGTGGCGTTGTAGCCCGCGGTCGTGGTCGAGGTGCGCGTCACCACGGCGAGACCGCCGCCAGGGCCGGCGGCCGTTGCGGCCGTGTTGTTGGTGGTCGAGGCAGAAGCACCGCCAACGCTGCCGGCCACATGGGTCGAGCCGCCGGCGGAATAGTTGGCGGCCCCGGCCGAGGTCGCATTGGCCGACGCGTTCGCGCCGCCGATGGCCAGGCCGTTGCCCGTCGTGACAGCGATGCTGGTCACGCCGCCCGTGGTGGTGGCGGCGCCGTGGGTCGAGGCGCCACCGATGGCGAAGCCCGGAACGGCGAATGCGCTGCCTGCTGCGCTGGCGTTGGCCGACGAGCTGGAGTTCGCGGCGTTGTAGCTCAGTGCACTGCCCGTTCCGGAGCTGGCGGCCGTGGAGCCGGCCGAGCTGGACGAGCCCGTCGTGGTGGACGTGGCTGCGATGGCCGAGCTGCCGGTTGCCGAAGCAACGCCGCCAACCAGAACCACTGCGATCGCGATGAGAGTCTTCTTCATGATGCTGCCTCTAAGGATTTGTGGAACACATCCGAGGACCGGCCCCTCCGGCCCTCAGTTCGCGGTCTTTGACGCCGAATCGAATGTTTCTGCGACGACCGAGGTGCAGTTTCTGCGTCGAGTCGCGAATGAAAAATGCCCTGCTCTGGGTAGTGCGAGGCTATGGCGAAAGGCATGGAAGACGAGGTTGCGTGTGGTCACAAGAAACCGATTCACCATCCGAAGAAAGATGTAAAAACTACAACTTTCGTTGGACATACCCGGCCATCGGCAACAAAATGCAACCGAAGTAATCAAAAAAACCGAAGTCCGAAATCTGAGTAGAAATGAATTAACTTTTGGACACGAACACGGAGCTTTAATTGTCACAAAGGGGTTGGAATGGAAAGCGATCTCGACATTTCGTTGACAGACGTTGGTACCGGGGCTAGGAAATACTCCAACCCCGGGCAGTTCGGTGGGTTGCTCTCACCGTCCGCCGACACTCTTCCCTGGCCGGATTTCCTGACCGGGCAGGAAACCAAACCGGTACGCGTTCTCTTGGTGGACGACGACCCCTTCGTGCGCCGCGTCATTGCCCAGGAACTGCTGGGCGACCTGCGCATCCAGCTCGAAGGGCAGGCCGGTACCTTGCGCGAAGGCCGGCGCCTGCTGATGCAGCATGAATTCGACGTGCTCATGGTGGACATCCGCCTGGGCGACGGCAGCGGATTCGAGCTGATCGAGGAGGCCAAGCGCCACCGCAGCGCGGCCGAGATCATCGTCATCTCCGCGCTCGAGGACGAACCCCAGGTGCTGCACGCCTTCGAGCTCGGCGCCTCCGGCTACCTGGTCAAGAACGCGTGGTTCCAGAGCTATGCGCAGGCCGTGCTGCAGGTCGTCAACGGCGGCGCGGCCATCACGCCGCGGCTGGCGCGCCGGCTGCTGGTGCACCTCGATCACAAGCGCACCAATGTGAACCCGGTGCGCCCGCCGGAAAGCAAGGCGACGTTATCCGCGCGTGAGCGAGAAGTGTTGCGACTTGTAGCGACGGGGTACGTTACAGAGGAGATCGCGCTGCAGCTCACCATCAGCGCCCAGACCGTCAACGCCCACGTCAAGAATATTTACAGGAAACTGCACGCCCACACACGTGCGCAGGCGGTGAGCTTTGCGTCTCACCGGGGTCTTTTATAGGCCGTCACATGCTGTCGCCGCAGGTCCTTCACCTACCGCACCTCCTGGAAGACCAGTTCGTGTGGCTGTCGGTCGGAACCTGGGGACTGCTGCTGATGTGGCTGCGCACGCGGATCTCGCGCCGGCGCGTGCTCATGTGGGCCGGGCTGGCCGGGGCACTCCACCTGACGCCGGTGGCGGCGCAGGTGATCCGGGCCACCTCCGCCTTCAGCGTCATGGCGGATGACATGCCGTTCACTTTCTGGGCCCTGCAGGTGATCAACGTGCTGGTGCTGGGCATGATCCTCAGCATCTGGTACCTCGCCCAGCGCCGCGGCGCGCGGCTGCGGCAGGTGCGCGCCGTGATGGACGAGCGCCGCCGCATCGCCAACGACCTGCACGACGGCGTCGGCTCCCGCCTGGTGGCCTTGCTGGCAAGCCAGGACCCCAGGTCCAGCGGTCCCGACAGCCTGGCCATGGCGCTGCAGGCCTGCCTGCTCGAACTCCAGATGACGGTCGACGACCTGGACGACCAGAGCAACGCCACCGTGCTCGAACGGCTGGGCCACCTGCGCTACCGCCTGCGCCCGGCCTTCGAGCGCATGGGCATCGTCCTGGAATGGAACATCGCGCCCGAGGCCCAGGCGCTGGACCTGCCGCCCGAGACCGCCACGCAGGTCTGCCGCGTGGCGCAGGAGGCCTTGTCCAACGCACTGCGCCATTCCCGCGCCAAGCGCGTGGAGCTGCGCATTGCCGCGCTGGACCGGGGGCGGGCGCTGGCCGTCGAGGTGCGCGACGACGGCCGCGGCATGCAGGCACAGGCCGGCGGATCGCCCGACCTGGCGGTGCCGGGCCACCTGGGCAAGGGCCTGCGCAGCATGCATTCGCGCGCCGAGGCCATCGGCGGCGAGCTCGACATCATGCGCTTGGCGCCGTACGGGCTGTGCGTGCGGCTGGTGGTGCCGTGCAAGGCCGTCGCGCCCGAGCCGCCGAGCACCCGGCCCGAAGCCGAAAGCATGCTGTAACACCCCCGGCGGGGCGCGCGGGCGGAGGCCGTCCGCGCCTATGGCAAACTCCCGCGCTTTGCCAGGGACGCGCTCAAGCATGCAGAAAATCATTCGCCAGCTCGCCGCCGAAATCAAGGTCGGCGAGAACCAGGTGAAGGCCGCCGTCGAACTGCTCGACGGAGGCGCCACGGTTCCATTCATCGCCCGCTACCGCAAGGAGGTCACCGACGGCCTCGACGACGTGCAGCTGCGCGAGCTGGAAGCCCGCCTTTCCTACCTGCGCGAACTCGAAGACCGCCGCGGCGCCGTGCTCAAGGCCATCGACGAGCAGGGCAAGCTCACCCCCGAACTGCGCGCCGCGATCGAATTCGCGCCCACCAAGCAGGAACTCGAGGACTTGTACCTGCCGTTCAAGCAGAAACGCCGCACCAAGGGCCAGATCGCCCGCGAATTCGGCATCGAGCCGCTGGCCGACAAGCTGCTGGCCGACCCCAAACTCGACCCCGCCGTGGAAGCCAAGGCCTTCCTGCAGCCCGCCACCACGCTGGACGACGGCAAGCCGGGCCCCGATTTCTCGACCGTGCCGCTTGTGCTCGACGGCGTGCGCGACATTCTTTCCGAACGCTGGGCCGAGGACGCCGCCCTGGTGCAGGGTCTGCGCGAATGGCTCTGGAGCGAAGGCCTGCTCAAGTCCAGCCTGATGGCCGGCAAGGACGAGAACAACGCCGACGTGGCCAAGTTCCGCGACTACTTCGAATACGACGAGCCCATCGGCCGCGTGCCCTCGCACCGTGCGCTGGCCGTTTTCCGAGGCCGCGCGCTCGACGTCCTGGACGCCAAGCTGGTGCTGCCGGTGGAGCCCGAGCCGGGCAAGCCCAGCATCGCCGAAGGCCGCATCGCGCTGCACCTGGGCTGGAGCCACGCGGCCCGTCCCTCGGACGACCTGCTGCGCAAGTGCGTGGCCTGGACCTGGCGCGTGAAACTGGCGCTGTCGACCGAGCGCGACCTGTTCACCCGCCTGCGCGAAGACGCGGAAAAGGTCGCCATCAAGGTGTTCGCCGACAACCTGCGCGACCTGCTGCTGGCGGCACCCGCCGGCCCGCGCGTCGTGATGGGCCTGGACCCGGGCATCCGCACCGGCGTGAAGGTGGCCGTGGTCGACTCCACCGGCAAGCTGGTCGAGACCGCCACCGTGTTCCCGCACGAGCCGCGCAAGGACTGGGAAGGCTCGCTGCACACCCTGGGCAAGCTGTGCGCCAAGCACGGCGTGAACCTGATCGCCATCGGCAACGGCACCGCCAGCCGCGAGACCGACAAGCTGGCCGCCGACCTCATCAAGCTGCTCGAGAAAATGGCCGTGCAGGCCGGCGCGCCCGAGATGAAGGTCGACAAGGTCGTGGTGAGCGAGGCGGGTGCTTCCGTGTATTCCGCCAGCGAATTCGCCTCGCAGGAAATGCCCGACGTGGACGTGAGCCTGCGCGGCGCCGCCTCCATCGCGCGCCGCCTGCAGGACCCGCTGGCCGAGCTCGTGAAGATCGACCCCAAGAGCATCGGCGTGGGCCAGTACCAGCACGACGTGAACCAGAGCGAACTCGCGCGCACCCTGCAAGCCGTGGTCGAAGACTGCGTGAACTCCGTGGGCGTGGACCTGAACACCGCCAGCGTGCCGCTGCTGTCGCGGGTTTCGGGCCTGTCGGGCAGCGTGGCCAAGGCCGTGGTGCGCTGGCGCGAAGCCAACGGCGCGTTCTCCACCCGCAAGCAGCTGCTCGACGTGACCGGCTTCGGCCCCAAGGCCTTCGAGCAGAGCGCGGGTTTCCTGCGCATCCGCGACGGCGCCGACCCGCTGGACATCACCGGCGTGCACCCGGAGACCTATCCGCTGGTCGAGCAGATCATCGTGAAGACCGGCAAGCCCATCGCCGAGCTCATGGGCCGCGCCGACATGCTCAAGACGCTCAAGCCCGAGCTGTTCGCCAACGAGAAGTTCGGCGTCATCACGGTCAAGGACATCCTGGGCGAACTCGAGAAGCCGGGCCGCGACCCGCGCCCCGACTTCAAGGTGGCGCGCTTCAACGACGGTGTGGACGACATCAAGGACCTGGTCGAGGGCATGATCCTCGAGGGCACCGTGAGCAACGTGGCCCAGTTCGGCGCCTTCATCGACCTCGGCGTGCACCAGGACGGCCTGGTCCACGTGAGCCAGCTGAGCCACAAGTTCGTGAACGACGCGCGCGAAGTGGTGAAGACCGGCGACATCGTCAAGGTCAAGGTGATGGAAGTGGACGTGGCGCGCAAGCGCATCGGCCTGTCGATGAAGCTCGACGCGGCGCCCGCGCGCCGCGACGGCCCGCGCGACAACCGCTTCGAAGGCGCCGGGCGCGGCCAGCAGCAGCAGGGCCGCCGCGACAACGCGCCGCAGCCCGCGGGGCAGATGGCGAGTGCGTTTGCCAAGCTGCAGGGGCTGCGCAAGTAACCTGCTTCGCGCAGCGCGGCGGTCATCGCATTAAACTAGTCAGTCAACTAGTCTGATGGGGTGATCGCCATGAAAACCTGGCCTGTCCAAGACGCGAAAGCGCGTTTCAGCGAATTTCTCGAGGCCTGTCTCAGCGACGGGCCGCAAATGGTGACCAAGCGCGGCGCCGAAGCGGCTGTGCTGGTGCCCGCCGCCGAGTGGCGGCGACTGCACAGCGCGGCGCAACCATCCTTCAAGGAATTGCTGCTGTCCGACGACGCGCGCACCGAGTTCCTCGTGCCCCAGCGCGGCGGCGCGCGCAGGCGCCGCATCGAGCCGATGGGCTGAGGCGCGCATCCGCATGTATCTGCTCGACACCAACGTCATTTCGGAACTGCGCCGGCCGCGCCCCCATGGCGCGGTTCTCGCATGGTTCGCTCCCATCGCCGACAACGAGCTGAATCTGTCGGCGGTGACGCTCGGCGAGATCCAGATCGGCATCGAAATCACCCGCGACCAGGACCCGGCGAAAGCCGACGAGATCGAACGCTGGCTGGCGCTGGTCGCCGCTTCCTACAACGTGCTGCCGATGGACGCGGCCACTTTCAGGCTCTGGGCCAGGCTCATGCACCGCAGTTCGGACACTCTTTATGAAGACGCCATGATCGCGGCGACCGCAAAGCAGCACCAACTCACCGTGGTGACGCGCAACGTGGCCGACTTTGCCGGTTTCGGGGTGCCAGTCATCAATCCCTTCGAGACCGCCAAGGCATGAAAGCCCTGCGCATCTACGCCGGCCCCGCGGCCCGCAAGCACATCGAGCAGAACGGCCTGCGCCCGCAGGACGTGCGCACCATCCCCGGTGCGGCCGGCGGGCCCAAGGGACTGATCCTCGGGCCACTCGACCGTTTCATCTTCGGGCGCTGGCTCACGCAGTCGAACCAGCAGGTGCACCTGGTGGGCGCGTCGATCGGCGCGTGGCGGCTGGCCACGGCCTGCCTGTCGGACCCCGACGCCGCCTTCGGGCGCTTCGAGCACGACTACGTGCACCAGCAGTTCGAAGTGCCGCCGGGCCAGAAGCGGCTCAGCCCGCACCAGCTCAGCGAGCGCTTCGCCGAAAGCCTCGACGCGTTCTACGGCGGTCGCATTGCCGAGGTGCTGGACCACGCGCGCTACCGGCTGCACGTGGTGACCTCGCGCGGGCGCCACATCCTCGGGCGCGAGGGCCGGGCGCGCACGCCGGTCGGCTACCTGGGGGCGTTTGCCACCAACAGCCTGCACCGCAAGAGCCTGGGCGCGTGGCTGGAGCGCTGCGTGTTCTCCACGCCCGGCGCGGCCTTGCCCTTCGGCACGCGCGACCTCCGCACCCGCCAGCATGCGCTGAGCGAGGCCAACTTCAACATGGTGCTGCAGGCGTCGTGTTCCATTCCGTTCCTGCTGGCGGCGGTGCACGACATTCCGGGCGCGCCGCGCGGCGCCTACTGGGACGGCGGCATCACCGACTACCACCTGCACCTGGACTACCAGCCGGCCGACGACGGCATCGTGCTGTACCCGCACTTCCAGCAGGCGGTGGTGCCGGGCTGGCTCGACAAGGGGCTGCGCTGGCGCCACAAGTCGACCGGCTTCCTCGACCGCATGGTGGTGCTGGCGCCCGACCGCGACTGGGTGCGCTCGCTGCCCAACGGCAAGCTGCCCGACCGCAAGGACTTCATCCGCTTCGCCAACGATGCGCAGGCCCGCATCGCGGCCTGGGGCCAGGCGACGCGCGAGGCGCAGCGGCTGTCCGACGAGTTCGAGGAATGGCTGGGCAAGGGCCAGCCCGTGGAGCTGCTGCCGCTCTAGCAGCAGCGGGCTGGCGAGGCTGGCGAGGCTGGCGAGGCTGGTGGGGCTGGCGAGGCTGGTGGGGCACAGGCGCCCGCGCCGCCTTCAGCGCGGTGTGCGGCTCACCTCGGCGGGCAGCGCCAGCGTCACCTTGCATTCGGGCAGGTTCACATACACGGCGTCGCCAACGCTGAGCGGCACGCCCGGCGGCAACCGCGAGGTACCCAGCGAGCGCGAGTGCACCCCGCCGTTGCGGTAGCGCACGACCACGTAGGCCTCCGCGCCCGAGCCGCCGCAGTCCCGGTCGGCCGAGCGCCCCAGCGCGTCGGCACGCCCCACGGCCACCACCTGCGCCGCGTGCCAGCCGGCCGCGCGGTCCAGGGAATGCGCATCGAAGGACGCACAGCCGCCGAGCGCCAGCGCCCACAGCAGGCCGGCGCGCCGCAGCGATGTCATGCCGCGGCGCCCACGGCCGCGATGGCCTGGATCTCGACACGGTATTCCGAGTCGATCAGCTTCGCGCCGACCGTGGCGCGCGCGGGCGTGTGGCCCGGCGGCACCCATTCGTCCCACACCGAGTTCATGGCCGCGTAGTCGCCCACGGTGCGCAGGTAGATGGTCACGCTCACCAGGTCGTTCTTGCTCGCGCCCTGGGTGGCGAGCATCCTGTCGATGTGATGCAGGATCTCGCGCGTCTGCCCGGTGATGTCGAGCGACGGGTTCTCCGCCACCTGGCCCGACAGGTAGAGCAGGCGGGCGGTGCCCAGGTCGACGGTCACCATCTCGCTGAAGCGGGGGCCCATCTCGTGGCGAAGGATGTTCATGGCTTTGCGGTCGGTGCGGTGGAAGATGAAGAAAGGGAGGCTGGGACTGAAACGGAAGCGTCCGCAAGCTGCGCCGGCGGGGCGTTCCACCACCCGCCGCCCAGCGCCTGGAAGAGGGCGGCCGCGTCCGTCAGCCGCAGCGCGCGCGCCTGCACCAGGTTGAGCTGGGCCTGCTGCTGGGCCTGCTGCGCCACGCGCAGCGCAAGCGCGCTGGCATCGCCCAGGCGCACCTGCGTGCGCGTGCGCGCCAAGCTCTGCGAGGCGGTGCGCTCCGCCTTCAGGGCCGCCTGCAGCGTGCGGGTGTCGGCGTCGATGGCCTCGAGCGTGTTGGCCACGTCCTGGAACGCGCCGAGCACCGTGGCGCGGTACTGCGCGCCGGCCTGGTCGAACGCGGCGCGGGCCGCGGCTTCCTTGTGCCTGAGCGCGCCGCCGTCGAACACCGGCTGCGTCACGCTGCCCGCCAAAGTCCAGAACAGCGACGACGACTTGAACAGCTGCGACAGCGTGTACGCGGAAGACCCGTAGTTGGCGCCCAGCGTCACGTTGGGCAGGCGCGCGGCCACCGCCACGCCGATGGCCGCGCTCGCGGCCTGCAACTGCGCCTCGGCCGCGCGCACGTCCGGCCGGTGCTCGACCAGCGTGGACGGCAACGCGAGCGGCAGCTCGGCGGGCAGTTGCAAGGCTTCCAGGTCGAACTGCGCCGCCACGCCTTGGCTCGGGTAGCGGCCCGCCAGCGTGGCGAGCAGGTTGCGCTGCTGGGCCAGTTGCTTGTCCAGCGGCGGCAGCGTGGCCTCGGTGGCGGCGAGCGAGGCCTCTTGCGCGTCGACATCGGCCAGCGACACCTGGCCCAGCGCCTGCTGCCGGCGGTAGGCCCGCAGCACTTCCTTCTGGTCCGCGACGATCGCCAGCGTGGCGCGCTGCTGCGCGCGCAGCGAGGCCTCGGTGATCGCGGCGGCCACCACGTTGCTGCTCAGCGAGAGCCTGGCGGCCAGCGCCTGGAAGCGTTGCTGCTCGGTCTGCGCCTGCGCACCTTCCACCGTGCGGCGCGTGGCACCGAACACGTCGGGCGTGTACGACACGCTCACCTGCGCCGTGTGCAGCGTGTACAGGTTCGCGTTCGACGCCACCGGGCTCGCCACCGCCCCGGCCACGCGTTGCCGCGTGGGCGTGTAGCCCACCGCCACGCTGGGCCAGAAGGCCGCGCGGTCGGCCGCCTCGTTCTCCTGCGCCACGCGCAGCGCGGCGTCGGCGGCCTCGATGTTCGGGTTGCCCGCCAGGCTCTGCACGACCAGCGCGTTCAGCGGCTCCGAGCGAAAGGCCTGCCACCACTGCGCCGGCACGTCGAGTTCGCTCGACATGCGCGGCAAGGGCACGCCCTCGGCCTCTGTGGACACAGGTGGCGCGGCCGTGTACCCGGCCGGCAGGTTCAGCGCCGGCCGCGCATAGTCGGGCCCGACCGCGCAGCCGCCCAGCAGCAGCGCAATGCCGGCGGCCACGGGCGTTGCAAGGCTTGTCTTCTTCATGTGTCTTGTCTCCTGCCTGCTCAACGGTCGCGGCGGGAGCGCGTGCCCCAGCCCTTGCGCTCGAAGAAGCGTTCCATCGCGAAAAACAGCGTCGGCAGAATGAACAGCGTCAGCAGCGTCGACACCACCAGCCCGCCGACCACCACCGTCGCCAGCCCGCGCTGCACGTCGGTGCCCACGCCGGTGGCCAGCGCGGCCGGCAGCATGCCCACGGAGGCCACCGTGGCCGTCATCAGCACCGGGCGCAAGCGCTCGGCCGCGCCTTCGAGCACCGATTCCTGAAGCGCCAGCCCTTCGCCGCGCACGCGGCGGAAGTTCGCGACCATGATGATCCCGTTCTGTATCGACACGCCGAACAGCGCGATGAAGCCCACCGCCGTCGCCACGTTCAGCGTTTCGCCCGCCACGTGCACCGCGATCAGCCCGCCCAATGTGGCCATCGGCACCACGCCCAGGATCAGCGCGACCTGGCGGATCTTGCCGAACTGGAAGAACAGCAGCACCGCCATGATGCTCACCACGACCGCCAGCGAGATGCCCAGGCGCGACTGCGCGCGCTGCTGGTTCTCGAACTGGCCGGCCCACTGCAGGCGGAACTTCGCGGGGTCGAACTTCACTTCCTTCGCAATGCGCTCGCGCGCCTCGTCGAGGTAGGAGGCCAGGTCGCGGTCGCGGTTGTCCACGCGCACCGTGATCTGCCGCTCGTTCATCTCGTGCGAGATGGTGCTTTCGCCGGTCTGCAGCCGGATGTCGGCCACCTGCGCGAGCGGCACCTTGGCGCCGCTGGAGCTGTTGAGCAGCAGCGCCCCGATGGCCTCGGTGTTGCCCTTGGCGCTCGGGGGCATCTTCACCGACACGTTGTAGGTGCGGTTGCCCGCGTACACGGTGATCACCGGTGCGCCGCCGATGCCGGTCTGCACCAGGCTGGCCACGTCGTTCGCGTTCACGCCGAAGCGCGCCGCGGCCTCGCGGTTCAGCTCGATCACCACCTGGGGAATGGGCGGCTCCTGGAACAGCGAGGCCGAGGCCGTGCCGCGCACCGTGCCCAGCAGCTCGACGATCTGGTTGCCGATGCGCCGGCTTTCCTTCAGGTCGTCGCCGTAGATGCGCAGCACCAGCGGGCTGTGCGCGCCGCCCACGGCGTCGTTCACACCGTCGATGATCGGCTGGCTGATGCCCACGTCGAAGCCCGGCATGCGCGCGAAGCGCTCGGTCAGCGTGCGCACGAAGGCCGCCTTGTTCACACCGGCCGGCCACTCGCCGTAGGGCTTCAGGCCCACGGGCACTTCCATGTGCGAAGGCGTCCAAGGGTCGGTGCCGTCGTCGTTGCGGCCCAGTTGCGTCACCACGTACGACACCTCCGGGTACTCCAGCAGCACGTGGCGCATCTCGGTGGCCATCTCGCTGGCCTTGTCCAGCGACAGGCCCGAGGGCAGCTGCACCTGCAGCCACAGCGCGCCTTCGTCGATGTCGGGCAGGAACTCGCGCCCGGCCGTGGCGCCCAGCACCACCACCGCGGCCAATGCCAGCGCGCTCAGGCCGTAGGCAATGGCGGGCACGTCGAGCAGCCTGGCCAGCACGCGCCGGTAGGCGCCCGTGAGCCACACCAGCGGCTTGTTGACGAAGGGCTTGCTGGGCTTGCGCAGCGCCACGTAGGCCAGGCTGGGAATGAGCGTGAGCGCGCAGAGCAGGGCGCCCACCAGCGCGTAGCCGACCGTGAAGGCCATCGGCTTGAACAGCTTGCCCTCGGCGCGCTCGAAGGCGAAGAGCGGAAAGTACGCCGTGATGATGATCAGCGTGGCGAAGAAGATCGGCCCCGACACATGGCTCACGGTTTCGAGGATGTTGCCTTCGGTGAGCGTGGCCTCGGGCTCTTCCTCGCGCCGCCGCAGGATGGCCTCCATCACCACGATGGCGCCGTCCACGATGATGCCGAAGTCGATCGCGCCCAGCGAGAACAGGTTGGCCGGCATGCGGGTGAAGTGCATCACGATGAACACCGTGACCAGCGACATCGGGATGGCCACCGCCGCCACCACCGCGCTGCGCGGGCTGCCCAGAAAAAGAATGAGCACGAAGCACACCAGCGCCATGCCTTCGAGCACCGTGTGCGTCACCTTGTCGACCGTGAGCTTCACCAGGTCGTCGCGGTCGATGTAGGGCACGATCTTCACGCCCAGGGGCGCCAGCTCCGCCTGCAGCGCGTCGATCTTCTTGTGCACGCCTTCGAGCACGCGCGAGGGGTTCTCGTACTTGAGCATCAGCACGATGCCCTCGACGGTGTCGGGGTTGGTGTCCTTGCCCAGGATGCCGCCGCGTTCCTGGTGGCCGAACTGCAGCCGCCCCAGGTCGCGCACCAGCACCGGCGAGCCGCCGTTCTGCGCCACCACCACCGTGCCCAGGTCGTCCAGCGTGTGGATCTGCCCGATGCCGCGCACCACGTAGCTCTGGTCGCCGCGCGCGATGCGCCCGCCGCCCGCGTTGGCGCTGTTGGTGTTGATGGCCGTCACCACGTCGTTGAGCACCAGGCCGTACTTCTGCAGCCGCGCCGGGTCCAGCTCCAGCTGGAACTCCTTGGTGAAGCCGCCGAAGTTGTTGATGTCGACCACGCCCGCCACCTGCTTGAGCGCGGGAATCACCTTCCAGCGCTGAAGCTCCGACAGCGCCATCAGGTTCTTCGTGTCCGACTCCAGCGTGTAGCGGTAGATCTCGCCGGCCGGCCCCGCCACCGGGCCCAGCCCCGGCTGCGCGCCCGAAGGCAGGCTGACCTGCCCGATGCGCTCGGTCACGCGCTGGCGCGCGAAGTAGTCGTCGGTGCCGTCCTTGAAGCTCAGGTTGATCAGCGACAGCCCGAAGGTGCTGCTCGAGCGGATCGACGCCAGCCCCGGCGTGTTGCTCAGCGCGCGCTCCAGCGGCGTGGTGATCTGCTGCTCGATTTCCTCCGCGGCCAGGCCGTTGACCTGCGTGGTGACCTGCACCGTCACGTCGCCCAGGTCGGGGTAGGCCTCCACCGTCATCTGCGTCCACGACCACGCGCCGAACAGCACCAGCGCGATCGACATCGCCCAAGCCAGGTGCCTGCGGCGAAAGAACTGGGTGATGATGAGATTAATCATTCAGCAGCACACCGCCACGCACCACCACGCGCTCGCCCGCGGCCAGGCCGCTGCGGATGCGCACGCTGTCGCCGTCCTCGCGGCCCAGCTCGACCCGGCGGCGCACGAAGGTCCAGGGTTCGGCCTCGACGAACACGCTCACGCTGTCGTTGTTCATCAGCAGCGCCGACGCCGGCACCTGTGCCTGCGCCGCCTGCGGCACGCCGAGCACGGCGGTGGCGTACATGTTGGGCTTGAACAGCCCGTCGGGGTTGGCGAACACGATGCGCGCGCGGGCGCGGCGCGTGTCGGCGTCGAGCACCGCGCTCACGAAGCCCACCTTGCCGCTGAAGCTGCGCCCCGGGTAGGCCGCCAGCGTGACCACCGCGTTCTGCCCCGGCGCCACCGCGCCCACCACGTTCTCGGGCACGTTCACCGTGACCCACACCGCGTCGAGGTTCGACACCGTCATCAGCGCCGCGTTGGCGTCGTTGAGGTTGGCGCCCGCGGCGGCGTTCAGGGCCGTCACGGTGCCGGTGACGGGCGCGACGATCTTCAGCACCTGCCCGCCGGTGCCCTCCGCCCCCACGCTGCGCAGGCGCGCCTCGCTGCGGCGCAGTTCGGCGCTCTGCTGCGCCACGCTGCTCTGGGCCGCTTCCACGTCCTTGGCCGCATTGGAGCCGGCCTCGTTCACGCCGCGTGCGCGCACCAGCGCACGCTGCGCCAGCTCGAGCGCGTCGCGCGCCTTCTGCGCGTCGGACACGGCCTGCGCGAGGTCGGGCGAGCTCATGGTGGCCAGCACCTGCCCGCGCTTCACGCTGTCGCCCAGGCGCACCTTCAACTCCAGCAGCTTGCCGGTCAGCGGCGGCAGGATGTTGACGGTGTTCGCCGGGTTGGCTTCCACCGTGGCGGGCAGGCTCACCTCGTGCGGCGAGTTCTGCTCGCCGACCGTGGCCACCAGCAGGCGGTCGCGCAGCGGCGAGCCGGAGGGCACGCTCAGGCGGTTGCCCTGGCGCACGAGCATCGGCGCGGGGGCGGCGGCTGCTGCTTCGGCTGCGGGGGTGGCGGCATGGGCTGTGTTGTCGAACGAGTCGAAACACAGGGCCGCGCAGGTCAGCACCCCGAAAAAGATGCGGGCATTGGTGACTTGGTACAGGGATTTCTTCTTCATCTCGGGCGTCCGGCTCGGGCCTCGTTCGAGCGGGCGCGCCGCGCACGGGGTGCCGCCCCATGCCCTCGATTCGCTCCCGCTTCCTGCGCAGGAGGGTAGGAAAAACCGGCTGAAGAAGCCCTCAAGAAAGCCTGAAGTTTTCTTCAGGATCCGTGCCCGACGGCCAGCGGTCAGGAAGGCGCGGCATGATCCGCCCCCATGAGAATCCTGTTGATCGAAGACGACCGCAAGGCGGCGCGCCTGCTCGCGCGCGGGCTGCAGGAGGAGGGCTTCGTCGTCGACACGGTGCACACCGCGGAAGAGGGCGACGAAGAAGCCTTCGTGATCGCTTACGACCTGATCGTGCTCGACTGGATGCTGCCCGGCAAGGACGGCCTGACCCTGTGCCGCGACCTGCGCCAGCGCGGCTGCAAGACGCCCGTGCTGATGCTCACCGCGCGCGACGCGCTGAGCGACCGCGTGGCCGGCCTGAACACCGGCGCCGACGACTACCTGACCAAGCCCTTCGCCTTCGACGAACTGCTGGCGCGCGTGCGCGCCTTGCTGCGGCGCTCGGAGATCATGCGGCCCGTGGTGCTGTCGCTGGCCGACCTGAGCCTGGACCCGATGAGCCAGCGCGTGCTGCGCGGCGGCATGGTGCTGGAGCTGACGCACAAGGAGTTCGCCATCCTGCAGATCCTGCTGCGCCACGTGGGCGAGGTGGTGAGCCGCTCGCGCCTGGCCGAGCAGGTGTGGAAGGACGACCTGATCGCCATCGACAACCTGATCGACGTGCACATCAGCAACCTGCGCCGCAAGGTCGACGCGCCGCCGGCGGTGCCGTTGATCCACACGGTGCGCGGGCGCGGCTTCCGGCTGGCGCTGGCCGGCGACACCTCGAGCGCGCATGCTTAGTTTTCGCAAGCGGCTGGCGCTGGCCCACGTCAGCGTGATCGTGGTGGTGATGACCATCGCGGCCTTCGGCGCGTACCTGGTGTTCTCGGGCAGCGTGCACCGCGAACTCGACGCCGCGCTGCTGGCGCTGGCCGAAACCGAGATGGGCATGCTGCTGTCCGCCGGAGACGGCGACACCGTGATCGTGCACGAGGCCCCGCCCGGCCCCGGCGCGCCGTCGTTCGTGCGGCTCGACCGGCTGGTGCAGATCGTCGATGCCGACGGCCGCGTGCTGGCGCGCAGCGCCAACCTCGGCGAGGCGCAGTTGCCCATTCCGCCGGTGCTGCGAGAGCAGCTTGCCGCGGGCGAGACCGTGTTCGAGACGCTCAACGGCTTCGGCGAGGAGCCGACGCGCATGGTGTCGGTGCCCGTGCCGGGCCGCCACGCGCTGCTGGCGGTGCAGGTGGCGGGCTCGCTCGACGACGTGAACCGCACCGTGGCCATGGCCAGCGTGCTGTTCCTCATTCTTGGCGGGGCGCTGCTGCTGGCGCTGGGCGCGGCGGGCGCGCTGATCACGCGGCGGGCGTTCGGCGCCATCGACGACGTGGTGCAGCAGGCGCACCGCATCGGCGACGCCAACCTGGGCGAACGGCTGCCGCACCCGGGAACGAACGACGAGATCGGGCGGCTCGTGGACACGCTCAACGCGATGCTGGCGCGCATCGAGCACGGCATGGAGGCGCAGCGGCGGTTCACGTCCGATGCCTCGCACGAGCTGCGTTCGCCGTTGTCGCGGCTGCGCACCGAACTCGAGCTGGCGTTGCGCAGGCCGCGCGAGCCGGCGGCCTATGTGGAGACGCTGCATTCGTCGCTCGAAGAAGTCGAGTCGCTCACGCTGCTGGTCGAGGAACTGCTGGTACTCGCGCGGCTCGATGCAGGGCAGGAACGCGATGCGGTGGAGACCGTGTCCTTGAACCTGCTCGCGGAAGAAGCGGTGCGGCGCGTGGAACCGATGGCTCGCGAGCGGCAGCTGCAACTGCTGCTGGAACCCGCGCCACCCGTGGCCGCGCGCGTGGCCCGCGGCGCGGCGAGCCTGGCGCTGGCCAACCTGCTGGACAACGCGCTGAAGTTCTCGCCGGCCGGCACCACGGTGCACGTTCGCCTGCGCGCGGACGCCCAGGCGAACGAAGCCGTCATCAGCGTGTCGGACCGCGGGCCCGGCATTCGCGGCGACGAGCTGCCGCACCTGTTCGAGCGCTTCTACCGCGGCGCGACGGCACGCTCGAACGAGAAGACACCGGGCCTCGGGTTGGGCCTGGCGCTGTCGCAGGCCATCGTGCATGCGCATGGCGGACGCATCGAGGCGGCGAACGAAAGCGGTGGCGGTGCGCGTTTCGACATGCGCTTTCCATTGGCGCGTTGAGTCTGCGCAGCCGGGCCCGATGTCCGGGGCGAGTGCACAGGCCGCTGGTGCTCGCCGGTCAACCACGGCTCTGATAACGCTCACGCCGACGGGGTGCCTTGCGCAGCGAAATAAAGGAGGAGGGCGAAGCCCGGGGGACATTCGCGGAGCAAGGTACCCCGTCGGCGTGAGCGCGCCCTGAAAGAAACACCCAAGACCCAGCGCCGGGCAAACCCTGACCATCCTTCGCATGCCCCACTTCGAGAATGCCCCAGTCCGTACTGCAACAACGAAGAGGGGTTCTCGCCACATGTCTCACGCCACGCTGTCCCGCCGCAGGTTCACGCTCGCCACCGCCGCAGCAAGCCTCGCCTTGCCCTCCTTTGCGCAGACCGCATGGCCCAGCAAGCCGATTCGCATCGTCGTGCCCTACACGCCCGGGGGCTTCACCGACCAGATGGCGCGGCTGGTGCAGATCGGCTTGCAGACACGGCTGGGCCAGCCCGTGCTGATCGACAACAAGCCCGGTGCCAACAGCCTGATCGGCGTCGACGCCATCGCCAAGGCACCGGCCGACGGCAGCACCTTCGGCGTCGTCATCGCGGCCTACGCGGCCAACACCACGCTGTACCCCAAGCTGCCGTACGACCCGCGCAAGGACCTCACCGGCGTGTCGTTGATGGGCGTGTCGCCGCTGCTGGCGGCGGTGAATGTCGATGCGCCGTTCAAGACCGCGCGCGACCTGATCGACTTCGCGCGCGCCAACCCCGGCAAGGTGAGCTTCGGTTCGTCGGGCAACGGCTCGGCCGCGCACCTCACCACCGAGCTGTGGAAGTCGCTGACGCAGACCTACATGATCCACATCCCGTACCGCGGCGCGGTGCCCGCGCTGACCGATTTGATGGGCGGGCAGATCCAGCTGTTCTTCGATGCGCCCACCGGCCTCATCAACCAGGCCAAGGCCGGCAAGGTGCGGCTGATCGGCGTGGCGGGCGACAAGCGGCTGGCCGCGGCACCCGAGGTGCCCACGTTCATCGAACAGGGGTTCGCGGGCTTCACCGGCAGCACCTGGGCCGGCATGCTGGCGCCGGCGGGCACGCCGCGCGACATCGTCAAGCGCATGTCCGAAGAGGTGGCGCGCATCGTCAGGAGCGACGACACGCGCGCCAAGCTCGATGCCATGGGCACCATTCCGGCGGGCAGCACGCCGGAGGAGTTCGACGCCTTCATCACGGCGGAGACGGCCAAGTGGGGCAAGGTGATCCGCACGGCCGGGGTAAAGGCGGAATAGGCGGAATAGATCGCCTGCGGCCGGCCAGGCTGGCACGGCCGGTGCTTGGCATGGGGCATGAAGCACTTCATCGTCGAAATCAACTACCTCGTGCCCTTGGAACAGATCCAGCCCTGCGTGCCCGCCCACCGCGCCTACCTTCAACAGGGCTATGACGCCGGCCTGCTGCTGTGTTCCGGCCCGAAGGTGCCGGCGACCGGCGGCTTCATGCTGGCGCGTGCCGCGTCGCTCGAGGCACTGCAGGCCTTCTTTGCGGAAGACCCGTTCAGCACGGAACAGCTCGCCAGCTTCAAGTTCAGCGAATTCAACCCGGTCAAGCGCCAGGGCTGGGCCGAGGCCTGGTTCAGCGAACCCTGACAGAAGAAGGGCCCCTTGGGCTCAAGATTTCGGCGGCGCTGCCGATAAGCCGGAAGTACCCAACTTCCTGCTGTCGACCGCCTTCCATGAAACTGCGAACCCGAATCCTTCTCCTGTGTGCCGCCGCCCTGATCGGGATGGTCGTGCTTGCCTCCGTCTCGCTGTCGACGCTGCGCCAATCGATGATGAACGAGCGCACCGCGCAACTCTCCACGCTGGTGGTGCTGGCCAACGCCTCGCTCGAGCGCCTGTACGAGCAGGAGAAGTCGGGCGAGCTCACGCGCGAGCAGGCGCAGAAAGAGGCGAAGAAACTCATCGGCAGCCTGCGCAAGGACGAGCTCTACTTCTTCGTTCGCGGCTACACGAATGACGTGAACTACGTGCACCCGAACCCCAAGCGCGTGGGCATCGTGGACGCCAAGGGCGGCAAGGAAGCCGGCGAGCGCTACCGCGCCGCGCTGGCGGCCCACACCGTGGCCACGCTCACGGCCTACGGCACGCGCCCCGGCGCCAAGCAGGAAGTGCAGAAGCTCTATGCCATCGTCAAGTTCGAGCCGTGGGACTGGATCGTCGGCTTCGGCGACTACATCGACGACATCGACACCGCCTTCTGGCGCAACACGGTGATCCTGCTGGCGATCGGCGGCGCGCTGATGGTGGTGGTGGGCGGCATGGCCTGGGCCATGGCGCGCAACCTGTACCGCCAGTTGGGCGGCGAGCCCGGCTATGCCGCCGAGGTGGTGCGCCGCATCGGCGCGGGCGATCTGGGCGTGCAGGTGCAACTGCAGCCGGGCGACAGCGCCAGCCTGCTGCACGCCATGCAGCAGATGCAGCAAAGCCTGGCCGGCACGGTGAGCGAGATTCGCGGCTCCACCGACACCATCGCCACCGCCAGCGGCCAGATCGCCTCGGGCAACCTCGACCTGTCGTCGCGCACCGAGGAACAGGCCAGCTCGCTGGAGCAGACCGCCGCGTCGATGGAAGAACTCACCTCCACCGTGAAGCAGAACGCCGACAACGCGCGCCAGGCCAACCAGCTGGCCGTCTCCGCCTCGGCAGTGGCGGTGCGCGGCGGCAACGTGGTCGGGCAGGTGGTGGACACCATGGGCTCGATCAATGCGTCGTCGAAGAAGATCGTCGACATCATCGGCGTGATCGACGGCATCGCGTTCCAGACCAACATCCTGGCGCTCAACGCGGCCGTGGAAGCCGCGCGTGCGGGCGAGCAGGGCCGGGGCTTTGCGGTGGTGGCCGCGGAAGTGCGCAACCTCGCGCAGCGCTCGGCGGGCGCGGCCAAGGAGATCAAGCTGCTGATCGACGACTCGGTGGACAAGGTCGGCGCCGGCAGCGACCAGGTGGCCGAGGCGGGCCGCACGATGGAAGAGATCGTCGCCAGCGTGCGCCGCGTGACCGACATCATGGGCGAGATCATGGCCGCGAGCCAGGAACAGACCTCGGGCATCGAGCAGATCAACCAGGCCATCTCGCAGATGGACCAGGCCACGCAGCAGAACGCCGCGCTGGTGGAGCAGGCCGCGGCGGCGGCCGGCTCGCTGCAGGAACAGGCCGGCAGCCTGGTTCAGGCGGTGAGCGTGTTCAAGGTCTGACAGAAGCAGAAGCGCCGGGACCAGGCCCCCGCGCGGTTCAAGCCGCCAGCACCAGCACCTTGAACTGGCTCGGCACGATCCGCATGCCGACGATGTTGCAGCGGTTCTGCACCGCGAGGCTGGTCATGCGCGTGCACGGCGTGCCCTTCAGCAGCACGGTGAAGGCGCCGGTGATGTGGCGCGACGGCCCCATCACGGTCTGCGACACCACGCCCATCAGCACGCCCGCGTTGTCGCCGTTGGTGATGGGCGTGACGGTGGCCATGTTGTGTGCCGGCGTGCCGCCGTACAGGATGTTCCAGGCATTGGGAATGGCCGTGGGGCCCAGCGCGAAGTTGGGGTAGGGAATGGGAATGGCGGGCGGCGTCTTGCAGACGTCGGGAAACGCGAGGTCCACGCCCATCATCTGGCTGTTGGCGAACATGCGGCTGGATTCCTTCCTGGTTGCGTCGGGCCGGGTTCAGCCCATGTGGATCTGGTCGGCATCGACCTTGACCAGCGCCTTGCTGGTCACGAGCGTGTTCTTCGCGTGCAGGCGCAGCGTCTCGCGCGCCTGGTAGTCGATCTGGCCGGCGCGCACCTGATCGACTTCTTCGGTCAGCCGGAAGCTGGAGCGCGTGAGCACGCTGAGGCGGTCGAGCACGGTTTCGCAGGTGCGCCCGATGAAGCGCGCGACCAGCGTGGTGACGCGCACTTCGCCGCCGCGGTAGGCCATGTCGTCGACCTCGAGCCTGGCCTTCTGCGCGTGCAGGGTCAGTTCCGGCGACGCCAGGGCGATCTGCGTCTGCGCCTGCAGCGCAATGCCGCCGTGGCGCGAGCGCAGCGTGACGTCGCCGTCCACCACCAGCTCCGACCGGCTGGCATCGGCCTGCGTGATGACGGCGATCAGGTAGACATGGTCGCGCTGCGGTCCGGCCACGAGCACCGTGTCGCCCACGCCCGGTGCGAGCAGGCAGCTCGCGGCGCGCGGGCTGTGCCAGCGGTCGCCGCCGGCCTGGGCCTCGACGAGGCAGCGGCCGTCGTCCAGCACCTGCACGACATGGCCCAGTGCGCTGCCGGTCCAGGGCGGGGAGGGCGTCGAGGAGGGCGGCAAGGGCTTGTGCAGCAAGGCCTGCATCTCGTCATGGCTCTCGCCGGCGCACGCCTGGGTGTGCACGGCGTTCGGTTGCTCGCGGATGGCGCGGTGGGTCATGAGCCTGGCTCCTCGGGCAGCGGGGTGGACATGCGAGGTGTGCGCAGCGGGCGGCCGTAGGCGTCGCGCCCCGCGCGTTGCGGCCGGCTGGTGCGCGCGGCGGCCACGCGCTCGGCCTCGAACAGCGCGGGGTCGTTGTCGAGCACGCCGAGGCGGTCGCTCCAGCGCGTGCCGTCCTGCATGGCGCGGTGCAGTTGCGTGCGCTGGAAGGTGGCGCCGCGCATGTCGGCGTCGGCCAGGTCGGCGTAGGAGAAATCGGCGTACACGAGGTCGCTGCGCGCGAACGAGGTGCGGTTGCAGCGCGCGCGATGAAAGATGCACTGCGTCAGCTGCGCGCCGGACAGGTCGGCATCGGCCAGGTGCGCATCGACCCACAGGCTCTGCGCGAAGTGGCCGCCGCGGCAGTCGGCCTGGCGCAGGTCGGCCTCCGGAAAAAGGCATTGCGGCGCGTGCACGCCGGTGAGCACCGCGCGCTCGAGCGTCGCGCCCTTGAAGTTGCACTGGCTCAGCCGTGCGCGGTCGAAGTTGCAGCCCGTGAGGTCCGCGTCGATGAACTGGCACAAGTGAAAGGCCTGTTCAGAGAAGTCCTGCCCGGCCAGGTCGGCCTCGCTGAAGATCACGTTGTGAAAGCTCGCGCCCTGGAAGCCGGTGCCGCGCAGTGCGGCGCGGTAGAACACGGTGGTGTGCAGCGCCACGTCGTCGAAGCGCGCGTCCTCGAGCGCGCATTCGCCGAACACGGCCTTGGTGAGGTCCGCGCCGCCGAAATGCACCCGGCCCAGTTCGCTTTGATGAAAGGCCGCAAGGTCGAGTTGCGCGCCGTTCAGCTGCGCGTCCTGCAATTGCGATGCGCTGAAGACGGTGCGCGTCATCGCCGCCTGCCGCAGGCTGGCGCGCGGCAGGGCGCATTTGTGGAAGGCCGCGCGCTGCAGGTCGGCGCCGTCGAATGCCGCGTCGTCGAAGCGGCAGCTGTCGAGCATCGACTCGGTCAGCCGCGCGCCGCGCAGGCTCGCGCCCGAGAAGTCGCATTCGCCGAAGACGCCGCCGCTCAGGTCGAGGCCGTCGAAGCGCATGCCCTTGAAGTCCTGGCCCTTGATGTGCTCGCCGCCGCGAATCTTCTGCGCCAGTTCGTCCGGCCTCATTGCACCGGGTCCGCCGCGCGGCGCGGGACGGTCTTGGCCTGCTCGAGGTAGGCGCCGCGCGTTTCGGTGACGGTGTCGATCAGCGCCTGCGACACGTCGGCGCGGAACAGGTTGGCCTCGCGCAGGTCGGTGCCGACCAGCGTGGCCTTCTGGAGGCTGGCGTGCATGAGGTTGGCGCCGCGCAGCGAGGCATGGGTGAAATCGGCGCGGATGAACAGGCTTTCAGGCGCGTCGATGGCGCTCAGGTTGGCGCCGACCAGGCTGCAGGCCGAGAGGTCGCAGGTGTCCAGCGTGGCCCGGGCGAAGCGCGCGCCGTTCAGCGGCATGTCGCGCAGGCTGCACTGGACGAGCGTGGCGTCCTCGAAGCCGGCGGTGCGCAGGCTGCTGGTGCCCACGAAGCAGGTGGTGCGCAGCGTGGCGCCGCTGAACACGATGCCTTCGTCGCCCGGCGTGTGGACCCAGGCGCTGGCTTCGAGGCTGGCCTGCGAGAAGTCCAGCCGCGAGACCACGCACGAGATCAGGCCGAACTTGTGCAGCGTGGCCGCGTGGAAGCTGCAGTCGTGCAGCCGGCTTTGCTCGAGCAGCGTGACGTAGTCGAAACGCGCGCCGTCGAAGCAGCAGCGCTCGAAGTGCATGCCCATCAGGTTCAGGTGCTCGAGGCGGGCCTGCGTGAAGTCGCAGTCGTCGAAGCGCGTCTTCTCGATCACCGTTTCATGGAACCGCGCGCGGGCGAACGAGGTGCGCGCGCAGTGCGCCAGGCTCAGGTTGGCACGGTGCAGCACGCA
The DNA here is from genome assembly GCF_900115445.1 of Variovorax sp. OK605. Classification (NCBI taxonomy): domain Bacteria; kingdom Pseudomonadati; phylum Pseudomonadota; class Betaproteobacteria; order Burkholderiales; family Comamonadaceae; genus Variovorax; species Variovorax sp. OK605. The sequence goes on from NZ_FOWL01000001.1 coordinate 290,741, forward strand.
GCCCGCGAGCGAGGCGCCCTCGAGCTTCGCGCGCACCAGCACGGCCTCGGTGGCGTCCGCGTCGTCGAGCAGGGCGCCGGCGAGGTTGGCGCTTTCGAGCAGCGTGCGGTGCAGGCGGGCGCCGCGCAGGTCCATGCCCGAGAGGTCGGCGCCCGTCAGGTCCATGTCCGACAGGTCGCGGGTGCCGGCCATGGCCTGCTGCACGCGCTGGCGCGCCGCGCCGGCCTGCTCGCTGCCCATGGCGTCGGCGGCGCACTGGTGCTGGGCCGCAAGGCGGTACATGTCGATCAGGCCGCGGCGGCCTTTTTCGGCGGTGTGTTCGAGTTCCATCTGTTGTGCCGGCGGCATCGGTGCGGTGCGCGTGGCGCCGGCGATGCCGAGCAGGCCCCGCATCACGCCCTGCGCGTCGAAGGTGGGAGGGCCCTTGGCCTGGGTGCGTGTGGCGTCGTTCACGAGCTCGCCGGTGTCGAAGCCCACCTTGCGCGACTCGCCGGCGTTGGCTTGGGCCAGCTGCGCGAGCTCGCGGCGGCCGTCTTCGAGCTTGCGCTGCTGCTCGCGCTCGTAGACCTTGGTCTGCGCGATGAACTCGGGCAGCTCGGCCAGGGTCGGCATTCGGGTGAAGGGCGCGGGCACCGCGCGCTCCTTGAAATGGCGCGGCTTGTGGCCGATGTCCGAAGCCTGCCCGGCGAGCTCTTCGCGCAGCGTGCGGCCGCGCTCGCGCATGTTGCGCACGAGCGGGGATTCTTCGTCCTCCATCTGGTCCAGCCACGGGCCGATGGTGCCGTCCGGCAGCAGTTCGTCGTCGCGGAACATGTAGAGCGCGCCGGTCTCGGGGTCGCTGCGGCGCTGCAGGATCGCGAAGTAGTGTTCGAGCGGGCGCGGCGCGTCGGCCGCAGCCTCGATGGCCGGCATCACGTGCGTGACGTCGGCGGCATCGTCTTGCGCGATGGCGGTCTCGCCATGGAAGATCAGCGCGACCTGCGCCAGGTGCGGGAAGAACCATGCGGTGGTCAGCCGCAGGTCGACCTCCTCGAAGCGCTCGGGCTCGGCGCGGCCCGACGCCGTCTTGCGGGCGATGAAGCCGCGCGCGCGCCAGTCCGGCAGGCGGCCGCGCTGCACCGGCTGCGACGGGTGCATGTTCCAGATCTCGTACGGCGTGCCGCCCGGGATGCGGTCGCTGTCGGCCCAGCGCTGTTCGGGCGCCGCGGCGTTGAACAGGCGCCAGTCCATGTCCTGCGCGAAGCCGGGGTACAGGTGCTCGCGCCAATGGCTGTCGTAGTGCCGGCCGATGAGCTGCATGCGCGCGGGCCAGCTCACGTCGATGGCGCCCAGGCAGGCCGGCGCCGCCTGCCGCGACGGATGGTCGATGCGGCGATGCGGGTGCTCGACGTTGGGCAGCGGGTGCACCTGTGTGCCGTCGGCGGCGGGCACCGGCGCGTGGCCCATGCCCAGCGGGTTGTCCGCGAAGCCCGGGCCGCCGTAGGCGCGGCTCCAGTCGAGCCGCATCGCATCGAAGGGCTGCGGCGCGGTGGCGCGGCCGTCGAGCCAGTAGCGGTCGCCGAACACGATGAACTGCCGGGCCAGCGCGCCCACGCGCAGCTCGACGGCGCAGGCCGTCTTGTCCTGCTGGTGGCGGGTGTAGGCGTGGCCGGTGGCGAGGAACTCCGCGCAGGGCTTGGGCATGCCGAGGTCGAGCACGCCGGTGGGGCCGAGCTCTTCGGACACGGTCTTCCAGAACTCGGTCTCGGGCAGCAGCACGCCGCCTGAACTTTCACCTGCGCCGCCGGCGTCTTCCATCGACAGCATGCCCATGACCGTCAGGCCCAGCCGCTGGTGGCCGGCGCGCAGGAAAGGGCGCGTGATCACGCTCAGCCGCAAGGGTTTGACTGTTTTCACGGGGGCGGGGCGCTCAGGCGGTGGCGCGCGGAATCTCGAGCGGCGTGCGCGTGCGGTCGACCGCCAGCACCGCCGCGTTGCCCGGGTCGCGCAGCAGGTGCACGCGGGTGCCGGCCACCGCGAACTGCGGCACCAGGCCCTCGTCGATCAGCGTGCGCACCACGGCGGGCCGCGAGCCGCCTTCGCCGTCGAACACCTTCAGCGCGAGTTCGCAGGCGTACACCGTCTGCCCCTGGCTGCCGCCGCGCGACAGCTCGTGCTCGGAGCGCTTGAGCGACTCGACCTCGGCCTGGGTCGGGATGCCGCTCTGGGCCAGGCGCTGCCACGTCCTGGCTTCGGCCGAATAGACGCGGTTCTCGCGCGAAGCCACGATCACCACCGACAGCGCGACCACCAGGATCGACCCCATCAGCACCGCGAACACGATCCACATCAGGATTTCCATCGATCTCTTTTCCTGCTCAGGCCACCAGCGTCAGCACCTTGAACTTGGCCGCCAGCCCGCCGGTGGCGATGAGCATGCCCTTGTTCGCAATGGCCATCCCCTTGGTGCTGACTTCGAGCGGCTTGTTCTTCAGCGAGAACACGGCCGTGTCGATCTTCACCGTGGCAATCTGCGCATTGAGCGCGGCGTAGTACTGCAGCCGCGCGCCCCACACGTCCAGCGACGTGCCCACCAGGCTGATGCGAAAGCCCACCCCGCCCGCACGGAACAGCCGCCAGTCGCTGCTCTTGGCATAGTTGTTGTTGTACGTGACGGAGTTGTTGGTGTAGTCGTTGGTGATGTTGTTGTAGGTGTTCGACGTCGTGTTGTAGACGTTGGTGTTGATGACGTGCTGTGTCGTGTTGTGGATGTGGTTGGTGGTGTTGAACGTGACGTCCGGCGAGGTGTGCACCGTGGGCCCGGTCACCGTGGTGGTCGAGGGGCCGTTGACCAGCACATCGTTCGAGGTGTTGATGGTGTCGTTGCGCCCGTCGCTCACGAAGCGGATTTCCTGGCCGTCGATGGTGCCGTGGAGCCCGCCCGTGATCGCCAGCTTCACGCCGCCGGTGATGGTGTCGTCGAGCCCGCCGCTGAGCATGCGCGTCTTGCCGCCCGAAATGGTCTGGTTCACGCCGCCGGTCACGGTCTCGGTGAAGCCGCCGGTCACGTCGCGGGTGTCGCCGCCGGTGATGCTTTCCTTGGCGCCGGCCGTGATGTCGCGCGTCTCGCCGTCCTGGTAGGTGGCCGACTCGTGGCCCTTGATGAGCGTGGTGCGGGTGCCGTCGGTGGTGTGCGTCTCGTCGGCCTCCACCTCCACGTCGAGGTTGCGCTCGGCGTGCAGCAGGATCTGCTCGGCGCCCGCGCGGTCCTCGAAGCGCAGCATGTTGGCCTGGTTGGCCGCGCCGCCGGTGCTGGAGCGCGTGAGGATGCCGCTGGCCGTGGCGTTGGCCGGCAGCTCCCATGGCGGCATCTGGTCGCTGTTGTAGACGCGGCCGGTGATGATGGGGCGGTCGGGCTCGCCGCCGATGAAGTCGACGATCACCTCCTGGCCCACGCGCGGCATGTGCATGGTGCCGTAGTTGGCGCCGGCCCAGTTGCTCGACACGCGCACCCAGCACGAGCTGTTCTCGTCCGACTGGCCGTAGCGGTCCCAGCGGAACTGCAGCTTCACGCGGCCGAAGCGGTCGGTCCAGATCTCCTCGGGGCCGACCACCGTGGCGGTCTGCGGGCCGTTGGTGCGCGGGCGCGGCGTCTTTCGCGCGGGGCGAAAGGGCACGCTCGAAGGCAGCACGGTGAAGTCGAACTCGCACACCGACTCGCTGCTGCCGCCGGTGGAGTACTCGGGCTCCTGCAGGTCGTAGCGCGTCTCGGTGACCAGGTACTCGCGGTTGTCCGATTCGCGCGGGCAGTGCGTCATCTGGAACAGGTAGCCCGGCGCCATGCCGACGACGTTGGTGTGGCCCGCGGCCAGCTCGTGCGCGCCCTGCAGCTCCTGCAGGCGGATGCGCGCGTAGCTGTCGCCCTGCTGGTGCTCGGTGTAGCCGCCGAGCCATTCGTAGACCTCGTAGGTCGAGTGCTCGTGCGGCTTGGGGTCCTGCTGCACGCTTTGCAGCGAGGCGCGCGACTTCTTGAAGTCGAAGTCGTCGAGCATCACGCGGCCCGAGGTGATCTGCTCGCTCACGCGCCACTGGTCGATGCAGGGCTCCAGCGCGTTCAGCACGCGGTCGCGCGGGCGGTAGGGAATGCTGGCGTGGCCGGGCAGGGGCGTGTAGCTGCCGCTGTCGTCGGCCAGCACCAGCAGGTGCGTGCCGTTGCCGTGCTCGAAGTGGTAGGCAATGCCTTCGTGCTCCATGAGGCGGCTCACGAAGGCGAAGTCGCTTTCCTGGTACTGCACGCAGTACTCCCAGGCGGGGTAGCTGCCGGTAAGGCGCTTTTCGAACTGGAAGCCGTACTTGCCCAGCACCTCGTCGAGCACCTCGGGCACGCTCTTGTTCTGGAAGATGCGGCAGTCGGTGGTGCGCGTGAGGTACCACAGCCACGGCTGCACCAGTGCGCGGTAGATGTAGTGGCGGCCGGTTTCGTTGGCGCGGCCCACCAGCTCGAAGCGCACCACGGTGCCGTTGAGGAAGCGCGCGCCGGCTTCGTCGGCCAGCTCCAGCGTGAGCGAGGTGCCGAGCAACTGCTTCAGTTCGAGGCTGAAGCTGGTGCTGACCATGTCCACCTCGAACTCGAAGAGTTGCGAGAGCCCTTCGCGTCCCCGCATCGCGCGGAACTTGAGCTGCTCGGTGCTCAGGACGGTGTGGACTTGGACGGTACGTGGCATGCGGAACTTCCCTGACCTCTGGGACTTTCGCGGGTGCGAAGCCTTCTGGGGCCAGTCTAGAAATTCCTCATGTCATACCAATGACGCGAAGCCTGTAGAAAAAGCGCTTACACAGAAGGTGCAAGGCCTTCGCGCCGGTTCACATCGAGGCTTCGAGCATGGCCTTGTAGTCGTCGCGCGTGGCCAGGCGCGGGTTGGTCTTGTGGCAGTGGTCGGCCATGGCGCCGTCGATGATCCTGTCGAACATGGCGGGCGTCACGCCCACCTCGGCCAGGCCCGTGGGCAGGCCCAGGCGCGCGTTCATGTCGCGGATGGCATCGCCCAGGTCGCCGGCCGAATCGAGGTGCATGGCCTGCGCCATGCGCTGCAGGCGCTGTTCCTTCTGTACCGATTCGGCACCCGCGTTGAAGTGGATCACCGCGGGCAGGAAGAGGGCGTTGAGCGTGCCGTGGTGCAGGCGCGGATCGACCCCGCCCAGGCTGTGGCTCAGCGAGTGCACGCAACCCAGGCCCTTCTGGAAGGCCATGGCGCCCTGCATCGAGGCGCTCATGAGGTTCAGGCGCGCCTCGCGGTCGCTGCCGTCCTTGGTCGCGCGCTCGATGTGGCCCCAGGCACGCTCCAGGCCGTCGAGGCCGATGCCGTCGGCCGGCGGGTTGAACGCGGCCGACATGAAGGTTTCCATGCAGTGCGCAATGGCGTCCATGCCGGTGGCGGCCGTGAGCCTGGGCGGCAGGCCGAGCGTGAGTTCGGGGTCGCAGATGGCGGCCTTGGGCATCAGGAACCAGCTGTGGAAGCCCAGCTTGCGGTGGTCGTCCACGATGACGATGGCGCCGCGCGCCACCTCGCTGCCGGTGCCGCTGGTGGTGGGCACCGCAATCAGCGGCACCGCGCGCTCGGTGATCCTGGGCGAGCCGCCTTCGATGGTGGCGTAGGTCTTCAGCGGGCCTTCGTGCGTGGCTGCGATGGCCACGCCCTTGGCGCAGTCGATGGCCGAACCGCCGCCCACCGCGATGAGCCCGTCGCAGCGTCCGCCGCGGTACAGCTCGACGGCCGCGCGCACCGCGGCTTCGGTCGGGTTGGAGGGGGTCTGGTCGAACACCGACACCTCGAGATCCGCGATGGCGTCGAGTGCCTTCTGCAGCACGCCGGCCGCGCGCACGCCGGCGTCGGTCACGATCAGCGGGCGGTTGATGCCGATGCGCGCGCACTCGCTGGACAGCAGCTTGATGGCGCCGAATTCGAACTGGATCTGGGTGAGGTATTGGATGAGTGCCATGGGTGTGGGAGTGCTCGGGGCAGTACGATTGCCGACCAGCCAAATCTAACAAGAGCGATCAGTCTTGCACACGAAAGAAACCCTTGCCGGTGTCGCGCCCGGAACACCCCACGCCGCACGGCTGACCGCGAAGATGGCCAGCGTCGTCGAGCGCATGGCGCGCGCCGGCCACCCGCCGCTGGACCGCATGACACCCGAGGAGGCCAAGGCCTCCTACGAGAAGGGTGCCGGCGTGCTCGAGGTGCCCAAGCCCGAGCTTGCCCGCATCGAGGACTTCGACATTGCCGCGCGCGACGGCCACGCCCTGCCGGCGCGGCTGTACGCGCCGTCTGCCGCGGTACTGCCGGTGCTGGTGTACTTTCACGGCGGCGGCTTCACGGTGGGCAACATCCGCACGCACGACACGCTGTGCCGCGTGCTGAGCAGCAGGAGCGGTTGCGCGGTGGTGTCGGTGGACTACCGGCTCGCGCCCGCGCACAAGTTTCCGACCGCGTCGAACGACGCGTGGGACGCTTTCGAATTCATCGCGAAAGAGGGCGCCGGCATGGGCCTCGACCCGTCCAGGCTGGCGGTGGGCGGCGACAGCGCGGGCGGCACGCTCGCGGCCGTGTGCGCCGTTCTGGCGCGCGACGCGGGCCTGCCGCTGGCGCTGCAGATGCTCATCTACCCCGGCACCACGGCGCACCAGGACACGGCCTCGCACCTGCGCCATGCCGACGGGCCGCTGCTGACGAAGTCGATGATCGATTTCTTCTTCGCGCAGTACGTTCGCACACCGGCCGACCGTGACGACTGGCGCTTTGCGCCGCTGCTGGCCGACGACGTCGACGGCGTGGCGCCCGCGTGGATCTGCCTGGCCGAATGCGACCCGGTGGTCGACGAAGGCATTGCCTATGCGGACAAGCTGCGCGCGGCGGGCGTGCCGGTCGACCTGGAGATCTACCGCGGCGTGATCCACGAGTTCATCAAGATGGGCCGCGCGATTCCCGAGGCGCTGCAGGCGCAGGCCGATGCGGCCAAGGCGCTGCGCGAGGCCCTGCAGCCTTGAGCGCGGTCGCCCACGCCTACCGCTACGCGCACGCCTCGGCCACGCTGGCCGAACCCGCAGGGCCGCGGTTGAGCCTGGCCACGTCGAGCCCGCAGGCCGACGGCGGCGCGGCGCATCCGCACTTCTTCGAGGGGCGGCTGCTGCAGCCCCGGCTGTGCGCGGAGATGCTGAGTGCCGTGCACCTGGTGGTCGGCTCGCGCTTCTTCACGCCGGCCAACAGCGTGGCGCGCGCCATTGCGCTGGCCGACCCGGTGGTCACGGCCGGTGGCGAGCTGCTGCGCTTCGAGGGGTTCTCGGCGTGCTGCAGCTGCTATGTGCGCGTCGACCTGCTGCCCGCGTCGTACGACGGGCAGGTGGTCGGCAAGGGCACGACCAACGTCGACTTCAATGCACCGATGCGCGCCGCGCTGGCACGGCTGCGCGACGCCGACGGGCTCTCGCTGTCGGTCGGGCGCGACGCGCTCGCGCTGCAATCGGGCGGCCACGAGGTGGTCGAGCGCAAGGTGGCGCTGCCGCTGCGCTGGCTGCGCGGCATGGTCGAGGTGCAGTCGTACCTGGCCGGCATGCGGCACCGCTTCGAGCTCAAGGGGCTGGAGGCGTTGCGCTTTTTCCGCACGCTGCCCAAGGCCTCGACCAGCCGCACGCCGCTGTGGGTGGTGCCGTCGCCCAAGGGGCCCTTCACCACCACGCGCCCGCACCCGCAAGGCGTGCGCGTGACCGACACCAGCCGGCTGCGCGTGCTCGAGGCGCTGCTGCCCAAGGCGCAGAGCCTCGCGGTGCATGCCGACGAGGCACAGCAGGCCAGCGCCTGGGTGCTGAGCTTTCCGGGCGCACGGCTCACGCTGGCGCTGAGCGCCGAACCGTGGCGCGGCTTTTCGGGCGAAGGGCAGGCGCTGCGCGCGCTGATGCGCATGGACGACGAGCGCGCCGTGGCCCAGGTGCGCGCGCAGCTGAACTGGCAGGCCGTGATCGACACCGCCGAACTGGCGGCCAAGCTGGGCGTGGCCGCGTCGAGCGTGGAGGACAGCCTGCGCATCCTCGGTGCGTCGGGCCTGGTGGGATTCGATCTGGCCGCAAGGAGCGAAGGAGCAGAGGGACGCTACTTTCACCGCGTGCTGCCGTTCGACCTGTCGTCGGTCGAGGACATGCACCCGCGGCTGGCCGATGCGCGCGAGCTCATGGCGCGCGGCGCCGTGCACATCGCCAAGGCCAGTCCGATCGATGCGCAGGTGACCAGCGGCGGCACCGTGCACAGCGTGCGCGAGACCGACGGCGAGCTGCGCTGCACCTGCCCCTGGTTCGCCAAATACCAGGGCGAGCGCGGGCCCTGCAAACACGTGCTGGCGGTGGAAGCCACGGCCGCATCCACCAACGCGACAGAAGGCGATCGATGAGCAATGAAGAGGAACTGCCGGCGTTCGTGCCGGCCGATGCGCTGGAGCGCGCGGTGCACCAGGGGGATCTTGATGCGACGCTGGCCCTGCTGAAGGCCATGCCGGCCGCGCAGCGCAAGGCGTGCGGTGAGTCGCTGGAGCGGATGGGCCGGATGATGCGGTCCAGCCATTGGCAAGGCAGCCCGTATGCGCGGCAGTGGGGCGGCGAGGCGCACACGGCGCAGTACCGCGCCTTGCAGGCCGCCGCCGTGTGCATGGCGCCGAGCGACTTTCTCGACCATGCCCATCCGAAGTTGGCACTCGACCGTGACACGGTGGCGGCGCTGTGCAAGCAGTTCGGCGTCGACTCCGCAGCCTGGCGCAGCGCGCTGCAGCACGCGGCCGAAGCGGCGGTCAAGGCTTTTCCGGGGCACATCCTCCCGCTGCAGGACCTGGTGGCCGCGGGACTGATCGACCGGCCGCAAGGAGACGACTACCTCATCGGCCTGATGGCCCTGCCGCGCGCCTTGCGCCGCACGGACACCATCGGCGAGAAGTTCGACAGCGACCCCGGCCTGTATCAGGCGGCGCTGCGGCTGTTCGACTTGGAGGGCACCGGCGAGCACAACCTGTCGGCGGTCGACAAGTACAACCATTCGCCGCAGAACGCGTGGTCGCACATCTTCATTGCCGGTATTGCGCGCGGCGAATTCACGCGGGCGCAGTTGCTCGACAAGACCCTCGGGACGCTGGAGCGCGACTGGCCGCAGTTCCGCGCGGGCTGGTTCTCGCGTTTCCATGAAACGCTGGCGCTCACGGCGGACGAGATGGCGCCCTTTGCGCCGCGCTACCTCGGCCTGTGCCAGAGCCGCATTCCGCCCACGGTGGCGCTGGCGCTCGGCGCGCTGAAAGCGCTTCACGCGGCGGGGAATGTCGACGGCGCATCGCTGCTGGGCGCATTGCAGCCCGCGTTCTATGCGAGCGCCAAGTCGCAGGTCGATGCGGCACTGAAGCTGGCCGAAGCGGCCGTCAAGCGCGAGCCCGCACTGGCGCACGAGGCCTCGGCCGTGGCCTTGCACGGGCTGGTGCACGAGGCGGCCGACCTGCAGAAGAAGATCATCGAGCGGCTCAAGGCCTGGGGCATGGACGACGCGGCGCGCACGGAACTGGCGGCGCACGCGCAGGGCGTGGCGACCGTCAACCGGCCGGCGCTGCTGGCCTTGGTGGGCGAGGCGGCAGTGGACGCGCCCGCGGATGTCGCGAATGCGGCGGATGCCGCGGTGGTCGACCCGGCGTCTGTGGGCGCCGGGCCGCTCGATCCGCTCGATGCGCGCCGGGCGCTGTTGCCGATCAGCGATGCGGCCGACCTGGTCGACCGCATCGCCTTCGTGCTGGAGAACCCCAAGGACATCGACGAGCTGGAGCGCGTGCTCGAGGCGCTGGTGCGCATGGCGCCGCTGCCGCAGCCCTTGCTCAAGCAGTTCGCACCGGTGATGAAGCGTGCGCGCAAGCTGGCGCAAGCCGAGGTGCAAGGCCGGCTCGCCCACCTGCTGGCCTTCGTCGTCGCCGGTGAGCGCACCGGCGAGGCGGAAGAAGAAAAAGAACAAAAAGAAAAAAGAGAAGAAAAGAAGCCGGAGGCCGGCGAATTCCTCGAGCTTCGGGTGAAGGACCTGATCGACCAGGCCGCACAGGGCTGGGGCCTGGCGCCGCTGGCGTCGGCCACGCACGGGCGCGGCTTCATCGACCCGGCGGTCTTCATCGAGCGCATCGCGGCGTACCAGGCGCGTGGCGTGCTGCCGCCTTTGGGCGAACAGGTGCGTGGCCTGCTGCGGCTGGCACCGCCGGGTGAACGCTCGGCGGCGTTGCTCGACAAGGCACGGCGACTGGCCGACGCGCCGCTGGTGCGTGCGCTACGCCATGCGCTAGGGGAAGACGGCATCGCCATCGCCGCCAAGAACGGTGACGAGCAGGCGCTGTTCGCCGCGGCCGCCCGCATCCGCCACCCCGGCGGGGACGATGCGCATGTGCTGGCCGTACTGGGCGAGCTGGGGCCTGACGGTGCGAGCGCCGCGCGCTACAGCTGGTCGGTGACGGCCCGCAGCTCGACCTACGACGGCAAGACCTGCGTGCACCACGACCTGGTGCTGGCCGCCGCGCAGGTGCCCCCGAGCACGCCCAAGACCTTGGCGGCCGTGCGGCGTGCCGGCGTGAAGAGCGCTTTCGACGAGGCGCTGCTGCGCCACATGGCCACGGTGCTGCCGTCGTCGCTCGAAGCCTTTTTTGCGGACGGCAGCCGCCAGGTCGGCAACAACCTCGACTGGTGGGAAGTCGAATGGCAAGACCGCGCCTACCTCGCGCTGCTGCTCGACCCGACCGTTCCCGTGACCGCCGCGCAGCCCATGGCCGTGCTGCTGCTGGCGTTGGCACTGGCCGGCAAGGAGCCCGGCCAGACCGCGATGGCCGTGGACGCCCTGGTGCAGTCCTTCACCGAAGGGCGGCTCGACGTGCCGGCGCTGGGCGCGCAACTGCGCGCGCTGCTGGCCTCGCCGATCGTGATGGCCAAGCGTTATGCCAGGAGCCTGCAGGCGGCGGTGCGCGCCGACGCACGGCTGGCCGCGCCGGTGTTCGACCTGCTCTGCGACATGCTGGCCGCCGATGTCGACAATCCGCCGAAGGATCTGGCCGCGCTGATGGAGCTGCTGCTCGAGATCGCCTTGAGTTCCCAGCGTGCGCTGCCCGCGCCGGCGCGGGAGCTGCTGTCGGCGCTCAAGCTCGGCGGCAAGGGCCGTGCGGCGCAAAAGAACCTGCTGGCCCTGGGCTGAACCTGTTTCGATTCCTGCGATTTCTCAATTTTCCGGAGACAAGAATGCAACGTAGCGATTTCCGTTTTTTCCATCGGCTGCGCGTGCGCTGGGCCGAAGTCGACATGCAGAAGATCGTGTTCAACGCGCACTACCTGATGTACTTCGACACCGCCATCTCGGACTACTGGCGCGCGCTGGCGCTGCCGTACGAAGAGGCGATGCATGCGCTGGGCGGCGACCTGTACGTGCGCAAGGCAACGATCGATTTCCGCGCCTCGGCGCGCATGGACGACATGCTCGACGTGGGCATGCGCTGCGCGCGCATCGGCAATTCGTCGATGGTGTTCGAGGGCGGGCTGTTCCGGCAGGACCAGTTCCTGGTCGGCTGCGAGCTGGTCTATGTGTTCGCCGATCCGGCCACGCAGACGTCGAAGGCGGTGCCCCAGGTGCTGCGCGACGTGCTGACCGGCTACGAAGCCGGCGAGCCGATGCGCACCGTGGAAACGGGCGACTGGGCCGCGCTGGGCGAGGGCGCCGGCGCCCTGCGGCGCGCGGTGTTCATCGAGGAGCAGAACATTCCCGAGTCGCTGGAGTGGGACGAGAACGACGCGATGGTGCTGCACGCCGTGGCGCGCAACCGGCTGGGCCAGGTCATCGCGACCGGACGCCTGCTGCACGCCGAAGACGGCGTGTCGCACATCGGCCGCATGGCGGTGCACCGCAACCTGCGCAGCGGCGGGCACGGCGCGGCGGTGGTGCGCGTGCTCGAGGAGGCCGCGAAGGCGCGCGGCGACCGCGAGGTGGCGCTGAACGCGCAGCGCAGCGCCGAGCGCTTCTATGCGCGGCTCGGCTACGCGGTGCACGGCGAGGGCTTCGAGGAAGCCGGCATCCCGCACATCGAGATGCGCCGGCCGCTGCAGCCGTAGCGCGAAGAGCTCAGTAGCGCGGCGGCGGGTCGGGCACGTAGCCCGGCTCCGAGCCCGGGAACGGCGACGGGCCGGCCGGACGCGGCCAGCGCGGCGGCGGCGAAACCGGGATCACGCCCGCGGCCACGAGGTTCTCGCGGCTGTCGTAGCGGATGCGCACGACCTCGTCGGGCGAAGACTGCGCGCGGTCGAAGGTGGTCTTGCCGATGTACGAGGTCTCGCGGCGGCCATGCGCGGTGCCCAGGCTCGGGCTCGGTGCGGACTGGCGGGCCATGCTGCCCGAAGGGGACGCGGCGGATTCGGCCGCCATGCCGTTGTCGGCCGGGCTGGCCGGGGCCGCCTTGGCGCGCGCATCGCCCATCGGCGACGACTCGCTGCGGCGTTCGCGATCGCCGTATTCGTCGCGGCGCGGGTACGGCGTGATGGGCGGCGGTGGCGGCTCGGGCATGCGCTCGCGGAACATGGCGACGCCGATCACGCCCACGTCGTCGGGGCGGCCGGTGCGGCTCGCGTAGGAGTTGCCGGCGGCGGCGAACTCGAAGGCCGCGATCTGCGAATCGCTCTTGCGCCAACCCGTGATGTCGCTGCGCTCGCGCGCGCCGAACACATAGCCGTTCTGGCCGACGCCGGCGGTTTCGCCGGTGACGACGTTCACGCCGTCCACCGACATCACGGCCATGATGCGTTCGCCCATCGCGTTGCGTGCGCGAATGGAATAGCGCGTGCCGGGGCGGCCCGCCACCCAGTATTCGCCGCGGTGGCGGTAGACCGGCAGTTCGGCGCCGGTGCTGCGGTCGACCACGCTGATCTGCATCAGCGAGCCGACGCGCCCGGACGGCTGGCTTTGCGCCCAGGCCGGCACGGCCAACGAAGAGGCCATGGCGCCCAGGGCCAGGGCGGTTGAAAAGAATCTGCGCTTCATGGTGTCTTCCTTGCCGGGAGTTGATCGGTGCAGGCTTCTACGGCGCAGCAGCGGCAGCAGGGTTAAACGACACGCGAAAAAATGGCGCTATCTGTTCGATAGCGCCAAACGCCCGATGAACGGGCGTCTTGGGGGCAACGGTTTCAGCTCAGATGTCTTCGAGCAGCGCGTAGGGCAGCGGCTCGACGGTGAGCGCCGGCCCGTCGGCCGCGCCGGCATGCAGCCCGCCGGCTTCGAGCGCGGAAATCTGCATCGAGATGAGGGCGGCCCAGCCGCCACCGGGCGCGGAGGCGGCCTGCGCCACGGTGCCCACGGGTTGCTCGGCGTCGCTGGCGGCAAAGACTTCCTGGCCGGCGGAGACGGGTGCGTCGGCCTGCACGAGGTAGGTGCGACGCTTGAGCGTGCCGCGGAACTGGCTGCGCGCCACCACTTCCTGGCCGGGGTAGCAGCCCTTCTTGAAGTTCACGCCGCCGACCGACTCGAAGTTGATCATCTGCGGCACGAAGGCGTCGATGACGGGCGTGGTCAGCGTGACGATGCCGCTGCGCACCTCGCTCCATTGCCACAGGCCCGCGTCGAGCGCAGTGCCCACGGGGGCGGGCTGGTCGGCGGGGGCGATCCACAGCGCGCGGGGCACGCCGTCGGCCGGGTAGAGCGACACCACGCTCACGTCGCTGCCTGCGGCCGTGCGCTTGCCGGGCGGGGTGGCGGCGTCGAGGCCGTTGGCGGTGAGGGCGGTGCCGGCCAGGCCGTACAGCGCGAACTGCTCGGTGGCGTCGGTCAGCTTGACCTTGGCGCGCAGCACATACATCTGCAGCCGCTTGAGCGTCGAGGCCAGGATGTCGCGGCTGCAGACCAGCAAAATCAGCTCGGGTTGCGGCTTGATGCCGATGAAACTTGCGATCACACGGCCCTTGGCGGTGCACAGCGCGGCAAGCCGGGCGTCGGTGTCGCCCATCAGCGAGAAGTCCTGCGTGAGCTGCCCGTGCAGGAAGCTCGCGGCGTCGGGGCCCTCGGCACGAATCACGCCGAGGTGGCCGGACGGGGCGGACAGGGAGGGCGCGGTGACGCCATTGAGAACGACAGTGGTCATCGCTGAATTATCATGGCCGGGCCTGTTCCTTCGGGGCGGCAGGGACTCCGTCCTTGCAGCCCCCGGGGCCACCGTTTTTTTCACCGTCCGCGGCGTTTTCCCTTTCCGTTCTTCCCTCGTCTTCCCTCGTTTCCCCACATCGGCCCCGTGCGCAGCTTCTTCCTCACGCTCTTCCTGCTCGCCGCCCTGGTTGCGCTCGCGCTCGGCGCCGGCGGTCTCTGGTGGGTGCACCAGCCGCTCAAGCTGCCCGCGCCCAGCGTCGACCTGTCGGTCGAGCCCGGCACCACGCCGCGCGGCATCGCCCAGGCCGTGGCCGACACCGGTGTCGACGTGCAGCCGCAGCTGCTCTACCTGTGGTTCCGCGTGTCGGGGCAAGACCGCCAGATGCGCGCCGGCAGCTACGAGCTGGAACGCGGCGTCACGCCCAAGATGCTGCTCAACGTGCTGGTGCGTGGCGAGGAAGCCACGCGCAGCCTGGTGCTGGTCGAGGGCTGGAACATCCGCCAGGTGCGCGCCGCGCTCGCCAAGGCCGACCAGCTCAAGCCCGACAGCGTGGGCATGACCGACGACGCGCTGATGGCCAAGCTCGGCAAGCCCGGGCTGCACCCGGAAGGGCGCTTCTTCCCGGACACCTACACCTATTCGAAGGGCTCGACCGACGTGGCGCTGCTGCAGCGCGCAATGCGGGCCATGGACAAGAAGCTGGAGGCCGCCTGGGCCGCCCGCGCCTCCGACTTGCCGCTGAAATCAGCCGATGAGGCGCTTATCTTGGCCAGCATTGTCGAAAAGGAGACAGGCAAGGCCAACGACCGCGCGGAAATCGCGTCCGTGTTCACCAATCGCCTGCGCATCGGCATGCCGCTGCAGACCGACCCGACGGTGATCTACGGCATGGGCACGGCCTTCGACGGCAACCTGCGCAAGAAAGACCTGCAGGCCGACACGCCCTGGAACACCTACACGCGCGGCGGCCTGCCGCCCACGCCCATTTCCATGCCCGGCAAGGCCGCGCTGCTGGCGGCGGTGCAGCCGGCGCAAAGCAAATCGCTGTACTTTGTGTCGCGCGGCGACGGCACCAGCCAGTTCAGCAGCTCGCTCGACGACCACAACCGCGCGGTCAACCGTTTCCAGCGCGGCGGTGGAGATACCAAACCCAAGGCGACCCAATGAGTGACAACGGTTTGTTCCTGACGCTGGAAGGCATCGACGGCGCCGGCAAGTCGAGCCACCTCGACGCGCTGGAGGCGCTGTTCCAGGCCCAGGGCCGCACGGTGGTTCGCACGCGCGAACCCGGCGGCACGGCGTTGGCCGAGACGCTGCGCGGGCTGATCCTCGAGCAACCGATGGACCCGCTGACCGAATCGCTGCTGGTGTTCGCGGCGCGGCGCGACCATGTGGTGCAGGTCATCGAGCCGGCACTGGCGCGCGGCGACGTGGTGCTGTGCGACCGTTTCACCGACGCGACCTTCGCCTACCAGGGCGCGGGGCGCGGTTTCGACGACGCCGTGCTGTCGACCCTGGAGCAATGGGTTCAGGCGGGGAGGGCGGGCAGGGCGGGGCGCCCTGCTTCGCAACTGCTGCAGCCTGACGTCACGCTGTGGTTCGACCTGGCGCCCGAGATCGCGGCGCAACGGCTGGCAGGCGCGCGCGTGCCCGACAAGTTCGAGGCGCAGCCGGTCGAGTTCTTCCGGCGCGTTGCCCAGGGCTACGCGGACCGCGCATCGGCCGATGCACGGCGCTTCGTGCGCATCGATGCGAGCCAGGCACGCGACCAGGTCTGGCAACAGGTCGAGGCGGCACTGGTGGCGCGCGGCGTCTTCGCAGGAGCCGCCCGATGAGCGCTTCGACCTTGTCGCCCTGGCTGCATCAGCCGCTCGCCGAACTGCTGCGCCAGCGCGGCCATGCGTGGCTGCTGCAGGGGCCGTCGGGCATCGGCCAGTACGAACTGGCACTGGCGCTGGCCTCCGCCTGGCTGTGCGAGCAGCCGACGGCCGAAGGCACGGCCTGCGGCCATTGCGCGAGCTGCCACGCCATCGAGGTTCGCACCCATGCCGACCTGTGCGTGCTGATGCCGGAGGTCGCCATGCAGGAACTCGGCTGGCCGCTCGACGAAAAGGCCCAGTCCGACATCGACGACAAGAAGCGCAAGGCCAGCCGCGAGATCCGCGTCGAGGCGATGCGCGACGCGGTCGGCTTCGCCCAGCGCACCAGCGCGCGCGGCCGCGGCAAGGTGGTGCTGGTGTACCCCGCCGAGCGCATGAACACGATCACCGCGAACGCGCTGCTGAAGACGCTCGAGGAGCCGGTCGGCGACGTGCGTTTCGTGCTGGCCAGCGAGGCCGCGTGGCAACTGCTGCCGACCATCCGCAGCCGCTGCCTGGGTTTCACGCTGCCGTGGCCCGAAACCGCCGAGGCCGAGGCCTGGCTGGCCGCGCAGGACGTGCCCGCCGCCGATGCCGCGGCCTTGCTGCGCGCCGCGGGCGGCCGGCCGAGCGATGCCTTGCGGCTCGCGCGCTCGGGCCAGTCGCCCAAGGCATGGGCCTTGCTGCCCAAGGCCATGACGCGCGGCGAGGTGGGCGCCCTGTCGGACCACGCGCCGGCCCAGGCCGTCAGCGCGCTGCAGAAGCTCTGCCATGACCTGATGGCGGTCGGCAACGGTGCCGAACCCCGGTTTTTCGAGGCCAACGACCTGCCGGCGGCCCCGTCGCGGCTGGCGCTGGCGCGCTGGTCGAAGTCGCTCGCGAGTGCCGCGAGAACCGCCGAACACCCGTTCAACGCGGGCCTGATGCTGGAAGCGCTTGTGAGCGAAGCGCGAACCACCCTAAACTCTGCCGCTCGTCGCCCATGAACCAACCCGCCGCCCCTTCACCTGCCGCCGCCACACCGGCCCGGCCCAGCGTCATCCAGCTCGCCATCAAGGAAAAGGGCGCGCTGTACGCGGCGTACATCCCGCTGTTCGCCGAAGGCGGCATCTTCATTCCGACCTCGCGCGAGTACCGGCTCGGCGACGACGTCTACGTGCTGCTCACGCTGCCCGAAGACCCGCAGCGCTACCCGGTGGCCGGCAAGGTCGCCTGGATCACCCCGGCGCGCGCGGCGGGCAACCGGGCGCCGGGCGTCGGCATCCGCTTTCCGTCGGATGAAAAATCGCGCCAGTTGAAGGCGCGCATCGAGGCCGCATTGGGCGGCTCGATGGCTTCCGACCGGCCCACGCAGACCATCTGAGTTTTCCGCCGTCCTGGTGACGCGGAACTCTGCGGACGGCGCCATCTCCCACAGGAGCGAGCGTCGCAGCTCGCCATTTCCGATGTTCACAGACTCCCACTGCCACCTCACGTTTCCCGAATTCGCAGACCAGATGCCGCAGATCCGCGCCGCCATGGCCGCCGCGCAGGTCGACCGGGCCCTTTGCATCTGCACCAAGCTCGAGGAGTTCGACGACGTCCAGGCGCTGGCCGCCAGCTACGACAACTTCTGGGCCAGCGTGGGCGTGCACCCCGACAACGAGGACATCGCCGAACCGAGCGTTGAAGAACTCGTACGGCTTGCCGCTCGGCCCCGCGTGGTGGCCATCGGTGAAACCGGCCTCGACTACTACCAGATGGAAGAACGCAAGGGCGGGCGCAGCATCTCCGACATGGAGTGGCAGCGCGACCGCTTCCGGGTGCACATTCGCGCGGCGCAGCAGACGGGCAAGCCGCTGATCATCCATACGCGCGAGGCGTCGGCGGACACGCTGGCGATCCTGAAGGAGGAGGGCGAGGACGGCTCCCCTGGCGCGGCCGGCGGCGTTTTCCATTGCTTCACCGAGACCGCCGAGGTGGCGCGCGCGGCGCTCGACCTGGGTTTCTACATCTCGTTTTCGGGCATCCTGACCTTCAAGAAGGCCCAGGACCTGCGCGACGTGGCCGCTTTCGTGCCGCTGGACCGCATGCTGATCGAGACCGACAGCCCGTACCTGGCGCCCGTGCCGTACCGCGGCAAGACCAACAACCCGTCCTATGTGCCGTTCGTGGCACAGCAGATCGCCGAACTCAGAAAGATGCCGGTGGAAGCCATTGCGAAGGCCACGAGCGACAACTTCGAAACGCTGTTCAGGGAAGTCAAATCATGAAAAACTACTTTAAGAAATCGATATATCTTGTTGTCATGGCTGCATCTTTTGCAGCGCATGCGGGTTCGTTCGAAGACTTTTTCCGTGCCGTGCGCGGCGACAACGCGAGTGGCGTGCGCACCTTGCTGCAGCGTGGTTTCGATCCGAACACGCGCGACGAACACGGCCAGACCGGCCTGCTGATCGCACTGCGCGAGCCGTCGCCGAAGGTCATCCAGGTGTTGATGGAGTCGCCGCAGACCAACGTCGACATCGCCAACGCCAAGGACGAAACGCCGCTGATGCTGGCCGCGATCAAGGGCCAGCAGGAGCTGGTCAACCAGTTGCTGAAGCGCGATGCGGCCGTCAACAAGACCGGCTGGACGCCGCTGCATTACGCGGCGACCAGCGGGCAACTGACCATCATGAAGGTGCTGCTCGACAACTACGCCTTCATCGACGCGCAATCGCCCAACGGCTCGACGCCGCTGATGATGGCCGCGATGTACGGATCGGGCGAAGCCGTGAAGCTGCTGCTGGCCGAAGGTGCGGACACGACGATGAAGAACCAGCTGGGCATGACGGCCGTGGACTTCGCGAACAAGGCGAACCGGCCGGAAGCGGCATCGTTGATCACGGCGGCCGCGGCTTCGAGGGCGAATGCGCCAAAGGCTGTGCCGAAGGATGGCAAGTGGTGAGTCCGGGGCTCCTGCTGGAACTCTGGATAAATCACACAATGGTGATTATGTTAAATAAAGGATTGCCGAGCCGAAGGCAATGACCGAAACCGGCCTTCCCCATGGAAGGCCGTGTTGTTTCAGGCGATGCTTCGCGCCACCACGCCCAGGTCGCGCCAGGCTTCCGGGTGGCAGCTGAAGATCAGAATCTGGTGGCGAGTCGCTGCGTCGTACAGCACGCGCTTCATCTGGCCCAGTCGTTCTTCGTCGGTGTGCACAAGCGCATCGTCCAGGATCAGCAGCGTCGGCTTGTTGGCTTCCTTCAGCAAGTCGGCATAGGCCAGCCGCGCCACGACGCCCATTTGTTCCCGCGCGCCCACGCTCAGCTCCTCGAACGCGCCGCTTTGAACGCCGCGCACGCCTTGCCGCGTGATGCGCCCCGGTGACAGGTCATCGCCGACCTCGACCTGCGCGCCCGGGAAAAGAATCTGCAGGTAGTGGTCCAGATGCTTCTGCAAGGGCGCTCGCAGCCGGCGCGCCAGTGCCGAGCGCTTTTCGCGCAGCAGCTTCAGCAAGTGGTCCAGCGCCTTGGCACGCCGATCGAGCTCCGTGCATCGCCGCGCGGCGTGTTCGAGTTCGCGTTGCTTCTCCGACGCGGTTTCTTCCTGGCCCAGCGCGCCCTTGGTCTCGAGTTCGACTTCGAGCCGCGTGATCTCGTTGGCCCGCTGGCCGTGCGCAGATTCGGCCTGCCGCGCGCTGCGTTCGAGCCGCTCGACGTCCTGCGCAAGCACCGGCAGGTTGACCGTCTGCAGCTGCTGCGCGAGTTCGCCGACCTTTTGCTCGATGGCCGACTGCTGCGCCAGTGCATCGGTGAGTGCTTCGCTGGCTTCGCGCTTGCGGCCGGCGCGCATCGGGTCGGCCAGCGTCGCCTGCACCGCGGCGAGTTCGTCCTCGGCGGCCTTGACCTGTTCGCGTGCGTGGCCGACCTGCACCTTCGCGTCGTTGAGCGCCGAGGAGGCCGCTTCCAGCGCCCCGCGGGCAGCGCCCTCCTCCGATTCGGCCTGCGCGGCCGATGGCACGGCCGCGCCGCTCGCCGGAGCCATCGCCTGCAGGACTTCCTTCGCCTCGGCCAGGCGGGCTTCGCGCAACGCCACGTCCGCGGCCAGCGCGCCAAGACCCTTGGGCGCCAGCGCCGACAGCACGGCCTCCGCCGCACTGGCTTCGCCTTTGCGCAGCGCATGCAGCCGCACACGTTCCTCGACGGCGGCCACGTTGTCCGCGCGCAGCGCTTGCAGCAGCGCAGCCAGTTCGTCACGGGCGCGGTCGCGTTCGACGCCGAGGCTCTCGAGGTCGGCGCCGCCCGGCAGCACCGTGATGCGGCCGACGCCTTCGATCTCGATCTCGGTCCGCGCAATGACGGTCTGCCGCGCCGAGCCGGTGACGTCGGCGCCGCCCACCCGAACCCGCGCCCCGGGTTGCAGTTCGAAGGCCAGTGCGGTCGACACCGCATCGAGCCGCGCCTGCGCCGTGCGCAGCATGTCGGCACCGCGCTGCAGCCGCTTGAGCTCGCCGTCGGGCACGGCCAGCGATTGCGCGTCGGCCTGCAGGCGTGTGACTTTCTCCTGTTCGCCCTTGGCTTTCGCCAGGTTCTGCGCCAATGCAGAAAGCTGCTCGGCCAGGCTTTCGACGGTCTTTTCCTGCGCGATCCGCGACGCGGCCTGACGCGCCAGCCGCAAGGTGTCGCGCGCTCGCGCATCCGCTTGCGCCGCGGCCGCATGGCGCGGCTCCCAGGCTTGCAGCTCGCCCAGCGCCTTCTCCAGCCCGTCCTTCACCGTCAGCAGGTTCTTCTCGCGCTGCACGACCGTGGCCTCTTCGCGCTCCATCGCCTGGAGCTGCGTGCGCCAGGAGCCGACCTGCGCCACGACCTGCTTGAGTGCCGCGTCCTGCGCGGTCTTCCGCTCGGCCAGCCCCTTGCCGTCGCTCAGCCGCTGCTGCGCGACGACAAGCTGCTCGCGCAGCGCCACCCAAGGCCGCGCCGCGTCGTCACGCTGATGCTCGCGCCGCAGCCCCGAAAGCCGGTCGACGCCCGACCGATACGCCTCGATGTCGGCATGCAGCCGCGCCAGCTCGGCCTCGAGTTCGGTCCGCAGCTTGAGCGCATCCGCAAAGGCGCCGCGCGGCGCGCCGCTCGCCGGCGTGAGCAACTCATTGCGTTCGCTCTCGACCGCCTTCAGCACCGCATCGCCCTGGCTCGAAGCCAACTCGCCCAGCGATTCACCGAGCGCATTGCGCAGATGGTCGCTGGCAAAGCCGACGGCGTTCGAAATGTCGTGCGAAGTGCCCTGCTTGATCCACAGCAGCCCCGGAATGCCCATGTGCTCCGGCGTGCTCGCGCCCTTGCCCGGAAAGCGAAAACCCAGCAGCGCCGCCAGGTGGTCTTCGGCCACGGCGCCGTCCATCGCCTTGCCGTCGATGACGAGCTCGCAGCGCTTCTTGCCGAGGAAGGCCTTGGTGAGCTTGACGGGCTTGCCGTCGAGTTCGAAATCGAGCTCGACCGTGGGCGTGACCGCGCTTTCGCCCCACGGCCTCAGATGCTCGACCGCGCTCGAGCGATGCCGCTCGAAGAACGCGGCGCGAATCGCCTCCGCGATGGTCGACTTGCCCGACTCGTTGGGCGCCGCGAACAGGTTCAGCCCGTCCGTGAAGCCGCCAATTTCGAGCGGTGCGCGGAACAGCTTGAAGTTCTCGATGCGAAGACGCTGCAGCTTCATGCGCCGACTCCCGTGCGCGAACCTTGCGCGTCGAGGATGCGGGCCAGCGTCAGAAGCGCGTCGCGGGCCAGTTCCGCATCGGCATCGGCTTGCTGCGCGCGCAGTTCCTGCAAGGCCTCGCCGACGAAGCCGTCGGCATGCAGGGCCTGGATGTCTTCTTCGGTCGGCTCCAGCCGCAGTGCCTCGCCGTCCCACACCAGCGCGCGGGCGCGGGCCCGCGCGGCTTCGAGTGCCGTGCCCAGCTTGCGATGTGCGCCCAGGTCGCAGCTGCCATGCGCGCGCAGTTGCAGCACGTCGTTGCCGTCGATTCGATCGAGCCGTTCCACCAGCTCATCGACGTCGGACAGCACGGAAAGCCGTGGCTCCAGTTGCTGCCACGCGAACTGCCCCGTGCGGACAGTCTCGACTTCAGGCAGCGCGCCGGCGCCCGCAATGGACACCAGCAACGCCTGCCCCGAATCGTTGGCCCGGAAGCGATCGGTCTCGGGCGTGCCCGCGTACCAGGTGCGCTCGTCGATCTGCCGCGTGCCGTGCCAGTCGCCCAGCGCCAGGTAATCCAGCCTCGCCTCCCCTGCCCGCCCCGCCGCAATGGGATTGGCCGAGTCGATGTCTTCCGACAGGATGCCCTGCACGCACCCGTGCGCCAGGCCGATGCGCGGCAAGCCGGCGTCGTCGGGGGCCGCGGCAAACCAGTCGGTGAGGTCGCCGTAGGTGTGGCGCTGCGTCAGCGGCGCCGGCAGCAGCACGAACTTGCCCGCGACGGTGTGCGGCTTCGGCGCGAGGCAGCAGACCACGTTCGGCGCGATCGCGCCCAGGCGTTCGGCCCGGCTCCATACCGATTCGCTCAAGGCCGAATCGTGGTTGCCCGGAATCAGCAGCCACGGGCCGGCAAAGCCCTGCATCGCGTTGAACATGCGCCGGATGGTCTTGTCGGACACGGTCTGCAGGTCGAACACATCGCCCGCGACCAGCACGGCATCGACCTTGCGTTCGGCCGCAATGCCGGCCAGCCGCTCGACCACCTTGAAGCGCGCCTCGAACAGCGCCGCGGCGTCGTCGGGCTCGAACTGCGAGAACACGCGGCCGATCTGCCAGTCCGCGGTGTGGAGCAAAGAAATCATGCGTGGCCCTCCCTTTGCCTCTCGCGTCTTCTGCACGTCATCTCAAAACAGCGAGCATCTTAGAGGGCTCGCAGTATCGGGAAGCGCGGATCTCCCGATATCCTCGGCGGCGCCCATGACCTCCCGCCTCCACTTCGACCTCACCACCGTCCAGCTGTTCATCGCGACCGCCGAGCTCGGCGGGGTCACGCGCGGCGCCGAGCGCCTGCACATGGCGCCGGCCGCGGCCTCGCGCCGCATTCTCGAACTGGAATCGCAATTCGGCGTGGCCCTGTTCGAGCGCCGCCCGCACGGCATGGTGCTCACCGACGCCGGCCGGGCCATGCTGGCGCATGCCCGCAGCATCACGCACACCGTGCTGCGCATGCAGGACGACGCGGCCTCCTACCTCGGCGGCGAGCAGGGCGTGGTGCGGGTGGCGGCACCGAAGTCGGCGGTGATCCAGTTCATGCCTTCGGACATCGAGCGCTGCGCCGCGGCCTGCCCCGGCGTGCGCATCGACCTGCAGGAAATGAACAGCCAGGTGGTGCAGCAGGCGTTGCGCCGCGGCGTGGTGGACATCGGCATCTACGAGGCCAGCCTCGGCGCCATCGACCTGCCCACGCTGCCCTACCGCAGCGACGAGCTGGTGGCGGTCACCGCGCGCGCCCATGCGCTGGCCGGCAGCAGGCACGTGACGCTGGACGACGTGCTGGCCTGCGACCTCATTGCGCTCGGCGAAGGCTCTGCCATCTCGATCATGCTGGAGCGCCTGGCCGACGAGGCCGGGCAACTGCTGCGCATGCGCATGCGCGTGGGCGGCTTCGACAGCATTGCCGCGCTGGTGGCGCAGAACCTGGGCATCGGCGTGATGCCCGCGGCCATTGCGCGCCACGTGGCCGGCGGTGCCCGGTTCGCGCGGCTGCCGATTCGCGGCGACTGGGCGCGCCGGCAGTTCGTGCTGTGCCATCGCGCGCCGGAAACGCTCTCGCGCGCGGCCGCCGGCGTGGCCCGGGTGCTCGCGGATACGCAAACCGCGAATCCTGCTTCGCCCAAATAGCGATGGCGCCCGGTGCGGGCATTGCGCACCATCCGTCGGACTCAAACAACGACGGAGACAACCGATGCAACGCAGAAGCTTCACCCTGGCGGCGACGAGCGCCCTTGCCGCCCTGGCCACGCCAGCCCTCGTGCGCGCCGCCAACGAATCCGGCGCATCCAGCGCACCCACCGGCCCCGTGAAGATCGTGGTGGGCTTCGCGCCCGGCGGCGGCACCGACGTGCTGGCGCGTGTCATCGGCCAGAAGCTGGGCGTGCTGTGGAACACCACCGTCATCGTCGAGAACAAGCCCGGCGCCACCGGCGTGATTGCGGCCGACTACGTGACCAAGCAACCGCCCGACGGCACCACGCTGCTGATGGCGCACGTCAACAGCCATGCCATCGCGCCCGCGCTGCTGCAGGGCGTGAGGTACGACCCGCGCAAGGACTTCACGCCGCTCACGCTGGTGGGCGTCACGCCGAACATGCTCACCTGCAGCCCCGAGCAGAAGGTGCGCACGCTGCCCGACATCGTGGCGCTGTGCCGCCAGCGGCCGGGTCGCGTGTCCTTCGGTTCGTCGGGCATCGGCTCGGCGCAGCACCTGGCCTTCGAGATGTTCAAGCTGCAGGCCAAGGTCGACGCGGTGCACGTGCCCTACAAGGGTTCGAGCGCGCTGATCGTCGACCTGCTCGGCGGCCAGATCGACTTCGCCTTCGACACCATGACGGCCGCCACGCCTTTCGTGAAGCAGGGCAAGGTCATCGCCATCGCGCAGACGCGGCTGCAGCGCGCGCGCAGCCACCCCACCGTGCCCACGCTGGCGGAGTCGGGCTTTCCGGGG
The DNA here is from genome assembly GCF_900115445.1 of Variovorax sp. OK605. Classification (NCBI taxonomy): domain Bacteria; kingdom Pseudomonadati; phylum Pseudomonadota; class Betaproteobacteria; order Burkholderiales; family Comamonadaceae; genus Variovorax; species Variovorax sp. OK605. The sequence goes on from NZ_FOWL01000001.1 coordinate 315,410, forward strand.
CTGGACGCGGCCTCGTGGTACGGCCTGGTGGGTCCGCGCGGCATGCCGGCGCCGCTGGTGCAACGCATGAGCGAGGACATCAACCGCGTGCTGGCCATGCCCGACATCGCGCAGCGGCTCGACGAGTTCGGCGCCGAAGACGCCGGCGGCAGTCCGCAGAAGTTCGCGGCCTTCATCGTCTCCGAACACGCGAAGTGGGCCAAGGTGGTCAAGGACGCGGGTGTGCGCGCGGACGCCTGAAGCCATTTTTTTTGAATTCCCCTCCCGAAAGATCGAACAGATGAGCGACAGCGACACCCCCTCCTCCCGCCCCCTGCCGCTGGCCGGCGTTCGCGTACTCGACGTGAGCCAGGTCATGGCCGGCCCCTATGCCTGCATGCTGCTGGCCGACCTGGGCGCGGACGTCGTCAAGGTCGAGCCGCCGCAAGGCGGCGACCAGACGCGCGGCGCCATGGGCTTCAAGCTCAAGGGCTCGGACAGCATGGGCTTCCTCAACATGAACCGCAACAAGCGCAGCATCACGCTCGACCTGAAATCGGAGAGCGGCCGCCAGGTGCTCTACCGCATGGTGAAGGAGGCCGACATCCTGGTGGAGAACTACCGCCCCGGCGTCATGAAACGGCTGGGCACCGACTACGAGACGCTGAGCGCCATCAACCCGAAGCTGGTGTACGTGAGCATCTCGGGCTTCGGCCAGACCGGGCCATGGGCGGCGCGCCCTGGCTTCGACCTGATGGCGCAGGCCATGTCCGGGATCATGAGCGTCACCGGCTACCCCGACGGCCCGCCGGTGAAGGCCGGGGTGCCGGTGGCCGACATCGGCTGCGCGCTGTTCGCCACCTACGGCATGCTCGCCGCGTACATCGGTGCCAAGGCCACGGGGCGCGGCCAGTACGTCGACGCCTCGCTGTTCGACTCGGCGCTGGCGTTCTCCGTCTGGGACATCTCCGAGTACTGGGGCACCGGCCGCGAGCCCGAGCCGCTGGGCACGGCCAACCGCATGAGCGCGCCCTACCAGGCCATGAAGGCGGCCGACGGGCACTTCGTGATGGGCGCAACCAACCAGAAGCTGTGGCAGACGCTGTGCAAGGTCATCGAGCGGCCCGACCTGCTCGACGAAGAGCGTTTTTCCACCGTGTCGCTGCGCCTGGCCAACCGCCTCGCGCTGGTCGAGTCGCTGGAGCGCAGCTTCGCGCAGGACACCAGCGAGAACTGGATCGAGCGGCTGCTGGCCGTCGGCATTCCGGCCGGCCCGATCCTCACCTACCCGCAGGCCTTCGAGAGCGCGCACGGCAAGCACCGCCAGATGCGCATCGAGATCGACCACCCCGTCGAGGGCAAGGTGCCGAACATCGGCTTCGCAGTGAAGATGGGCGGCACGCCGCAGCAGGTGCGCCGCCCGCCGCCGCTGCTCGGCGAGCACACGGCCGAGGTGCTGGCGGAGTTCGGCATTGCGGCGCAGGAACAGCGCGAGCTGGCTGCGGCGGGAGCGTTCGGCGCATGAGCGGCGAAGCACGCAATTCACCGGCACGCGGCGAAGGACGCACTTCGCCGGCGAGTGCCGAAGGAACCGTTTCACTCGCCGTCGCGGGCCCCATCGCCACGCTGACCTTCGATCGCCCCGCCGCGCGCAACGCGATGACCTGGGCGATGTACGAGCAGCTGGCGGCGCACTGCGAGGCGCTCGCCTCGCGCGCCGCCGAGGTGCGCGTGGTGGTGATGCGCGGCGCGGGCGGCCAGGCCTTCGTCGCGGGCACGGACATCGCGCAGTTCAAGCACTTCGAAGGCGGCGATGACGGCGTGGCCTACGAGCGGCGCATCGACGCAGGCATCGGCCTCGTCGAGCAACTGCCGATGCCCACGCTGGCGGTCGTCGACGGCTGGGCCGTGGGCGGCGGGCTGGCCATTGCGACGGCCTGCGACTTTCGCATCGCCACGCCGGGTGCGCGTTTCGGCGTGCCGATTGCGCGCACGCTGGGCAACACGCTGTCGTCGCTGAACTTCGCGCGGCTGCGCGCCGCGTGGGGGCTGCAGCCGGTGCGGCGCATGCTGCTGCTCGCGCAGATCATCGGCGCGGACGAAGCGCTCGCCTGCGGCTTCCTCGAACAGGTCTGCGCGGCAGAAGAACTCGATGCGGCGGTGAGCGCGCTGTGCGCGCGGCTGGGTGCGCTGGCACCGGTGACGCAGGCCGCTGCCAAGGAGGCGCTGCGCCGCGGCACGGCCCAGGGCGCGCCCGACACCGACGACCTGGTGCGGCGGTGCTACGGCAGCAGCGATTTCAGGGAAGGCGTCGACGCCTTCGAGGCCGGGCGCCCGCCTGCGTGGCAGGGGCGCTGAGCGACTAGGCTTTCGGAACGAAGCCCGACGCGCACTCTTCGACCAGGGCGGCCGATTGCGTCACCTGTTCGGCGATCTGGTCGCGCATCGGCTTCCAGTCGCGGCTGAACTGCGCCAGCAGAAACCATTGCGTCGCCAGCGCCAAGGCGATGCCGACCGCAACCAACATCCAATCCATGAGTTCCATGAACGCCCCTTCCTGAGAACAGGGGGCGAGTCTGCGCATTTCGAGGGCGCGGCGATATCACCAATTCGGGGGATGCCTTTCGCCAGATAGAGCGCCGATCGGCCGAGAAAGTCAGCGCGCGGTCAGGTACTGGCGCGGGTCGACCGCGTTGCCGCGGTAGCGGATCTCGAAGTGCAGCTTGCTGCGCCCGCTGTCGCCGCCGCCAAGGTCGGCGATCTTCTGGCCGCGCTCCACGCGCTGCCCCTGCTTGACCTGCACCGTGTGCAGATTGGTGTAGACCGACATGTACGAGCCGCCGTGGTCGATCATGACCACGCTGCCGTAGCCGCGCAGCATCTCGGTCACGGCCACCTTGCCCGCGCCCATCGACACCACCGGGTCGCCCGGATTGGCCGCGATGTCGACGCCCTTGTTGCTGCCGCCGTTGAAGCCCGCGATCACCTGGCCCGGCGCGGGCCAGCCCCAGTCGCTGCGGCGCGATGCGGGCGGCGTGGCCGGCTCGGGGTCGCGGGCCTCGCGGTTCCTCGGCGGCCTTGCGCGCTCGGCGCTTGCGCTCCGGGGCGGCGGCGAAACATCGGGTGGCGCCGAGGCCGTGGCGCCGCCCGGCGGCGCAATGCGAAGCACCTGCCCCGCCTCGAGCTTGTCGGGGTCCTGCAGGTTGCTCCAGCGGGCGATGTCGCCGGTCGAGCGGCCGGTCTTCGATGCGATGCGGTAGAGCGTGTCGCCGGGCTGCACCACGTACTCGCCGGGGCCCGCCACGGGCATCTTCGGCGAGGTCGAGCACGCCGCCATCATCACTGCCGCCACGAGCGCGATGCACGCGCGCCAACCTCTGCCTGCCCTGCCTGCCCTGCCTTCTGGGCCTGCTCGGCCTGTCCTGACTGTCACAACCACTGCGGGAGTCCTTCCTGGATTACCTGATGGCGCGTCCCAGTCGCCGGGGCGCGTTCGAATAATCCGCAGAGGCTACCAGCAGTCGCCGGCCCGCCGAAACCTCACATCATCGCGGCGGCTCTTTCTTGCGGCCCGCGCCGGGCGATGCACATCAGCGACAGCGCGCTGGCGGGCGCCGCCGGGTCGCGGCCCGACAGCGCGTTGCCCATGCGGTACTTCCATTGCGCCGGGCCGACGTGGCCTCGCAGCGCATCGGCGCCGATCTGGTGGTTGTGCGGATGCACGCTGACCTCGAAGCCCAGCGGTTCCAGCGTGTGCTGGAAGAACTCCTTCGTCACGCCGTCGCCGGGCCGGTGGTGAATCTCGGTGCGCAGGCCCCACGACTGCTGGCTGCCCGACTTGTGGAAGCCGTGCCGCGTCATGCGGTAGACCCACAGCCGCGCATCCCAGAGGAATTTGGCCAGGCCCTTGTAGTCCCAGGCCGTGAGCTGCGGGTCGTGGTCGGTGATGAGCACGCCGTAGGGCTTCACCAGCCGCGCGCCCTCCCGCAGCACCGCGTCCATGTCGTCGCAGTGGTGCAGCGAGGCATTGATCACCACGATGTCGGCCACGCCCGAGTTGAACGGCGTGTGCGCCGCGTCGGCCAGCACCGCCGTGTAGCCGAGCCGCGAAGCCAGCTCCAGCGACCCCGCGGCCACGTCGACACCCACCAGCAGCTCGGGCTTGCCGCCCAGCGTGGCGAACACATTGCCGGGGCCACAGCCCAGGTCGATGACGACCTTGCCGGTCCAGTCGCCGCCCGCGGCGAGCCACCGGCTTCGGAAGTGCGCGTCGCGGTGGCAGAAGTCCAGGTACTCCTGGGCCCACCCGGCATTGCCGAAATACGTGGCATTGGCCTCCAGCCCTTTCGAGATATTCGGTATTTCCGCCTCGAAGTAGAGATCACGGGGCCTGAGAACTACACCTGGTAATAGGATGTCGCTTAACATTTTTAGCCCTCATGAAGATTGATTCTCGATTGCTTTGAATGAATTCGGAGTTTTGGCTATTTTCCGATTTTGTACAGCGATTTTTTATTCAGTTACAGAACCGGCGAATTGATAACAGCACCAAATCCGGTCAATGTTTCCTGATGCGAGCGCCGCAGCGGTGCGTTTTACGCATCGCTCCCCAGTGAAATGTATGCACCGATCCGGTTATCCGCGCGAACCATCTGGTGCGCTGGTTTTCCCGCGGTCTCCCCTGTGCATCTCCCCATGAGTACCCCGGTTCGGGAGCGCATTCCGGCGCCTCTGGACAGTTGGCGCAGCCCCTCGGAACCTCCAAACCACGCATCAGTTACCTCGAACTGGACAGTTCGGGTAGTACGTTTTCGAAATAACCTTGTCTGAATGTAACCTAGGCCTTAAGACCACACTTTGGCCGTCTCAAACCTCCTAGGATCGAGTCAAGAAAAAGAAAGAAGACCGTTTCAGAACGCCAATTGATTGGGCGATATCTTCGCGCATTCAATTAATTCCATCGTATTGCGTATCCGGGTATTTACATGGAAATTCAAACTGTTTTGCCGTCGCGCGTTTCAGCCCCCGACCTGCTCCTGGGAGACCTGTTCGTGCCGCGCGCCAACCCGGATTCGCCGAACGCCCGGCACACGAGCAACCTGCCCACGGCGCTTGCCGCCGCCCACCTGCTGCCCGACACCCCCTTCGCCGGCGCGTGGCTGCTGCTGCAGTCGCGCTGGCTCGGAACCCTCTGGCCGACGTTGGAAGAAGCCTCGCTCAGCCCGAACGCATCTCATGGCCGCACGCAGCGCCTGTCGACCACCGCCGCCTACGACGCGACCCGGGCCGCCGGTGACTGGCTCGCGGAACTGGACCAGGCCCGCCGCGTGTCGGCGGAAGCGCCTCTGTCCGCGCAGCGCCCCGACGTGCTCTGGCTGCGCCAGGACATCGACACCGCCTACGGCACCGACGCCGCCCTGCGCCTGCGCTTCGACGCCCCCAGCGCATGCCTGCATATAGACAGTGCGGTCAGCCTGCTGGACGCCGCCGCGCTCGGTGCCCTGCTCGCCGCCATCGCCGACACCGCCGCCGACCTGCTCGCGCGCCCCGATGCCGCGCTCGGCGACATCCGCACCCTGCCCCGCGCCGACAGCGACACCCAGCTCACCGCATGGAACACCGCCGTGTCGCCGCTGGACCGTTCGCTCACCGTCACCGGCCTGTTCCGCCAGCAGGCGCAGTCCGCGCCGGAAGCCACCGCCGTCGCCGAAGGCGAACTGTGCATGAGCTACGCGGAGCTCGACCAGCGCTCCGACGAACTCGCACACCGCCTGCAGCGCCTGGGCGTTCGCGGCGGCGACAGTGTCGGCCTGCTGCTCGACCGCTCGATGGCCGCCGTCGTCGCGATGCTCGGCATCCTGAAAGCGGGCGCCGCCTACGTGCCGGTGCCGACCGATTTCCCGTCCGAGCGCATCGCCTACATGCTCGGCGAAACGCATGCGCACCACGTGCTGACCGAGCAGGCGCACCACCATCTCGTGCCGCCGAAACACGCGGTATTGCTGCTCGACGAATATGCCGACAAGGCAGATCGCAGTTCTTGGAATCCGCCGTCCGTCGACGGCGAATCGGTCGCCTATGTGATGTACACCTCGGGCTCCACGGGCACGCCCAAGGGCATCGAGATCTGCCACCGGTCGATCCTTCGGCTCGTGGCCGGCGTGGACTATGTCGAACTCGCCGCGGGCCGCGCGGTGCTGCATGCGGCGCCGCTCGCCTTCGACGCGGCCACGCTCGAGGTCTGGGGCCCGCTGCTCAACGGCGGCTGCTGCGTGATCCACGACGAGCGCGTGCCCACCGGCGCCGGCCTGGCCCGCACCATCGCGCGCCACGACGTGCACACCGCATGGCTCACGGCCGCGCTCTTCAACGCCGTGGTCGACGACGACCCGGCCCACCTGGCCGGCCTGCGCCACCTGTTCACCGGCGGCGAGGCGCTGTCGGTGCCGCATGTGCGGCGCGCGCAGGCGGCACTGCCGAAGCTCACGCTCAGCAACGGCTACGGCCCGACCGAGTGCACCACCTTCGCGGCCACGCACCGCATTCCTTCTCCCCTGCCCGACGACCTGCGTTCGGTGCCGCTGGGCCGCCCCATCAAGGACACCGTGCTGCGCGTGCTGAGCCCGTCGATGGCGCTGCTGCCGGCCGGTTTCGTCGGCGAGCTCTGCATCGGCGGCCACGGCCTGGCGCGCGGCTACCTGCGCCAACCCGCGCTGAGCGCCGAACGCTTCGTGCCCGACCCCTTCGGCGGTCCGGACGACCGGCTCTACCGCACCGGCGACCTCGCGCGCTGGCTGCCCGACGGCACGCTCGAGTTCATCGGACGGCGCGACGGCCAGGTCAAGATCCACGGCCATCGCATCGAGACCGGCGAGGTCGAGGCCGCCATCCTGGCGCACCCCGCGGTGCAGTCGTGCGCCGTGCTCGCGCGGCCCGACGCCAGCGGCCAGCTGCGCCTGGTGGCGTACCTCGTCGCACGCACGCAGCAGGTCGCGTGGGACGCCCTGCGCGCGCACCTTGCCACGCGCCTGCCCGCAGCCCTGGTGCCGACCGCGCAGGTGTGGCTCGCCCAGCTGCCGGTCACGCCCAACGGCAAGCTCGACCGCAAGGCGCTGCCCGAACCGGCCGGCGAACGCCCCGAACTGGCCCAGCCTTTCGAGGAAGCGCACGACGCCCTCGAGCAGCAGGTGTGCGACGCCTTCGCGCATGCGCTGCGCATCGACAAGGTCGGGCGCAACGACAACTTCTTCGACCTCGGCGGCGACTCGCTGCTGGTGCTGCAGGTGCTCGCCGAGCTGCAGCGCGGCACCGGGCTGCAGCTGTCGACCAATCTTTTTTTCCGCAATCCCACGCCAAAAGCAATGGGTGCGCGGATGCAGCCGGCGGGCGATCTGCCCGCCACGGCCGCTGCGACCGGTACGCAAGCACGACCGGTCGCGGCGGCCCCCTCTTCGCCAAGGTCCGGCATCGATGACGATGCCGTGGCCCTGGTCGGCACCGCCGGCCGCTTTCCGGGCGCCGCCGATGTCGAGCAGTTCTGGCGCAACCTCGTCGCCGGGCGCGACACCATCACCTTCTTCGACGACGCCACGCTCGACGCGGGCGTCAGCCAGGCGCTGCGCAGCGACCCGTCGTACGTGCGCGCACGCGGCGTGATCGACGGCATCGAAGACTTCGACGCCGCCTTCTTCGGCATCGGCCCGAAAGAGGCGCAGCTCATGGACCCTCAGCAGCGCGTGTTCCTGGAGATCTGCTGGGAGTGCCTCGAACGCGCGGGCTACGTGCCCGACGCCGCGCCGGGCCCGGTCGGCGTGTACGCCGGCATGTACAACGCCACCTACTTCCAGCGCCACGTGAGCACCCGGCCCGACCTGGTGGAGCCCGTGGGCGAGTTCCAGGTGATGCTGGCCAACGAGAAGGACTACATCACCACGCGCGTGGCCAACCGGCTCAACCTGACCGGCCCCGCCGTCAGCGTGCACACCGCCTGCTCGACCTCGCTGGTGGCCGTGGCCCACGCCTTCCATGCGCTGCGCACGGGCCAGTGCTACATGGCGCTGGCCGGCGGCGCCTCGGTCACCTGCCCGCCGCGCAGCGGCTATCTCTACAACGAGGGCTCGATGCTCTCGCCCGACGGCCACACGCGCAGCTTCGACGCGAATGCGCAGGGCACCGTGTTCAGCGACGGCGCGGCCGTGGTGCTGCTCAAGCGCCTGGCCGACGCGCAGGCCGACGGCGACACCATCTACGCCGTGCTGCGCAGCGCCGCGGTGAACAACGACGGCGGCGCCAAGGCCAGCTTCACCGCGCCCAGCGTCGACGGCCAGGCCGCGGTGATCCGCGCCGCGCTGGCGGCGGCCGGCGTCGACGCGCGCAGCATCTCCTACGTGGAAGCGCACGGCACGGCCACGCCCATGGGCGACCCCATCGAGGTCGAGGCGCTGGCCGTGGCCTATGCCGAGCACACCGACGCGCTCGACTACTGCACGCTCGGCTCGCTCAAGAGCAACGTGGGCCACATGGTCACCGCCGCGGGCGCGGCCGGGCTCATCAAGACGGCACTGGCGCTGCACCACGAAGTGATTCCGCCGACGGTGCACTTCAGCTCGCCGAACCCGTCGATCGACTTCGCGCGCACGCCGTTCCACGTCAACAGCGAACTGCAACCCTGGCCGCGCGCCGACCTGCCGCGCCGCGCGGGCGTGAGCTCGTTCGGCGTGGGCGGCACCAACGCGCATGTCATCGTCGAGGAGGCACCGCCTCGGCCGGCCTCGCCCCTCGCGGCCGGCGAACAGGTGCTGTCGCTGTCGGGCCGCTCGGAGGCTGCGCTGGCCGTGGCCTGCGAGCAGCTCGCCGCGCACCTCGACGCGCAAGCCGGCCTGCCGCTGGCCGACGTGGCCCACACGCTGGCCGTGGGGCGCAAGGCGCACGCCTTCCGCCGCGTGGTGGTCGCCGGCAGCGCGGCCGATGCCTCGGCCGCGCTGCGCAATGCCGACTCGCCCTGGCGCGCCAGCGGCCGCATCGCCGCACGCGCACCGCAGATGGTGCTGATGTTCCCGGGCCAGGGCGCGCAGTACGCGGGCATGGGCAAGCACCTGCACGCCGCCGACCCGGTGTTCGCCGCCGCCTTCGACGACTGCATGAACGCGTTCGAAGGCGCGGTCGACTTCGACCTGCGCGCGCGCATGTTCTCGGACGACCCGCAATCGCTGGCGCCCACCGCCGCCACGCAGCTGGCCATCTTCGCGCTCGAGTACGCGCTGGCCCGCCGCGTGCTGTCGCTCGGTGCGCGCCCGCAGGCACTGATCGGCCACAGCGTGGGCGAGTTCGTGGCGGCCGTGCTGGCCGGCGTGATGCGCCTGGAGGACGCCGCCAGGCTCGTCGCCCGGCGCGGCGCGCTCATGCAGGCCCAGCCGGCCGGCGCCATGCTGTCGGTGCGCCTGGGCGCGGCCGAACTGCTGGACAGGCTCGACCGCGTCGGCCCGCAGCTGTCGCTGGCCGCCGAGAACGGCCCCACCGCCTGCGTGGCCGCCGGCCCCTTCGACGCCATTGCCGCGCTGCAGGCCGCGCTCGAGGCCGACGGCATTCCGGCGCGCGCGCTGCAGACCTCGCACGCCTTCCACTCCGCCATGATGGACGGCGCCGTCGCGCCCTTCGAGGCGCTGGTGCGGCAGGTCGAACTGCACGCACCGTACACGCCCATCTTCTCGACCATGACCGGCCGCCTGCTCGAAGGCGCCGAGGCCACCAGCGCCACCTACTGGGCCCAGCACCTGCGCGGCACCGTGCACTTCTCGCCGGCCGTGCGCTGCGCGATGGCGCAGGTGGCCAACCCGCTGTTCGTCGAGGCCGGCCCCCGCAACATGCTCTCGACGCTGGTGCGCCAGCACGGCGCAACCGGTGTGGTGCCGCTGCTGCAGGGCGACCCCGCCGACGAGGCCCGCACCCTGCACCTGGCGCTGGGCCGCCTCTGGACCTGCGGCGCCGACGTCGAGCTCTCGCGGCTCGTGTCGCGCACCGGCGCGCAACGCGTGCAGCTGCCCACCACGCCGTTCGAGCGCAAGCGCTTCTGGGTCGACATCGCCGCCGTCCCCCCCATCGCCACCGAGACCGCGCCCGTCGCAGCCCCGGCCCCTTCACCTGTCTTCCTTGTTTCACCTACCGCCCTGGAGCCGACCGTGACCGCTGCAACGCCCTCGCCTCTTCCTCCCCCCGCCTCCAACGTGGATGCGCGCCTGCGCACCCTGTTCGAGGACATCTCCGGCCTCGACATGGCGCAGGCGGAAGGACACGCCGCCTTCGGCGAGCTGGGACTCGACTCGCTCACGCTCACGCAGGCCGCCACGCAGATCAAGAAGCACTTCAAGGTCAACCTCAGCTTCCGCCAGCTGATGGAGAACTACCGCAGCTTCGACGCGCTGTCGGGCTTCCTGCGGGAAAGCCTGCCGCCTGAAGCCGCGCCGGTTGCAGCACCTGCCGCGGCGCCGGTGACCGCGGCGGCCATGCCCGCACCCGTGCAGGCCGTCGCCGCCTACCAGCCCGTGGCCATGCCCATGCCGGTGTATGCGCCGATGCAAGGCGGCATCGGCGGCGGCGACCCGCTACCGCAGCTCATTTCGCAGCAGATGGAATTGATGCGCCAGCAACTGGCCCTGCTGTCGGGCGCCGCGCAGGCCGCGCCGCTCATGACGCTGCAGGCCATGCCTGTCGCACAGGTCGCACAGGTCACGCAGGCCGCGCAACCGGTGGCTGAACCCACCGCACCAGCCGCAACCGCGGTCTCCGCCACGCCCGCTGCCGACGAACCCGCCACCCACCAGCCCGTGCGCTACGACGTGGCCAAGGCCTTCGGCGCCATCGCCCGCATCCACACGCAGCGCACCGCCGAGCCCAGCGGCCGGCAGAAGGCGCGGCTCGCGGCCTTCATGCGGCGCTACGTGGAACGCACGCAGAAGAGCAAGCAGTTCACCGAGTCCAACCGCCCCCACATGGCCGACCCGCGCGTGGTCAACGGCTTTCGCCCGATCACCAAGGAGATCACCTACCAGATCGTCATCGAGCGCTCCAAGGGCTCGAAGATGTGGGACCTCGATGGCAACGAGTACGTCGACGTGCTCAACGGTTTCGGCATGAACATGTTCGGCTGGCAGCCCGACTTCGTGCAGGACGCCGTGCGCAAGCAGCTCGACGAAGGCTACGAGATCGGCCCGCAGCACCCGCTGGCCGCCGAGGTCACGGCGCTGATCTGCGAGCTCACCGGCAGCGACCGCGCCGGCCTGTGCAACACCGGCTCCGAGGCCGTGATGGCGGCGCTGCGCATCGCGCGCACCGTCACCGGCCGCAGCACGGTGGTGGTGTTCACCGGCTCCTACCACGGCACCTTCGACGAAGTGCTGGTGCGCGCCGGCAAGGCGGGCAAGGGCCTGTCGGCCGCGCCGGGCGTCATGAGCGGCATGTTCGGCGACATCCGCGTGCTCGACTACGGCACGCCCGAGGCACTGGCCTTCATCCGCGAGAACGCCGACGACCTGGCCGCCGTGCTGGCCGAGCCGGTGCAAAGCCGCCGGCCCGACTTCCAGCCGCGCGAGTTCCTGCACGAAGTGCGCGACATCACCGCCAAGAGCGGCTGCTGCCTGATCTTCGACGAGGTCATCACGGGCTTTCGTACCGCGCTGGGCGGCGCGCAGGAGCTGTTCGGCGTGCGCGCCGACCTGGCCACCTACGGCAAGGTGATCGGCGGCGGCTTTCCGGTGGGCGTGATCGCCGGCAAGCGCGAGTTCATGGACGCGCTCGACGGCGGCCCCTGGCAGTACGGCGACGACTCGATCCCGGGCGTGGGCGTGACCTACTTCGCCGGCACCTTCGTGCGCCACCCGCTCGCGCTGGCCGCGGCCAAGGCCTCGCTCACCCACCTGAAGGAAGCCGGGCCCGCGCTGCAGGCCGGCCTCACGGGCAACACCTCGGCCATGGCCGCGGAACTCTCGGGCTGGTGCAAGGAGGTGGGCGCGCCCATCGAGATCCGCCACTTCGCCTCGCTGTGGCGCGTGAGCTGGCTCGAGGACCACCCGCTGCAGGACCTGCTGTTCGCCATGATGCGCAGCCGCGGCATCCACATCCTGGACAACTTCCCCTGCTTCCTCACGAGCGCGCACAGCGCCGAGGACATCGCCTTCATCCAGCGCGCCTTCAAGGAGTCGGTCGCCGAGATGCAGGAATCCGGCTTCCTGCCGCGCCGCGCCGCGGTCGTCACCGGCTTCGACCTGCGCAAGCCCGCCGAAGAAGGCTCGGTGCTGGCGCGCGACGTCGACGGCCAGCCCTTCTGGTACGTGCCCGACACGGCCAGCCCCAGTCATCACCTCATCAATGGAAAGGCCGCAGCATGAACGCCGTTCTCAAGCCCACCGCCAGCGGTGGCGCCATCGAATGCATCGTTGCGACGACGCAATCGCAACGTGAAGTCTGGCTCGGCGCAACGCTGAGCACCGAGGCCTCCCTGGCCTACAACGAATCGGTGCTGCTGCGCATGCGCGGCACGCTGGACAGCGAAGCCCTGGCGCAGTCGATGGCGCTGCTGCTCGAACGCCACCAGGCCCTGCGCGCCACCATCTCGCCCGACGGCACCTGCATGCTGGTGAGCCAGCCCGGCGACAACCACCTGCTGCAGCAAGACCTGAGCGGCCTCGAACCCGAAGCCCGCACGCGGGCCCTGCGCGCCGCCCACAACGAGGCCGTGTGCACGCCCTTTTCGCTCGAGCACGGCCCGCTGTTCCGCGCCGTGCTGTACCGCCTGGGCGAGGCCGAGCACGAGCTCGTGATGTCGGCGCACCACGTGGTCTGCGACGGCTGGTCGTGGGCCGTCATCACCGAGCAGCTGGGCCACCTGTATGCCGAGCAGACCGGCGTGGGCCTGAAGCTCAAGCCCGCGCCGCTCTTCGCCGACTTTGCCGCGCAGGAAGCCGACGACGCCGCGCACCCCGACATGCAGGCGCACGTCGACTACTGGCTGGGCCGCTTCTCGGGCAGCACGCTGCCGGTGCTCGACCTGCCGCTGGACCGCCCGCGCCCGGCCACGCGCACCTTCAACTCGCTGCGCGCCGAGCGGCTGCTCGACAAGCGCCTGGTGAGCGCCGTGCGCACCACCAGCACCAAGGCCGGCGTGAGCCTGTTCACCGGCCTGCTCAGCGGCTTCGTGGCCACGCTGCACCGCCTCACGGGGCAGGAAGACATCGTGGTCGGCATTCCGGCGTCGGGACAGCTCGCGCACGACATGCCCGGCCTGGTCGGCCACTGCGTGAACCTGCTGCCGCTGCGCCTGGCCGCCAACACCGGCATGCGCTTCGACGCGCTGATGGACGAATGCAATACCGCCGTGCTCGACGCCTTCGACCACCAGGCGCTGACCTACGGCGCGCTGCTGGGGCAACTTTCGCTCGAGCGTGACCCGAGCCGGCTGCCGCTGGTGAGCGTGGCCTTCAACGTCGACCCCGACGTGGCCAGCAGCGCGCAGGCCTTCACCGGCATCGACGTGGTGCAGGACACCATCGCGCGCCAGTACGAGAACTTCGAGCTCTTCCTCAACCTGCGCCCGCTCGACGGCGGCCTGGTGATCGAGGCGCAATACAACACCGACCTGTTCGACGACGTCAGCGTGCAGCGCTGGCTCGACATGTTCGAGTGCGTGCTGCAGTCGGCCACGCACAAGCCGGACGAAACCGTCGGCCGCCTCGAGGTGCTCTCGGGCGACGGCGCGCGTGCGCTGCTCGCGCTGCAGCCGGCGCGCGTGCCGCTGGTCGGCGCGCCGCTGGCGCATGCCGGCTTCCTGGCGCGCGTGCCGCAGCAGCCCCACCACCCGGCCGTGCGCGACGGCGCGCGCAGTTGCAGCTACAGCGAGCTCGACGCGCTCTCCAACCGCATGGCGCATGCCCTGCGCGCACGCGGCGTCGCGCGCGGCCAGCGCGTGGGCCTGTGCCTGAACCGCAGCCTGGAAATGGTGGTCTCGATGCTGGGCATCCTGAAAGCGGGTGCCTCGTACGTGCCGCTGGACCCGGCCTTCCCGCAAGCGCGCCTGGACCACTACGCCAGCGACGCCAAGCTCAGCCTGATGCTGACCACGTCGGACATCGCGGCCACCCCGCGCGACTGGCGCGCCGACGCCGGCCAGCGCGTCTTCGAGATCGACCGCGACACCGCCTGGCGCCAACTCTCCGCAGAAGCCCTGCCGCCGAGCGCCGACGACGCCGGCCCCGACGACGCCTCCTACGTCATCTACACCTCGGGCTCCACCGGCCTGCCCAAGGGCGTCATCGCGCACCACCGCGGCGTGGCCCACCTGCTGCAGTGGATGCAGCGCGAGTCGGGCATCAGCCCGGCCGACCGCATCGCGGCGGTCACCACGCTGTCGTTCGACATGGCCGTGCCCGACCTGCTGCTGCCGCTGGCCGCCGGCGCCGAACTGGTGATGGTGCAGCGCGACGTGGCCATGGACGGCAACCGCCTGTCGCGGATGCTCGACGAAGAGCAGATCACCCTGCTGCAGGCCACGCCCGGCATGTGGCAGGTGCTGCTCGACGCGCAATGGCAAGGCGCCCCTGGCTTTCGCGGCTGGACCGGCGGCGAGGCGCTGCGCCCCAGCCTGGCGCTCGCGCTGTGCGAGCGCATGGAAGGCCTGTGGAACGGCTACGGCCCGACCGAGACCACCGTGTACTCCACCGCCTGGCACGTGCGCCCCGAGGAAATCGCCTCGCGCGGCGTGTCCATCGGCAAGCCCGTGGACAACACCGAGATCTGGATCCTCGACGCCGACCTGCAGCCCTGCCCCGTCGGCGTGCCCGGTGAAATCTGCATCGCCGGCGAAGGCGTGTCGCTCGGCTACCTCGACCGCGCCGAGCTGACGGCCGAGCGCTTCGTCACCGTGCGCATCTTCGGCGTGCCCAAGACCGTATACCGCTCGGGCGACCGTGGCCGCTGGCGCAACGACGGCCTGCTCGACCACCTCGGCCGGCTCGACTTCCAGGTGAAGGTGCGCGGCTACCGCATCGAGCCCGGCGAGATCGAGGTGCGCTGCTGCGAGGTGCCCGGCGTCTCGCGCAGCGTGGTCGTGGCCCGCGAGGACAACCCCGGCGACGTGCGCCTGGTCGCCTACCTGGGCCTGACCCCGGGCGCCACCTTCGACCTCGACGCGCTCATGGTGCACCTGCGCAAGCACCTGCCGGCCTTCATGCTGCCGCAGCACGTGGTGACGCTCGACGCGCTGCCCACCATGCAGAACGGCAAGGTCGACCGCATCTCGCTGCCGCCGCCGCAAGCCGCGGCACGCGACGAGGTGCGCCGCGGCGCCGGCCCGCGCAACGACCACGAGCGCAAGGTGCACGCGGCCATGGAGAAGGTGTTGAGCCTGCCGGGCCTGGACATGCACGACGACTTCTTCACCATGGGCGGCCATTCGCTGCTGGCCGCGCGCCTGACCACGCTGCTGAGCCGCGAGTTCCAGGTGACGCTGCCGCTGCGCACCCTGTTCGAGGCGCCCACGGCCGAGAAGCTGGCCGGGGCCATCCAGGCGCTGCAGGGCGCGGGCGTCGGCCTGCAGGCGCCCATTGCGCTGCGCGCCGAGCGCCGCGCCGCGCCGCTCACCCTGGCGCAGGAGCGCATCCGCTTCATGGAAGAGCTGCACCCGGGCCGCTCGGTCTACAACGCGCCGTCGGCGCAGCGCCTGCTGGGCAAGCTCGACGCGGCGCGCTTCGAAGGCGTGCTGCGCGAAATGATCCGCCGCCAGCCCTCGCTGCGCACCCGCATCGGCAGCGATCCGCAGACCGGCGAGCCACTGCAACTGATCGCGGAGTCTGTGGAATTCGCGCTGCCGCAGGTCGACCTGCGCGGCCTGCCGGCCGACCAGCGCGACGCCGAACTGGCCGAGCGCATGCAGGAGCTCGCGGACCGGCCCATCGACATCCACAAGGCGCCGATGGCCAACGCCACGCTGTTCCAGATCGACGACAACGAGCACGTCTTCCTGTTCGTGCCGCACCACCTGATCTGGGACGGCTGGTCTTTCGACCTGCTGCAGAACGAACTGGGCGCGCTCTACGACGCGGCCGAGCGCGGCCGCCCGCACAACCTGCCCGCCCTCGCCACCACCCACGGCGACTACGCCGAGTGGCTGCAGAAGTGGATGACCGAGCCCGCCTGCGAGGAGCAGCTGGAATTCTGGCGCCGCCGGCTCGAAGGCGCCAGGGCGGCCCGCCCGCCGCGCACCGACATGCCGCGCCGCGCGGGCAAGAGCGGCCAGGGCGGCGCGCACTGGATCAACATCGACCTGCAGAGCACGCAGCGCCTGCGCGAGATCGCACGCGACATGGACGTGACGCTCAGCATGCTGACCTTCGGCGTCTACGCGCTGACCATGGCCCGCGTGATCGGCAGCGACTTCATCGTGCTCGCCAACCCGGTGCGCGGGCGCCAGCAGGCCGAGACCGAAGACATCATGGGCTTCTTCAACAACGTGCTGCCGGTGTCGCTGGCGGTCGACCTGAAGCAGACGCTGCCCGAGTTCATGCACTACGTGAAGCAGGAACTGCTGTCGATGATGAACAACCAGCAGGTGCCGTTCGAGCGCCTGATGGCCGAGCCGGGCTACGCGAGCCAGATCAAGACCTCGGGCCCGTACCAGTCGATGTTCTCCTTCCAGGACGCCCGCGAACGCGCGCGCTCGGTGGGCAGCCTGCAAACCCGCCAGATGCACGTGATGCAGCACGGCGCCACCGACGACATCGGCGTGTGGCTGATGGACAAGCCGCACGGCCTGGAAGGCGCGCTGATCTACAACGCCGACGTGTACCTGCGCGAGACCGGTGCGCAGCTGCGCGAGCGCTACCTCGAGGTGCTGCGCCGCGTCGCCGAAGACCCGAACGCCACGCTGGCCGACATCGCGAGCACCGAGGACTCCACCAGCGCCGCCTACCTGCGCAAGCTCGCGGCCGAGGAGCCCGGCAAGGGCGCCCCGGCGGCCGCCGCCGGCGAGGAGCGCAAGGCGCGGCAGGCCCTGCTCAACCCGGAGCATGCGCAGCTCGCGCAGATCTGGGCCGGCGTGATCGGCATCGATGTGGAGGACATCCGCGCCAGCGACAACTTCTTCGACCTGGGCGGCGACTCGCTGCTGGTGCTGCGCGCCGTGCAGCAGGCCGCGCAGATGCTGGGCCATCGCGTGGAGCCGCGGCGCTACCTGTTCGAGAACCTCGGGCAGATCGCATCGTCGCCGCGCACCGTGCCCGAGGGCGTGCCCTCGGACCTGGTCGAGCTGGCCGCCGGCACCGCCGCCAACGCGCAGCGCGGCGGCCTGCTCAGCCGCGCCTTCGGCGGCTGGCTGCGCAAGGGGTGAACATGAACAGCTCTGCCTACGCCCTGTCCATCGACGCGCCGGTGTGCCGGTACGTCGACCTGGACAGCTTCACCGACCTCCTGCCCGCGCAGGTCCTGTCGGACGAAGAGTGCGCGCGCGCCGCGAACTTCCGGTTCCCCGCCGACCGGCAGCGCTACGTGGCCTCGCACATCGCGCTGCGCCAGGCGCTGGCCGAGTACACCGGCCTGCACCACGCCGCGCTGCAGCTGGCCACGGGTTCCTTCGGCAAGCCGTCGCTGTCGGGCCACACGCGCACGCAGTTCTCGCTGAGCCACAGCCACGGCCTGGCGCTCATCGCCATCGGCGGGCGCGGCCCGCTGGGCGCGGACGTCGAGCTGCTGCGCGCGGTGCCCGACGCGGCCGTGCTCGCGGCCGAGCACTTCACGCGGCGCGAACAGGAGGCGCTGGCCGCCCTGCCCGCGCAGGAACGCGACAAGGCCTTCCTGACCTGCTGGACACGCAAGGAGGCCTGCCTGAAAGCCATCGGCGTGGGCCTGCTGCTGTCGCCGCAGAGCTTCGAGGTGGGTTTGGTGCCGGACTGCCGCAGTGTCGAGCTGTCGGTGGCCGGGCGCATCCTGTGGCTGGTGCTCGGGCCGGCGCCCGCGCGCATGGACTGCGTGGGCTCGCTGGCCGAATGGCGCCAGACCGAGGCCCGCGCCGGTCACGCGAGCCGCCTGGCGGAGGCGCACGCATGAGCTCCACGCCCCTCATGTTCGGCCCGGCGTCGCGCCAGGTCTTCGGCGTGTTCCATGCCGCCGACCAGGACCGCGCCGACGACACGGCCGTGCTCATCTGCCCGCCCTTCGGGCAGGAGGGCCTGCGCACGCACCGCTTCTTCAAGGTGCTGGCCGAGCGCCTGTCGCGCACCGGCATCGCCACGCTGCGCTTCGACTTCTACGGCTCGGGCGACTCGCCGGGCGACGAGAGCGAAGGCGAGTTCGACGGCTGGCGCCGCGACCTGTGCTGCGCGCACGAAGAGCTGCGCCGGCGCGCGCCGGGTGCTTCCATCGTGTGGATCGGTGCGCGCCTGGGGGCCACGCTGGCCGTGCTGGCCGCGCGCAGCGGGCGCTGCGACCCGGTGCGGCTGGTGCTGTGGGAGCCGGTGATCGACGGCAGGCGCTATGCCCGCGTGCTGCGCGAGGACCACGTGAGCGCCATCGACACCACCTTCTGCATTCCCGACGTGGCCTGGCGCCGCAGCCTGGTGCAGCAGCCCGACGCCCTGCCCGAGGAAGCGCTGGGCACCGTGCTCTCGCCGGCGCTGCGCGCGCAGCTGGCGGCGCTGGTGCCCGAGTCGCTGCCGCTCACCGCGCTGCACGACACCCTGGTGCTGGCCAGCCCCGACGACGAGCGCACCGCGCAGTGGGCCTCCGACCAGCAGTCGCGCCACATGCCGGTTCGCCTGGGCTACTTCAAGCACCAGCTCGACTGGACCTCCGACCCCTACCCCAACAGCGCGATGGTCCCGGCCGATGCGCTCAACCGCCTCCAAGGTGCGATCCATGAATGACACGACACAGACGCCCGTGCGTTTCGGCCCCGGCGACGCACTGATGGGCATGCTCACGGCCCCCGCGCAGCAGGCGCCGGCCGGCGTGGCCTGCCTCATGTTCAACATGGGCGCCAACCACCGCGTGGGGCCGCGCCGCATCAACGTGAAGCTGGCGCACATGCTGGCCGCGCGCGGCGTGAGCAGCCTGCGCTTCGACCTGGGCGGCGTCGGCGACAGCGACGCGCTCGACACCTCGCCCGACCTGCAGACCCGCGCCGTGCACAGCCTGCAGGCCGCCATGGACCTGGGCGAACGCATGCTGGGCGCGCGGCAGTTCACCGTGGTGGGCATGTGCTCGGGCGTGGAGCACACCATGGCCGCGGCCGCGGCCGATCCGCGCGTGGTGGCCGTCTCGCTGTTCGACGGCTTCGCCTTCCCCGAGCGGCGCGCACGCTGGGAGCGCAACGTGCGCCGCGCGCTCGCCGCGCCCGCGCACCCGTCGTTCCCGGGCAAGGCCAAGCGCTGGCTGCAGCGCCACTTCCTGCGCAGCCACTCGACCACGCCGATGCCGGGCTTCTTCGCCGAGAAGCGCGCGCCCGAGGACAACGCGGTCTGGTTCGGCGCCACGCTGCGGCAGCTGGTCGAACGCAAGGTCGCGGTGCAGCTGCTGTATTCGGGCTCGCTGCACGTGTGCGACCGCGGCCGCGACCAGCTCGGCGCCTTCGGCCGCCAGCCTTTCACGCAGGACCTGCAGTACGAGTTCATGGCCGAGGTCGACCACACCGTGTGCACGGAAAGGGGCCAGCAGCTCTTCCTGCAATCGGTCGGCGACTGGGTGACCGACCGCTGCTTCGGCGCCAGCACCGAACGCCGCAGCCAGGCCCGCCCGCTCGCGAGCGCCGAACACGCCATGCCCACCACCTGGGCCGCGCCCTGAAGCGCAGCCCTGTTGCCCATCCTCAACCGGTCCTCTCACTCACCTCACCCACGTCACCCACCGTCAAAACGGCCATCAAGGAGATCACCATGGAACGCCACGATCCAGCGCCGCAGTCACGCGGCTCGCGCCCCTTCCCCGCCAGGGCAGCGGCAGCAGAGGCCCAGATGGAGCGCCGGTTGCGATGGGCGGGCCTGGCGCTGCTGCTGTCGCTCGGCCTGGTCGCGCTGTCGGGCTGCGCGCCCGGCTTCGGCGGCGTGGGGCCGCTGGGCTTCACCAGCGCCACGGGTGACAGCACGGCCTCGGCCGAGAACAACAAGATCATTCCGATCACGCCCGACCTGATCCGCGCGCAGGCCGCGCAGAAACCCAAGACCGTGTCCGACGGCGTGAAGCGCCTGTTCGCCACCGCGCCGGTCTACACCATCGGGCCGGGAGACGTGGTCGGCATCATCGTGTACGACCACCCCGAGCTGCTGCCCAACGCCGGCGCGGTGATCGCGCAGCAGTCCGACCCGACCGGCGTGAGCGTGGCGCCGGGCTTCATCGTCGGCGCCAACGGCGAGATCAGCTTTCCGTACATCGGGCGCGTCAAGTTGCAGGGCCTGACCGAAAGCGGCGCGTCCGAGCTGGTGGCCGGGCGCATCCAGAAGTTCATCAAGGACCCGCAGGTCACGGTGCGCATCCAGTCGTTCCGCAGCCAGCGCGCCTACGTGCAGGGCGAAGTGCGCACGCCGGGGCTGCAGATCTTCACCGACGTGCCGATGACGCTGTCGGAGGCCATCAGCCGCGCCGGCAGCTTCACCACGGCCGGCGACCGCGCCCGCATCACGCTCACCCGCGGCGGCGTCTCGACGGTGGTCGACATTCCCGCGCTGCAGGCCATGGGCCTGGACGCCAACAGCATTCCGCTGCGCAACGGCGACGTGGTGAACATCGGCACCCGCGAGGACAGCCGGGTCTACGTGATGGGCGAAGTGCGGGCCCCGTCGTCGCTGCAGATGCGCATGAACGGCCGCCTGAGCCTGAACGAGGCGCTCGGCGACGCCGGCGGCCCCGACCTGCTCGCCTCCGACCCCGGCCAGATCTTCGTGGTGCGCAACTCGCCCGACAACCTGGACGTGCAGCAGATCTTCAACCTCAACGCGAAGAACCCGGTGGCGCTCGCGCTGGCCGACCGCTTCGAGCTGATGCCGCGCGACGTGGTCTATGTCGACCACGTGCCGCTGGTCACCTGGAACCGCGTGATCAGCCTGATCCTGCCGGCCGCCCAGGTCGTCAACCTCGGCCGCGACACCGCGCGCCGGTGAGTTCTCCACCCCGCAACACGAAAAGGTGAACCTCATGAACGCGCGTTGGCAACCCTCGCTCCCGGCACCCGCGGCCGCCCCCGTCACGGTGCTCGAGACGACCGCCTGGCCACGGGAATCCCGGTTCCGGGAATACCTGGACATCCTGATCGACAGCCGCTGGCTGATCGCCACCATCGCGGTGCTGGCGCTGCTGGTGGGGGTGGGCTATGCCCTGTTCGGTCCGCGCGTCTACGAGGCCAACATCCTGATCCAGGTCGAGGACTCGGACCGCACCAGCGGCAACTTTCCGGGCGACGCCAACGGCGCCGGCGGCATCAGCGTGAAGACGCCGACCACCGGCGAGACCGAGATCCTGCGCTCGCGCATGGTGCTCGGCCAGGCGATGGAGAACACGCGGCTGTACATCAGCGCCAAGCCGCACTACATCCCGGTGGTGGGCGAGTTCCTCGCGCGGCACGCGAGCCAGCTGTCCACGCCCGGCGTCTTCGGCATGGGCAACTACGTCTCGGGCACCGAGCGCATCGCCGTCGCGCAGATGGACGTGCCCTCGGCCTTCGAGGGCAAGAAGTTCACGCTGCTGGCGGGCGACGGCGGCAACTACACGCTGACCAACGCCGACCTGGAAACGCCGCTGAAGGGCACCGTCGGCGTGCCGCTGGACGCGGCCGTGCCCGGCGGCACCCTGCACCTGCTGGTCGGCTCGTTCGACGCCGCGCCCGGCGGCGCCTTCGAGCTGGTGCGCTACTCCAAGCAGCTCACCCTGCTGGGCCTGCAGAAGGACCTGCGCGTGGTCGAGAAAGGCAAGCAGTCGGGCGTGATCGACGTCAGCCTGCAGGCCGAGAACCGCGGCCAGCTGGCCGACATGCTCAACGAGATCTCGCGCCTGTACGTGCGCCAGAACATCGACCAGAAGACGGTACAGGCCGAGCGCGCGCTGGCCTTCCTGGGCACCGAGCTGCCCAAGTTCAAGGCGCAGCTGGAGCAGTCGGAAGACAGCTACAACCAGTACCGCAACCAGAACGGCACCATCAGCCTGGACGACGAGGCCCGCAACGCCCTGTCGCAGAACGTCGACCTGCAGGCCAAGCTGCTCGACGCCAAGCAGAAGCGCCTGGACCTGGTGGGCCGCTTCACCGCGGCGCACCCGATGGTGCAGACGCTGGACACGCAGATCGCCTCGCTCAAGAAGGAGCTGGGCTCGGTCGACGGGCGCATCCGCCGCATGCCCATGCTGCAGCAGAACTCGCTGCGCATGCAGCGCGACATCAAGGTCAACACCGACCTGTATGCGACGCTCCTGAACAGCTCGCTGCAGATGCGCCTGGCCAAGGAGGGCAAGGTGGCCAACGTGCGCGTGCTCGACCAGGCGCTGGTGGCCGAGAAGCCCGTGCGGCCCAAGCCGCTGATCGTGGTCGCGCTGGCGCTGGCCGGCGGCCTGTTCCTCGGCGGTGCCGCGGCAATGGCGCGCAAGAACCTCAAGCGCTCCATCGGCAACCCCGACGACATCGAGGCCGTCACCGGCATGAGCGTGTACAGCACCATTCCGCTGAGCACCCAGCAGCGCGTGCTCGACCGCGCCGTGCGCAACGGCAAGCCCGGCGTCAAGGTGCTGGCGGCGCTGCACGTGGAAGACCCCGCGCTCGAAGGCCTGCGCCGCCTTCGCACCGCGCTGAAGTTCGTCATGCTGGGCGCGCCCAACAACCGCGTGATGATCTCCAGCGCCACCGCCGGCGCGGGCAAGACCTTCGTCTCGTCGAACTTCGCCACGCTGCTCGCCACCTCGGGCAAGCGCGTGCTGCTGATCGACGCCGACCTGCGCCGCGGCAGCCTCACCGAGGAGTTCGGCCTGCAGCGCAAGGACGGGCTGTCGGACGTCATTGCCGGCGGCGTGCCGCTGGAGCAAGGCATCCACCACAACGTGCTGCTGAACCTGGACGTGATGAGCGCCGGCACGCTGCACCCCGACCCCGGCGGCCTGATGACCAGCGACGCCTTCGCCCACACGCTGGCCACGCTGTCCGCGCGCTACGACGTGGTGGTGGTCGACGCGCCGCCCACCCTGCTGGCCTCGGAGACCGCCGCCATGGCGCCGTGCATGGGCACGCTGCTGCTGGTGGCCCGCGCCGACACCAGCGAGATGGGCGAGCTGGTGGAAAGCGCCAAGCGCATGGCCCACGTGGGCACCGCCTTCCACGGCGTGGTGTTCAACGCCGTCGACACCTCGCAGCGCCACAACCGCAGCTACAGCTACGGCTACTACGGCTACGGCGGCGCGGCGCCTGCGCGCCGCGACCCGGCCTACACGCTGGACACCACCCACGCCGACACCGTGATGCCCAAGCGCATCGAACCGGAGCACGCCGGATCATGAGCACCCTTCAATCGACCTCCTCCACGCAGCGCAACGCCGGCGCCGCGGGCGTCGGCAACGCCGCCAACACGCCGGTGTACGGGCCACTGGGCGGCGCGCTCTGGCTGCGCTGGGCCAAGCGCGCGGCCGACATCCTGATGGCCGGCTCGTTCTTCCTGTTCTTCGGCTGGGCCTATGCGCTCATCTGGTTCGGCGTGCTCTACACCTCGGGCGGGCCGGCCATCTACATGCAGCCGCGCTACGGCAAGGACGGCAAGGTCTTCAAGTTCTACAAGTTCCGCTCGATGGTGGCCGACTCCGAGGCGGTGCTGGCGCGCCACCTGCGCGAGAACGAGGCCGCGCGGCGCGAGTGGGCGATCTACCAGAAGCTGGAGCACGACCCGCGCATCACCCGCTTCGGCGCCATCCTGCGCAAGTACAGCATCGACGAGTTCCCGCAGTTCTGGAACGTGCTCAAGGGCGACATGAGCATGGTCGGCCCGCGCCCCTGCATGTTCACGCAGAAGGACCTGTACGGCGACTACTGGGACCACTACTGCGCGGTGCGCCCGGGCATCACGGGCCTGTGGCAGATCAGCGGGCGCAACGAGATCAGCTACCGCCGCCGCGCCGCCATGGACGCCGAGTACGTGGCGCACCTGTCGCTGTGGCGCGACCTCGGGATCCTGCTGAAGACCTTCGGCGTGGTGACCGGGGCGCGCGGGTCGCGCTAGCCGCGGCCCGAAGCGCACAGCCCGCCCTTTCGCATCCAGTTTCGATTTCGATTTCGTCTCCCTGGAACTTCAACCCCTTCACCGAAAGCACATATGCGTATCTTTGTTGCAGGTCATCGCGGAATGGTGGGTCAGGCGACCGCAAGGCGCCTGCGCGAAATGGGCCATGACGTGGTGACACGAACCCGCGCCGAACTCGACCTGCTCGACCAGGCGGGCGTGGCCCGGTTCTTCGCGTCCGAGCAGATCGACGAGGTCTACCTGGCGGCCGCCAAGGTCGGCGGCATCCACGCCAACATGACCTACCCGGCGCAGTTCATCTACGAGAACCTGATGATCGCCACCAACGTCACGCACCAGGCCTTCCTGGCCGGCGTGAAGCGCTTGCTGTTCCTGGGCTCCAGCTGCATCTACCCGCGCCTGGCCGAGCAGCCGATCCGCGAGGAGTACCTGCTCAACGGCAAGCTCGAGCCCACCAACGAGCCCTACGCGATCGCCAAGATCGCGGGCCTCAAGCTGTGCGAGAGCTACAACCGCCAGTACAGCGCCACGCACGGCATCGACTACCGCAGCGTGATGCCGACCAACCTGTACGGCCCCGGCGACAACTACCACCTGGAGAACAGCCACGTGGTGCCGGCGCTGATCCAGCGCTTCCACCTGGCCAAGATCAGCAACGCGCCCAGCGTGCTGATCTGGGGCAGCGGCCGCGCACGGCGCGAGTTCCTGTACGTCGACGACATGGTCGAAGGCTGCCTCGAGGTGATGAAGCTGTCGCGCGCCGAGTACGACCAGCAGACCGACGCCATGCGCGGGCACATCAACCTGGGCACCGGGGTGGACGTGTCGATCGCCGAACTCACCGAGCTGATCCGCGACGTGGTGGGCTACACCGGCAGCATCCGCTACGACCTCGCGCAGCCCGACGGCGCGCCCCGCAAGCTGCTGGACGTGTCGCGCGCCGGCAGCCTCGGCTGGCACGCGGCCGTGCCGCTGGGCGAAGGCCTTCGCCGCACCTATGCGGACTACCAGACGGCGATCCGGCCGCTGGAGGAGACCGACCCGGAGCACGCGCACACCCACGTGCACGCCTGAGCCACACCCGCCCAGGCTGCGAACACCTGCCGCGAACACCCACCGGTTCCACCCACCCCACAGGCCCACCATGCGAACCCTTTCCTTCTGGTCCGGCATCGTCTGCGCGCTGCTGTGCGGCCTGGTCGACCCGGTGTGGGGCTATGTGGCGGTGTTCGCGCTGTCGCTGGTCCAGCTCTCGCTGCTGGGCTCGTCCGGCGGCAGCGTGTTCCTGCTGATCCACTACGCGACCATCCTCACCTACTTCTCGCTGGCACCGGCCATGCAGATCTCGCACGAGGTCGACTTCTGGGAAGCAGGCCTCATGAGCACGTCGGCGCACACGCAGGCGCTGGTGCTGCTGATCCTGTACATGGCCGGCGTGGAGGCCGCGCGGCTGGGCGTGCCCGATGCGCCCGCGCACCAGCCGGGGCGCCACGACCAGCGGCTGCTCGGCGTGGCCCATCCGCTGCTGCTGCTGCTGAGCTGCTCGCTGGCCGCCTTCGCCGCGCTGTTCATCCGGCCCGACCTCAACTTCGTGGCGCGCGGCCTCTCGGGCGACGAAGAAAGCGTGCCGCTGGACTTCATCTTCTATTCCACGCTGCCCAAGCTGGTGGTGCTGCTGTGCTTCGTGGCGCTCGCCATCCATGCGGTGCGCCGGCGCACGTTGTGGTCCTGGTGCGCGGCGGCGCTGGCCTTCGCGCTGGCGATGGTCGCGGCCAACCCCGTCAACACCGCGCGCCAGGTGCTGCTGACCGGCCTGCTGCCGCTGCTCATCCACGCGCTGGGGCGCGGGCGCCGCAGGCTGCTGGGCGCCGTGATCTTCGGCGCCATCGCCGGCCTGGGCCCGGTGCTCAACCTCATCTCGCGCGGCAGCATGTGGGGCGAGGAACTCACGACCTTTCCCTTCAGCCCCGACTTCGACGCGATGTTCGTGGTGGCCGGCATCCTGGAGCGCGCGCCCATTCCCGACCTGGGCTGGGGCCGCTACCTGCTCTCGGCGTTCTCGTTCTTCCTGCCGCGCGACCTGAAGATGTTCCCGGACTTCGACCCGCTCGGCTGGTCGGCCATCCTGGGCAACTTCTCGCAGAGCAACCTGTCGCTGCCGCCCTTCACCACGGCGTACTTCGACTTCGGCCTGGCCGGGCCGGCGCTGCTGGGCATCGCGATCTCGGCGGGATTTCGCATCGTCGACCGCGCCATCGACCCGAACCGCGCGCTGTCGGGCGCCTACCTGTCGGCGCTGGTGCTGCTGGCCGCCTACGTGCCGTTCATGCGCGGCCCGATCCTGGGCTGGGGACCGTTCGCGGCCTCCGGCGTGATCGCCGCGCTGATCGCCGGCGCCCTGAGTTCCCGCGCCCGCCGCCCGCAGCCGCGGACCGTGCGGCGCAGCCTTCCGAGTGCGTGAGGACCGCCATGGCCACCTACCTCTACTACGACACCATCCGCCTCAACAAGGGGACGGGCGGCGTGCTCAACATGTCCGAAGTGCTGCTGCGCCACATGCAGCTGTCGCGCGACGACCGGGTCGAGGCGGTCAGCGAACGCCATCCGAAGCTCTACGCGCTGGCCGAGCGCCTGAAGGTCAGCCGCTTCATCTTCGACACCCTGCTCTACAACTTCCACCGCCTGCGCATGCTGCTCACGGGCGAGCAGCTGTTCTCGGTGTTCCCCAACTACTTCCTGCCGTTCACGCTGCTGGGCCGGCACCGCGACGCGATCGTGGTGGTGCACGACCTGCAGTACAAGACCTTTCCCCAGTACTTCAAGCGCAGCAAGCGCCTCTTCCTGAGCTGGAACCTGTGGCGCGCGGCGCGCAGCGAGGCCGACGTGGTCTTCATCAGCCGCAGCAGCCAGCAGGACTTCGAGCGCCACTTCGGCCGCTGCGAGCATTCGGCGGTCATCTTCAATCCGGTGGACGCGCCGCGGCCTGCCGCCACGGCGCAGGCAACGCCCGGCGCGGCGCCGCGCGAGCGCTACCTGATCGCGGCCTACCACTACTACCCGCACAAGAACTTCGGCGGCATCCTCGCGCTGTTCGAACGCATGCGGCGCGCGGGCCTGGTCGACTTTCTCGACATCACCGGCAACGGTGCGGCCGAGGTCGAGCGCATGGTCTCGGCGCTGGCGCCCGAGGTGCGCGGCTTCGTGCGGCACCGGGGGCTGGTGCCGCGCGCGGAACTGCTGCGGCTGTACGTGGGCGCCACCGCGTTCATTTCGCTGTCGACTTCCGAGGGTTTCAACCTCTCGGCGGCCGAGGCGGCCACGCTGGGCGTGCCGCTGCTGCTGTCCGACATTCCGGTGCACCGCGAGCTGTTCGCGGGCTACGGCTTCTTCGTGGGCAGCGCAGGCAGCGACCCCTACCGGCTCGCCAGGTACCTCGCGCGGCATGAACGCACGCCGCCGGTGTGGGTGCATGCCGCCGCCTGCACACCCGCTGCGATCGCCGGGCGCTACCTGATGCTCAAGCGCGGCGCACTGTCCTTCACACAGGTGACGCCATGACGAAAAATCCCATGCGATTGCTCTCGGCGCTGCTGCTCGCGGCGGTGTCGCTGGCCGCCCGCGCGCAGCCGGCGGACGTGCCGCCGATGCCCGGCTTCGGCGTGATGGTGCATTACCTGCCCGACAAGCGGACCATCAACGAGATCAAGCGCTTCGACGTCGAGTCCTTCGCCGCGTCGCTGGCCGAGATGCGCGCGTCGCACCTGATCCTCACGCTCGGGCAGAACAACGGCCAGTACATCGCGCCCAATTCCGCGCTCGAGGTGCTGTGCCCGGGCAGCGCGAAGAACCGCCCGCCGCGCGACCTGCCGCTGGAAATCGGCCAGGCGCTGCGCAGCCGCGGCATCGCGCTGATCCTGTACCTGCCGTTCCGCGCGCCGCAGGAAGACCCCGCGCTCATGACCTGCCTGGGCGACGTGAACGAGCAGCAACCGCCGCCCGCGCGCTTCATCGCGGCCTGGTCGAGCGTGGTGCGCGACTGGTCGGAGCGCTACGGCTCGCTCGTGAGCGGCTGGTGGTTCGACGGCACCTACAACACCAAGGGCATGACGCCCGCGGGCTGGGACATGCTGTGCAGCGCCTCGCGCGCCGGCGGCGGCAACCGCTGGCTGGCCTTCAACGCGGGCGAAGGCCCGCAGCGCTTCAGCCTCAAGTCGGCGCCCTGCCAGAACCTGATGGCCGGCGAATACATGGAGCCGCCCTCGCACCTGAACGCCGCGCCGTCGGACCTGACGCTGCACGTGCTCACGCCGCTGGCCGCCTCCTGGGGCAGCCCGACGCCGGCGCGTTTCTCGGCCTCGCAGCTGCGCACGTGGTTCTCCGAAGCGGCCACCGCGCGCGGCCTCTTCACGCTGGACATGCCCATCGATGCCGCCGGCCGCTTCGTTCCCGCGCATGTGGCGCTGGTGAAGAGCGTCACCGCGCGCAAGCCCTGAGCAAGCCCACCGCCGCCACATTTCTTCAACCCTAGCCAAACGTCATGAACCCCACCCTGCCCTTCATCGTCGTGGAAGATCGCCAGAACAAGACCCTCGCGTCGTGCCGCGAATCGGCGGCACTGGCGCAAGAGCCGCTCTTCGTGCTGGCCGAGACCGACGCCGGTCCGGCCTACGAAAGGTTCTGCCGCTCGTACGTGCACCTGTCGAGCAACACCCCGGAGTTCGAGAAGATCTGCTTTCGGCGCTACTTTCTCCTGGCGCAGTTTCTGGAATCCAACCCCGATGTCGGCGCTTTCGTGCTGATCGACAGCGACGTGCTGCTGTTCGACGGCGCCGGGCCGCACATCGGCAGGCTCGTGGGCAAGGCGGATTTCTCGGGCTCGTGCATGCAGAGCGCCGACGGCTGGAACCCCTGCCAGATCTCGCCGCACGTGAGCTACTGGACCGCCAACGGCCTGCGCCGCTTCGTGGCCTACGTGCTCGACAGCTACGCCACGCCGTCGGGCCGGCGCAAACTGCGCGAGATCGCCGCGCGCTTTGCCGCGCGCGGCGTGCGCGGCGGCGTGTCCGACATGACGCTGCTGTACCTGTGGGCGCGCACCACCGGCAACGACGCGCCCATCAACCGCGTGTTCGACGGCATGGTCATCGACCACAACATCAACGGCACGCACAACAACCAGCTGCGCGAGTTCAAGGTGCTCGGCGGCGCCAAGCGCGTCACCTACCGCGACGGCAAGGCCTGGCTCAGCAACACCGCCGACGACGGCATGACCCGCGTGGTGGCGCTGCACTTCCAGGGCAGCGCCAAGATGGCCATGCCCTACGCGCTGCGCGGCCACATGCGCACCGTGGCGGCCGTGACCTACGGGCTGCAGATGGCGCGCCGCGCCAAGAACAACGCGTTTCGCGCCGGCAACTTCGTGCGCCGCCTGTTCGACGCGCGCCGCGTGCCGCACGCGTCGGCAAGCAAGTAAGCGCCAGACAGCAGAACAGCCATACAGCCGCCGACGCCATGAAACCCTTCAGCCCGTCCCTCACCCTGCCCGGCGCGCGCATGGCCTGGCTCTCCGGCCTGGGTGCCCTCGCGTCGCGGCTGTACGTGTACCTGTCGGGTTTCCTGGCCATCTTCCTGATGGCGGCGAGCATTTCGCCGGCGCGCTTCGGCGAGTACTCCATCTACCAGTCGGTGATGGAGGTGGCGCTGGTGGTCGGCACGCTGGGCAGCTCGCTGCTGTTCTCGCGCAACGCCGCCGCCGCGCAACCGGGCATGCCGCCGGGCGTGACGCGCGGCGACGTGGTGCGCACGCTGTCCATCGGGCTGCCGCTGGCCACCGTGCTGGTGACCGTGATCCTCGCGGTGCAGCGCCTGCCGGTGGGCGACGCGCCCTTCCTGCTGGTGGTGGCCACGCTGGCGGTGTTCGCCTTCAACAGCCTGCGCCTGTCGTTCAGCCGCGGCCTCGGGCACGCGGGGCTGCTCAACCTCGAAGCGGGCATCCGCTCGACCATCCTGGTGGTGGGCGTGGGCCTGTGCGCGGTGCTGCACTTCGAGCTGGGCGTGGCGCACCTGCTGCTCATCAACCTGTTCGCGGTGGTGGTGGTGTGCGCGGCCATCGGCCTGCCGGGCAACGGCGCGGCACCGCCCGCCGGCCGGCACGCGCTGAGCCTGGCGTCGCAGGCCAGCGCCACCGTGTATTCGCTGCTCACGTTCCTGCTGCGCAAGTCGGACCTGCTCATCGTCGCGTACTTCATGCCGCTGAGCTACGTGGGCGCCTTCAAGCTGGCCTTCCTGCTGGCCGAGGCGCCTTCGCAGTTCGTGCAGGCCTACCTCGTCACCAAGACGCCGGCCATGCTGGAGACCACCCCGGAGAACTTCACCGCGGCCAGGCTGCGGCTGGCCAGGCAGTCGTTCCTGCTGGGCTGCGGGCTCTTCGTGGGCCTGGGCGCCGTCATCTCGGTGGCCGCGCCGCTGCTCAAGCTGGGCAACGAGGCGCGCGCCATCTTCCTGTGCATTGCGCCGTACTTCCTGCTGCGCACCTACACGATCCACCACGAGATGGTGCTGTCGCTGAAGACCTCCATGGGCTCGCTGGGCCGCTGGGCGCTGCTGGAGGTGGCGCTGCGGCTCGCGTCGTACGGCGCCGTGGTGGCGGTGTTCCCCGACAAGCCGCACTACGTGTTCTTCCTTGCCTGCCTGAGCGACTTCGTGCTGTACGAGACGCGCATGCGGCTGCACTTCGGCTTCTTCCCCATCGTGCGCCTGCTCTCGCGCAAGGCCGCGCCATGAAGATCCTCGTCTACTCGATGAATTTCATGCCCGAGCTCACGGGCATCGGCAAGTACTCGGGCGAAATGGCCGAGTGGCTGCACGCGCGCGGGCACGAGGTGCGGGTGATCGCATCGCCGCCCTTCTTTCCGCAGTGGTCGGTCTACAAGGGCCATTCGGCCTGGGCCTACCGCAAGACCGACTGGAACGGCGTGACGATCTACCGGGCGCCGACCTGGGTTCCCGCCAAGCCGCGCGCGCTCGGCCGCATCGGGCACCTGCTGTCGTTCACGCTGTCGAGCATTCCGGTGCTGCTGGCGCAGCTGCGCTGGAAGCCCGACGTGGTGTTCGTGGTGGAGCCGCCCGTTTCCTGCGCGCCGACCGCGCTGTGCTTCGCGAAGCTGCTGGGCGCGCGCTCGTGGCTGCACATCCAGGACTACGAGGTCGACGCCGCATTCGATCTGGGCTGGCTGCGCGGCGAACGCGTGCGGCGCTTCGCCCAGGCCACCGAGCGCTGGCTCATGCGCCAGTTCGACCGGGTCTCGACCATCTCCTCGACCATGTGCGCCAGGGCGCGCGACAAGGGCGTGGACGACGCGCGCATGGTGCTGTTCCCGAACTGGGTGGACATCGACAGCATCCGGCCCGTGGTGCGCCCGCCCGTGGCCGAAGGCGTGGCGGCACCGGGCTATCGGGCCGAGCTGAACATTCCCGTCAGCGCGGTGGTGGTGCTCTATTCGGGCAGCCTCGGCACCAAGCAGGGCATCGAACTGCTGGCCGAGGCGGCGCGCCTGCTGGTGTGCTCGCACGACATCCACTTCGTGTTCTGCGGCAACGGCCCGAGCCGCGCGGCGCTCATGAATGCCTGCGAGCGGCTGGACAACGTGCACTTTCTCGACCTGCAGCCCGCCGAGCGGCTCAACGAACTGCTGGGCATGGCCGACATCCACGTGCTGCCGCAGCGCGCCGACGCGGCGGACCTGGTCATGCCCTCCAAGCTGGGCGGCATGCTGGCCAGCGGCCGCTGCGTGGTCGTCACGGCCCATGCCGGCACCGCGCTCGGCGAGGCCGTGTCGGGCCGCGGCGTGCTGGTCGAGCCCGGCGACGCGGCCGCGCTGGCCGATGCCATCGAACAGCTCTCGGTGTCGCCCACCACGCGCGAGCTGCTGGGCGCGGCCGGCCGCCGCTTCGCCGAGGCCGAACTGGACCGCAACGTGATCCTGCAGCGCCTCGAAGAGGAACTGCAGCGCTGCATCGCCCGCACGCCGCAACCCCAACGGAGCCGCACATGAAGCCGAACGCCAGGATCGCCGCCCTGCCCGCACCGCGGATTCTCGTGACCGGCGGCGCGGGCTTCATCGGCAGCCACACCTGCGTGGCGCTGATCGCGGCAGGCTACCAGCCGGTGGTGCTCGACACGCTCGTCAACAGCGACGCGCGCTCGCTGCACCGCGTGGCGTGCATCACGGGCGTGGAGCCCGCGCTGGTTCGCGGCGACGTGCGCGACGCCGCTGCGCTCGACCGCGTGTTCGCCGAGCACGCCATCGGCGCGGTGGTGCACCTCGCGGGCCTGAAGGCCGTGGGTGAGTCGGTGGCCGACCCGGTGAGCTATTACGACGTCAACCTCGCCGGCACGCTGGCGCTGGTGCAGGCCATGGCGCGCGCCGGCGTGCGCGCGCTGGTCTTCTCGTCGTCGGCCACGGTGTACGGCGACGCGCAGCTTTCCCCCATTCCAGAGAGCGCGCCTTGCGCTGCCGTCAATCCGTACGGGCGCACCAAGTCGATGGTCGAGACCGTGCTGGCGGACCTGGCCCATGCCGACCCGCGCTGGGGCATTGCCTGCCTGCGCTATTTCAACCCGGTGGGCGCGCACGAGAGCGGCCTGCTCGGCGAGCGCCCGCACGGCCCGCCCAACAACCTGATGCCCTACATCTCGCAGGTGGCCGTGGGCGAGCGCGACCACCTCGTGGTGCACGGCACCGACTACGACACCGTCGACGGCACCGGCGTGCGCGACTACGTGCACGTGATGGACGTGGCCGAGGGGCACGTGGCCGCGCTGCGCCACGCCGCGCGCAGCCCCGGCATCCTGATGACCAACCTGGGCACCGGCCGCGGCGCGTCGGTGCTGGAAGTCGTTGCCGCGTTCGAGCGCGCGAGCGGCCGCCACATCGCCGTGCACGTGGGCCCGCGCCGCCCCGGCGACGTGCCCGCCTACTGGGCCGACGCCCGTGGCGCGCGCGACGTGCTCGGCTGGCGCGCGCGGCGCGACCTCGACCAGATGTGTGCCGACAGCTGGCGCTGGCAGTCGACCAACCCGCACGGCTTCGACGACCCGGTGCCCCCGCACCTGGACCCCGCATGGTCTCCCGACGCAGGAGCGCTTCCGGTTTTCGCCGCGGACATGCCGCGTTTTCACACATCCAACCTGGGACACACCAATGGCTGACAACGCACCCCGCTCCTTCGGCGACCAGGCCGACAGCCGCTCGGGCTATCCGCCGGGCATCCTGCCGCCGACCGCGCCGCTGTGGCCCGGCTTCCTGACCGGGCAGGAAGACGCACCCGTTCGCGTGCTGCTGGTGGACGACGACGAGTTCATGCGCCGCGTGATCGCGCAGGAGCTGCTGTCGGACATGCGCATCCAGCTCGAGGGCCAGGCCGGCAGCCTGCGCGACGGGCGCCGGCTGGTGGCCACGCAGCCCTTCGACGTGCTCATGGTCGACCTGCGCCTGGGCGACGGCAACGGCTTCGACCTGATCCGCGAGGCACGCAAGATGAACACGGCCTGCGAAATCATCGTCATCACCGCGCTGGAGGACGAAGCCCACGTGCTGCAGGCCTTCGAGCTCGGCGCCACCGGCTACCTGCTGAAGGACGCCTGGCTGCAGAGCTTTGCGCAGGCGGTGCTGCAGGTGGTGAACGGCGGCGCGGCCATCACGCCGCGGCTCGCGCGCCGGCTGCTGGCGCGGCTGAGCCACCGCCCCGCCGGTGCGCCGCCCTCGGTGGAGCCGCCGCAGCGCGAGGCCACGCTGACCGCGCGCGAATGCGAAATTTTGCGCTTCGTGGCGAACGGCCATGTCACCGAGGAAATCGGCGTGAAGCTGGGCATCTCGGGGCAGACCGTCAACGCCCACATCAAGAACATCTACAAGAAATTGCACGTGCATTCGCGCGCGCAGGCCGTGAGCTACGCGGCGTACTCCGGCCTGATCTGAGAGAACCCTCCACCCCGCGTCACACACCACACCCTTCAACGCTAGGCAGGCGATCATGAACACCACCCCCATCCATCCCGTGATTCTTTGCGGCGGCAGCGGCACCCGCCTGTGGCCGCTCTCGCGCAAGGCGCTGCCCAAGCAGTTCGCGCCGCTGGTCGGCGGCAAGAGCCTGCTGCACCTCACGCTGGAGCGGCTGTCGGGGCTGAACCGCAACATCACCTGCATCGCGTCGGAAGACCACCGCTTCCTGGTGAAGGAAACGACCGATGCCGCAAAGACCACCGGCCGCCAGATCCTGGAGCCGGTGGCGCGCAACACCGCCGCCGCCATGGCCGCGGCCGCGCTGCTGGCCGAGCCCGACGACCTGCTGCTGTTCGCGCCATCGGACCACCACATTCCGGATGCGGCGCTGTTCGAGCGCACCGTGCGCAGCGGCGTCGACGCGGCGCTGGCCGGCAAGATCGTCACCTTCGGCGTGGTGCCAAGCTTTCCGAGCACGGCCTACGGCTACATCGAGGCCGGCGAGCCGTCGGCCGATGGGCGCAGCCAGGCCGTGGTGCGCTTCGTGGAGAAGCCGACCGCCGCCGTGGCCGAGACGCTGCTGCTGCACGGCGGCTACAGCTGGAACGCCGGCATCTTCCTGGTGCGCGCGCGCACGCTCATCGCGGCGCTGCGCGGGCATGCGCCCGACATCCTGCTGGCCTGCGAGCGCGCCACCGCGGCGGCCACGGCCGACGGCAGCTTCCTGCGGCTGGACCAGGCCGCCTTCAGCGCCTGCCGCAGCGACAGCGTCGACTACGCCGTGCTCGAGAAGCACAAGGACATCGCGGTGGTGAAGTTCGAGGGCATGTGGAGCGACGTCGGCAGCTGGAACGCCGTGGCCACCCTGCACCCGGCCGACGACGCCGGCAACCGCCTGAGCGGCAAGGCCAGCGCGCTGAATG
This sequence comes from Variovorax sp. OK605, assembly GCF_900115445.1. NCBI lineage: Bacteria > Pseudomonadati > Pseudomonadota > Betaproteobacteria > Burkholderiales > Comamonadaceae > Variovorax > Variovorax sp. OK605. Next base: position 350,558 of record NZ_FOWL01000001.1, read on the forward strand.
CCCGCAACACCTTCATCCACGCGCCGCACCGCCAGGTGGTGGCGCTGGGCACCGACGGCCTGATCATCGTGGACACGCCCGACGCCGTGCTGGTGGCCGGCGCGGGCTGTGCCGAGCAGGTGGCCGACGTGGTGCGCAAGCTGTCGCTGCAGGGCTGCGCCGAGGCCACCGAACACCGGCGCGTGGTGCGGCCCTGGGGTGCGTACGACAGCGTGGACAACGGCGAGCGCTTCCAGGTCAAGCGCCTGACCGTCAAGCCCGGCGCCAAGCTCTCGCTGCAGATGCACCACCACCGCGCCGAACACTGGATCGTGGTGAAGGGCATCGCCAAGGCCACCTGCGACGGCGTGGTGACGCTGGTGCGCGAGAACGAATCGATCTACCTGCCTTCGGGCGCGATCCACCGGCTGGAGAACCCGGGCAAGACCGAGCTCGAGGTCATCGAGGTGCAGACCGGCAGCTACCTGGGCGAGGACGACATCGTGCGCTTCGACGACACGTATGGGCGCTGCGCGCCGATGGCGCCTGCGCTGGCGGACGGTGTGACGCCGCAGCCGGTGACATCTGCGGGGTCGGGGTCGACTGCGGTGTTGCATGCGCCCGTGGCGCATTGAGCGGCGTCGTTTAAGCTGCGGCGCTCCCTCCGCGCGTCCTGATGACAGCATGTGACGCGCAGCCACTTCCTGTTGACGGACCGATGAACAAGATAGACGAGAGCCGCGCGCTGGTCGAAGAGATATGGGCCCGGCCCGAGGCCTGGGACGCGAACCTTCGTTCGGCCGAGGCATTGCTGGCCAGCGCCCTTGCCGCGCATCCCGACGACATTCGGGCGCTGACCTGCATGGGCGCGGTTCTGAGCGACCAGGCGCGGCACGAAGAGGCGGTGCCCATGCTCCGGCGCGCCGCAAGCCTGGGTTCGACGGACCGCAACACCTACTTCAACCTTGGCGTTGCGCTGCTCGGCTGCGCGACCAAGGCCGAGGCCGAGGCGATGACCGCCTTCGACACCGCGCGCAAGTTCGATGCGGCCGATGGTTCGTGGGAGGCCTACTTCGACCCGCAGGCGCAGTAGCATTCGCCCCCGCCAACGACCACAATGGCCTCCGCGCGCAAAATAGACCCCTTTTTCGCGATCTTGACGGCGGCTCCATGAACATCCAGCAGCGCAACAACATCCAGGTCCTCGGCGGCGGGGATCGGACGATGGTCTTCGCACACGGCTTCGGCTGCGACCAGAACATGTGGCGCTTCATGGCGCCCCGGTTTGCCGAACGCCACCGCGTGGTCACCTTCGACCTTGTCGGCTCGGGCCAGTCCGACCTGGGCGCCTACGACAAGACGAAGTACGCGAGCCTCCAGGGCTACGCCGACGACCTGCTGGAAATTGCCCACGCGTTCGGCCGCGGCCCCGTGCTGTTCGTCGGCCACTCGGTGAGCGCGATGATCGGCATGCTTGCCGACCTCAAGGCCCCGGGCACCTTCGCGGCGCACATGATGATCGGCCCGTCGCCCTGCTACATCAACGACGGCGACTACACCGGCGGCTTCACGCGCGAGGACATCGACTCGCTGCTCGACACGCTCGAGAGCAACTACCTCGGCTGGGCCAGCAGCATGGCGCCCGCGATCATGGGCGTGCCGGAGCGGCCCGAGCTCGGCGCCGAGCTCACGGCCAGCTTCTGCCGCACCGACCCCGAGATTGCCAAGCAGTTCGCCAAGGCGACCTTTCTTTCGGACAACCGCGAGGATGTGGCCAAGCTGCAGACGCCCACGCTGGTGATCCAGTCGTCGGAGGACCTGATCGCGCCCGTGGCCGTGGGCGAGTACATGCAGCGCACGCTGCCGCGCGGCACCCTGCGCGTGGTGGCGAACACCGGCCATTGCCCGCACCTGAGTGCGCCGGGCGCTAGCTGCGACGCGATCGAGGAGTTTCTCGACGCGCTCGACCTGCCGGTCGGCGGCGCCCTCGAACCCACCCGGGGCCAATGACCGGCGCCCTGCCCGAGCCCGGCGACCTCCTGGACGAGGCGCCCTGCGGTCTGCTGGTGACCGCGCTGGACGGCACCATCCTCAAGGTCAACGCGACCTTCTGCGAGTGGATCGGCGTGGCGCGCGAAGCGCTCGTCGGCCAGAAGCGCATTCAAGACCTGTTCACCATGGGCGGGCGCATCTTCCACCAGACGCACTGGGCGCCGGCCCTGCAGATGCAGGGCTCGCTGGCCGAGGTGAAGTTCGACGTGCGCCACCGCGACGGCAAGAACATTCCGATGATCCTGAACGCGCGCCGGCGCAAGCGCGCGGAAGGCGAGTTCGACGAGATCGCCGCCTTCGTGGCCGAAGACCGCAACCGCTACGAGCGCGAGCTGATGAGCGCGCGCACGAAGGCCGACGCGCTGCTGGAGGCCGAGCGCGAAGCGCAGCGCCTGCTGATGGACCGCGCGCTGTTCGCCGAGCAGATGGTGGGCATCGTGAGCCACGACCTGCGCAACCCGCTGTCCGCCATCCTCATGGGGCTGCAGCTGCTCGGGCGCACCGAGAACGAGCGCCGCGTGCGCGTGCTGGGCCACGTGCGCAACTCGGCCGAGCGCGCGCAGCGCCTCATCGAGGAACTGCTGGACTTCACGCAGGCGCGCGTGGGCAAGGGCCTGAACGTGAAGCTGGGCGCCGTCGACCTGCACGAGGTCACGGCGCATGCGATCGACGAGCTGATGCTGGCCTTTCCGGACCGGGAGATCACGCACCTTTCGCACGGGGCGGGCGAGTGCGTGGCCGACACGGACCGGCTGGCGCAGCTCATCGGCAACCTCGTGAGCAACGCGGCCGCCTATGGCCGCGGCGGCACGCCCATCGTCGTGCGCTCGGAAATCGACGGGCCGGCCGCGATGGTGTCGGTGCGCAACGAGGGCGAACCGATTCCGCCCCACATGCTGGCCACGGTGTTCGAGCCGATGGTGCGCGGGGCGGCCGAAGGCAGCTCGGCGCGCAGCGTGGGGCTGGGTCTTTTCATCGTGAACGAGATTGCGAAGGCGCACGGCGGAACGATGGAAGTGACCTCGGCTTCGGACACCGGGACGGTGTTCACGCTGCGGTTTCCTGCGCACGGCGTTTCGGTGTAGCGGCGTCTTCGTCGCACGGGCTGTTGCCTGGCGAAGGCGCGGTGCTGGGGAAGGAACTGGTGCGACGTGTTGCGCCAGTCCTTCGATCAAGCCCTCCTTTGCGAGGCTTTCAGCGAGGCTTCAGTGCCTCCAGGCGCGCCTGCCATTCGGCCGTGCACTGCTGGAACAGCGCCTCGATCTCATCGGCCATCTGCCACGAGAGCCAGAAGACGCGGTCGATGTACCGCAGTGCTTCGGTCTCGCCCCATCGGGTGCCGTCGCCGTGGCTGGACCACAGCAGCGCGGTGAGCTGAGTGATCTTGTCCTCCAGGCGATCGGAGAGGTCGGAAACGCCATCGGCGTTGGTGTGGGAGGGGCCCCCTGCGTTCGGGGGTACCGGCGTGCGACGCCGGGCTATAGTCTTGGCAGCCATGCGGTGTGCTCTCTTCCAAGGTTTGGCACGTCAAGTGGTTAGACGGCTGGGGTGTTCTTGCGCCCCGGCCGTCGCCTTTTGTGCCTGCGTTCGCACCGGTGCACGTGGGCACGTGGCACCGGCGACCCGCCGCAAGCGAAGCGGGATCGGTCGTTCAGGGGGTGCTTGGGTGCGATGCCTTCCTTGCCCGCTGGGTGGGGCTTTGGGTGTCAGGGGCATCCACTTTAGAGAAGAGAGCGCGCGGCGCGTGAACTGAAAACGCAAGAAAGTCGCGGTTCGCGCGACTAACTTCGGTTCACGGCAGAAGAAAAAAAGGCGGTGTGTTACCAACCGTGAAAACGGGCCCAGGTCTGCACATCGCCCGCTTCGGACACGGCGTGGTACTCCGGAAATTGCGCGCCCGTGGCACACGCATGGTTCGGCAGGATGCGCAGGCGCGTGCCGATCGGGAAGCGCGCCGCAATGCCGGTGCAGTCCTCGCCCTCCCCCTTATCCTTGCCCTCATCCTTGCCCTCGCGCGACACGATGCCGTGCTCCTGGTTCGCGCCGCTCAGCACATAGCCGTCGAGCACGGTGCCGTCCACCGTGCAGACCTGCCCGTAGCCGAAGTCGCGCTTCTGTTTCTGCGTGCCGCGGTCGCGGCTCATCGCCATCCAGCCCGCATCGACGATGGCCCAGCCCTTCTCGGCCTGGTGGCCGATCACGGTGGTGAGCACGCTCAGGGCAATGTCGCTCTCGGTGCACACGCCCACGTTGCGCATCACCAGGTCGAAGAACACGTACACGCCGGCGCGCACCTCGGTCACGCCGTCGAGCGCCTCGGCCATCAGCGCGGTGGGCGTGGAGCCCACGCTGACCACCTCGCACGGCAAGCCCGCGTCGCGCAAGCGCTGCGCGGCCAGCACGCAACCCGACCGTTCCTGCTCGGCCATGGCGCGCAGGGCTTCGGGCGTGTCGAGCTCGTAGCTGGAGCCCGCGTGCGTCATCACGCCGCGCAGGTGCATGCCGCCTTCGTGCAGCACGCGCGCCACGTCGAGCAGCGCGCCCTCCTGCGGGCGAATGCCGGAGCGGTGGCCGTCGGTGTCGACCTCGATCAGCACCTCGAACGCCTCGCCGTTGGCCTTGCCGAACGCCGCGATGGCGCGCGCCGACTCGACACCGTCGGTGATGATGCCCAGCGCGCAGCCGCGCCGGCGCAGTTCCAGCGCGTGCTGCAGCCGGTGCGGCGCCATGCCGACGGCGTACAGGATGTCGGTGAAGCCCTGCGCGAAGAACTGCTCGGCCTCCTTCAGCGTGGACACGGTGATGCCTTGCGCGCCGGCGTCGCGCTGCGCCCTGGCGACGTCGATGCACTTGGTGGTCTTCACGTGCGGGCGAAAGCGCACGCCCAATGCGTTCATGTGCTGCTGCATGCGCGCGATGTTGTGCTGCATGCGCGAGCGGTCGATCAGGGCCGCCGGGGTGTCAAGGGTATGGAGAGCGTCCAGGTTGTGGTTGTTCATGTCGTGGTCGTTCAATCGAGGTACTCGCCCTTGGCCTTGAGCGCGGGCACATCGTCGCGCAAGCCGCGGGCGATGAGCGCGGACACGGCCGCGGGCTGCAGCGCATCGGCGGCGGGCAGGTCGACGCCCACGGCCTGCATCTGCCTGCGGAATTCGGGGTCGGCGGCGGCGTCGGCCAGCGCGGCGCGCAGGCGCGCCATGGCGGGCTCGGGCGTCCCGCGCGGCGCGAAGATGGCGTTCCAGGCGCGCACGTCGAGCGCCAGGCCCGCCTCGGCGGCCGTGCCTGTGTTCGGCAGTTGCGGCAGCCGCGTGGAAGACAGCACGGCCAGCGCCTTGATCTTTCCGCCCGCCACCTGCGGCAGCGCGGTGGTGGTCTGGTCGCACATGAAGTCGGTCTGCCCGCCCATCAGGTCGTTCATGGCCGGCGCCACGCCCTTGTAGGGAATGTGCGCCACGTTCTGCTTCAACGCCGACAGCAGCAGCACGCAGCCGTAGTGCGAGATCGACCCCACGCCCGCGCTGCCGAAGGAGGCCTTGGCCTTGGCCTTGTTCGTGCCCAGCCATGCGACGAACTCCTCGAGGTTGCTGGCCGGCAGGTCGGCGCGCGCCAGCAGCAGCATGGGCGCGGAGCCCGCGAGGCCCACGGGCAGGAAGTCTTTCTCGGGGTCGTAGGGCAGCTTCTTGTACAGCGCCACGTTGGCCACGTGCGTGCCGATGGTGCCGAAGCCGAGCGTGTAGCCGTCGGGCGCGGCCTTCGCGACCTTGGTGAGGCCGATGGTGCCGCCCGCCCCCGCCACGTTCTCGATGATGACGCTCTGGCCCAGCTTTTTGCCCATGTGCAGCGCGAAGCCGCGTGCCAGCGCGTCGCTGGGGCCGCCGGGCGGGAACGGCACGATCAGCGTCACGGGGCGTTGCGGAAAGGCGTTCGCCGTTTGCGACATGGCCGGCGCATCCAGCGCGCATGCCGCCGCCAGTGCGAACACGCCGCGCAAAAGCACGGCCCGCTTCATGCCTTGCTCCCGAAGGCCTGCAGCCACTGCAGCGCCGGCGCGAGCGTGGCACCTTGCAGCTCGGGCGACGGCGCGCCCTGCGGCAACGACAGGCCCACGCGGTTGTGCCAATAGGTGCGCAGGCCCACCGCCGACGTGCCGAACATGTCGTAGCCCGAGCCGGCCACGAAGGCGGCGTCTTGCGCCTGCACGCCCAGGCGCTGGAGCGCCAGCTGGTACGGGCGCGGGTCGGGCTTGTAGAAGCCGGCCTCTTCCGAGGTGACGACCACGTCCCAGTCGATGCCCAGCCGCGCCGCCGCGCGGTGGCCGAGCCGGGCCGAGCAGTTGGTGACCACGGCCAGCCTGCAGTGCGGCTTGAGCGCCAGCAGCAGCTCGCGCGCGCCGTCCCACACGGGCAGCGTGTCCCACTGCGCGTCGAGCGCGTCTGGGGCCGATGCGGCCATGCCGGTGTTGCGCGCGGCGTCTTTCACCAGCTGCTCGTAGGGCACGTACGCGCCGCAGCCGTAGGTGAGCCGCAGGTACTCGGCGCGCCAGGTGCGGCCCTTGTCCTCGGAGCCGGCGGCGGCGTTCCAGACGGTCCAGGAATCGAGCAGCGCGGTGAGCAGGTCGAACAGCACGGCGCGCGGGTAGCTCGGCGGGCCGCTCGGCACCTGGCTCGGCGGTTGGCTCGGCAAATGTGGCATGTCGGTGGGTGTGTGCATGGCCGTGGACTCTACGTTCGCAGACCCTGTTTGTGCTTCAATGCGCGCTCATCAATCGTTAAGCGCAAGTTAATGATCCAGATCGAAGACATGCAGCTCGCCGCCGCCCTTCTGCGCGAGCCCTCGCTGAGCGCCGCGGCCCGCGCGCTGGACGTGACGCCGCCCGCGCTGTCGATGCGCCTGCGCAAGCTGGAGGCCGCGCTGGGCCTCTCGCTGGCCACCCGCACCGCGCGGCGCCTGAGCCTCACGCCCGAGGGCGAACGCTTCGCGCGCGAGGCCGCCGCGCTGCTCGGCCAGATCGAAGGCCTGCGCGAATCGATGCAGCGCGACGACCAGCGGCTCACGGGCACGCTGCGCATCGCGGCGCCGTTCGGCTACGGGAGGCAATACATCGCGCCGATGCTGGTGCGCTTCGCGCGGCTGCACCCGGGCCTGCACATGCAGCTCGACCTGCGCGAAACGCCCTGGCCCGACCGGCACGACGCCGACGCGGTGATCCACATCGGCGCGGTGCGCGACTCTTCGTGGGTGGCGCGCACGCTGAGCGCCAACGAGCGCTGGCTGTGCGCCAGCCCCGACTACCTGCGGCTGCGCGGCACGCCCCGCGTGCCGCGCGACGTGATGGCGCACGACTGCATCTGCATCCGCGAGAACGACGAAGACGTGACGCTGTGGCACCTGCGCCCCGCGAAGGCCGGTGCCGGCAAGCGCGCCGCCGCCCGCGAAACCCTGCGCATCTCGCCCGCCTACGTGACCAACGACGGCGCCGTGGCGCGCCAGTGGGCCGAGCAGGGCATGGGGTTGGTGCTGCGCTCCGAGTGGGACGCGGCCGAGGCCGTGGCGCGCGGCACGCTGGTGCGGGTGCTGGCCGACTGGCAGTTCGACAGCGCCCCGGTCACGCTGCTGGTGCCCAACCGCAAGGGTCGCACGGCGCGCGTGCAGGCCATCGTCGGGTTCCTGGTGGAGAGCTTCGGCGCGGCAAGAAAGTAGCTGCGCGCATATCCATAGCCGCATTCATTCGTTGGCCGCGCGTGCAGCGCGCGCCAACACTCGGTGCTTCCAATATTCCGGTGGAGAAGCCCCGATGACCGTTCCCTTCGATCACTTGCCACCCTCGCGCCGCAGCGTGCTGCAGGCCGGCGCCGCCGCCGCGGTGGTCGGCTCGGCCGCGCTGCTGGGCGCGTCGGCCTGGTCGCAGCCGCGCAAGCTCACCTTCGCTTGGAGCCAGGCGGGCTTCTGCCTGGCGCCCGTGCCGGTGGCGCTGGAGCGCGGCTTCTTCGAGAAGAACGGGCTCGACGTGGAGCTGCTGAACTGGGCCGGCTCGTCCGACCAGTTGCTGGAGGCGCTGGCCACCGGCAAGGCCGACGTGGGCGTGGGGCTCATCCACCGCTGGGTGAAGCCGCTGGAGGCGGGTTTCGACGTGAAGGTGGTGGGCAGCGTGCACGGCGGCTGCCTGCGCCTGATCGGCGCCAAGGCCGCGGGCGTGACCACCGACGTGGCCAGCCTCAAGGGCAAGACCATCGGCGTGGCCGACCTGAACAGCCCGGCCCGGCAGTTCTATGCCATTCACCTTGCGAAGCGCGGCATCGACATCGACAAGGACGTCGACTGGCGCGTGTACCCCGCCGACCTGCTCGACGTGGCCGTGAGGAAGGGCGAGGTCCACGCCATTGCCGACGGCGACCCGAACGTGTTCCTCATCGAGAAGCGCAACCCGGGCGTGTTCACCGAGCTGGCCAACAGCGCCAAGGGCGAATACGCCGAGCGGCTGTGCTGCATCGTCGGCGCGCGCGGCGAACTGGCGCGCAACGACAAGCCGCGCGCCGCCGCCGTGGTGCGCGCGCTGGCGCAGGCGTCGGACTACGTGTCGGAAAACCCGAACGAGGCCGCGAAGATCTACTCGAAGTACGCGCCCAAGGTGCCGCTCGACGACCTGCAGAAGCTGCTGGCCGAGCTCACCTACAAGCACCACCCCGCGGGCAAGGCGCTGCGCAACGAGGTCGAGGCCTTCGCCACCGACTTCCGCAACGCGGGCATCCTGAAGAAGAGCACCGACGTGGCCCGGTTCGCCAACCACGTGTCGCTGGACGTGCTGGCATGACGACCGCAGAACAAGTGCTCGACGCGCCCTTGGGGCGCCACGGCGACGCGCCCCTGGGGCGCCATAGCGAAGCGCCCGCGCCCCGGCCGCGCACCCCCGCGAAGGTCGCCCAGACCGTCACGCTGCGGCCCGCAGCGCCCTCCGGCGTCACGGGCATCTGGCCCACCGGCCTGCTCGCGTCCGCCGCGTGGCTGGCGCTGGGCCTGCTCACGCTGCTGTGGCCGAACAAGGCGGTCGGCTTCAGCGACTGGGCCTTCACCGAAGAATTCGGCATTGCCACGCTGGTGGTCGCCGCCCTGCTGCTGGCCGTCGCGCTGCTCGGCGCGCGCGCCGCCAAGGTGTCGCACACGCTGCGGCCCGCCGGGCAATGGCTGGTGGCGCTGGCCGCCGTGTTCGCGGTGTGGGAAGTCGCGACCGCCAAGCTCGGCGTGCTGCCCTCGCCCTTCTTCGCGCCGCCGCAAAGCCTGATCGACGTGCTGCACGAAGACTGGCAGCGCCTGGGCCTGTCGACCGCGTACTCGCTGCGGCTGCTGGCCAACGGCTTCGTGCTGGGCGCGCTGGTGGGTTTCTTCACGGGCGTGTCGATCGGCTGGTCGCGCATCGCGGGGTACTGGGTGCATCCGCTGCTGCGCTTTCTCGGGCCGGTGCCCGCGTCGGCGCTGCTGCCGCTGGCTTTCTTCTTCGCGCCTTCGAGCTACGTGGCGGCGGTGTTCCTCGTGGGGCTGGCCACCTTCTTTCCGGTGGCGGTGCTGACGTGGTCGGGCGTGGCCTCGGTCCACAAGAGCTACTACGACGTGGCGCGCACGCTGGGCGCGTCGGAGCGCTTCCTGGTGCTGCGCGTGGCGATTCCGGCGGCGCTGCCGCAGGTGTTCGTCGGCCTGTTCATGGGCCTGGGTGCCTCGTTCTCGGTGCTGATCACGGCCGAGATGATGGGCGTGAAGGCCGGGCTGGGCTGGTACCTGCAGTGGGCGCAGGGCTGGGCCGCCTACGCCAACATGTACGCGGCGCTGTTCGTCATGGCGGCGCTGTGCTCGGGCCTCATCACGCTGCTGTTCAAGGTGCGCGACCGCGTGCTGTCGTGGCAGAAGGGAACCGTGAAATGGTGAACGCCGTGCATTCTTCTTCGCCTGCACCCGAGGTCACGCGCGGCGCGCAGATCGACATCAAGGGTGTCAGCCACTGGTTCGAGGTGGCCGGCGGCGTGCTGCAGGTGCTCGACGGCATCGACCTGCAGGTGCGCCCCGGCGAGTTCGTCGCGCTGCTGGGGCCCAGCGGCTGCGGCAAGTCGACGCTGCTGCGCCTGGTGGCCGGGCTGGAGCCCGCCACCACCGGCACGATCACGCAGAACGGCGAGCCCATCACGCGGCCCGACCCGTCGCGCATCGTCGTCTTCCAGGACCCGACGCTCTACCCCTGGCGCAGCGTGTGGGACAACGTGGCGCTGGGCCTGCAGGCGCGCGGCGTGCTCAAGGAACAGCGCGCCCGCGTCGACGAGGCGCTCAAGCTCGTGGGCCTGAGCGACTTCGCCAAGGCTTTTCCGCATCACCTCTCGGGCGGCATGGCGCAGCGCGTGGCGCTGGCGCGCGCGCTGGTGAACGACCCGCAGCTGCTGGTGCTCGACGAACCGCTGGGCAAGCTCGACTCGCTCACGCGCATCGCCATGCAGAGCGAGCTGGTCAACCTGTGGCAGCGCGCGGGCTTCTCGGCGCTGCTGGTCACGCACGACGTGGAAGAAGCGCTGTTCCTCGCCAACCGCGTGATCGTGCTGAGCGACCGGCCGGCGCGCATTGCGGCGGAGATCGTGGTCGACCTGCCCTACCCGCGCCACCGCGGCGACGCGCGGCTGGCCGCGCTGCGGCACGAAGCGCTGAAGCACCTGGGACTCGACGCCACGTGGTGACGATGGCGCAGCGGACGGCGCGGACGGCGCGAAAGCCATGAACGGCGCCCCCGAAGCCGATTGGCTCAACCTGCTGATCGGCCTGCTGCAAGGCGCCCAGCTGCAACTGCTTCGCCTGCTCGACGCGCTGGGGCTGGTCGCGCACGCGCATGGCCAGCCCGCCTGGCCGTGGGCGCAGCGCCTGTCGGGCGAGAACCTGCTGATCGACCTCGGCCAGGCGCGCCGGCTCGGGCTCACGGTGCTGCTGGTCGCGGCGGCGGTGCTGGTGTTGCTGCTTGCGCTGGCGTGGCGCCGCGGCCGCATCGGGCTGATGGGGCTGGTGGGGCTGGTGGGGCTGGTGGGGCTGGTGGGGCTGGTGGGGCTGGCCACCTTGCTGGCCGTGGCCGCGCCCTGGCCCGAGGCCCACGTGGTGCTGGTGCCCGCGTACCCCACGAGCTTCCAGAAGTCGCCCACGGGCTTCACCGCCGACAGCATCGAGCGCGGGCGCGTGCTCTACGCGGCACAGTGCGTGGCCTGCCACGGCACCGACGGGCGCGGCCAGGGCCCGCTGGCCGCGTCGCAACCCGTGTGGCCGCCCAATCTCTCGGGGCCGCTGCTGTGGCGGCGCGCCGATGGCGACGTGCTCTGGCACGTGCTGAACGGCATGCGCGACCGGCGCGGCGCGCCCACCATGCCGGGCTTCGGCGCCGCGCTGCGCGACGAAGACGCCTGGGCGCTGATCGATTTCATGAAGGCCCAAGGCGCCGGCGAAAGCCTGCGCGCGGCCGGCCTGTGGACCCAGCCCATCGCGCCGCCCGACGTGACGGTGCAATGCAAGGGCCGGCCACCGCGCCTGCTGAGCAGCTGGCGCGGGCAGCGCCTGCGCATCGTCGCGGCCGGCGGCGAGCGCCCGCTCGAAGATCCGCGCATGGTCACCGTGTTCCTGCAGGCGGCAACCGCGCCAGCCGCGGGCGACTGCGTGGCCGACTCCGCCGCGGCCTGGTCCGCCTTCTCGCTCATCGCCGCGACCGACCGGCTCGCGGGCACGCAGCTGATCGTCGACCGCGACGGCTGGCTGCGCGCGCGCGGCGAGCCCGGCAAGGGTGCGTGGAGCGACGACGACCTGCTGTGCCGCACCGACCCGCCCGCCCGCGCCGATGCCCGCGCCCTGCCGGCGGACGGCCTGGGCGCGCTCATCGCCCGCATGGACGCCGAACCCGTGCGTTTCGTCAAAGGCGGCTTCGTGCATTGAGCCAACAGGACTACGATGTTTTCCGGGGCCCCGGCCCCTTTCGTCCATCCATGCCAAGGAGACCCACCCCATGTCCAACCACGTCTACAAATCGCTGGAGCTGACGGGCTCCTCCCCCACCAGCATCGAGGACGCCGTGCAGACCGCCATCGCCAAGGCGCACGAGACGGTGCGCAACATCCAGTGGTTCACGGTGACCGAAACGCGCGGGCACGTGGTCGACGGCAAGATCGCGCACTGGCAGGTGTCGCTGAAGATCGGGTTCACGCTGGAGTGAGCCCCGCGCCGCTGCGGCAGCGGCGCGAAGTCACAGCGCGCACACGCGCCGCGTGATGTCGGCGCAGACCTTCGCATTGCCCGGCATGAGCCGATGCAGCCACGCGCGCGCATCGAGGCTGCCGGCCCCGAGGCGCCAGTTGCTGCTTGCGGCCGGCACGATGGTGACGTCCAGCGAAGTCCAGTACACGAAGAGCTCCAGGCCGTCCAGACGGTCTTCTGTGCGCTTCAGGTTCTCGAGCAACGAGCTCCCCGGCCGCATGTCCCGCGCGCCCTGGCCGGGGTAGGCGTAGGCCAGCACGGTGCCGTCGTGCGGCCCGGCGATGGCGAAGAGCGCGGCCGTGCGCGCCATGCCGCCCAGCACCTGGATGTACTGGCGCGCAACGATGCAGCCCATGCTGAAGCCGACGATCGCCACCGGCACGTCGGGCGCCAGATGCGCGTCGATGTACGCCTTCAGCTTGCAGGCCAGGTCATGGATGCCGGTGCGGCCGTCGGCCGGCCGCAGCGACGGCGTCCAGCAGCGATGGCCGGCCGCCTCGAGCGCCCGCACCATGCGCTTGAAGACCGCGCCGTTGTTGAAGATGCCGTGTACGAGGACCACGTTCATGGGATCGGCCTGTGTGGATTTTTCGGGAATGTCGGGAGTGTCGGAATTCTCGGGAGACGCCCGAGCATCCTTCATTTCCGCGGCATGCCGGTGGCCGAAGACGGGCGGTATCGGCATGCGCTACCGCAGGTCGCACCGCCAGCCCGTTACTGGCCAACGGCGCCGGCCTGCGGCTCGCCCAGCGACAGCATCAAACGGTTGGCCCAGTTGAAGAAGGCCGCGCCGTGGATCACGTCCGCAATGGCGAGGTCGTCGAGTCCCTGCGCGCGCAGGCTGTCGATGTGCGACACGCCGAAGGCCGGTGGCGTGGCCGACAGCGCGACCGACGCGGCGACGATGGCGTTCCAGCGCTCGCCCAGGTCGGCGCTCACGCCCTCGTCGAGCAGGCGCTGCACGTCTTGCGTGCGGTGAGAGAAGTGCGAGGCGAAACGCGCATGCACCGACGCGCAATAGATGCAGCCGTTGAAACGCGAAGCCGCCGCGGCCGACAGTTCGCGCTCGGCGCGCGGCAGGCCGGCCTCGGGGTTGTAGAAGATGTCCTTGTCGGTGAGCGTGCGCGTGCGCAGGATGTCGGGGTCGCGCGCCAGCAGGCGGAAGTACGGCGACTTGGCACGCGATGCGTCCACCAGCCCGGCGAAATGGCGTTCGGTCAGTTCGGCCTCGGGCAGCGGCGCCAGCCAGGGCAGCCATTCGAGCTGGGCTTGCGTGAAGGCGGTGGGGTGCGCGTTGTCGGGGTGCGTCAGGGTCGATTCGGTCGTCATGGCGTTCAGGCGATGGAGGTTGCGGGGCGTTGCGCCAGTGCCTTCAGGCCGGTGACGACACGGATCTGGAAGGCCAGGAAAGACACGAGCTGCGACAGCGTCACGATCTCGGTGCTCGTCCAGCCCGCGGCCAGCAGCGCCTGCAGCGCGGCCGGGCTCGCGTCGCGCGGGTGAAACACGAGCAGGTGCGCGTGCGCCAGGGCGGCGGCAAGCCGGCCTCCCAGCGCTTCGCGTTGCGCGTCGCCCACCGCATACGACGGGCCCGCGGTGTCCTCGGCGCTCAGCGGGCCCGACGGATAGCGCCCGTACGGGCCTTGCGTGGTGCCGCGCTTCACCTCGGCCGCAATGGCATCGGCCACGCCGGCGCGTGCGCCCTGCCCGGCCAGCCGCTCTGCATGGCGCTCTGCATAGAAGTGCGCCACGTCGGCCTGGCCGTGCAGCCCGGCGACGAACACGGCCAGGGCGAACCGGTCGGCGATCTCGAAATGTCCGAACACCGGCGGCGTGGGTGCGAAGAGCGACAGGTAGCTGTGCTGCGCATTCGTGCGTGCCTGCCCGCGCTGGGCGCGAATGGCGTCGAGGGAATCGCCGGGCGCGATGCCGACCAGCTGGTCGATCACGTCCGGAACAGGAGAAGAAGCAACGGCGTTCATGCGGCCTTGAGAAGTGGTGGAGGTGAAAGGTCGGCCGCCGCGTCGCGCACCCAGCCCAGGGCCGGCGCAACGACGGTGGCGGTCAGTTCGATGGAGCGCAGGATCGCCTCGTGCGGCGGGTCGACCGAGTGCACCTGGCACACCAGGTCGGTCACGCGCGCGAGCGTGCTGTCGGCGCGCAGCGAGGCAATGACGTCGTCGGGCGCGCCGACATGCACGTCGTACGCGGCAATGAGCTGTTCGAGCGAGGCGTGCGGCCCCGCGCGGTCGGCGAGGCCGGCCTGCCCCGATGCGGCAAAGCGCGCGGCCGAGCGGCGCAGGCCGATGTCGGCCAGGCGCAGTGCCTCCTGGCGGGTGTCGGCCACGAACACGCTGCGCGAGCCCACGATGCGGGGCGCGCGGCCGGGCGGCAACGCGGCCAGGTAGGCATCGACGATCGGGTTCTGGATGTCCGCGAGCGTGGCGCCGAGCGCATCGACGGGGCGCGGCTGCGTGCGCGACAGCATCAGCCCGTCGCCCGCCTGCCCTGCCCGCGTACCGCCGCTCACCGAGAACGTGGCTTGCCAGATGCGGCCGAGCAACTGCGAAGCCGCCGGGTACAGCGTGTCGCCGCCGGCCAGCGGCTGGCCCGCCCATGCGGCGCGCACCGCGTCGAGCTGCCGCGCGAACAGTGCCGAGCGGTCGTTGCCGTCGAGCCTGAAGGCCGCGAACGATTCGGGCGTGCCGCCCGTGCCCACGCCCACCTCGAGCCGGCCGCCCGAGAGCAGGTCGAGCACGGCGGCGTCTTCGGCCGCGCGCACCGCGTTCTCCAGCGGCAAGGTGACGATGCCCGTGCCCAGGCGGATGCGCCGCGTGCGCGAGGCCACGTAGGCCAGGAAGACGAAGGGCGACGGCAGGCCGCCCTCGTGTTCATGGAAATGATGCTGCGCGACCCACGCGGAATCGAAGCCGTGTGCTTCGGCATGGGCGATCTGCTCGGCCACGAGGCGGTAGCGTTCGCTGGCGGTGGCGTCGTCGAGCAGGCGGCTGAAGAAGCCGAGGCGCTTGGGGGAGATAGGGGCGGACAAGGTGCGGCGCGGGAAGCAAGGGAACCCGTGATTGGGCCCGCAACACCGCGCGCGCGGAACGCCGGATTTCGCGTTTTCTTATCCGTTTTTCGTCGATGCGTTCTTCCGGTGTCAGCGCAGCGTGTAGCCGCCGTCGACATAGATCGTCGAGCCGTTCATGTTGGCGTTGTCCAGCAGGAACAGCGCCGCGCCCGCGGCCTCGTGCACGGTGCCCAGGCGGCGGTTGAGCGTGAGCTTCTCCCAGGTCTTGCCCACCGCGTCGTACACCTCGGCGGGCTTGTGGCGCCACAGCTCGCTGTCGATGGTGCCGGGCGACACGCAGTTCACGCGAATGGGGGCGAGCTCCAGCGCCAGCGCGCGGGCCAGGCCTTCGACGGCGGCGTTGCAGGCCGCATAGGCCGGCGCGCCGATGGGCCGCACCGAGGCCGCGCCAGACATCAGCACCACCGCCGCATCGGGCGCCAGGTGCGGCAACGCGGCATGCACCGCCCAGTACTGGCCCCAGAACTTGGCCTGGAACACGGCCTCGGCCTGCGCCTGCGTGTCTTCGCGGAACGACACCGAGTGATTGACCGAGCCCGGCGTGAAGAGACCGGCGAGCGGGCCGGCACCCTCGAAGAACGCGGCGATGGAGGCGCGCTCCCTGGCGTCCACCGTGCGCGCCGTGGCGAGCGGGCCGAGCTTTTGCACGGCCGCGTCGGCCTTTTCGCGCGAACGCCCGCCAAGCAGCACGCGGTCGCCGCGCGCGACCAGTTGCTGCGCAAGTGCGAATCCCATGCCCGATGTGCCGCCGATGATGGCGTAGCTTCTGTTGCCGACGGTGGTGCCCACGAGGTGCCTTCTGTGTGTGTTATGGATGAAGGCTTCGATGCTAGGAACGCGTGGCGCACAGGTAAAACGATAAGATTTCCGGACACCCGCGCGCCGGGTTCCGCAATCGCGCCTCCCCGCCTCTCCTCTTTCCCGCATGTCCCATCTCGAGCCGAACGGCCCCATCCGCGTCTTCCTGGCCGTCTGCGAGGCGGGCAGCTTCGCGAAGGCGGCCGGCGCGGTGGCGCTGTCGGCCTCGGCCATCGCCAAGACGGTGGCGCGGCTCGAGGCGCGGCTGAAGGTGCGGCTGTTCGACCGCACCACGCGCAGCCTGTCGCTCACGCCCGAAGGCCGCATCTACGCAGACGCCTGCCGCCGCGCGATGGGCGACATCGCCCGTGTCGAGGCCTCGCTGGCGCAGGCCGCTGCCACGCCCAGCGGCACGCTGCGCGTGAGCCTGCCGCCGCTGTTCGGCACCGAGGTCATCGCACCGGCGCTGCACGCGCTGTGCGACAGCCATCCGGCACTGGGCATCGACATCTCGCTGGACACCGAGCGCGTCGACCTGCTGGCGCGCGGCATCGACCTGGCGGTGCGCATCGGCGAGCTGCCCGACGTGTCGGGCCTCACGGCGCGCCGCCTCGGCACGCAGGAGGTGGTGCTGTGCGGCGCGCCGGCATACATCGAGCAGCATGGCGAGCCGCTCGGCCCGCAAGAGCTGGCCGCCCACGCGCTGATCGCGACCACGCACCGCGGCCAGCCGGTGCCCTGGCCATTGACGGACGAAGACGGGCGCGTGATGCACCTGGCGCCGGCTTCGCGCATCGGCACCGACAGCACCCTGCTCGCCCTGGCGTCGGTGCGCGCGGGCCGCGGGCTCGGGCTGCTGCCGCGCTGGCTGGTCGCCGACGACCTGGCCGCGGGCCGCCTGCGGGTGCTGCTGGCGGGCCGGGTCGCCGCGGACATGCCGATCCATGCGCTGTGGCTCACCGCGCCGGTGATGCTGCCGCGGCTGCGCGTGGCGATCGATGCGGTGGTGGTGGCTGTGGCCGCGGCCACGGCCGTGGCTGCGGTGCAGCGCTGAGGCTGGTACATTTCCCCGGCCTCGCAAACCAAAGGGATATCGGTGTCACTCGCAGCGGCCATGGCCGGTCTTTCCATCCTCGTCATCGGGGACAGCCACCTCGCACAGTCCAATTACCTGATCTCGTCGTTGCACGACGACCTGACGCGCCAGGGCGCGCAGGTGCACTCGATCGGCGTGTGCGGCGTGCTGCCGTACGACTGGACGGTGTCGAAGGTCGGCAGCTGCGGCGGCGCCGAACGCGTCGGCACCCGCCCCACGGTGGAGAGCAGCACCGGCAAGACCACGGCCGTGGCCCAGCTCATCCAGGCGGAGCGCCCCGACCTCGTGCTGGTGGTGCTCGGCGACACCATGGCCGCCTACAAGCAGCCCGATTTCCCGATGAACTGGGTGTGGCAGCAGGTGGGCGCGCTCACCGGCGCCATTGCGGCGACCGGCACGCGCTGCGCCTGGGTCGGCCCGGCGTGGGGACAGGAAGGCGGCAAGTACGGCAAGACCTATGCGCGCGTCGAGCTCGTGAGCCGCTTCCTGGCCACCAACGTGGAGCCCTGCACCTATATAGATTCGCTGGAGATGTCCCGGCGCGGCCAGTGGCCGACCATCGACGGGCAGCATTTCAGCTCGAACGGCTACCGCGCCTGGGGCGACGGCATTGCCAAGGCAGTGATGCGGCTGCCCCTGCCCCGCGCGGGCGCGGCCGGCCCGGCCGGCGCCGCACGCCAATGAACCGCGTGAGCCGCGTGAACCGCGCGAACCGCGCCAGCTGTGCGAACCGCCTGCCCCTGCTGGCGGCGCTGTGTGCGCTCGGACCCTTCTCTTCCACCGGCGCGGCGCCCCGCCTGTACGACACGGGCCCCGCGCAAGACCTGGCGCTGGTGCGTTTCGTCAACGCCGGCGCGCAGCCGCTGGTCGTCCAAAGCGCTGGCGGCAGTGCCAGCCTCACGGTGCCGCCCACCGCACCGGTCACCGACTACCAGGCCGCGCGCTCCGACACGCCCGTCACCGGCCAGTGGCAGCTCGCCAACCAGAAGCTGGCGATTTCGCTGCGCGTGAAGGCCGGCGGCTCGGCCTCCACGGTGGCGTGGACCGACGAAAGCGGCAAGCTCGCCGGCACCAGCTTCACCGAGGCGCCCGCCACCTTCGACCCGGTGCGCGCCTCGCTCGCGTTCTACAACGCCGACCCTCGCTGCACCGCCGCGTCGCTCGCGTCCAGCCCGGCCAACGTGCCCATCTTCGACAGGCAGGCCGCATCGGCCAGCGCGCGCCGCGCCATCAACCCGGTGAAGCTGGTGGTGCAGGCCTCGTGCAACGGCCAGCCGGTCGACGCCACGGTGGACCTCGGTTCGCTGCAGGCCGGCCAGCGCTACAGCGTCTTCCTCGTGCCCGCCGGCAAGAACGCCAGCCGGCTCATCGGCCTGCAGGACCGCGTCGCACGCTGACAGCCCGTGGTCTTCGCCTCGCTCGAATTCCTCGCGGTCTTTCTGCCGGCGTTCCTGCTGCTGTACGCGCTGACGCCCGCGCGCGCGAAGAACACGCTGCTGCTGCTGTCGAGCTGGCTGTTCTACGGCTGGTGGAGCCCGCTGTTCCTGCTGCTGTTCATTGCGCTCACGGCGCTGGCCTGGTGCGGCGGGCTGCTGGTGGAGCGTGCGCAGCAGCGGCGCAAGGCCGTGCTGGTGGCGCTGATTGCGCTGAACCTCGGCGTGCTCGCGTGGTTCAAGTACGCCAACATCGTGGTCGAGACCTTCAGCGCGGCCATCGTGCATGCGGGCGCGATGCCGCTGGCGTGGCAGCGCATCGCCTTGCCCATCGGCCTGTCGTTCACGGTGCTGCAGGCGATCTCGTATTTCGTCGACATCTACCGCGGCCGGTTTCCGGCGGAGCGCCGCCCGATCGACTTCGCGACCTACCTCGCGATGTTCGGCCACCTGGTGGCGGGGCCGATCATTCGCTACGACTGGATCCGCCAGCGCCTGGCGCACCGGTCGATGCGGTGGTCGGGCTTTGCGCGGGGCGCGCGGCGCTTCATGATCGGCATGGCCATGAAGGTGCTGGTGGCCGACACGCTCGCGCCGGTGGTCGACCAGGTGTTTGCCTCGGCCGAGCCGAGCTTCATCGACGCATGGCTCGGTTGCCTGGCCTACACGCTGCAGCTGTTCTTCGACTTCGCGGGCTACAGCGCGATGGCGATCGGCATCGGCGCGATGCTGGGCTTTCGCTTTCCCGAGAACTTCAATGCGCCCTACCTGGCGCGCAACGTGGCGGAGTTCTGGCGGCGCTGGCACATCTCGCTGTCGTCGTGGCTGCGTGACTACCTCTATGTGCCGCTGGGCGGCAGCCGGCAAGGCAACGGCCGCACGGTGACGAACCTGATGCTGACCATGGGCATCGGCGGGCTCTGGCACGGCGCGGACAGCTGGAACTTCCTGTACTGGGGGCTGGCGCACGGCGCGGCGCTGAGCGTGGTGCACCTGTGGCGCCAGCGCGGCCCTTATTTGCCTTCGCTGCCTTCGCCGGTCGCCCACGCCGCCACGCTGCTGTTCGTGATGCTCGGCTGGACGCTGTTCCGCTCGCCCGACCTCGCGACGGCGGGCCGCATGCTGGGCGGGCAGTTCGGCCTTCAAGGGCTGGGCCTGGGCGCGGCGCTGTCGAACATGCTTCGCGTGCCGGTGCTGCTGGCGTATGCGCTGGGCATTGCCTGGGTGATCGCGCCGGCCGTGGTGGCCCGCCGGCGGCATGCCGGTGCCGCATTCGCCCTGGCGGCCAGCCTGCTGCCCATTGCGGGCTTCGTGCTGGCAATGGCGCTGGTGGCGAGCCGCGGCACGGTGCCGTTCCTCTACTTCCAGTTCTGACGATGCCGCGCGCCACCCGCCGCCTTCGAGCACGCCTGCGCTGGGTCACCACGGCGGTGTTGCTGGCCGCCATCGGCAGCGCCTTCGTCGCGACGTTCGCGAACATGGGCGAAGTGCTGCACCGTGCGGACGCCTCGCTGCTGCACGACGCGCAAGCACGGCGCGAGTTGACGAAATCGCTTGTCACCACGCCGGTCACCGAGGCCCTGGCACGCTGGCAGCGCGAGGCCAACTGGCTGGCGCTGCGCGACCTGGGGCCGGAGGTGAAACGCGGCGACGGCAACTGGCTCTTTCTCGACGAAGAGCTTCGCGTGCCTGCGGAGCGCAACGCGCATGCGGCGGCACGCGCCGCGGCGGTCGAACAGATCGCGCACGGGCTCGCGGCAAGGCGCATCGCGCTGCTCGTGGTCGTCGTGCCGGACAAGAGCCGCATCGAAAGCGCGCACCTCGGCCACCTGCAACGCCCGCCGGCGCTCGAACCGCGGGCGCGCGACTGGGCCGCGAGGCTCGAAGCGGCCGGCGTTTCCGTGCTCGACCTGGCGCCGGTGCTGGCCGGGGCCTCACCCTCACCCTCACCCTCACCCGCGCCCTCGCCTTTCCTTCGCACCGACACCCACTGGAGCGAGCACGGCAGCTGGCTCGCCGCGCAGGCCGTTGCCCGCCGCCTCAAAGACATGCATGCGGTCGACGGCGAGCCGGTGCCTTCGGTCGTCGTCTCGCGCAAGGACCATGTGGCCTGGGGCGACCTGGTGCGCCTGGCCGGCATCGACGGCCTGCCACCGTCGCTCAAGCCCGCGCCCGACACCGACACGCAATCGGTGGTCGAAACACGCAGCGAGAGCACCGACCTGTTCGGCAACACGGCCCTGCCTTCGACCGCGCTGCTCGGCACCTCGTTTTCGCGGCGCAGTAATTTCCAGCCCTTCCTGCAACTGGCGAGCAGCGCACGGGTGGCCGATTTCGCGCTGGACGGCGGCGACTTCTGGGGCGCCGCGCGCAGCTATTTCGCGGGTGATTCGTTCGCGAAGAACCCGCCGCGCACCATCGTGTGGGAAGTGCCTGAACGTGCCCTGACGCTGCCCGTGGGCGAGGCCGAAAAGGCCTGGCTGCACGCGCCGCTGCCGGCCCGCTGAACCTGCTGAATCCGGGCTAACGCAGGTACCCGAGGTCCCGCACGTCGGAGCGCACCGCGGCGCGGTCCACGCCCTGCAGCGGCAGGCTCACCAGCAGTTCCAGCCGGCGCCGCAGCGAGAACAGCAGCTGGATGGCGTCGTGCGCGACCTTTTCGGCATCGTCGCCGCCGGCCACGTCGGGGTAGGCCCACAGCGCCGCATCGGGCTGCCCGGGCCATGACGGCTGGCGCGATTCGGTGGCCGCGTCGAGCGTGATGACGAACTCGGCCGGCGTGCCGGGCGAGCGCGCCACGTCGTCCCAGCTGCGGGGCGCGTGGGTCGGCACGGGAATGCTCGCGCTCATCAGGGCGCCGATGGCGGCGGGATGGAATTCGCGGTCGACCTGTCCAGGTTGACCGCAGGAAGAGGCCGCGAACCGCTTGGGGTCCAGGTGCGCGAGGCACGCTTCGGCAAGGATGCTGCGCAATGAATTTCGCCGGGAGACGAAGATCACGCCGATACGTTTTTGCATGAAGCTTGCACTATAGCCATGCGCGCTGAATCCGTCATGACACACGCGACAGCACCCGACCCCACAAGATTCGCGCCACCCTGCACAGCGGCCCGCGATCAGGGCAGACTTGGGGGATGATGGACAAGCACTTCCTCAATCCGCTCTTCGCGCCCTCTTCCGTGGTGGCCTTC
Source organism: Variovorax sp. OK605 (assembly GCF_900115445.1). Classification (NCBI taxonomy): domain Bacteria; kingdom Pseudomonadati; phylum Pseudomonadota; class Betaproteobacteria; order Burkholderiales; family Comamonadaceae; genus Variovorax; species Variovorax sp. OK605. Next base: position 372,458 of record NZ_FOWL01000001.1, read on the forward strand.
GTCGGCCACGCGGACGACCCGGGCGGCCAGCCGCCGGCAGGCCGCACGCTGCGCGAGGCCTTTCGCGCCGACCGCTTCGACGGCACGCTGCGCTTTCTGGACGTTCGCACCAAGGGCACGCTCGAAGAACTTTCGCAGACCCATGCCGACCTCGCGCTGATTGCCCTGGCGCCGCGCGACGTGGCCGCGGCGCTGGAGATTGCGGGGCGCATCGGCTGCACGGCGGCGGTGGTCATCTCCAGCGGCATCGGTGCCGACCAGGCCGCGCAGTGGCGCAAGATCGCCAGGCGCGAAGGCGTGCACCTGCTCGGGCCGAATTCACTGGGCTTCCAGCGTCCGCTGCTGCACCTGAATGCCAGCGTGGCCGGCCCGCTGGCCAAGGCCGGGCCGCTGGCGCTGGTGTCGCAGTCGGGTGCGCTCACGGCCTCGATGCTCGACTGGGCGCGCCAGAACGGCGTGGGCTTTTCGAGCGTGGTGTCGCTCGGCCCGCACACCTCGGTCGACATTCCGCAGGTGCTCGACTTCCTGGCCAACGACCAGGCCACGCACAGCATCATCGTGTACCTCGAAGGCATCGACGACGCGCGCCGCTTCATGAGCGCGCTGCGTTCGGCCTCGCACGCCAAGCCGGTGGTGGTGCTCAAGGCCGGGCGCAAGCCGGCGGGCAACGAGGCCGCGCAGACGCACAGCGCCGCCATCGTGGGCAGCGACGACGTGTTCGACTCGGCCCTGCGCCGCGCGGGCGCGGTGCGCGTGCGCTCCTTCGTCGAGCTGTTCTCGGCCGCCAAGTGCCTGGCCTCGCGCTACCGGCCGGTGGGCAAGCGGCTGGCCGTGGTCACCAACGGCGGCGGGCCCGGCGTGCTGGCGGCCGACTGGATCAACGAGATCGGGCTCGACCTGGGCAAGCTCTCCTCGCCTTCGCAGAAGCTGCTGCTGCCCACGCTGCCGCCACTGGCCTCGCTCACCGACCTGATCGACCTGTCGGAAGAGGCCTTGCCCGCGCACTACCGCGCGGCCATCGATGCCGCCTCGGCCGACAGCCAGGTCGACGGCGTGCTGGCCATCTTCTCGCCCAAGCCCGGCGCCGACGCGGCGGCCACCGCCAAAGCACTGGCCGACATTCCGCGCCCCATGAACAAGCCGCTGCTGGCCTGCTGGATGGGCGATTCGTCGGTAGGCAAGGCGCGCGCCGTGCTGGCCGACGCCACCATCCCGAGCTTTCGCACGCCCGAGGCGGCCGTGGGCGCCTTCGGCAACATCGCGGCCTTCTACCAGAACCAGCAGCTGCTGCAGCAGACGCCGCCGCCGCTCTCGGCATTGGCCAAGCCCGACATCGAGGGCGCGCGCCTGCTGATCGAAAGCGTGCTGGCCGAGCGGCGCAAGGTGCTGACGGAAATGGAGTCGAAGACGCTGCTGTCGTCGTTCCACATTCCCATCACGCGCACGCTGCTGGCGCGCAGCGCCAACGAGGCCATGATGATCGCCACGCAGCTGGGTTTTCCGGTGGCGCTGAAGATCGATTCGCCCGACATCCCGCACAAGTCCGACGTGGAAGGCGTGGCGCTCAACGTGTTGAACGGCACCGGCGCGCGCGACACCTACGTCGAGATGATGGAACGCGTGGCGCGGCTGGCGCCCGAGGCGCGCATCAACGGCATCACGGTGCAGAAGATGGTGCGCGCGCGGCGCGGGCGCGAGATCTACGTGGGCATGGTGACCGACGAGCCCTTCGGCCCGGTCATCGTGTTCGGCGCGGGCGGCACCATGATCGAGCTGCTGAACGACCGCGCCATGGAGCTGCCGCCGCTCAACCAGTTCCTGGCGCGCCGGCTCATCGAGCGCTCGCGCGTGGCCGAGACGCTGGGCGAATGGCGCGGCGCCAACGCGGTGGACATGGAGGCGCTGGAAGACGTGCTGCTGCGCGTGTCGGAAATGGTGTGCGAGCTGCCCGAACTGCGCGAGATGGACATCAACCCCATCATCGTGGACGAGTCGGGTGCGATCTCGGTCGATGCGCGCATCGTGGTGGAGAGCAGCTCGCAGGGCGCCGCCGGCAGCTCGGGCCACGCGGGCAACGGCTATTCGCACCTGGCCATCATGCCGTACCCCGCGCGCTACCGGCGCGAGTGGCCTTTGCCGGGCACCGGTGGCGGCACGTACATCGTGCGGCCGGTGCATCCGAACGACGCGCAGATGCTGCAGGCGCTGGTGCAGGGGCTGTCGCCCGAGAGCCGGTGGTTTCGCTTCGTCTCGCGCTTCCACGAGCTGCCGCCGTCGATGCTGTCGCGCTTCACGCTGATCGACTACGACCGCGAGATGGCGCTGGTGGCCGTGATGCTGGAGCGCAGCGTGTCGCCCGACGGCACCATCCTGGAGAGCGAGCGCATCGTGGGCGTGTCGCGCTACATCACCAACCCCGACCAGACCAGCTGCGAGTTCTCGCTGGTGGTGGCCGACGAGTTCAGCGGCAAGGGCATCGGCTCGCGGCTGATGGAAAGCATCATCGACGTGGCGCGCGACAAGGGCCTGGCCGAGATGGACGGGCTGGTGTTGGCCAACAACCCCGACATGCTGAAGCTGGTGCGCCGGCTCGGGTTCTCGGTGAAGTCGTTCCCCGAGGACCACGACTTCAAGCTCGTGACCTACATGCTTTAGCTGCGGCAGCTTCAGTTGAAAGAGGCACCCGTCGTAAGCTCGGCGGGTTCCAGCTTCCAGTTTCTTTTTCCCATGATCCGAACGCTCCTGCGTCACCTCGGCCGCTTCCTGCTGTCGCTCGCCGTGCTGCTGACCTCGCTGTGGGCCTGCCTGGCGCTCTGGTACCAGCTGCCCGGCCCCGCCGCGGTGAAGATCGGCGCCGGCGTGCTGTGGGCCGGCTTCGGTCTGGCGGCCCTCGTGTTGCTGTGGCGCGGCCGGGCGGGGCGCGCCCTGCTCTCCTACGCGGCCGGCTTCGCGCTGCTGCTGGGCTGGTGGGGCACCATTCTTCCGGCACAGGACCGCGTGTGGGCCGACGACGTGGCCCGGCAGGTCAGGTCGCGCGTCGAGGGCAGCGTGGTCACCATGGACAACGTGCGCAACTTCGACTGGCGCAGCGACACCGACTACACCCCGCGCTGGGAAACCCGGCGCTATGACCTCGACCGCCTGCGCACGGTGGACGTGGCGCTGTCGTACTGGACCGGCCCCGCCATCGCGCACACGCTGGTGTCCTTCGGCTTCGACGACGGCCGCTTCCTGACCTTCTCGATCGAGATCCGCAAGGAGCGCGGCGAGAGCTTCTCGTCCGTCGGCGGCTTCTTCAAGCAGTTCGAGACCAGCCTCATTGCGGCCGACGAGCACGACATCGTTCGCGTGCGCACCAACGTGCGCGGCGAAGACGTCTACCTGTACCGCGTGCAGCTGCCGCAGGCCGAGATGCGCTCGCTGTTCCTCGCCTACCTGGGTGAAGGCGACTCGCTGGTGCGCGAGGCCAGCTTCTACAACACGCTGACCGCCAACTGCACCACCATCGTGTACGCCCTGGCCAAGCGCATCGTGCCGGGCCTGCCGATGGACTACCGGCTGCTGGCCTCGGGCTACCTGCCCGATTACCTCTTCGACGTGGGCGGGCTCGTGCCGGGCTACAGCATGGAGGCGCTGCGCGCGGCCGGCCGCATCACCGACCGGGCCATTGCGACCGACAGGACGCCGGGCGCCGACTTCTCGCAGGCGATCCGCCAGGGCATGCCCGGCGTTGTGGGCATTGTGGGCGCGAAGGCGACGCCGTGATGCGCGCGCGCCTCGCCTCAATTCCAGCACTGCTGTGTGCCGCCCTGCTGCTCTCGGGCTGCGCCGGCGTGAAGGTCGGCTCCATCTCGCCGGCCGACTACCTCGCGCAGCGCCGCGGCGACGTGCTCACCACCGGCAAGCTCAGCACCTCCGCGCAGGAGGTGCTGCGCGTGATCGGCTCCGACGCCGACCTGTGCCGCAAGAACGGCCCGGCCTGCCGCAATGCGCTGGCCGACTCGCCGGGCCTGAGCGACGAGCAGCGCCTGTCGGCGCTGTCGGAGGTCTGGCTGCAAGTGGCGCTCGCCGCAGACAAGGGCGGCAGCGCCGCCGAGCCCGCATCGGCCGCCACCGCCATCGACGCCTGGCTCGAAACCGCGCGCCATGCCTACGCCTACCTGTTCTTCACGGCCCGCAAGCCGCGCGACCGCGCCTTCGAAGACCGGCAGACGCAGGTGCGCGACTACTACAACTACGCCGTGCAGCAGGCGCTCACCGGGCTGTACCGCACCTACCAGAGCGCGGGCGCGGCCGACCGGGCGCAGCCGCAGGAGTCGCAGGCAGCGCCAGCGCCGCAGGTTCCGCAAGTCCCGCAGATTGGCGACTGGCACATCGGCTCCGACGTGACGGCCCTGCGCCTGCCCGCCAACGCGGCGCTGCCCGACGAGCTGATTCCCGCCGCCTCGCTCACCTTCTCGGGCCTGCGCAACACCTACCGGCGCGACGGCTTCGGCGCCGAGCTGGTGGCCTCGGCGAGCAGGCGTGCCTACGACGCGTCGCAAGAGCCCACGCTGGCGTACCGCGAGACGCCGTTCCCCGCCATCACCGCGCTGCTGCTGTTCGACGGCCAGACGCTCGACGAGATCCTGAAGACCCGGTCGCTGCGCATCGCCGCCTACGATCCGTACCGCACCGCCACCGTGCAACTGGCCGGGCAGGAGGTGCCGCTGGCCGCCAACTTCACCTCCGGCTACGGCCTGTGGCTCGCGCGTTCCGACTTCGCGCTGCAGGCGCTGCGCAGCCTGTTCGGCAGCCCCGACGGCCTCACGCAGCCACGCATCTACCTGATGCAGCCCTACGACCCCGACCGCCGCACCATCGTCATGCTGCACGGCCTGGCCAGCAGCCCCGAGGCGTGGATCAACGTGGCCAACGAAGTGCTGGGCGACGAGACGCTGCGCCGCCGCTACCAGATCTGGCAGGTCTACTACCCGACCAACGCGCCGCTGCCGCTGAACAACCAGGCCATTCGCCAGGCGCTCGGCCAGACGCTGGCGCACTTCGATCCCACGGGCAAGGCCACGGCCTCGAACAACATCACGCTGATCGGCCACAGCATGGGCGGTGTGCTCGCGCGGCTCATGGTGTCGTCGTCGGAAGACAAGCTCTGGGAAGCCTTGCTGGACAGCTACCCGATGCAGGGCGCGCAGCAGCAGCGCGTGGAGGCGCAGCTGTCGCCGTACCTGCGCTTCGAGCCGCTGCCGCAGGTGAGCGACGCCATCTTCATCGCCTCGCCGCACCGCGGTACCTCGTTCGCCAACAACCGCGTCTCGCGCTGGGTGGCCAACCTGATCACGCTGCCGGTGACCATGCTGGGGCAGCTGAACGACATTTCACGCGAGCTCATTCGCGTTGCACCGGGCAAGCAGGACCTGGGCGCCTTCCGCATTCCCAACAGCATCGACAACCTGAGCGACCGCGACCCCTTCGTGCGGCTGTCTTCCGGCCTGCCGATGAACCCGCGCGTGCGCTTTCACTCGATCATCGGCAACGACACGCCGGGCGTGGCGCAGGCGCTGTCGAGCGACGGCATCGTGCCCTATGCCAGCGCGCACCTGGACGGCGCGGTGTCGGAGCTGGTGATTCCGTCGGCGCACAGCGTGCAGGAGAACCCGCTGGCCATCCTGGAGATCCGGCGCATCCTCAAGGAGCAGCTGGGGGCACCGGCGGCCGCGCCGGCGAAGCGCTGATGCGCTGATGCGCTGAGGGCTGCAGGCTCAGTCCGCAACCACCGTATTGCGCGTCGCCTTGGCGGCGTAGAGCCGGCGGTCGGCGCGCGCCAGCAGCGCATCGATGTCGGTGGCCGCACCGTCGGTCGTGCTGGCAATGCCGACGCTGAAGGTCACGCCGCCCGAGGCTTGCGCTTCCACCGCCATGCGCACCTGCATGCGCTCGAGCGCCGCCTTCGCGTGCGCGGCGTCCGTGTCGGGCAGCACCAGCAGGAACTCCTCGCCGCCCCAGCGCGCCACCAGGTCGCTCGCGCGCACGTGGCGCAGCAGCGCGCTGGAGAACGCCTGCAGCGCGCTGTCGCCGGCCGCGTGGCCCTGCGTGTCGTTGATGTTCTTGAAGTGGTCGATGTCGCACAGCGCCACCGACAGCGGCGTGCCCTGCCGCGCCGTGCGCGCCAGCTCGCGGCGCAGCTGCGGCAGCACGCCGTAGCGGTTGAGCACGCCGGTCAGCAGGTCGGTGTGCGCGGCGCGGCGCAGGGTTTCGCGCAGCTCTTCCTGCAGCCACAGCACGAAGGCCGAGGTGGTCAGCATGGTCATCACCATGTTGATCAGCAGACCCGGCATGGCGCCCTTGAGCACCTCCCCGGGCCGCACCGCCGCGCCGATCAGCAGCAGCACATTGGCAACCACCGCGAAGCCCATCGCCGCCATGAGGATGCGCACGCCGAAGAAGCGGCGCACCGGGACCAGCTCGCGCGCGATCGTCACCACCAGCATCGCGACCAGCACCACGTGCAGCAGCATGACCCGGTACGCCGGCTCGGCCGTCAGCAGGCTGCCGACCGCGACGAACAGGCCCAGCCCGAAGGCGATGGCGTAAGGCAGCACGCGCCTGAGCGCGGAGCCCGCGGGCCGCACGTGCCGGTGGATGCCCACCAGGTGCAGCGCGATGCCCGCCGTGACCAGCCCGCTCGACAGCGTGAGCGGCGGAATGGCCAGCAGCCGGCCGAAGTCGACCGCGTCGATCGCGATCACCGCCTGCCCCGTCAGCAGCACCACGTCGCCCGCCAGCCATGAGCGCATGCCGCGCGCCCCGCTGCCCAGGCCCACGCGGGTGCTCATGACGACCAGCACGAGGGTCAGGCCGACCAGCAGGTTGGCGAGCAGCAGTGTCGGAGGATCGAGTTGGAGCATGCGGTCGGTGTCGGGGAGTTCGCTGAACGCTGTTGCGTGGGTAGCGGCAATTGATGCGTTTCCGGGCGTGATTTTGCGACAGCGCCGGGGGTGCCCGCGGGCCGTGCGTCGACCCGGGTTTGTCCCAGTCTCAAAAACTTTACCAGTATTAAAAAAGATACTAATATCGAAACTTGAACAGATCCCAAGGTTGCGCGGCCTCTTCGTTTTTGCGCACCTTCCCAGCCAGAGATCCCGCGCGGCAGGCCGCGCAAAGCCAGGAGTCGACGACGTGGAAGCAAGAGTCAATTCATCCGCCGCACCCGGGGCCGGCGCCCCGGCGGCCGGTCACGACAAGGTGAGCGGCTACGGCTGGAAAGCCCTCGCGGGCTCGGCCATCGGTTACGCCATGGACGGCTTCGACCTGCTGATCCTGGGCTTCATGCTCACGGCCATCTCGGCCGACCTGCACCTCACGCCGGGCCAGGCCGGCTCGCTCGTCACCTGGACGCTGGTGGGCGCCGTGGCCGGCGGCATCGTGTTCGGCTCGCTGTCCGATCACTACGGCCGCATCCGCGTGTTGACCTGGACCATCGTGATGTTCGCGCTGTTCACCGGCCTGTGCGCCTTCGCCCAGGGCTACTGGGACCTGCTGGCCTACCGCACGCTCGCGGGCATCGGCCTGGGCGGCGAGTTCGGCATCGGCATGGCGCTGGCCGCCGAGGCCTGGCCCGCGAAGCACCGGGCGCGCGTGTCGTCGTACGTGGCGCTGGGCTGGCAGACAGGCGTGCTCGGCGCCGCGCTGCTCACGCCGCTGCTGCTGCCGCACATCGGCTGGCGCGGCATGTTCCTCATCGGCGTGATCCCGGCCGTGGTGGCCTGGGTCATCCGCAACAAGCTGCACGAGCCCGAGGTGTTCGTGCGCCGCCCGGCGCAAAAAGGCTCGAAGACCAAGGCGTTCCGCCTGCTCGTGAAAGACGGCCGCACGGCGCGCACCAGCCTGGGCATTGTCACGCTGTGCGCGGTCCAGAACTTCGGCTACTACGGCATCATGATCTGGATGCCCAGCTTCCTGGCGAACAAGCTGGGCTTCAACCTCACCAAGTCCGCGCTGTGGACCTCGGTGACCATCCTCGGAATGATGGCCGGCATCTTCGTCTTCGGCCAGCTCGCGGACCGCATCGGCCGCAAGCCCAGCTTCCTGCTGTTCCAGACCGGCGCCGTGGCCATGGTGCTCACCTACTCGCAGCTGTCCGACCCGGTGTCGATGCTGTGGGCCGGCGCGCTCATGGGCATGTTCGTGAACGGCATGCTCGGCGGCTACGGCGCGCTGATGTCCGAGGCCTACCCGACCGAGGCGCGCGCCACCGCGCAGAACGTGCTGTTCAACATCGGCCGCGGCGTGGGCGGCTTCGGCCCGGTGGTGGTCGGCGCGTTGGCCACGGCGTACTCGTTCCAGGTGGCGATCGCCCTGCTGGCGGCCATCTACCTGCTCGACATGCTCGCCACGCTGTTCCTGATTCCAGAGCTCAAGGGCAAGGAGCTCGAATGACCGACGCCGCAACTGCGAATGCGACCGCAACCCCGGCCGTTGCCCCTCCCATGGACCGCACCGCCTGCTTCCAGCGCAACGCGCAGGCCGTGGCCTCGCACCGCTGCGAGGTGGTCGAGCACCGCTGGGTGAACGACCGCTACCGCTACCTGCGCCTCTGGGCCGATGCCGACCTGGCCGGCAGCACCCGGCCCGGCCAGTTCTACCAGCTCAAGTGCCCGCCGGCCGCCGGGCTGCAGCCCTTCCTGCTGCGCCCCATGAGTGTGTACGGCGTGGGCCCCGAGGCCGGCACCATCGAGTTTCTCTACAACGTCACCGGCACGGGCACCCGCGCGCTCGCGAGCCTGGAAGCCGGCGGCCACATGGACATCGTCGGTCCGCTGGGCAACACCTTCGGGCTCGCACCCGACGCCCGGCGCATCCTGGTGGTGGCGCGCGGCGTGGGCCTGGCCACCATGGCGCCGCTGGTGCAGCAAGCCGCACGCGCGGGCGTGAAGGTCGGTGCCGTGATGTCGGCGCGCGCGCCCAAGGACCTGATGCGCGACGAGTTCCTGCGCGGCGCGGACGCCGACGTGCACTGCGTGTACGACAGCGACGGCTCCTCGTCGGTCGAGGCCATGGAGACGCTCGTGCGCCGCCTGCTCGGCGAGGCGCACCACGACGTGGTCTACACCTGCGGCTCGCACCGCATCCTGATGCTGCTGCAGCGCGTGCTCCAAGACCATCCGCTCACCCGCGGCGAGGTCGCCATGGAACAGCGCATGGCCTGCGGCATGGGCGTGTGCCTGTCGTGCGTGCGCCTGTTCGACCGTGACGGCGACAAGCAATTCCTTCGCGTGTGCCGCGAAGGCCCCGTGTTTCCCATTCGCGACGTCGTCGGGGAGGTGGAGTTTGGCTGATCTCACTGTGCGCATCGGCGAGCTCGAGCTGCGCAACCCGGTGATGCCCGCCTCGGGCTGCTTCGCCATCGAGTACAGCGAGGCGCTCGACCTGGGCCGCCTGGGCGCGCTGGTCATCAAGAGCGTGTCGCCCGCCTGCCGCGCCGGCAACCCCACGCCGCGCGTGAGCGAGGCCCACGGCGGCATGCTGAATTCCATCGGCATTCCCAGCAAGGGCCTGGACCACTACCGGCGCGAGGTGCTGCCCGCCTACACGCGCCACGGCACGCCGGTGATCGTCTCGATCTCGGCCGACACCGTCGACGAATTCGCCGACGCCGTGGCCGCGATGTCGCTGCCCGAGGTGGCCGCCATCGAGGCCAACATCTCCTGCCCGAACCTGGAGGCCGACGGCATGGCCTTCTCGATGACGCCCGAGACCACCTACAAGGTGGTGAGCGCCATTCGCCGCAAGACCCGCCATCCGTTCTGGGCCAAGCTCACGCCCAATGCCTCGCACATCGCCGCGGTGGCCAAGGCCGCCGAGGAAGCCGGCGCCGACGCGCTGGTCATGGGCAACACCGTGCTGGGCATGTCGATCGACGTGCGCACCCGCAAGCCCAGCCTGGGCAACGTGATGGGCGGCCTGTCGGGCCCGGCCATCAAGCCGATCGCGCTGCGCATGGTGCACCAGTGCTACCGCAGCGTGCGCATTCCCATCATCGGCTGCGGCGGCATCGCCAGCGCCGAGGACGCGGCCGAGTTCATGCTGGCGGGCGCCAGCGCCGTGCAGGTCGGCACCGCGTCGTTCCTCGACCCGGGCGTGATGCAGAAGATCATCGACGGGCTGGACGCGCACTGCCGCGAGACCGGGGTGGCGCATGTGCGCGACCTCACCGGACAGGTCAGGCTCGACCGGCAGTTGTCCGACCGCTGGCTGCGCTTCGCGCAGCAGTCGGGCTGAGGACGCGGCCATGGACCTGATGGCACTGCGCCCGCTGGCCGAGAAGCTGTTCGAGGACGTGCGCGCCCTGTCGTTCGACGGCGTGGGCGTCACCCGCGAAAGCTACGGCCGGGGCGAGTCGGCCACGGCCGAGTACCTGCGCGACTTCGCGCGCGCCGAGGGCCTGGAGGCCGCGCCCGACAGGGCGGCCAACCTCGTGTTCAGGCTGCAGGACGATCTGCCCCGTGCGCCTGACGCGCCCGTGGCCTGGACCGGCTCGCACATCGACTCGGTGCCGCAGGGCGGCAACTTCGACGGGCTGGCCGGCGTGGTGGCGGGGCTGCTGTGCCTGGTGGCGCGCCAGCGCGAGGGCCGCGCCACGGGCCTGCCGCTCGAAGTTCTCGCCTTCCGCGGCGAGGAAAGCGCCTGGTTCGGCAAGGCCTACATGGGCTCGGGCGCGCTCTTCGGCAAGATCGGCGAGGCCGACCTGGCGCTGCGCCAGCGCACGACGGGCGAGACCATGGCCGAGTGCATGCGCAAGGCCGGCGCCGACGTCGAGGCCATCCGCGCGCAGCAACCGCTTTTCGACGCGTCGCGCGTCAAGGCCTACATCGAGCTGCACATCGAGCAAGGCCCGGTGATGGTCGCGCGCGAGCTGCCGCTGGCCGTGGTCTCGGGCATCCGCGGCAACGTGCGGCACAACCGCATCGTGTGCACCGGCGACGCCCAGCACTCGGGCGTGGTGCCGCGCTGGCTGCGCCACGACGCGATGTTCGCGGTGGCCGACCTGGTGATGCGCATCGACGAGCACTGGCGCGTGCTGCTGGAGCGCGGCACCGACCTGGTCGTGACCACCGGCATCGTGCAGACCGACGCCGCCGAGCATTCGATCTCGCGCATTCCGGGCCGCGTGAGCTTCAGCCTCGAGGCGCGCAGCAAGAGCACCGACACGCTGGAGGCCTTCTACCAGCTGGTGCGCGCCGAATGCGCGGCCATCGGCCGCGAGCGGGGCGTGGGCTTCGAGTTCGACCGGCGGCTGCTGAGCGAGCCGGCCACCATGGACGCGCGCCTGTGCGGCGTGCTCGCCACCGCCTGCGGCAAGCTCGACGTGCCGTTCGATGTCATTCCCAGCGGCGCGGGCCACGACGCCTCGCTGTTCGCCAACGCCGGCATTCCGAGCGGCATGCTGTTCGTGCGCAACCAGAACGGCTCGCACAACCCGCGCGAGGCGATGGACATGGCCGACTTCATGCTCGGCGCGCAAGCCCTGAGCGACGCCTTCGAGCAACTGGAATGACCCGGACCGCCATGAGCCAGCGCACCGCGCAGACCCTCACGATCCGGCGCCCGGACGACTGGCACCTGCACCTGCGCGACGGCGACATGCTGCGCGCCGTGCTCGGCCACACCACCGCCTCGTTCGCGCGCGCCATCGTCATGCCGAACCTCAGGCCCCCGGTGACGACCACCGCGCAGGCGCGCGCCTACCGCGGGCGCATCCTCGCGGCCCTGCCGGGCGGTGCGCGTTTCACGCCGCTCATGACGGCCTACCTCTGCGACAGCACGCCGCCCGCCGAATTGAGGCAAGGCTTCGAAGAAGGCGTGTTCACCGCCGCCAAGCTGTACCCGGCGGGCGCGACCACGCATTCGGAGTTCGGCGTGACGTCCATCGCCAAGATCGCACGGGCGCTGGAAACCATGCAGGCCCTGGGCATGCCGCTGCTGGTGCACGGCGAAAGCACCGACCCGGGCGTCGACATCTTCGACCGCGAGGCCGTGTTCATCGACGCCACGCTGCGCCCGCTGCTCGCGGACTTCCCGGCACTGAAGGTGGTGATGGAGCACATCACCACCGAGCACGCGGTCGACTTCGTGCAGGCCGACCGCAGCCAGCGCCTGGGCGCCACGCTCACGCCGCAGCACCTCATGTTCAACCGCAACGCGCTCTTCACCGGCGGCATCCGGCCGCACCACTACTGCCTGCCGGTGCTCAAGCGCGAGCGCCATCGGCTGGCGCTGCGCCGTGCCGCCACCTCGGGCGATGCGCGCTTCTTCCTGGGCACCGATTCCGCGCCGCACCTGCGCACGCTGAAGGAAGCCGCCTGCGGCTGCGCCGGCATCTTCAATGCGCCGACCGCGCTGCAGGCCTACCTCCAGGTGTTCGAGGAGGAAGGCGCCCTCGCCCGCTTCGAGGCCTTCGCCAGCGAGAACGGCGCGCGCTTCTACGGCCTGCCGCTCAACGAAGGCACGCTCACGCTGCGCCGGCAGCCGGTGCAGGTGCCCGACGACATCGCGCTGCCCGATGGCACGGCCCTGCATCCCTTCCTGGGCGGCGGCACGCTGGCGTGGTCGCTGCCGCAGCAACCCCACGAGCTGGAGTCCCTATAGTGACTTTTTCGATCCCCGAGCAGGAAAAAGAGATGGCAGCAGCACCTTCACCCGCATTCAAGTCCTCGATCGACTACGCGGCGCTCGGCGACCGCCTGCGGGCCTACCGCGTCGGGGCGTCGCTGCTGGCGGAGGACGTGGCCGAGCAGCTCGGCATTTCGCGCGCCGTGGTCTACCGCATGGAGAAAGGCGAGATCGTCAAGATCGAGACGCTGGAGCGGCTGGCCGCCCTGCTGGACACCTCGCTCGCCTCGCTGCTGGGCGTGGAGGTGGAGTACTACGCCACCGCGCTCGGCCTGTTCGAGCGCATGCGCCAGCTCGAGGAAGGCGCCGACCGCATCCTGGCGCACTTCGAGCCCATTTCGCTGCTGCTGACCTCCGACGACTACCTGCCGCACTTGCGCGAGATGCTGCTGGAAGCCTCGCCGCGTTCCCCCGGCAAGGGCCCCAAGGTGTCGGACATCGACAAGATGCTGGAGATCATGGCCGAGCGCAAGGCCTTTTTCGAGAAGCGCAAGCCGCAGATCGTGAGCCTGATCGGCCTGCGCGAGCTCGAGCGCTTCGTGCACACCGGCCTGGTCGGGCGCGTCGACCTGCCGGCCAAGGTGCGTGCCGAGCGCGTGCTGGCCGCGCGCCGCGAAGTGACCCGCATCGCCGAGCTGATGGAAAGCGAGCCGTACCACGTGCAGATCGGCCTGATCGACGACGCCATGCCGGCCTCCACCTTCCAGCTGTTCACCAGCGCCAGGCACGCGGTGCTGGCGGTCAGCCCGTTCCGGCTCGGCGAGTTGCCCAACGTGCGCAACGGCATCGCCACCGTCACGGCCTCGCCCGAGGCGGTGCGCATGCACGAGGACATGATCGAGCGGCTCTGGAAGAGCGCCTACAAGGGCCGCACCGGCGCGCAGCACCTGCGCAAGCTGCTGGAGCGCATTCAATGACACGCGCGGACGCCACCGGGATCGCTCACGCTCCCTCCGCCTCCCCCGACGCCATGGCCGTGGCCGCCGGCCTGATCGACGCCGGCTGTGTCTCGGTGCGCACCGACGAGCCCTACCGCCTGCCCTCGGGCTGGGCCAGCCCGGTCTACATGGACTGCAGGCGGCTCATCTCGTTTCCGGCGCTGCGGCGCGACCTGGTGGCGCGCGGCATCGCGCTGCTGCACGCGCGCGGCTGCACCGAGGGCCTGGCCGGCGTGGCGGGCGGCGAAGCCAGCGGCATCGCGCTGGCCGCGTGGATGGCCGAGGCACTCGGCCTGCCGCTGCAGTACGTGCGCAAGCGCGCGGCGGGGCAAAGCCAGGTCGAGGGCGTGGTGGAGGCCGGCGGCCGCGTGCTGCTGGTCGACGACCTGATGGCCGCGGGCCACTCCAAGGAGCGCTTCTGCCGCGCGCTGGCCGACGCCGGCGCGCGGGTGGCCGACCTGTTCGTGGTGTTCGACTACGCCACCTTTCCCACCGCCCGGCTGCTGGCCTCGCTCGGCCTGCGCGTGCATGCGCTGGCCACCTGGCACGACGTGCTGGCCGTCGCGCGGCAGCGCGGCGACTTCACCCCCGCCGCCCGCGCCGAGTGGGCCGACTTCCTGGCCGACCCCGCGGCCTGGTCGCAGGCGCACGGCGGACTCGGGCCCACCGCCCATTCATAGAGGAGATCGAGAAAGATGGAATTCCAGGACATCGCCCAACGCTTCGACAGCGCCACCTCGGGCACCGACGCCTTCAAGTCGTTCTACAAGGACGCCTTCGAGCTCATGAAGGCCGACCCCGGCAACGCCAGCCTGTACTTCGTGGTCGGCATCGCGGCGCAGTCGTATGTGCGCACCTACGAAGACCAGGGCATCAGCGGCGAATTCGCCGACAGCGCCAAGGCCACGCTCGTGGGCTTCAACACGAAGCTGGTCGCGGCACTGGCCGCCGCGCCGCAGGAGCGGCTGCGCCTGCTGGGCGAGGTGGCCATCGACTACGAGTGGAACGTGCACAGCTTCTGAGCCGGGCTTCGACCAAAGCGCTGCGCTAAGATCCGGGCCGCGGTTGCAAGCCGCGCCCGGGCCCGCGGGAAGGGTTGAACCCACTTGCCTTCATTTGCCGCTGGTCGAACAGCCTTTTGTGCAGCCGGAGTTGCGGGTCGTCGGCGTTCGATGCACGGAGGTTTTCATGAAGCGCATTCCCGCCCGGCCCGATCTCGGCCACCTGAAGAAGCAAGCCAAGGAGCTGCTCGCTCTCTACCGGCGCAACGATCCCGAAGCTACCACCCGGTTCCGCGAGGCCCTGCCGGCCGCCGCGGGCAAGACCGATATCGCCATCGCGGCCCTGGGCCTGCGCCTGCACGACGCGCAGTCGTGCGTGGCGCGCGAATACGGCTTCGCGTCGTGGGCCGACCTGCAGGGTTTCGTGCTCGCGCGCAGGGCGCAGGTGGACGACCCGGCCAAGGCCTTGCTCCACTGGCTGCGGCTCGTGTACGCGGGCGACATCGCCGGGGGGACGAACGGTGCACGGCCCGCGGTGGCCGCCCGCCTGCTCGACGACAACCCCGCCCTGCCCGGCAACGACCCCTGGCTGGCCTGCGCCATCGGCAACGAGGCCGCGCTGCGCCAGGCCATCGCGCAAGACCCGGCCTGGGTGCACCGCGCCGGCGGCCCGCTGGCCTTGCCGCCGCTCGTGGCCGTCACGCACTCCGGGCTGATGCGCCTGCCGGCCTTTCGCGAAGGCCTGCGCGCCTGCGCGAAGTTGCTGCTCGACGCCGGCGCCTCGCCCGGCCAGTCGGCCGGCAACCGCTGGCCGCCGGCCTCGCTCGAAGCGCCCTCCGAAACCGAACGCCTCTCCGCGCTCTACGGCGCCGCCGGCCAGAACCACGACGCGCCGCTCACGCAACTGCTGCTCGACGCGGGCGCAGACCCGAACGACGGCGAGTCGCTCTATCACGCGCTGGACAACCCGCCATGCACCCGGCTGCTGCTGGAGGCCGGTGCGCGCATCGCCGGCTCGAACGCGCTGTACCGCGTGCTCGACCTCGACGCCGTCGACACGCTGCGGCTCCTGCTCGCGCACGGCGGCGACGCGAACGAAAAACCGCGGGGCGAGCCCACCGCTGAATGGGGTTCGCTGCTGCTGTGGGCCATTCGCCGCCGCCGCTCGCCCGCGCACATCGAGGCGCTGCTGGCCGCGGGTGCCGACCCGAAGGCCACCACACGCGACGGCACGCCCGCGCACACCGTCGCGCTGCGCTTCGGGCTGAGCGAGGTCGCGCGGATGCTGCAAGCCGCGGGCGGCGGCGATGCGCCGCTTCCGGCCGACGAAGCCTTCATCGCCGCCTGCGCGCGCGGCGACGAAGCGGCGGCCCGGCAGGTGCTGGCGCAGCACCCCGGCCTCATCGGCACCTTGAGCGACACACAGCTGCGCCTGCTGCCCGAACTCGCGGCCCAGGGCTGCAACGACGCGGTGCAAGCCATGGTCACGCTCGGCTGGCCCATCGAGGTGCGCGGCGGCGACTGGGACGGCTCGGCACTGAACCAGGCCGTGTTCAATGGCAACGCCGCGCTCACCCGCTTCCTGCTGGCGCACGGCGCCGACTGGCGCGCGATGCACGGCTTCGGCGACAACGTGATCGGCACGCTGTCATGGGCATCGCTCAACGAGCCGGTCGCGGGCGGCGACTGGGTCGGCTGCGCGCAGGCCCTGTTCGCCCATGACATGCCCACCGTGCGCCCCGATCCGGAGAACGCCGACGGCGTGCTCGTCGGCGCGCACCATGGCAGGTTCTCCGACGAGGTGACGGACTGCCTGCTCGGCGCGTTCGCTCAGCGGTAAACGCTCTTGATCAGGGCCTGGTCCTTCGGCGCCTCGTCGCCGTGCGCGGCCCTGTTGCGGGCCAGGTGTTCGGCCAGCCCGCCGGGCAGCGGCCCCTCCACGATCAGGCGCCCAAGCTGCCGGCTGCGCAGCGCCGCCTCGGCCAGCACCGCCATGCCGCCGGCGGTGATGCCGGTGCGCGCGAGGTCGAGCATGCGCAAGGGCGGCGAGGCATCGAGCAGTTGCGCCGCGCAGGCCGCGCCCTGGTCGCCCATGTCGTTGCCTCGCGTACCGAGGGCCTTGGTCGATGGCGCGTAGCCGAGATTGAGGGTGTGCAGGCCGGAATGCCGCACGGCCTCCAGCAGCACCTTCGCGCCTGCGGGCCCGATGCGGTTGCTCGCGAGTTCCAGCGTGCGCAACGTGCGGTTGGCCGCCAGGGCTTCCGCCAGCACGGCCGCGCCTTCGTCGCCGAGATGGTTCACGCTGGCGTACAGGCTCTCGACGTGCGGCGCTTCGCGCAGCAGCCGGGCCAGGTCGCCGGCGGCGGCGGGCCCCAGGCCGTTGCCGCTCAGGTAGAGGGACTGCAGGCTGCGGTTGTCCGTGCACAGCGCATCGACCACCGCGCGCACGCCCGCGCTGCGCAGCTCGGTGTTGACCAGGTCCAGCACGCGCAGATGCCGGTTGCCGCGCAGCATGCGCGCAATGCTCCCGGCGCCCACCGGCCCCAGCGGGTTCCGCTTGAGCCAGAGCCCGCTGACATGCGGGGCCTGCACCAGCGCGGCGCCCAGTTCGCGCGCGCCCTCGGGGCCGATGTTGTTGCAGCCCAGGTAGAGCACCTCGAGGTGCGCGTTGCGCGTTGCCAGCCGGGCCACCGCGCCCGCGCCGGCGTCGCCGATGGCGTCGGTGCCCAGCATCAGGCTGCGCACCTGGGTGTTGTGCTGCAGCGCCTCGGCGAGCCGCACGCAGTTGTCGGTGCCCAGGCTCTGCTTGCACAGGTCCAGCCGCCCGTCTTCCACCAGGGTGCCGCGCGGGAAGCGCTGGCTGCCCTGCACGGGCCGGTCGGCGCACAGGTGGTCGAGCAGCGGCGCGAGCTCGTCCGCGGCGCAGGGCGTGATGCTCACGCGGTGGACCGGGCAGTGCACCGTGCTGTCGCCGGCCGCGGCATCCATCGGCGGATCGGTGCGCTCACCAGGCATAGGGTTCGTAGTCCTTGAGGAAATGGCCGAACAGCGGCGTGGCGGGCTCGTTGATGCCGCGCGCGATCGGGTCGATCAGCCGGGCCATGCCGTCGACCACGTCCAGCGGCGTGTAGAAGTTCTGTGCTTCGCGCGCGTGCATGGCGCGGGGGTACGGCTTCTCGTCGGTCACCCAGCCCGTGTCGACCGCGTTCATGTAGATGCCGTCGCGCGCCCACTCCTGCGCGCTGGTGCGCACCATCATGTTGAGCGCGGCCTTGGCCATGTTGGTGTGCGGATGGAACTCGGTCTTGGCGTCGCGGTTGAACTGCCCTTCCATGGCCGAGGCCTGCACCACGAAGCGGCGCGCATGCGGCGAGCGCAGCATCGCGGGCTTGAGCCGGGCCGTGAGCAGGAACGGGCTCATGGCGTTCACGAGCTGCACCTCGAGCAGCTCCAGCGCCGACACCTCGTGCAGCCGCTGCGACCATGAGTTGTCGGGGCGCCTGTCGAGTGCCTGGCCGTAGAGGTCGACTTCGTTCGGCACGAAGTAGTCCTCGCAGCCCGGCACGCTCGGCAGTCGGCCCTGGTATTCGCTCCTGGCTTCCAGCAGCCACGGCGTCGGCTCGGCGGCCATCAGCGCGGCATAGAACTCGCGCGGACGCTTAATGGTCTGCGCCGCGTTGTTGATGAGGATGTCCAGGTGCGGCAGCTTGCGCGACAGGTTCTCGGCAAACGCTTCCACCGAGGGCACGTTGCGCAGATCCAGCGCCTCGAGCGTCAGGCGCTCGCACCACGACGCGGCGTCGGGCATGGCAAGGAAGCGCTGCTCGGCGTCTTTCGGGAAACGGGTGGTCACGATGACCTCGGCACCGTCGCGCAGCAGCCGCAGCGCGGTCTCGAACCCGATCTTGATGCGCCCGCCCGTCACCAGCGCCACGTAGCCGCGCAGGTCGGTGCGCTGCTCGCGCCGGGCCCAGTTCTTCTGCGCGCAGGCGGGACACAGCAGGTGATAGAAATGGTGCAGTTCCTGGTAGGACTGCTTGCAGACATAGCAGCGCTGGGGCCGCAGCGGCGCATCGGACGGCGCGGCAAGCCCGGTCATCGACGGCAACACAGGCAACCCGGGCAGCGGCTGCTGCGCGCGAACCAGGCCGGTCTGCATCACGGCGCTGTGCAATTGCGCGGCGGCTTCGGCGTGGCGCGCCAGGCGGTGGCCGCGCTTGGCCTCCTTCTGGATCTTCGCCACCAGCGACTTGAAGCGCGGATGGTCGTCCATGCTGGAGGGGTCGTCCGAGATGGCTTGCAGCACCCGCAAGGCGGTGCCCAACTCTTCGTCCGTGAAGCTCAACGCAGGCACCCCGTCGATCAAGAAAAAACACGCATGTGGGGGAGAACGGGCTGGACTCGAACCAGCGCTGCGCCCCTGGGAGGGGAACGTGCTTCCACTACACCACCGTTCTCCGGCGGGGATTCTAGTAGGGGAAATTCTGGTCCGAGGAACCCATCGACAGGCACTTCGCCGATCGAGCGAGCATGCGTATTCGAGGGAGAACGAGCTGGACTCGAACCAGCGCTGCGCCCCTGGCAGGGGGACGTGCTTCCACTACACCACCGTTCTCCGGCGGGGATTCTAGAAGGCGAAAAAAAGCGGGCCCGAAGGCCCGCTGAAGGCCGCCCTCGGCGTTGCGCAGGCGCAACCCGATTCCGACTCACCTCGAACTCAACCTCAGGTCCCCTCTTTCCTCTCTTCTTCCTCCAGATCAGCTCGCACGCCATCCCAGTTCCGGCGCAATGCGCCCGGCCAGGTCGGTCAATATCTGTTCGTACTCGTCGGTGCTGAAGTTGTAGGGCAGCTCCACGCGCAGTTCCTCCACCTGCGGCAGCACCGGGTCTTGCCGCAGCCGTTCGAGAATCTCGTCGGACGTGCCCACCAGGTCGTTCGCGAACAGCGTGCGCCGCTCGCCCTGCGGCGCCAGCGTGCGTTCGACGCGGCCGGCCGCGAACGCGCGGTAGCGCTTGCGCGTGGCGGCGTCGGCGCTGTCGAGCGGCACGATCACGCGGCCCAGCGCGATGCGGCCGCGGCGCACGTCGGTCTCGCTCAGCCGGTAGCGCTCGACCAGGCCCAGCTGCGCGTTCAGGAAATCGTCGGTCGTCTCGCCCGACAGCACGTTGCCCAGCAGCAGGTTGAAGCCGTTGCGCCCCGCCCATTCGGCCGAACGCAGCGAGCCGCCGCCGTACCAGAGCCGCTCGACCAGCCCCGGCGCATGCGGCTGCACGCGCGCACGCACGCGCCCGCCGGCCGACTCGACAAAGGTCTGCGCGTCGCCGAGCAGCGTGTCCTCCAGGTTGGCCTTGAGCCGCCCCACCCGCTTGTGCGTGTAGTCGACGGTGTGGGGCGCCGCGTCATGAAAGCGGTTGCCCAGCAACGCGCCATGCAGCGGCGCACCCGCGCTCAGGCCCACCTGCAGCCGCCCGCGCGAGAGCACGTCGACCGTGGCCAGGTCTTCGGCGAGCCTGAAGGGGTTTTCGTAGCCCATCTGGATCACCGCCGCACCCAGCTCGATGCGCCGCGTGCGCTGCGTGGCCGCGGCCAGGAAGGTGGTGGCCGACGACACGCCGCGCTCCAGGTGGCGCTGGCGCACCCATGCGCCGTCGAAGCCGAGCTTCTCGCCGAACGCGAAGAGCTTCAGCGCCGCCTCGAGGCCGGCCAGCGGGTCTTCTTCGGCGTAGTTGCCGGGCGTGAGGAACGCTAGACGACGGATGCTCACGGCGCGAACTTCGGCAGGCCGGGCGGGTTGGTTTCCGACTTCGGCAGCGCCTCTTCGGCCAGGCTCCAGCGTGCGAGCGCCCTGGCATAGGTGCCGTTGCGAATCAGGCCGTTGGCCGCGGTGGTGAGCGCCACGGCCAGGCCGCTGCCCTTGCGCGTGGCAATGGCCACGTCCGACTTCAGCGGCCAGCCCGCGTTCACGGTGCCGGCCAGGCGGATCTGCCCGTTCTTCGCAGCCTCGTAGGCCTGCGGCGCGTTGGGGTTGAAGTTGGCGTCGACGCGCCTGGTGACCACCGCCAGCGTGCGCGTCACATCGTCGTCGTAGTACTGCAGGGTGGCGGGCTTCAGCCCGGCCGCGGCGTTCTGGCGGTTCCACTCGAGCAGGATGCGCTCCTGGTTCGTGCCCGCGCCGGTCGTGAGCTTCAGGCCCGCGATGTCCTTCGGCTCCCTGATCGATCGGATCGGGCTGTCGGCCTTCACGTAGAAGCCGTGCAGGCCCAGGCGGTAGGTCGAGAAGTCGAACTTTTCCTTGCGCTGCTCGGTCACGCCCACGTTGGAGATCACCGCGTCGTACTTGCCCGAGCTCAGGCCCAGCGGCCAGTCGGCCCAGGCGATGGGTTGCAGCTCGAGCTTCAGCCCCAGCGCATCGGCCACCAGCAGCGCAAAGTCGGCGTCGAAACCGACCACGGTCTTCGCGTCGGTGGCGTAGGTCGAGATCGGCGGCGCGAACGGTGCGACGGCAATGGTCAGCACGCCTTGCTTCACGAACTTGAAGCTCGGCGCAATGGCGTTCACCGCCTCGGCGTCCTTGCCGGCGCGCTGGCGGCCCTGCTGCCCGGGCGTGAAGTCGAACTTGTCGGCGGCCTGCGCCGCACCTGCAAGGAGCGTCAGCGCGACAAGGCCGCGGGCCATCCACGCGCCCGGTGTGTGCTTGAAAAGAGCCATGGTCATCAGTTCTTCGGCAGGCCGGGCGGGTTGGTGCGCGAGCTTTGAATGGCTTCGGACTCCAGGTTCCAGCGCGACAGCGCCTTGGCGTAGTTGCCGTTCCTGATCTGCGCGTTCAGCGCCAGCGTGACCGCGTCGGCAACGCCCGAGCCCTTGCGCGAGGTGACCGCAATCTCGGCATCGAGCGGCCAGCCGCCGGAGAACACGCCCGCGAGCTTCGTCTTGCCGTCGCGTGCCTCGTAGGCCGCAATGGCGTTCGGGCCCACGTACACATCGGCGCGGCCCGACTGGATGGCCAGGCGCTGCACCACGTCATCGTCGTAGTACTGGAACTCGACCGGCTTCAGCCCGGCGGCCAGGTTCTGCTTGTTCCAGCGCAGCACGATCTGCTCCTGGTTGGT
This sequence comes from Variovorax sp. OK605, assembly GCF_900115445.1. Classification (NCBI taxonomy): domain Bacteria; kingdom Pseudomonadati; phylum Pseudomonadota; class Betaproteobacteria; order Burkholderiales; family Comamonadaceae; genus Variovorax; species Variovorax sp. OK605. The sequence continues at coordinate 394,176 of NZ_FOWL01000001.1, forward strand.
GCTGGCCTGCACGATGAGCTTGAGCCCCGCGATGTCCTTCGGCTCCTTGATGGCGCCGAGCTTGCTGCCGGTCTTCACGTAGATGCCGATCTGGTCGTTGCGGTAGGTGGAAAAGTCGAACTTCTCCTTGCGCTCTTCCGTCACCGTCACGTTGGAAACCACCACGTCGAACTTGCCCGACTGCAGGCCCAGCGGCCAGTCGGCCCAGCTGGTGGACACCAGCTCCAGCTTGCGCCCGAGGCTGTCGGCCACCAGCTGCGCGATGTCCGGTGCGTTGCCCACGGGCGTCCTGGTGTCGGTGGCGTAGGCCGCGAACGGCAGGCGGCCGGTGGTCGTGCCGACGACCAGCACGCCCTCCTTCTGGAACTTGAAGTCCTTGGCGAGGCGGATGGCCTCGTCGATCTTCTGCGCGCGCGGGCGGCCGGCCTGCTCGGGGCTCAGGTCGGGCGCGGGCTGGGCCGAAGCCGCCAGCGGCACCAGCAACGCGGCAAGCAGAACGCACAGGATGTTTCGTCGATGGTTCATGAAGGACAGTGCAGTAAGGAAATGGGAGTCAAAGAACCTTGGCCAGGAACTCCGCCGTGCGCGGGTGAGCCGGCGCGTTGAACACCTTGCCGGGCGAGCCGGTCTCCAGGATGCGGCCGCGCTCCATGAAGACGACGGTGTCGGCCACCTCGCGGGCAAAGCCGATTTCGTGCGTCACGATGACCAGCGTGGTGCCCGAGCGCGCCAGCTGCTTGATGACGGCCAGCACCTCGCCCACCAGTTCGGGGTCGAGCGCGGAGGTGGGCTCGTCGAACAGCAGCACCTTGGGCTTGAGCGCCAGCGCGCGCGCAATGGCCACGCGTTGCTGCTGGCCGCCGGAGAGCTGCCGCGGGTAGGCATGCGTCTTGTCGCCCAGGCCCACGCGCGCCAGCAGCTCCGAAGCCAGCGCCTCGGCCTCCGCGCGCGGCAGGCCGCGCACCGAGACCGGCGCCTCGACGATGTTCTCGAGCACCGTGAGGTGCGGGAACAGGTTGAAGTTCTGGAACACCATGCCCACGTCGACGCGTCGCTTGAGAATCTCCTTCTCGTGCAGCTCGTAGAGCGTGTCGGCGTCGCGCCGGTAGCCGATGAGTTCGCCGTCGATGGCAATGAAGCCGTCGTCCACGCGCTCCAGGTGGTTGATGGTGCGCAGCAGCGTCGACTTGCCCGAGCCCGATTGCCCCAGGATCACCGTCACGCTGCCCTGCGCCACGGTGAGCGTCACGTCGTCGAGCACCTTGAGCGCGCCGAAGCTCTTCGACACGCCGTGGATGGTGACCTCGCCGCCCTGCGTGAGCGGATCGGTCCAGCGCGGCACCTGCGCGGGTGCATCGGCAGAGGCGTCGGCAGCGGGCAACCCGGCCACCGGCGCCACCGCCGGCACCTTCGAACGCCACAACCTGTGCACCACGCCGCCAACCCAGGAATTCGGCGGATTGCGCAGCGCACCGCGCGAGAAGCGCCGCTCCACATGGTGCTGCACCACCGACAGCACCGTGAGGATGACGAGGTACCACACGGTCGCCACCATCAGCAGCGGAATCACTTCCAGGTTGCGCCGGTAGATGATCTGGATCGTGTAGAACAGCTCGGGCAGCGCCAGGATATAGAGGTTCGACGTGCCCTTGGCCAGCCCGATGATGTCGTTGAACGCGGTCGGCAGGATGGTGCGCATGGCCTGCGGCAGCACGATGCGAAACGACTGCCGCCTGCGCGACAGGCCCAGTGCGGCCGCGGCTTCGAGCTGCCCCTGCTCCACCGACAGGATGCCGCCACGCACGATCTCCGAGGCAAAGGCCGCCTGGTTCAGCGTGAGGCCCAGCAGCGCCGCCACGAACGGGCTGATCAACTGCGTGGTCGGGTACGAGAAGAAGGTGACGTCGGTGCCTGGAATGCCCAGCGACACCGTCTCGTACAGGTAGCCCAGGTTGTTGATGATCAGCAACAGCACGATCACCGGGATCGAGCGGAAGATCCAGGTGAACACCCACGACAGCCGCGCCAGCAGCGGCGAGCGCGACACCCGCGCCAAGGCCAGCCCGGTGCCGAAGAAGAAGCCCAGCACCGCGCCCAGCGCCGTCAGCAGCAGCGTGCGGCCCAGGCCTTCGAGCACCGGCTCGGCGAAGAACCATTCGGCGAACACGCCCCAGCCCCAGCGCGGGTTGGTCAGCGTCGAATACAGCACCAGCGCAATGACCAGCACCGCGAAGACGGTGCCCGCCGTGCGTGCCGGGTACCTGGCGGGGACGATGCGCAAGTGCGAGTAGTCGCCTTTCACCGGTGCGCCAGGTGCCGTGGGCGTCGGGCGCTGCGGTGCTGGCATGTGAACCGGCGCGGGGTCGCGCGGCTCGGCGCCAGCGTCGAGCACGGTCGTGTTCATCGCTGCACCGCCTCGGCCAGGCTGGCCGTGTGGGCGACTTCCTCGGCCAGGCTGGCCGTGTGGGCGACTTCCTCGGCCAAGCTGGCCGTGTGGGCGACTGCCTCGGCCAAGCTGGCCGGGTGGGCGACTGCCTCGCCCTTCTGCCGCGTCACGCGCAGCGCCTTCTCGAACGGCAGCTTGCGCGGCGCTTCCGGATCGGCGGCGGGCCCGAACAGCGCCGTGTAGCCATGGCCCAGGTACAGGCCGACGGCCTCCGGTTGGCGAAAGCCGGTGGTCAGGCAGATGCGCTCGTAGCCCTGGCGCAGCACCTGCGCCTCGAGTTCGAGCAGCACCTTGCTCGCCAGGCCCTGGCGCCGCAGGTCGGCGTGCGTCCACACGCGCTTGAGCTCCGCGGTGCGCGCGTCGCGGCGCATGAACGCGCCGCCGCCCACCGCCACGCCGTCGCGCAGCAGCAGCACGAAGTTGCCGTGCGGCGGGGCGAACAGGTGCGCCGGATAGCGGTCGATTTCCTTCGGCTCGCCGGGCTCGCGCAGCACGTCGCCGTAGCGGGTGGCGTATTCCAGGGCCAGCCCTTCGAGCAGCGGCTGGGCGCGCGGGTCGAGCGGCGTGGTGTAGACGAACCGGTCGCTCATCAGGCAGCCCTCCGTGCCTGGACGAGGCCGGCTGGGTCGGCCGCCGTTTCATACCGGCTCGCCTTGCGCGGCAGGCCCAGGTGGTCGCGCAGCGTCTGGCCCGGCAGCTCGCGGCTGTAGCGCCCGCGCGCCTCCAGCACCGGAATGACGAACTCGATGAAGTCGTCCAGCCCCTGCCCCAGCACCGGAAAGCCCAGGATGAAACCGTCGGCGGCGCCCTCGTCCACCCAGCGGATGATCTCGTCGGCAATGCGCTCGCCCGTGCCCACGAACTGCGTGCGCGGCGTGGCCACCTCGAGCGCCACTTCGCGCAGCGTCAGGCCCTTGGCCTTCGCGTTCGCCTTGATGCGGTCGGTGGTCGAGCGGAAGCTGTTGCGGCCCAGCTCGCCCAGCTCGGGGAACGGCGCGTCCAGCGCGTACTGGCCGAAGTCGTGGTGGTCGAAGAAGCGGCCCAGGTAGGCCAGCGCCTCCTCGACCGTGAGCAGCTCGCGGATCAGCCGGTACTTGGCCTCGGCCTCTTCCTCGGTGGCCGCGACCACGGGGCCGATGCCCGGAAAGATCTTCACGTCGCCGGCCTGCCGGCCCTGCGCCACCGCGCTGGCCTTCACCTGCCGCAGGAAGCTGCGCGTGTCCTCCAGCGAGGGGGAATGCGTGAACACCGCGTCGGCGTACTTGCCCGCCAGGCCGATGCCCGCGTCCGACGAACCGGCCTGGAAGATCACCGGCTGCCCCTGCGCGGAGCGCTGGATGTTCAGCGGCCCCGACACCTCGAAGAAGCGCCCCTTGTGGTCGAGCGTGTGCAGCCGGTCGCGCTCGAAGAAGCGGCCGCTCTCGCGGTTGCGCACGAAGGCGTCGTCGTCCCAGCTGTCCCACAGGCCCTGCGTCACGGCCAGGTACTCGTCGGCGATCTCGTAGCGCAGCGCGTGCTCCGGGTGCGTGCGGCTGTAGTTCTTCGCGCTGCCTTCGAGCGGCGTGGTCACCACGTTCCAGCCCGCGCGCCCGCCGCTGATGAGGTCGAGCGAGGCGAACTGGCGCGCCACCGTGAACGGGTCGCTGTACGAACTCGACACGGTGCCCGCCAGGCCGATCTTCGAGGTGACCGCCGCAAGCGCCGACAGGATCGAGATCGGCTCGAAGCGGTTGAGAAAGTGCGGAATCGATTTCTCGTTGATGTAGAGCCCGTCCGCCACGAACGCGAAGGCGATGCCGGCCGCTTCGGCCTTCTGCGCGCTGCGCACGAAGAAGCCGAGGTTGACGCTCGCGTCGGCCGGCCCGCCCGGATGCTTCCAGGAATTCATGTGGCTGCCGGCACCTTGCAGCATGACGCCGAACTTGATGTTGCTCATGACGATCGCTCTTGTCTCTTGGGGGGAATGAAGGAAGACGGAAAGCTCAGGCCGGCACGGTCTCGCGCGCCTTGGCCAGCAACTCGACGCACGCATGGCGCGCCGCGAAATCCGCGACCGGAATGTCGATGACGAACTCCTCGATGCCATGGCGCTCGCTGAGTGCATCGAGCGCGTCGCGCACCTGCTCGCCCGTGCCCGAGATCACATGCGGGCGGCGCTCTTCGGTGCGGTAGTCGCTCACGCCGGCCTGCCGCGCGAACTCGGCGGCGGCCTCCAGGCTCGGCAGGTTCACGCTCTGCCCCGTCGGCAGATGCACCCGGAAGCTGCGCAGCGCGCCGACCCGCGCGGCCGCTTCCTCTGGCGTCTCGGCGGCGAAGGCGAACAGCGCGAGCAGCGGCGCGCGGCCGGTCTCGGCGCGGTAGGCCTCGACCGATTGCGCGAGGTTCACCGGGTCGCCGTTGAAGTGCCCCGCATAGGCGAACTGCCAGCCGAGCCGCGCCGCGAGCACCGCGCTCTCGGGGCTGCCGCCGAGCAGCACGCGTTGCGGCGGTTGCGGCGGGTTGGGCGTGGCGACCGCGCCGGCCAGTGCATGGCCCGAAGCGATGCCGTCGTGCAGGAAGGCATCGAGCTCGGCCAAGCGCACACCGAAGTCTTCACTGCGCTGCTTCAGCGGGTCGTGCAGCCACTGCAGCGCCTTGCTGGTCAATGGCAGGCCGCCGGGCGCCTTGCCGATGCCGAGGTCCACGCGGCCCGGCGCGAGCGATGCGAGCACGCGAAAGGTCTCGGCCACCTTGAAGGGGCTGTAGTGCTGCAGCATCACGCCGCCCGTGCCCACGCGGATGCGCGAGGTCTTCGCCAGCACGTGCGATGCGAGCACTTCGGGCGCGGAGCCCGCGTAGTTGCGGTTGCCGTGATGCTCGGCCAGCCAGTAGCGCCGGTAGCCCAGCCGCTCCGCGCTTTGCGCGAGCGCAACGGTGTGCTGGAACGCCTGGGCGGCGTCGGCGCCTTCGGGAATCAGGCTCTTGTCGAGCAGGGACAGCGAGTAGGACACGGTGTGCGGCGGGACACGCCCTTGGAAGAATTGCTGCAAATTCTCCGAGGCATCGCGCGCACCGTTTGCGCTGAATTCCTCTATCGATATCTGTTGAATGCGGGTTGGGTTGCGGGGTCTGTTGCGAAGCCTGTTGCGAGCGCGATGCCTCAGCCGCGCAGATGCGACAGGATCGCTTGCGCGGCCTCGCGCGCATCGACGGTCGCGGTGTCGATCACCAGGCGCGGCGTGGTCCACGGCTGGTAGTCGTGCTCGCGCACGCAAGCCCAGGTCGGGCGCACGAGGCCGGGGACATCGATGCTTCGCCGCTCGATGCGCCGCCGGTGTTCGGCGGCATCCGAGCACACGATCTCGACCTCGACGATGGGCACCGCGGCGTCCGCCGCCACGGTGCGCCAGGCCTCGCGCGTCACGGGCAACGGGTTGACGCCATCGGCCACCACCGTCTGCCCCCAGGCGAGGTTGGAGCGCGCCAGGGCATACGCAGCGATGTAGCCCGCCGGCCCCACATCACCGACCATCTTGCCGGCCAGCGCGCTGGCCGAGCGCAGTGCCTGCTCGATGGTGTCGATGCGAAGGTACGCGGCCGGAGCGAGCGCCACGATCTCGCGCGCGATGGTGGTCTTGCCGGTACCGGGCAAGCCACCGAGAACAATCAGCATCCGCAGTCTCCAGGTTCAGGCTTCAGCCGCCCGGAGAACAGTTCACCACGAATGCGGCAGCAAGGCCAGCACCGCCGCTGCGTGAAGCCGGCGCATGGCGCGCAACGGCACATGGCCGTGCGGCGCGCGCCGCGCCAGCGCACGCGCCGAACTCGGCGGAATCCGCCAGGCCCTGGCAGTCAGGTCCAGCACATGGCGCGCCTGGGCGGCCGGGGAAAGGTAATGGGTACGCAGTGGCATGGCATTGATCGAATGAACGCTTCGACCGATTCTGCGCAGTGCCGCCGCTTTCCCAAAGACGCATTCCAAGTTACCTGATGCGGTTCGCGATGGCGCAATGCCGCGATGCCCCAGGTTCAGGCGAAGTCCGTCGAGGGCTTCTCCCACAGGTTCACCCCGCCCTCCACCGCGTGCTTGTCGATCTCGGCCAGTTCCTCGGCGCTCAGCGGCGCGTGCGACAGCGCCGCCACGTTGTCGACGATCTGCTCGGGCCGGCTCGCACCGATCAGCGCCGAGCTCACGCGCGGGTCGCGCAGCGTCCACGTCAGCGCCAGCTGCGCAAGAGTCTGTCCTCGGCGCTTTGCAATTTCGTTGAGCGCGCGGGCGCGTTCCACGTTCGCGTCCGACAGATGCTCCTGCTTGAGCGAACCGCCGCCGGGCCGGTTGATGCGCGCATCGGCCGGAATGCCTTTCAGGTACTTGTCGGTGAGCAAGCCTTGCGCGAGCGGCGTGAAGGCGATGACGCCCGCGCCAAGCTCGTCGGTGGCGTTCAACAGGTCCTTCTCGATCCAGCGGTTGAACAGGTTGTAGGCCGGTTGATGAATCAGCAGGGGCACCTTCCACTCCTGCAGCAGCGCGGCCATCTCGCGCGTCTTGCCGGCCGAGTACGACGAGATGCCGATGTACAGCGCCTTGCCCTGCTGCACGGCCTGGGCCAGCGCGGAGGCGGTTTCCTCCAGCGGGGTCTCGGGGTCGAAGCGGTGCGAATAGAAGATGTCGACGTAGTCCAGGCCCAGGCGCTGCAGGCTCTGGTCGAGACTGGCCAGCACGTACTTGCGCGAGCCGCCGCCCTTGCCGTAGGGGCCGGGCCACATGTCCCAGCCGGCCTTGCTCGAGATGATGAGCTCGTCGCGGTAGGCCTTGAAGTCTTCGCGCAGCAGGCGCCCGAAGTTGGTCTCGGCGCTGCCGTACGGCGGGCCGTAGTTGTTGGCCAGGTCGAAGTGGTTGATGCCCAGGTCGAAGGCCGTGCGCAGCAGCTGGCGCTGCGTGGCGATGGAGGTGGTGTCGCCGAAGTTGTGCCACAGCCCGAGCGAGATCGCGGGCAGCACGAGGCCGCTGCGGCCGACGCGGCGGTAGGGAATGGCGTCGTAGCGCTTGGAGTCTGCGTGGTAGGTCATGGGTGTCTCTGGTCCTGACGGGAATTGAATGAAAAAGGCCGCACGGTGAACCGGCGGCACGCAGTCGAGGATGCCCGCGCCGGCGCGCGGGTGCAAGCATCTCCACGCGGAGAGCGCGTGCTTGCGGCGCGGCCTGGTTGCGGCTGTGCGCGGAGGTTCAGGCTTGCGGCGCGCGCCACTGCGCAAGCGCGAAGTCGCGGCCCACGAGGTTCTCGGCCAGCAGGAACTTCTTGACCTCGTCGAGCAGAGCCATTCCTTCGGCCGGATAGGCCTCGTCGGAAAACTGCGAGAGCGGGTGCGAGAGCTTCACCACGTCCAGCCCGAAGCCGCTGACCTCCGAGTGGAAGGCGTAGTACGCGGCGCCGTCGCGGCGGATCTCCTGCAGCGCCGTGCGGCGGGCGCGCGTCCACGCGGCAGGCAAGCCGGGCGCAGCCGCAAGCAGCTTGCTCGACGCCACGATCACCGAGGTGCCGCGCAGCGTCGGGTGCTGCTCGGCCTGGTCGATCACCGGATAGCCGCGCGACGCCAGCAGCGGGCCCACGTCGATCTGCGCCGCAAAGGCCGCGATGGAGCCCTGGTCGAGCGCGGCTTCGCGGTGGCGCCCGAGGTGCCGCAGAAGCCCTTGTCGGCCAGCAGCACGCGCGCACCCTGCGCCGCCGCGCTCACCGCGGCCCAGGCACCGGCCGGGCCGCCGCCGATGACCAGCACGTCCACCTGGTGTCGAGCCGCGCCGTCGGCGCCCGACAGCACTTGCCCCTCGAAATCTCTCGCGCCCATGGTCGCTCGCCTTGAAATGCAAAGAGAGCGACCGTATCAACGCACGGCGCGGCGCACAAAGAAGGAAAGCGCGGATCGATATGCAGCGCGCGCCCTAGACCTCGGCAAGCCGGTACAGTGACGCGCTGGAGAAGAACGGGGAACCATGGACGACCTCATCGGATTGCTCGCCGCATTGCTCTTCTGGCGCGTGGTGCTCGCCACCGTCGCCGGCTTGTCGGCCGCCTTGCTGCTGGCCCTGGTCATCCCCGCGTTCGGCGGCGGCCCGGTGGCGCTGGTCACGCTGCTGTCGTTCGCCGCGGGCATGGTCTGGCATGCGGCGGTGGTTTCGCCCGGCCCGCCGGCCGGCACGAAGGCACCCGAAGAGAAACCCGTCGCCAGGCCCATCGCATGCGTCGGCATCGCGGTGATGGGGATGGCCTGGGGCAGTGTGTCGCACTACCTCACGGGCTCGACGCTGATCGCGGTGCTGCTGCTGGTCGCCATGCCGCTCGTGCTCGGGCCTGCGGCCGGGGCGGTGACACGAAAGCCCGTCTATCTGGGCGAACTGCTGTTCGTGTCGGCGGCACTGGTCGCCGGCTTCTTCACACCCATGCTCATCGCACTGGCCTTCGCCTGAATGAACGACATCACCATCGCTCCCGCCACCGACGAGGAACTCCGCTCCGGTGAACTCGGCCGCAAGCTGCGCCACTACAACTACGGCTTCGTCGGCGAGTACCCGGAGCAGCAGTACATCCGCCTGAACGCCAAAGACGAGAGCGGCCGGCTGCTCGGCGGCTTGCGCGGCTTCGTGTTTCTCTACTGGCTCAACATCGAAGTGCTGTTCGTCGAAGAAGACATGCGCGGCACCGGCCTGGGCAGCCGCCTGCTCGCCGAGGCCGAGCGGCAGGCCATCGCGCTCGGCGCGCGGAACGCCAGGCTCGACACCTTCGAGTGGCAGGCGCGCGGGTTCTACCTGAAGCACGGCTACGAGGAGTACGCCCGCATCGACGACTGCGCGCCCGGCTACTACCTGGCGCACATGAAGAAATCGCTGGTGCCCTGAAGGCTCAACGCCCTGCGCCCTGCCTCTTATTTCGCGGCAGGCTTCCCCGCCCCGACCGCGTGGCTCTCCAGCCCCTCCTTGGGCAGCAGCAACGCCAGCGCGACCACGCCGATGCTCACGACCAGCATGGTCACGAAGGTCAGGTGCAGCGAGCCGCCCAGCGCCATGCGGATGCCCGCGTCGGTGGCGGCCGAGCCGTGCGAGCCCTGCAGCAGCAGGCGCAGCTGGTCGTCGGTGAAGGCCATGGCGCCGTCGCCGCGCGTCAGCCCGAAGTTGAAGACCGCGCCGAAGAAGGTCGCGCCCAGCGCGCTGCCGAGGTTGCGCGAGAACACGTTCGACGCGGTGGCCACGCCGCGCTGCGCGACGTCCACCGCTTCCTGGATGAGGATGAGCGACGCCAGGCTCATCACGCCCATGCCCAGCCCGATGACGAACGAACCCACCGCCGCCAGCAGCGGCGTGCTGGCCGACGACAGCAGCGCGAAGGCCGCGGTGCCCACCGGGATCAGCGCCCCCCCCACCACCACCATGCGCCACAGGCCGATGCGGTGGAAAGTGCGCGAGGTCAGCGTCGCGCCGATGGGCCAGCCCAGCATCACCATGGTGAGCGTGAGCCCGGCCGTGACCGACGAGCGCTGCAGCACCACCTGCACGTACATCGGCAGGAAGGTGGTGATGCCGATGAGCACCATGCCGGCCAGCATGGCCGCGCCGTTCACGGTGGCGATGATGCGCGCGCCCCACAGCCGCAGCGACACCATCGGGTCGGCGGCGCGGCGCTCCTGCATCACGAACAGCACCAGCGTGACGGCGAACACCGCCGCCCACATGGCCGCGCTGCCCATGTCGCCGATGCCGAAGTCGGTCAGCGCGATCATCAGCGCCGCGATGCCGACGGTGAACAGCACCGCGCCCACGATGTCGATGGACGAGCGCCGCACGGTGGGCGCCTCGTGCAGGTACAGCCAGAAGCCCGCGGCGGCGGCCAGGCCGATGGGCACGTTCATCCAGAAGATCCAGCCCCACTCCAGCTTCTGCACGATGAGCGCGCCGATCATCGGCCCCACCACCGCCGAGATGGCCCACACGCTGGCCAGGTAGCCCTGCACCTTGCCGCGTTCGCGCGCCGGGTACAGGTCGCCCACGATGGTGAGCGACACGGGCTGGATGGCGCCCGCGCCGATGCCCTGGATCAGCCGGAAGCAGATCATGGCCGGCATCGACCACGAGAAGCCCGCCAGCACCGAGCCGATGAGGAAGATGGCGATGCCCACGAACATGACGGGCTTGCGGCCGTACAGGTCGGAGAGCTTGCCGAACACCACCGTCATCGCGGTCTGCGCCAGCAGGAACGAGGCGAACACCCAGCTGTACAGGTGCAGCCCGCCCAGCTCGGAGGCGATCTGCGGCATCACGGTGGAGACGATGGTCGCTTCGATGGCCACCATGGCCATGGAGGCCATGATCGAGGCGATGACCAGCGGGCGGCTTGTTGTTTTGGTCGTGGGGTTCATGTGCGCGCGATGCTATCGGGGGTGGTGAGCCCTTGTCCCGGGCTCAAGCTCTCGGCGGCGCACATGGCCCGGGTGCACCCCGAGTTCAGGCGCTCGGAGCCTCAAGCGCTCAGCGCCGAGGTCCCGTCGTAGACGTACCGCCGCGACCACGGCAGCGTCTTCGCCGCCCTGCCCGCCTTGCGCCCGACGATCTGGTAGATCGCCACGTCGTCGTTCTCGAAGGCATAGGCGCAGCCGGCCAGGTACACGCGCCAGATGCGGAACTTCTCCTCGTCGACCAGCGCGTGCAGCTTGTCGCTGTTGGCTTCGTAGGCGTCGCTCCAGCAGCGCAGCGTCTGCGCGTAGTGGCGGCGCAGGTTCTCCACGTCGAAGGCCTCCAGGCCGCCCTGCTGCATGGCCTGCAGCGCCAGGCTGATGTGCGGCAGCTCGCCGTTGGGGAACACGTAGCGGTCGATGAAGTCGCCGCCCCCATACGACACGCCGCCGCCCTCGGGGTCGGACGAGGTGATGCCGTGGTTCATGACCACGCCGTCGTCGGCCAGCAGCTGCTGCACGCGCTTGAAGTAGTCGGGCAGGTTCTTGCGGCCCACGTGCTCGAACATGCCGACGCTGGTGATGCGGTCGAACTGGCCGCTCACGTCGCGGTAGTCCTGCAGGCGGATCTCGATGCGCTCCTGCAGGCCCGCGGCGCGCACGCGTTCGCTGGCCAGGTCGAACTGGGCCTGCGACAGCGTCACGCCCACGCAGCGCGCACCGAACTTCTGCGCCGCGCGGATCACCAGCGCGCCCCAGCCGCAGCCGATGTCCAGCAGGGTCTGGCCCGGCCTGAGTTCGATCTTGGTGAGGATGTGGTCGATCTTCTTGAGCTGCGCGGTGGCCAGGTCTTCATCGCCGTTCTCGAAGTAGGCGCACGAATACACCATGTTCGTGTCGAGCCAGAGCTGGTAGAACGCGTTCGACACGTCGTAGTGGTACTGGATGGACTTGCGGTCCGACGACCTGGTGTGCGTGAAGTAGCGCGCCATGTTCTGCAGCGCGCCGCCGGGCTTGTCCATGGAGGCCTTCGCCAGGCCGTAGGCGATGTCGATGACGTCGCTGAGCTTGCCCTCGATATCGATCTTGCTCTTGACATAGGCCTCGCCGAGGTTGTCGAGCGTGGGCTGCAGCATCAGCGACAGCGCCGCGGGCGACTTCACGTGCAGCGTGACGGACGGGGCCGAGGGCCCGCTGAATTCGCCGAAGTCATAGGACTTGCCGTCCCACAACGTGAGCCGTGCGGGCAGGTTCGCACGTGCGCGCACACCGGCACTCCATTGCGCCAGCTTGTTTTCCCAAAGCATGCTTACTCCGTATGTTTTCCGTGTTGTTCGGGTTCCGCCTCTCGCAAGGCGGGCGTGCTGCAGCGGGGAAAACAATAGCGAGATTTTGTAAAACCTGCATGGTCGTGTCGACGCAAGAAATCGCCGAAAGTGCTAAGCGCCGAGGCTGAGGCTCGTGTCTAACGCGTCGCGCCGTGCGCCGCCACCTCGATCGCGGGTGCGTCGCTGGCCTCGATGAACAGCCGCTTGATCATCGGGAAACGCGCGCGCACCTGCTTCTCGATGGCGGCGATGGCCTCGGCCGCTTCGCCGGTGTCGGTGTCGTCGTGGAAGTTGACGTCGACCACCACCAGCACGTTGTCGGGCCCGACATACATCGACAGCACATGGCCGACCTCTTCCACGCTGGGCTGCGCCATGGCCATCTCGCGGATCGCGCGTGCCGTCTCGGGGCGGATGCCCTCGCCGATCAGCAGGCCGCGCGCCTGGCGGATCAGCAGCACGGCCACGCCGGCGAGCAGCAGCCCGATGACCACCGACGCCGCGCCGTCGAGCTCCGGCATGTTCAACCGGTGGCTGAAATAGATGCCCAGCCCGGCCACCACCAGGCCCGCCAGCGCCGCCGAATCTTCGGCCAGCACGGTGTAGGTGGTCGGGTCCTTGCTGCGGTCCAGCGCCTCCCAGAACGGCGTGTCGCCGGCCTGCTTCAGGAACTGCCGCAGCGCGATGACGAAGCTCGCGCCCTCGAACACGGCGGCGGCCGCGAGCACCACGTAGTTCCATGTGGGATCGCGCATCGGCTCGGGCTGGCGGATGTGCTGCACGCCCTCGAAGAACGACACGCCGCCGCCCAGCCCGAAGATCAGCACCGCGACGATCAGGCTCCAGAAGTACAGCTCCTTGCCGTGCCCGAACGGGTGTTCCGCGCTGGGCGGCCGCTTGCTCAGGCGAATGCCCACCAGCAGCAGCACGCCGTTGAAGGTGTCGACCGCCGAGTGGATGCCTTCGGACAGCATCGCGGAGCTGCCGGTGACGCCGGCCACGGTGAACTTGGTGACGGCAATGGCAACGTTGGCGCCGATTGCGCCGTAGATGGCGACTTTGGATTCGGCCATGGACAGTGAGGGCTGCGAGATTGGGGAAACCTGCAGTTTCTCCACGCCGGGGCGGCCCGCCGCCGGACGCCCGCGCGACCCCTTGCAGGACGCGCGCGCACTTCGAAAGGCCTAAGCGGCGATCAAGAGGCGGTTGAGCGGCTGGCTGTCACGCGGCTTCCATCGAGGCCGCGCCCAGCGCGTCGTTGCCCGCCTCGCTGAGCCAGCGCTGCTTGTCGCGCAGCGGCGGCGCGCCGAACATGCGGCCGTACTCGCGCGCGAACTGCGACGGGCTTTCGTAGCCCACGCTGTGCGCCGCGCTCGCCACGTCGATGCCGGTCACCAGCATCTGGCGGCGCGCCTCCTGCAGGCGCAGCTGCTTCTGGTACTGCAGCGGGCTCATCGCGGTCACCGCCTTGAAGTGGTGGTGGAACGACGACACGCTCATGTGCACGGCGCGCGCCATGTCTTCCACCCGCAGCGACTGCGCATAGTTGACGCGCAGCGCGCTGATGGCCTTGGCGATGCGCTGGGTGTGGCTGTCCTGCAGCGCGATCTGGCGAAGGCGCGCGCCCTCGCCGTTCACCAGCAGGCGGTACATGATCTCGCGCTTGATCATCGGCGCCATGATGGGCACGTCTTCCGGCGTCTCGAGCAGCCGCAGCAGCCGCAGCACCGGGTCGAGCACCGGCATCGCGATGCGGTTGACGTACATGCCGCGCGACGCGGGCGCGTTGGCCTTGGCCGGCAGCTTCTCGTCGCCGATGAGTTCGCCGATCTCGTCCAGCGCCAGTTCCAGCCGCAGGCCCAGGTAGGGCTCGTTCTCGCTGGTCACGCGGATCTGGCCGCACACGGGCAGGTCGACCGAGGTCACGAGGTAGTGCATCGGGTCGTACACGTAGATGTCGTCGCCCACGATGATCCGCTTGGAGCCCTGTGCGATCAGCCCGAGCGCCGGGCTTGCGAAGGCGTGCTTGGGGCCGTCGGGCTTGCTGATGCAGAACAGCTGCAGGCCGGCCACCGGCGTTTCGACCGTGCCGTCCTGCCCGCGCGTGATGCGGTTGATCAGCTGCACCAGTTCCTTCCTGGCTTCGTCGAGTTCGGGTTCCAGCGGCATGGGCTGGGCAATGATGGCGGCGATTTCGGGTGTTTCGTCGGACATGTTCATGGCCTTGTCACGATAAAGGGGCAGCCACGCAACGGCCACCCTGGAGGAATGAGCGGTTTGCAGCTTAGCGCCGCTCCCGCGAATCTGCACGGCCCCGGCCGGAGGTCTGGAGAAATAGGCAAGACCTTTGCAGGAACGCGCTCGCCACCCACGGGGCGCCGGCGGGATACTTTTTGCAGCCGCCGGGGCTTTTCGGCCCGCACAGGCGCCTCCAAGCAAAGGAACTCCTCCATGCAGTACCGCAAATTCGGCCGCACCGGCCTCCTGGTTTCCGAACTGTGCCTCGGCACCATGACCTTCGGCGGCGCCTCCGGCATCTGGGGCCAGATCGGCAACCTGCAGCAGTCCGAGGCCGAAGGGCTGATCGGCAAGGCGATGGACGCCGGCATCAACTTCATCGACACGGCCGACGTGTACTCCGAAGGCCAGTCCGAGGTCATCACCGGCCAGGCGCTGAAGAACCTCAAGGCGCCGCGCGACAGCTTCGTGCTGGCCACCAAGGTGCTGGGCGAAACCGGCAGCAAGGGCGTGAACTCGGCCGGCGCCTCGCGCTTTCACATCATGGACGGCGTGAAGGCCAGCCTGAAGCGGCTGCAGCTGGACCACATCGACCTGTACCAGATCCATGGCTTCGACCCGCTCACGCCCATCGAGGAAACCGTGCACGCGCTCGACACGCTGGTGCGCCACGGCCATGTGCGCTACGTGGGCGTGTCGAACTGGGCGGCCTGGCAGATCGCCAAGGCGCTGGGCATTGCCGAGCGCGACCGGCTGGCGCGCTTCGAGTCGCTGCAGGCGTACTACACCATTGCCGGGCGCGACCTGGAGCGCGAACTCGCGCCCATGCTGCGCAGCGAGAACGTCGGCCTGATGGTGTGGAGCCCGCTGGCCGGCGGCCTGCTGAGCGGCAAGTACGGCCGCAACGTGGAAGCCGAAAAAGGCAGCCGCCGCACCAGCTTCGACTTTCCGCCGGTGAACGTGGAGCGTGCCTACGACTGCATCGACGTGATGCGCCAGCTCGCCGACGAACGCAAGGTGTCGGTCGCGCAGGTCGCACTGGCCTGGCTGCTGCACCAGCCGGTGGTGACCAGCGTGATCATCGGCGCCAAGCGCGTCGAGCAGCTCGACGACAACATCGCGGCCACCGCCATCAAGCTCACGGCCGACGAACTGGCCACGCTCGACAAGGTGAGCGCGCTGCCGGCCGAATACCCCGGTTGGATGCTGGAGCGCCAGGGCGGCGCGCGCGCCAAGCGGCTGGCGGAATCAGGCCAGCGCGGCTGAGGCGGCCGAGGCTGCTTCTTCTTGCGGCAGCGCGCGGCGCGCGGCATGGGCCGCCGTGGCGCGCAAGGCCCGCAGGTCGAGGTGGCGGGCGGCCTGAGCAGCCCGCGCGGCCTCCGGGTGCGCGAGGTGCTCAAGGTGCGGCACGATGCCCAGCAACGGCGCCCCCAGCCGCGCGCGCAGCGTCTGCAGGTTGGCCTGCGGCGCCAGCATCGACGGATCGACCATGCTGGCCACCCAGCCCGCGAGCACCAGGCCGCGCGCGCGAATGGCCTCGGCGGTCAGCAGCGCGTGGCTGAGGCAGCCCAGCCGCAGCCCGACCACCAGCACCACGGGCAGGCCCAGCGCCACCGCCAGGTCGGCGCTGTCGAGGTCGTCGCCGAAGGGCACGCAGAAACCGCCCACGCCTTCGACCACCACCGCATCGGCCCGCGCCGAAAGCTCGGCGAAGGCCGAGAGCATCGGCTGCAGCGCGATGCGCACGCCCTCTTCCTTGGCTGCCAGGTGCGGCGACATCGGCGCGCGCAGCAGGTAGGGGCAGCGCAGCGCAAGCGGCGCGTCGACATTGCCGGCGGCGTGCAGCCGCTCGACGTCGTCGTTGCGCCATTCGCCGTGCACTTCGTCCAGCCCCGCGGCCACCGGCTTCATGCCGACCGCGCGCAGGCCAGAGCCGGCCAGCAGGCTCAGCATGGCGCTGCTGACCAGCGTCTTGCCGATGCCGGTGTCGGTGCCCGTCACGAACCACTGCCGGCGCGTCATGCGGCCTCCTGCACGGGTTGCGCCAGCGCCTCGCCGACCGCGTCGACCAGCCGCGCCACGTCGGCCTCGCTGTGGCTGGCCGACAGCGCAATGCGCAGCCGCGCCGTGCCCGCAGGCACCGTCGGCGGCCGTATCGCGCCGACGCGCAGGCCGTGCGCGTCCAGCTGCGCCATCGCGCGCATGGCGCGTGCGTTGCTGCCGACGATGAGCGGCTGGATCGCGGTGGGCGACGGCGGCAGCCATGCGCTGCCGTCCGCCGGCAGCACGGCCTGCAGGCCGCGGCGCAGTTGCGCGATGCGGGCCTTGAGCCGCGCGCGGCGTGCGGCGCCCTCCTCGCCTTCGATGAGCGCCAGGCTCGCGAGCAGCGCATGCGCCACGGCCGGCGGCGCGGCCGTCGTGAAGATGTAGGGCCGCGCGCGCTGCACCAGGTAGTCGATGACGGTGCGGTGCGCCGCCACGAAAGCACCCGACACGCCCGCCGCCTTGCCCAGCGTGCCGACCAGCACCAGCCGTTCGGAGCGCAAGCCCAGCGCCTGCAGCGTGCCGCGCCCCGTGGCGCCCAGCGTGCCGAAGCCGTGCGCGTCGTCGATCACCAGCCAGGCGTCGTGCCGCTCGGCCAGCGCGAGCAGCTCGGCCACCGGCGCGATGTGGCCGTCCATGCTGAAGACCGCGTCGCTCACGATGAGCTTCACCGGCGCGTCGCAGGCGGCGAGCTGTGCGTCGAGCGCGGCGATCCCGCAGTGCGGATAGCGCTCGACCCGCGCCTTGGCCAGCCGCGCGCCGTCGATCAGCGAGGCGTGGTTGAGCGCCTCCGAGAAGATGACGGCCTCCGCCCCGCCGAGCGCCGACAGCACCGCGAGGTTGGCCATGTAGCCGGTGCAGAAGAACAGGCTCTGCGCCTCGGGGATGAAGGGCGACATCCAGTGCGCGAGCATTTCTTCGAGCCGGGCGTGCGCGCGCGAATGGCCGAGGATCAGGTGCGAGCCGCCGCTGCCCGAGCCGTACAGCGCAGCGCCCTCGGCCCAGGCCACGGCCAGCGCGGGGTGCGCGGCCAGGCCCAGGTAGTCGTTGCTGCTGAAGCCGAGCATGGTGCGCGGCGTCGCGGCGCCCGAGAGCGTCAAGGTCTGTTCGGGCGCGCAGGCGGTTTCGGCGATCTGCCGGCGGCGGCGCAGCGACTGCGCGTCGAGCGTGGCGATCTCGCCCTGCAGGCGGTCAAGCAAGCGCGACATCGCGGGCTCCTTCGTTCGAACGGGTGGCCATCGTGGCCTTGAGGGTGACGAGCGTGCCGTCGACGAGCTGGTCGATCTCGTCGTCGCCGATCGCATAGGGCGGCATCAGGTAGACGGTGTTGCCGATGGGCCGCATCAACAGGCCCTGCGCCCGCGCGGCCATGTGGAAGCGCTCGGCGAAACGCGCGCCGGGGTCGCGCACGTCGAAGGCGGTGATCATTCCGCGCTGCCTGAGATGCGCGATGTCCTGGCCTACCTGGCCGTCGAGTCCATCCTGCAGCCGTGTCAGCAGCCTTTGCGCGCGGCCGCGGTTGCGCTGCAGCGCGTCTTCGCTGTCGAACAGGTCCAGCGTGGCCAGCGCCGCGCGGCAGGCCAGCGCGTTGCCGGTGTACGAATGCGAGTGCAGGAAGCTGCGCGCCACGTCGTCGTCGACGAAGGCGTCATGGATGGCGTCGCGCGTCATCACCAGCGCCAGCGGCAGGTAGCCGCCGCTGATGCCTTTGGACAGGCACAGGAAGTCCGGCCAGATGCCCGCCTGCTCGCACGCGAAGAAGCTGCCGGTGCGCCCGCAGCCCACCGCGATCTCGTCGGCGATGAGGTGCACGCCGTGCCGGTCGCACGAGGCACGCACGCGGCGCAGGTAGCCGGGGTCGTGCATGGCCATGCCGGTGGCGCACTGCACCAGCGGCTCGACGATCACGGCGGCAATGGTGTCGTGCTGCGCGGCCAGCAGTGCGTCGAGTTCGTCGGCCGCGCGCTGCGCGACCGCGGCTGCGTCTTCACCGGGCCGCGCACGCCGCGCGTCGGGCGAAGGCACGAGGTGCGCGTTCGCGAGCAGCGGCGCGTAGGCGTCGCGGAACACCGGCACGTCGCTCACGTGCAGCGCGCCCAGCGTCTCGCCGTGGTAGCCCTGGCGCAGCGCAACGAAGCGCCGCTTGCGGTCGCGGCCGGCGTTGCGCCAGGCGTGGAAGCTCATCTTCAGCGCGATCTCCACGGCCGAGGCGCCGTCGGAGGCGTAGAAGCAATACCCCAGCGCGTGCCCCGTGAGCGCGGACAGTCGCTCCGCCAGTTCCACGGCGGGCGCGTGCGTGCAGCCCGCGAGCATCACGTGGGAGAACCTGTCGAGCTGGTCTTTCAGCGCGGCGTTGAGCGCGGGGTGCGCATGGCCGAACAGGTTGACCCACCACGAGCTGGTGGCGTCCATGTAGCGGCGGCCCTCGGCGTCGAAGAGCCACACGCCCTCGCCGCGCGCAATGGGCAGCGGCGGCACGGCCTCCAGGCGGATGCTCTGCGTGCAGGGGTGCCACACATGGCGCCGGCTGCGCTGTTGCCAGGCGGCGTTGGTCGACGCCAAGGACGTCGAGGGAGAAGCAATCGTGGGCGGCATCCGCGCATTTCCTTTGGGGGCAAGGCGCGGGATCGTATAGACGCCGATTCGGCGCGGCAAACCGCCGATCCGGGCGCGGGATGAGCGGCACTTGGACGACGTTGGCCGTCGTAGGCTTCTCGTTCGGACCAAGCGCGCGCAACACGGCGGCAACATGCGCAGGGGCCACGGCGGCGGCACATGCAAGTTGTCTTGCCAGCGCCAAAAATAGTTTCGAAGTGTCGATAGCTCGCCAATTCAGGGTGCTTTCCGCGGTGATCGGACGCCCTCTTGGCCAATCTCGGCTATGCGACGATCAGAGCCTCATGACCGCTCCGAACAACCTTTGCTCCGTTCTCATCGCCTACGGCAGCCATGCGCCGGGCGGCGCCAACCATCGCGTCTATGCCGCCTTGCCTGGCCAATGGCGCAAGGGGTTCATCCACCAGACATGCCATGAGGCACCCGACGACATCGGGCCGGGACAGCAACACCTCATCGACGCGTGGCTGCTGGAGTTGCCGGGCCAGGGCGTCGAGATGTTCACGCCGGCCTACGAGGCGCTGGCAAGGGAGCGGCACGAGCTCTGGACCGGGCTGGACGCGGCCATGGGCGCCGGCTGGCGGCGCACCGAGATGCGCTGGTGGCCCGAGGGCGCCCTGCCCGTGGTCGCCGAAGGCGGCATGCTGGTTGCCAACATCCACGTGCCGGTCCAGCGCTTCACCTATCTCGCGAACCAGGACGACGTGCCGCATCCGGACGAGGAAGACGACATCGAGAAGCTGTGGCACCGGGTCCGGCGCGGAGAGAAGAACTACGACGGGTCGCATTTCATCGCGCTGATCAAGGACGCCCAGCCTGCCCAACTCGACGGCATGTTCGGCGAGCTGCCGCGCTCGGGCGAGTTCCTGGCCCGGCTCAAGCGGCTGTTCAATGACCACCTGTTGAGCGAGACCTCGGTGCTTTGGGACGGCGGAGAAAGATCCTGTTTGTACGTGTGCCCGTTGCAGCGCAACGCGTTGCCGCAGCCGGCGTTGATCGAGCTTGCCCGGCAAGACATCGGCCAGCGCGTGGCATTCCTGCGGCAGCGCGGATTCCACGCCGAAGCCGATGTGCTGGCGCGGCTTCGCTTCGAACACGCCAGGCCCGATGACCCGGTCTTCGAACCCGCCGCCGCGGCGATGGAAAGCTGCGAAGACGAATTGCGCTACGCCGGCCCCGATCGCCCGCGGTGGATGTACTGCCTGCGCGAGGCCTGCTACGGCATCGCGGCCAGCTTCGAACTGCAAGACTGGCTGATGCTTGCGCTGCGGGAAAGCGTGCCCGGTTTCGACCTCGAGCCCGCCTACCGTCTATGGAAAGCCGGCGGCGCCTGGGTGCTGGACGGTGAGACCTGCTGCGTGCACGAGGTGGCCCGGCGCCAAGCCTGAGGCCATGGCGCCGAAACTCGTCAACTCTTCTTCACCAGCGCGGTGATGTACTCGCCCAGCGAGATGGCACCGCGCTCCGGCTTCTCGGGCTCGTACTTGTCTTCGAGCGTGATACGCGTCATTTCCGCGTACGACCTGGCCGCCGCATCCGAGAAGCCCAGCGCCTTGAACGCCGGCACCCATTGCGCCTGCGGTGTCACGGCCACGTCCACCGGCCGGCCCAGCGCTTGCGAGAAAGCCCGCGCCACGTCGCCCGGCGAATAACGCTGCGGACCCTCGACATAGTGCGGCCCCGACGGTGCCGGCGAGCCCAGCATCAGCTTGGCGGCGAACTGGCCGAGGTCGTGCGGCGCCACCATCGGCAACGTGAAGTCGGGCGGGTACATGCTGTGCACCTTGCCTTCTTCGCGCGCCGTCTTCAGCGAGGCGTCCCAGTTGCTCATGTAGTAGGCCGCGCGGATGGCGCTGAACGGCACCTGGCCCGCGCCCAGCGCCTGCTCCATCTCGTGGAGCACGCCCAGGTCGCCGATGCCATCGCCGGCCTGCGCGCCGTAGGTCGACTCGGCAACGATCTTCTCGAGCTTGCAGCCTTCGAGCGCGCAAAGAATGGCGCGCAGGCTCTTGCGCTCTTCGGCGACCGTGTCGGTCGACGGCGGCGCCGGCGGGTTCAGCACGAAGACGCGCGTGCCGCCCATGAACACGCGGTGCAGCGCGGGCGTGTCGAACACGTCGACCACGGCCACGCGCGCGCCCTTGGTCTGCAGCGCCTGGGTCTTGTGCGCGTCGCGCGTGACCACCGTCACCGGCTCGTTGTGCGCAAGCAAGGCTTGCGCGAGCGCCGAGCCGACATGGCCCGTCGCACCCAGGATGATGTGCATCGTGTGCCCCTTGTCAGCCGCGCTTCTCGGCGTTGCGCTTGCGCGTGGCGGCGCCCTTCTTGGCGGAGGCCGAGCGTTCGGCCGCGCTGCGGTTCGAAGCGGCCGCGCCACCCAGGCGACCGCCCTTGCGCGACGGGCCGTGGTTCTCGGCCTTGCCGCGCCCCGAGCCCGACTTCTTGCCGCCGCCGGTCTCGGCGTTCACCGTGGCCCAGGCGCGGCGCTCGGCCTCGCCCTTGCCCACGCCGCGGTGCTCGTAGCCCTCTTCGATGTGCTCGGCCTGTCGCTTCTGCTTGTCCGTGTAGGACGACTTGTCGCCTGTTGGCATGGCATGGCTCCTTTGCTTGTCGTGCACCGTGCGTGCAGGTTGTGAAGCAGCCATGCTGGGCGCGCGCTGCGTGCCGCGGGTAAGAAGACGCACGCGCTGCGCGTCAGCGGTGTCTGTCTTCTGTCAAGGGCGTGTCAGGAGCCCGGCTTCATGCGGCGCAGGTGCGCCAGCATCTCCTCGCGGACCACGGCCGTGATGTGGCTGCGCCGCCCGTTCTCCAGCATGCCCAGCCGGCGCGCCACCGGGCGGCCCGGCAGTTGCAGCACGCACAGCGCGGGGTCGCTTTCCCAGTCGAAGTTCTTCAGCAGCGGCGCCATGGTGAAACCCACGTTCTTGCGCACCAGCTCGGCAATGGCCAGCAGCGAATTGAGTTCGAGGAACTCCTTGGGCACCAGCTGCAGCCGCCGCAGGATGCGGTCGATGCGCGCACCGGTCGGCGTGCGGCGGTCGAAGCGGATGAAGGGGTGCGTGGCGAACAGGCTCGCAATGGAGGTGTCGGGCGAGGCAATGCCCGAATTCGCGATGACGGTCAGCGCCTCGTCGTAGCACGGCGTCCACAGCAGGCCCGGCACCTCGGGCCACTGGCGCTCGACGACCACCGCCGCGTCGAGTTCGCCGCTCACCACGTCCTGCATGAGCTGCGTCTGCTCGCGCACGCGCAGCTCGACCTCGAGGTTCGGGTGCAGCGACTTGAGCTGCGCCAGCGTGCTCGACAGCAGGCCCATGGCCGAGATGAGCGAGCCGAGCTTGATGGTGCCGGCGATCTGGCGCTGGTCCTGCAGGTCGCGCCGCATCGACTCGTAGCGGGCCAGCAGCTCCTCGGCCCGCGGCAGCAGCAGGTGGCCGGCCGGGCTCAGCACCATGGTGCGGCCGGTCTTGTCGAACAGCGTCTTCTTCATTTCCGCCTCGAGCGCGCGCATCTGCTGGCCCACGGCGGCCTGCGTCAGGGCCACCTGGTCGGCGGCGGCGGCAAAGGAGCCGCCACGGGCCGCGGCGACGAAGGTGCGAAGAAAGCGGATGGTGCTCATGCGGAAACGAGGAAGCAGGAACCGGGAACCGGGAACGGGGAACGGGGAACGGGGAACGGGGAACGGGGAACGGGCCGGCGGCGACCGAAAGGAAAAGAAATTCTTTATCAATTCTAAATAATTTTTAAATTTATTTTTTCCTGTGCTTGCAAAACAATGCGGCCATGGTCACCGCCCCGACGCCCCTCTACCGCCTCCAGACGGCAGGGCGATGACACCCACAGACCAGGCCTCCTCCACCATGACCACCCCCCAGTACTTTCCCCTCGTCGACGTTTCCGGAACCCCCCATGCGCGCGGCGTGCAGCACGGCCGCGCCGTGCCCGAGCGCGTGGCCGGCGGCGTGGCGCTCTACCGCGCCCAGCTCGGCCGCCGCGGCCTGGACGACGCCACCATCCGCCGCCTGGCGCAGTCGATGCTGCCGCTGATCGAGGCCTACGACGCGAGCTACCTCGAGGAGATGCGCGGCATCGCCGAAGGCGCGGGCGTGCCGCTCGAAGACATCGTGATGATCAATTGCCGCACCGAGATGCTCTTCGGCTACGCCGACATGAAGCGCGCCGCGGAACCCGCGGCGGACTCGCCCTCTTCCGAAGACGGCGACTGCACCGGTCTGCTGGTGCTGCCCGCGCGCTCGGCCACCGGCCGCCTCATGCACGCCCACAACTGGGACTGGCGCCAGGAGTGCGTGGACACCGGCATCGTGCTGCGCATCCGCAACGCGGACGGCCCCGACATGCTCACCTTCACCGAGGCCGGCGCGCTGGCGCGCCACGGCTTCAACAGCAACGGCGTGTCGCTCACCGGCAATTCGCTGACCTGCCATGAAGACTTCCAGCAAGGCGCCGGCGTGCCGCTGGTGCTGCTGCGCCGCCGCGTGCTCGAGGCCGCCAACCTGGCGCAGGCCATGAAAACCATCTGGGCCTCCAAGCGCTACTGCGCCAACAACATGATCCTGGCGCAGGCCAGCGGCAACGACGGCTCGGGCATCAGCCTGGAAACCTCGCCCGGCGAGATTTTCTGGACGCTGCCCGAGAACGACCTGCTGGTGCACGCCAACCACTGGATGTCGCCCGCCGCCGTCGTCAAGCTGCGCGACCCCGGCCTGCCGCAGCGCCCCGACAGCATCTACCGCCAGCACCGCGTGGAAAACGCGCTGCGCCGCATCACCCACGGCGCCGAAGGCCGCGTCGGCTGGAGCGACGTCAAGGCTGCGCTGGCCGACGAGTTCGGCAAGCCCGACGGCGTGCTGCGCACCCCCAAGCCGGCGGACTTCAGCAGCATCTCGGCCACCGTGGCCACCACCCTGATGGACGCCGCCAACCGCGTGATGTGGGTGGCGCGCAAGCCCTACGAGGCGCGCAATTTCCAGGAATACACGCTCTGAGCCGCCGGCCTCCCACGCCCATCGCCTTCCCACCGCAGCCCCTCTCTTCATGACCTCCAACGCTCCCCCCCAAGCCCCCACGGCCTTCGCCGAGCAGCGCGCCCGCGCCATCTACGACCTGGGCGCCAGCACCATCTACGCCTCGCGCAGCGATCCGCGTTTTTCGTACTGCACCTACGTGCCGCACCACATCGGCAAGCCCGGCGCGCGCCCCATGCAGCTGGTGGTGGTGATGCACGGCACCGGCCGCGCCTTCGTCAACTACCGCGAGGCCTTCAGCGGCTTCGCCAAGTGGAACGACTGCATCGTGCTGTGCCCGCTGTTCCCGGCCGGCGTGCGCGGCGACGGCAACCGCGACGGCTTCAAGCACCTGGTGGAGGCCGACATCCACTACGACCGCATCCTGCTCGACATGGTGGCCGAGGTGGCCGAGAAGTTCGGCTGCGACTTCAGCCGCTTCGCCCTCTTCGGCTATTCGGGCGGCGGCCAGTTCGTCAACCGCTTCGCCATGCTGCACCCCGAGCACCTGTGGGCCGCGTCGATCGGCGCACCGGGCTCGGTGACGCAGCTCGACCCCACGCAGGGCTGGTGGGTCGGCACCAAGGACTTCGAGACGCGCTTCGGCAAGCCCATCGACCTGGACGCGCTGCGCCAGGTGCCGGTGCAGATGATTGCCGGCAAGGCCGACATCGAGACCTGGGAGATCACGCACCGCGAAGGCGGCAAGTACTACATGCCCGGCGCCAACGAATCCGGGCGCACCCGGCCCGAGCGGCTGGACACGCTGCGCCGCTCGTTCGAGGCGGCCGGCGTGAAGGTCACCTTCGACCTGCTGGACAACGTGCCGCACAACGGCCTGGCCTGCGTGGGCCGCGTGCAAGACTTCCTGGCCGACGCGCTGTATGCGCTGCGCGAGCCGCGCGCCGTGTCATCGTCGGCCTGACGACCTGAGCTCCCGACGCTCCTACGCCCCCGACACTCCATTCGACAAGGAAGAAGGCCCATGTTCCGTTTCGCAGCGGCCCGTATCGCGATGGCGATTCCCACACTGCTCATCGTGGCGGTGTCGGTGTTCGTGCTGATACGGCTGATTCCCGGCGACCCCGCGCAGCTGCTGCTGGGCGACCTCGCCACGCCGGCCAGCCTGGCCGAGCTGCGCGCCCGCCTCGGGCTCGACCGCTCGCTGCCGGCGCAGTTCGGCATCTGGTTCGGCCACGTGCTGCAGGGCGACCTGGGCACCTCGATCAACAGCGGGCAGGACGTGCTCTCGCTGGTGACCGACCGCTTCCTGATCAGCGGGCGCATCGTGCTGGTGGCCGTGGCGCTGGCCGCGATGGTGGCGGTGCCCGCGGGCATGGTCGCCGCGTGGAAGCAGAACCGCGCGCCCGACCTGCTGCTGGTCGGCTCGGCCACGCTGCTGGTGTCGGTTCCGACCTTCTGGCTCGGCCTGCTGTTGCTGCTGCTGTTCGGCCTGAAGCTGGGCTGGCTGCCGGTGGTGGGCTACGTGGGCATCGCCGAAGACTGGAAGAACGGCCTGCTGTACCTGGTGCTGCCGGTGCTCACGCTGTTCCTGCACGAGATCGGCGTGCTCATGCGCATGGCGCGCGCCAGCACGCTGGAGGTGCTGCGGCTGGACTACATCACGCATGCGCGCGCCAAGGGCCTGTCGGAGCGCGCGGTGCTGATGCGCCATG
Organism: Variovorax sp. OK605; assembly: GCF_900115445.1. Lineage (NCBI taxonomy): Bacteria > Pseudomonadati > Pseudomonadota > Betaproteobacteria > Burkholderiales > Comamonadaceae > Variovorax > Variovorax sp. OK605. Next base: position 419,968 of record NZ_FOWL01000001.1, read on the forward strand.
CCTTCAAGAACGCCTTCGGCCCGACCTGGACGCTCATCGGCCTGGTGCTGGGCAACCTGCTCGGCGGCATCGCGGTGGTGGAAACGGTGTTCACCATTCCCGGCCTGGGCCGCCTGCTGGTCGACGCGATCTTCGCGCGCGACTACCCGGTGATCCAGGGCTGCCTGCTGTTCGTGGCGGTGATCTACGTGGTGGTGAACCTGGTGATCGACCTCTGCTACCCCCTCTTCGACCCCCGCGTCGCCGTCGAATGAGCCCGATGAAACACAAGAAACGAATGCCGCTGAACGCCCTGGTGGGCATCGCCGTGGTCGCCCTGATCGTGGGCGCGGCGCTGCTGAGCCTGCTGTGGACGCCGCACGACCCGCTGCGCATCAACTTCGGCTCGCGCCTGAAGCTGCCGGGCGGCGCCTACCTGCTGGGCACCGACGAGTTCGGCCGCGACGAGCTCTCGCGCCTCATGGCCGGCGCCGCCACCAGCGTGTGGATCAGCGTGCTGACGGTGAGCTTCTCGATCGTGGTGGGCAGCATCGTGGGCGTGCTCACGGGCTTCCTGCGCGGCTGGACCGACCGCATCGTGATGGCCTTCAACAACGCCCTGCTGGCCTTCCCCGGCCTGCTGCTGGCGCTGGGCCTGCTCGCGGTGGTGGGCGCGAACCAGTACGGCATCGTGCTGGCGCTGGGGCTGGCCTACACGCCCTCGGTGACGCGCATCGTGCGCGGCACGGTGCTGTCGCTGCGCGAGAAGGAGTTCATCGAGTCGTCGCGCGTGCTGGGCAACTCCGAGCTCTACACCATGGTGCGCCACGTGCTGCCCAACTGCACGGGCCCGCTCACGGTGCTGGCCACCTCGATGTTCGGCTGGGTCATATTGGCCGAGAGCGCGCTGTCGTTCCTGGGCCTGGGCGTGCCGCCGCCGGCGCCCACCTGGGGCAACATGCTCGCGTCGGCCCGCCCGTTCATGGCGCAGGCCAGCTACCTCTCGATTCTTCCGGGCCTGTGCATCGCGCTCACGCTGCTGGGCATCAACCTGCTGGGCGACGCGGTGCGCGACTGGCTCGATCCGCGCATGAAGGGCGTGCAATGACGACGACCAACACCAGCACGACCACAACGACAGCAGCAACGCCATTGGTCAGCGTGGAAGGCCTGACGCTGGCCGTCGGCCTGGGCGGGCGCGAGATCGTGCGCAACGTGTCCTTCGACATCGCGCCGGGCGAGATGGTCGGCATCGTCGGCGAGTCGGGCAGCGGCAAGACGCAGGCCGCCCGCGCGCTCATGGGCCTCACCCCGCCGCCGCTGGTGCGCACGGCCGGGCGCATCCTGTTCGAGGGCGAAGACCTGGCGCAGGCCCGGCCGGCGCGGCTGCGCGAACTGCGCGGCGCGCGCGTGGGCATGGTGTTCCAGGAGCCCATGACTTCGCTCAACCCGTCGATGACCATCGGCAAGCAGCTCGGCGAGGCGCTGGCGCTGCACCGGCGCGACCTGTCGGCCGCGGCGCGGCAGGCGCGCATTCTCGACATGCTGGCGCGCGTGGGCATCCGCGACCCCAAGGGCGCGCTCGACGCCTGGCCGCACGAGTTCTCGGGCGGCATGCGCCAGCGGATGATGCTGGCCTCGGTGATGCTGCTGGAGCCCGCGCTGCTGATTGCCGACGAGCCGACCACCGCGCTCGACGCCGTGGTGCAGCGCGACGTGCTGGAGCTCATGGTGGGCCTCACGCGCGAGCACCGGACCGCCGTGCTCATGATCAGCCACGACCTGCCGATGGTCGCGCGCTTCACGCAGCGCATGGTCGTGATGCGGCACGGCGAGGTGAAGGAAACCGGCCGCACCGACGAGATGCTCGAGCGGCCGAAGCACGAATACACCCGCGAGCTGCTGCAGGCCATGCCGAGGCGCCTGCCCGCGCGGCAGGTGCCCGACGAGGCGCCCGTGGTCGAGGTGCGCAACCTGGTGGTCGACTACCCGGGCCACCGCCGCCTGTTCGCCAAGGCGGTGCCCAAGCGCGCGCTGCACGGCATCGACCTGGTGGTGCGGCCGCGCGAGGTGGTGGCGGTGGTGGGCGGCTCGGGCTCGGGCAAGACCACGCTGGGCCGCACCATTGCCGGCCTGCTCAAGCCCAGCGGCGGCGAGATTTTGTTCCGCGGCCGGCCCATCCTGCGTTCCGATGCCGGCTGGTCCGACTACCGGCTGCAGTGCCAGATGGTGTTCCAGGACCCGTACGCCTCGCTCGACCCGCGCATGACCATCGGCCAGCTGGTGGGCGAAGGGCTTCGGCTCGTCAACGGCATGTCGGCCGCCGACAAGGGCCGGCGCGTGGCCGAGGTGCTCGACGAGGTCGGCCTTGGCACCGCCTTCGCGCCGCGCTACGCGCACGAGCTTTCGGGCGGCCAGCGCCAGCGCGTGGCCATTGCGCGCGCCATCGTGCGCCGCCCGGCCTTCGTGATTGCCGACGAGCCGGTGTCGGCGCTCGACGTGACGGTGCGCGCGCAGGTGCTGGAGCTGTTCGCGCAGCTGCAGAAGCGCCACGGCTTTTCCTGCCTGTTCATCAGCCACGACCTTGGCGTGGTAGAGCAGGTGGCCGACCGCGTGATCGTGATGCAGGACGGCCGCATCGTCGAGCAAGGCCCGCGCGACGCGGTGTTCGATGCGCCGCGCCAGGACTACACGCGCCAGCTGCTGTCGGCCATTCCGGCGCTGGAGCCGACCGCCGGCGGCGGCGTGCGGCTGCGCTGGCGCTTCGGCGCCGAGGCCCCAGCGAACGCCCGCGCCGAAACCCCGGCACCCGCCCTCGCCTGATCTTTCATTCGTATCTGCCCGCAGGAGTCACTTCATGCCCCGTCTTCTCTTTCGCCACGCCGCCATCGCCACCGCCTGCCTGGGTGCTTTCGCGGCCTCGGGCGCCTTGGCCCAAAGCACGGTCACGGTGGCCCAGCCCGCCGACATCCGCTCCACCAACCCCGGTGTGAACCGCGACAACACCACCGACGGCGTGCTGCTCAACGTTGTCGAGGGGCTGGTCGGCTACCGCATGGATGGCAGCGTGGGCCCGCTGCTGGCGCAGTCGGTCGACGTGTCGGCCGACGGCCTGACCTACACCTTCAAGCTGCGCAAGGGCGTGAAGTTCCACAACGACGCCCCGTTGACCGCGGCCGACGTGGCCTGGAACTGGAAGCGCTACATGGACCCGAAGACCGACTGGCGCTGCACCGGCGAGTACGACGGGCGCAACGGCCTGAAGGTGGTGGAGACCGCCACGCCCGACGACGCCACCTTCGTGATGAAGATCAACAAGCCCTCGGCCGTGTTCCTGGACACGCTGGCGCGCACCGACTGCGGCATGACGGCCATCCTGCACAAGAGCTCGGTGAAGGCCGACGGCAGCTGGGACAAGCCCGTGGGCACCGGCCCCTTCAAGTTCGGCGAGTGGAAGCGCGGCGAGTACGTGACGCTCGCGGCCTTCAAGGGCTACACCTCGCCCGCCGGCGCCACCAAGCCGGACGGCTACGTGGGCCTGAAGGCGCCGCTGGTCGATACGGTGAAGTTTCTCGTGGTGCCCGACGCGGCCACGGCGGCGGCCGGCTTGAAGTCGGGCGCCATCGACGCGGGGCAGATCACCTCGAGCGACGCGCAGGAGCTCAGGACCGACCGCAACCTCACGGTGCAGGCGCCGCCCGAAGCCATCAAGAACGTGCTGCTGATCCAGACGCGCGACCCGCTGCTGAAGAACCAGAAGCTGCGCCAGGCCATTGCGGCCTCGCTGGACATCGAGCAGATCGTGGCGGCCGCCTCCGAAGGGCTGGGCTCGGTGAACAACTCGGCCATCCACAAGGGCTCGGCCTTCTACAGCGCGGCGCAGAAGAAGGGCTGGCACTACGACCCGGCGCAGGCCGCCAGGCTGCTGCGCGAGGCCGGCTACAAGGGCGAGAAGATCACCATCCAGACCAACAAGCGCGCCCACGTGCCCAGCTACACGGTGGCCGTGCTGGCGCAGGCCATGATGCAGTCGGTGGGCATCAACGCGCAGATCGAGGTGCTCGAATGGGCCACGCAGCTCGACCGCTACAACAGCGGCAACTACCAGATGAGCTCGTTCAGCTACTCGTCGCGGCTGGACCCCGCGCTGAGCTACGAGCAGTTCTCGGGCCCGAAGGACAAGCAGTCGCGCAAGGTGTGGGAAGACCCGCAGGCGCTCAAGCTGATCGACGACAGCTTCACCGAGTCGGACCCGAAGAAGCGCCAGGCGCTGTTCGACCAGATCCACGCGCAGATGATCCAGCAGGTGCCCATGGTGATGCTGTTCAACGGCATCGACGCCTGGGCCGTGCGCAAGCGCGTGAGCGGCTTCGCGGTGTGGGAAGGCAAGCCCCGCCTGTGGGGCGTGTCGGTCACGGCAGCGCGGGGGTGAATCCAAGCAGCGGCGTCGGCATGGGGGCCGTCACCGGTGCCAGCGAGGCCACCATGGCGAGCAGCGTGTCGCCGAAGCCGCCCCTGGCGCGCGCGTCGGTGCGCGCGCTGGTGGTGACGCGCGGGCCCGCGCTCCAGGCGATGCGCGCGCCGGCGGCCGCGAGCGCGTCGACCAGCGCCACGTCTTCGCTGCACGCCAGCGGCGCGAAGCCGCCGGCGCGGCGGTAGGCCTCGGTGGCCACGCCGAGGTTGGCGCCGTGCACGTGGCGGTGGCCGTCGGCGTGCGTGTAGCGGCTGTCGAACAGCGCCCTCGCCCGCTCGCCGCGTTCGCCGTCAGCGCCGTGGGTGTGCCAGTCGCCGACCACGACGCAGCCGCACACCGCGTCGGCCTGCTCGGCCAGCTGCATCACGAGCCAGTCGGGCGAGACCACGGTGTCGGCATCGGTGAAGGCGAGCCAGCGCGCGCCGGCTTCGATGCAGCACTCGGCGCCACGGGCGCGTGCCACGCCGACGTTGCGCGCGTCCAGCACCAGGCACACGGCGCCGAGCCGTGCGGCGACCGCCTCGGTGCCGTCGCTGCAGCTGTCGAGCACGACCACCACCTGCACCGCTTCGCCGCACAGCGCCGGATGCGCGGCCGCCAGTTGCACCGCGGCCAGCGCGGCGCCGATGCGCTCGCACTCGTTGTGCGCGGGAATGACGACGCCGATCACCGGATGCCCTCCCGCTGCGCCACCGAGCGGCCGTCGCGCGCCCAGACCTGCAGCACGAAGTCGTCTTCCTCGTGCAGCGCGAGGCGCGCGAGGCCGAGCCCGGAAAGAATGCCGTGCACCTCGCGCGTGGAGAGGCTGCGCTGCGCGAAGTCGGGCGCCCAGTCGCAGGCGACCAGCGTGCCGTCGGCCTCCAGCGAGGCCTTGCAGCATTCGGCCACGCGCTGCATGTCGTGGCGCGCGAGAAAGTAGCCGAGTTCGCTGAGCACGATCAGGTCGAAACGGCCGGCCTCACAAGGCCAGTCCATCGGCAGCGCGTGCTGCGCGACCTGCACTTGCGCCCGACCGGCGGTGCGCTTGCGCGCGAGCTCGACCGCATGGGCCGAGAAGTCGCTGGCCAGCAGTTCGTCGCAGCGGTGCGACAGCGCCAGCGTGAGTTCGCCGATGCCGCAGCCCGGCTCGTAGACGCGCCGGTAGTGCGCCTGCGGCAAGGCGGCCAGCAGCACGGCGCGCTTGCGCGCCTCGTACCAGCGCTCGCGCGAGGCATAGGGGTCGTCGCTGGCCGCGTAGAGCGCGTCGAAATACGGGCGCTGCACGTTGCTCACAGGAACACCACCTCGTAGGGCCGCGCGGCGCGCTCGACGGTGGTGGCGCGCAGCACCGGACCGGAACCGGTCGATGTGTCGCTCTTCAACTGGCTGGTGAAGGCCTTCACCGCCGCGCGCTTGCGGCGCACGGCCTCCTCGCTCAGCGGCAGGCGGAAGGCGTTCGCCCACGGCATGCGGGCATCGCCGGGGCGCGACCAGTGCCAGCCCCACACGGGCACTTCGACCAGCCGCGCGCCGGCACTTGCCGCGGCCAGCGCGCAGGCCTGGCCCGTGACCTCGTGGTCGGGGTGGCCGTCTTGGCGCCAGGTGGTGAACACCACGTCGCGCGGACGCAGCAGCGACACCAGCCGCGCGGCGAGCAAGGCGCGGACATTCTTCAGCCCACCGTCGGGCATGCCCAGGCGCGCGGGCTCGATCGACAGGCCCAGGCGCCGCAACGCCCGCAGGCTCTCGCGCGGGCGGGCCTGCGCGAGCCGCTCGGCGGTCCATTCGGTCGAGCCGCGGTGGCTGGCGGTGCCGTCGGTCACGGCAATCACCTCGACCGGCGTACCGCTGTCGGCCAACTGGGCCAGCAGGCCGCCGACCGCGAGCACCTCGTCGTCGGGGTGCGGCGCGACGACCACCGCACGCGAGCCTTCGGGCACCAATGCGCGCAGGTCGATGGCGGGCAGGCTCGCCAGGCCGGGCCAGCGGTGCCATTCGGCTTCGGTGGTGCCTTCGCCGCGGATGGCGCGGCGCGCTACAGCGTCCATGGTGATGTGTCCTCTTTGTGCTCGTTGTCGTCTGGGGTGGGCTGTTTGCCGAGCAACTGGCCGAGCGCCGCCAGGTCGCGCTCGGCATGGCTCTGGCGCAGGAACACCGGCAGATCGGCCATCGCCTGCGCGAAATGCGGATCGCGGCACAGCGGGCCCGCGCCGACCGCGCGGCCGGCGTGGTGCATGACGTCGTTGGCCGCCTGCTCGACGGCCAGGCGGGCGCGCATCGCGACGCGCTGGGCGTCGGCTTGCGGATGGCGGTCGATCCACGCGGCGGATTCGCGCAGCAGCGCGGCGGCCGCGCCCAGCGCGACCTCGATGGCGCCGAGGTGCGCGACGCGGTGGGCGTCCGACTTCGGCCCGGTGAGTTCGCGCACCCGGCGTGCAATGCCCAGGGCGCCGCCGAACCAACAGGCGGCGATGCCCGCGCCGCCCTGCCAGAAGCCGGGCCGGCGCACATAGTCGCCGGGCGCGCCGATCTGCACCGCGCGCGCGCCGTCCAAGCGCACGTCGACGCTGGCGCTCGCTGCCATGCCCAGGGCGTGCCAGCCGTCGCCGGTCACGCGCACGCCGGGCTGGTCCATCGCGACCGCCGCCAGACAGGGCTCGCCGGCGGCGTTCCAGCCGCTGAGCACGGCATGCGTGACGCTGGCCGCGCCGGAGCACCAGGCCTTCGTGCCGGTCAGGCGGATGCCGCCCTTGCTCTCGGCTTCGAACACCACGCGCGCATCGGGCGGCTCGGCGCACCAGGTGGCCCAGCGCGCACCTGCGGGCGTGGCCGGTGCGCCACCGAGCTCGGCCAGGATGGCGAGCGCGTCGGTGTGGCCTTCGAACAGCTTGACGAGCGAGAGATCGTGCGCGGCCACGTCCGCCAGCACGCGCCACCGCGCCAACGTGTGGCCCGAACCCGAACCCGAACCCGAACCCGGAAGAGGCAGCAGGTCGATGCCCGCGTCGACCAGGTGCCGGAGCGCCAGGTCGCGGCCATGCCGAAGGGTCAGGGAGTCAAGGGCATCGGCGGGCGCGGGGTCGAACATGGACCCAAGTTAGGAAGGCCCCGCCTGCGCATTCGTCGGCGCGCGGCGTCGCCCCTTGTAGGAGCGTGGCTGCCGCGCGGCCTGGACGATGACCAGGATCAACCCGTTCTTGCGGGCTGCAGGTGCCTCCAAGCAGTGGCGGCGCGGCGCGCAGCTAGGCGGCCAAGACCTTTTCCAGATCCGCTTTCAGCGAAGTCGCGCGTTCGGGCGCGCTTGCCAGGCCCGCATCGACCAGCGCCCGCGCGCGCTCCCGGTCGCCCAGGTGCGCGGCGATGCGCGCCAGGTGCAGCGCCGTGCGCGCATGGATCCGGCTCGGCTCGGTCTCGCGCAGCATCTGCTCGAAGCTCCGCGGATAGCTGCCGTGCCGGTCGAAGAAAGCGCGGCCCGGCCCCACCCATTCGCTCAAGATGAAGTCCACGTTTTCCTCGGCCTGCGCCTTCGACGTGCCGTAGGCCCAGCCGAAGGCCGCACCGGGCGGCGGCTCCATGCGGTCGCGGAAGACGCAGCCCGCCTCTTCCATCTCTTGCGGCGCCACCTGTCCGCCGCCCTCGCCCGGCAGGAACGCGAGGTGCGCGCCCAGGTTCAGGTAGCAGGCCTTGCCGCCGCTCGCGCCCTGCACGTTGAACACGTGGATCAGCGGCCCCGCGATGCGCCGCAGCGTCTGGCCGGTGCCCTGGAAGCCTTCGGCCTTCAACACGGGATAGAGCTTTTGCGTGAGCAGCTTGAGGAAGGTGGTGCGGTTCATAGGCTCTTCCGTCTGCGGGTGCGCAAGGTGATCGAGTATCGCAAGGCCTCGGTCGGCGCGATGGCGTGCTGCCACGCCCAGCGTGCCGGTCCGCGAAGCACGTAGATGGAGCGCGGTTCGACCAGGAACTCGAGCGTGCCGGGTCCCGATGCCGGTGCGCCCGGTGCGCCCGTTGGTACCGGCCGTTCCGGCACGTACGGGCGGAACTGCATCACCGCATCGTTGTGCAGCGACACGCCGACGATCTCCTCGAAGTCCGGCACATCGCGGTGCCAGCCCAGCGGCGTGCCGGGCCGGTATTCGGCGATCAGCGCATGGCTGAGGTCTTCCGGCGCGATGCCGGCCCACGCCGCCGCCTTCGCGCGCAGCGGGTGCAGCATCTCGGGCAGCGGCGCGCCGGGCTTCAGGCGGTTGGTGTCGAAGTCGTAGCTGCCGCCGAAGCCGATGCCGCGGCGGCGCGCCGTGTATTCCTTGTAGCGCATCTCCTTGAGCGGAAGGCTCTGCACGATGCGCAGCAGCTCGGCCTCTTCATCGCGCGAGAGAAAGCCGCTCTCGTAGCGCAGCCCTTCGATGGCCGCGGCCGGCGCCTCGCCGAACAGGTCGGGCTGGCCGGCATGTTCCAGGCGTCTAGCGGCTCGCATCGGGCTCCGGCCTTCCCGCCGGCTTTCCGGCAAGCTGCACATGCCACCAGCGCGGCAGCAGCTCGCGGATCTCGGCGCGCGCGAAGCGGTCGTCCAGCAGGTGCAGCACGCCGCGGTCTTCCTCGGTGCGAATGACCCGCCCGGCGGCCTGCACCACCTTCTGCAGGCCCGGGTAGAGGTAGGTGTACTCGTAGCCTTTGCCGAAGCGCGTCTGCATGCGCTCGCGCGTGATCTCGTTGAGCTCGTTGTACTGCGGCAGCCCCAGGCTGGCCACGAAGGCGCCGATGAGCCGGCTGCCCGGCAGGTCGATGCCCTCGCCGAACGCGCCGCCGAGCACCGCGAAGCCGATGCCCTGCCCGCCCTCGCGGAAGCGCGCGATGAAGTCGTGCCGGTCGGCCTCGCGCATGCCGCGCGTCTGCGTCCACACCGGCACGCCGGGGTGGCGCAGGGAAAACGCCGCGCAGGCCTTGTCGAGGTAGTCGAAGCTGCTGAAGAAGGCCAGGTAGTTGCCCGGCATGCGCTCGAACTGGGCGCCGATGATGTCCGCCACGTTGCGCAGCGAACCCGCGCGATCGCGAAAGCGCGTCGACACGTGCGTGGCCACCTCCACGCGCAGCTGCTGGCTGGTGAACGGCGACGCCACGTCGAGCAGGGCCGTGTTCTGCGGCAGGCCGAGCGCATCGCGGTAGAACTCGAACGGCGACAGCGTGCCCGAGAAGCAGGTGACCGACACCGCGTCGCCGAAGCGCGATTCCAAGAACGGCGCGGGCACCAGGTTGCGGATGGCCAGCGTGCGCTCGGCCTGGGTCTCGCCCAGCGTGCGCTCGAACACCGAGTGGTCGCCGAAGGCCTCGGCCAGCCGGGCGAAGTGCAGCGCGTCGAAGAAGAAGCGCTGCAACGGGCCTTGCGACGCATCGGGCGTGGCCGCGAAGTACTCGGCCATGGCGGTGTTGGCGGCCTGCAGCGTGCGCAGGAAGCGCTCGGGCACTTCGTCGCTGGTCTCGTAGGCGGCCTGCTGCGGCTGCTGCACGGTGTCCCACTCGCGGAACAGGCGCGCCAGCGGGCCGCGCAGCGCGGCGGGCGCCACGCGGTGCGCCTCCTCGAGCGCGGCGCCTTCCAGCGGCGCGGTGTACATGCCGCGGGCGCGCTCCAGCAGGTTGTGCGCCTCGTCGACCAGCACGGCCACGCGCCAGTCGGCGTCGCGCATGGTGGCGTACAGGAAGGCGCTGCTGTCGAAGTAGTAGTTGTAGTCGCCCACCACGGCGTCGGCCCAGCGGGTCATTTCCTGCGCGAGGAAATAGGGGCAGACCTCGTGCGCCAGCGCAATGTCGCGCAGCGCCGCGCGGTCGAGCCAGGCGGCCTGCGCGGCCTGTTCGCGCGCGGCCGGCAGCCGGTCGTAGAAGCCGCGGGCCAGCGGGCAGGCGTCGCCGTGGCAGGCGCGGTCGGGGTATTCGCAGACCTTTTCGCGCGCCGCGAGCTCGAGCACGCGCAGCCGGCCCGGCCCCCGGCCCTTGTCGAGCACGCGCAGCGCGTCGAGCGCCACCGGCCGGCCCGAGGTCTTGGCGGTGAGGAAGAAGACCTTGTCGATGCCCTGCGCGTTCTTCGCGGCCCGCGCCTTGAGCAGCGGGAAGATGGTGGCCAGCGTCTTGCCGATGCCGGTGGGCGCCTGCGTCATCAGGCAGCGCCCGCCCATGGCCGCGCGGTAGACGGCCTCGGCCAGTTCGCGCTGGCCGGCGCGGAAGTCGCTGTGCGGAAATTCGAGCCCGGCCAGCGCGGCGTCGAGCGCGCCGCGGTGCGCCGCCTCGCTCTCCGCCCACGCGCTGTAGCGCGCGCACAGCAGCTCGAAATGTTCGCGCAGCGCCTCGCGGGTGTGGTGCTCCTCGAGCACGGTTTCGTCGCCGGTGGCAAGGTCGAGGTAGACCAGCGCCACCGTCATCCGGTCGTGGCCGTTCTGCTCGCAGAGCATCCAGCCATAGGTGCGGGCCTGGGCCCAGTGCAGCGCGCGGTGGTTGCCGCGGATGGCGTCGAAGTCGCCGCGGAAGGTCTTGATTTCTTCCACGCGGTGCCTGCGCGGCTCGTAGCCGTCGGCCCGGCCGCGCACGCGCAGCGCGCCGCAGGTGGTGTCGAGCCCGACCTCGCTCTCATAGCCCTCGCCGCGCCGGTGCTGCACCAGCGCATGGCCGGCCATGCCCTCGAGCGCGCTGGGCGCGGGCACGAAGCGCAGGTCGAGGTCGCCCGCCTTCGCGCCGAAGGCGCACAGGGCCTTGACGGAAACGACGTGCGCAACGACGCAGGCTGCGTCTGGCGGGGTGGAGGGTTCGGGGCCCATCTGGCTTGGACTGTATGAAATTACAGTATAACGAGGCCTGCCGGAAGCCTGACAAAGGCTTGCCTGGGGCCTGTCTTTCGGGCCCGTCGGGCCTAATACGCCTCTCTCTGCCGGAACGGGGCCTTCTCCGACAGGTCCGCCGGCATTTATCGGCAAAACTTGACAAGTTTTGCTTACAAATGCGACCGATGAACACTCCCACCGCGATCGACCCCGATGACTTCGAGCGTCTGCTCAGCCGCAACATCAAGCTGCCCCTGATCGGCGGCGTGTTCGGCGCCGTGGTGTTCGTCGGGTTGATCCTCTTCCTGCTCAACACCGTCCAGTGGGTCGAGCACACCGACCGCGTCACCCGCGCCGCCAGCGAGCTGCAGCGCCAGAGCATCGACATGGAGACCGGCATGCGCGGCTTCCTGATCACCGGCGACGAGAGCTTCCTGGAGCCGTACCAGAGCGCCGTGCCCCGCCTGAAGGGCGACACCGAAGCCCTGCGCGCGCTGGTGGCCGACAACCGGCAGCAGGTGGAGCGCGTCGACCGCATCGCCGGCATCCAGGCCACCTGGCTGGAGTTCGCGCGCAGCCTGATCGCCGCGCGCCGTACCGGCGAGGACGCCCAGGCCCAGGTGCGCCTGGGCCGCGGCAAGCGCCTCACCGACGACATGCGCGCCGAGTTCACCGCGCTCATGGACACCGAGCAGACGCTGCGCTTCCAGCGCAACAACGCCGCCAACAGCACCGCGTGGTGGGTGGTGGGGCTGTTCCTGCTGTTCACGCTGAGCTTCACCGGGCTGGTGGCCTACTTCGGCCGGCGGCAGCTGGTGCGGCTGTCCGAAAGCTACGACGTGGTGCTGCAGGAGCAGGCGGCGCATGCCGAGCGGCTGGCCCACGAGGCCTGGCTGCGCAGCGCGCAGACCGAGCTGGTGGGCGAACTGGTCGGCGAACTCAGCGCACCCGACATGGGCCGCAAGATCCTGGCCTTCTTCTCCCGCCACCTGGGCACCGCCGTGGGCGCCATGTACGTGCGCGAGCGCCACGGCCCGCTGCGCCGGGCCGCGAGCTACGGTTTTTCGAGTGCGGCCGAGGCCTCGCCGCAGGTGTTCTCGCCCACCGAGAGCCTGATCGGCCAGGCCGCGGCCGAGCGCCGCCGCATGGTGATCGACCCGATCGACGCCGACTACCTCAAGGTGAATTCGGGCCTGGGCCAGATGTCGCCCAAGGCGGTGCTGCTGCTGCCGGTGAGTAGCAGCGGCATGGTCAACGGCGTGGTCGAGCTCGGCCTGGCGGGCCCGCTGGACGATCGCGGCAACCAGTTGCTCGACGTGGTGACCGACGACATCGGCACCTCTCTGGCGGCGGCGCGCTACCGCGAGCAGCTGCAGGACGTGCTGGCCGAGACGCAGCAGCTCAACGAAGAGCTGCAGGTGCAGCAGGAAGAACTGCGCACCGCCAACGAAGAACTCGAAGAACAGTCGCGCGCCCTGCGCGCCTCGCAGGCCATGCTGGAGAACCAGCAGGCCGAGCTGGAGCAGACCAACAGCCAGCTGTCGGAGCGCACCGAGGCGCTCGACCAGCGCAACACCGCGCTGCGCCGCGTGCAGCGCGACCTCGAAGACCGCGCCGACGAGCTGCAGCGCGCGAGCCGCTACAAGTCGGAATTCCTGGCGAACATGTCGCACGAGCTGCGCACGCCGCTGAACAGCGCGCTCATCCTGGCCAAGCTGCTGGGCGACAACCCGCAGGGCAACCTGACGGCCGAGCAGGTGAAGTTCGCCGACTCGATCTATTCGTCGGGCAACGACCTGCTGGTGCTGATCAACGATATCCTGGACATCGCCAAGGTCGAGGCCGGCAAGCTCGAGGTGGTGCCCGAAGACGTGCGCCTGGCCAAGCTGGCGCAGAGCCTGGAGAGCACCTTCAGCCCGCTGGCCATGCAGAAGAACCTGAGCTTCAGGCTCGAAGTGCGGCCCGACGCGCCGCTCACGCTGCTCACCGACCGCCAGCGCGTGGAGCAGATCCTGAAGAACCTGCTGTCGAACGCGCTGAAGTTCACCGACCGCGGCGAAGTGGCGCTGGTGGTGTCGGCGGCGCCGGACGGCGGCGCGGTGTTCGCGGTGTCCGACTCGGGCATCGGCATCGACCCCAAGCAGCACGAGCTGATCTTCGAGGCCTTCCGCCAGGCCGACGGCACCACCAGCCGCCGCTACGGCGGCACCGGGCTGGGCCTGTCGATCTCGCGCGACCTCACGCAACTGCTGGGCGGCGCGCTCACCGTCGAAAGCACGCCGGGCCAGGGCAGCACCTTCCTGCTGGAACTGCCCGCACGCGCACCGCAGGCGGCGCAGGGGTCTCCGGCTTCGCACGGCTTGCAGGGTTCGGCATTCGCCGCCGCGCAGCAGTCGACGGTCTATGCGCCCAGGGCCGTGGCCCCTCCCGCCCCGCTGGCGCCGCAGCCGCCCTCCCCCGTGCCCGCGCCGCAGTTCGCCGACGACCGCGGCATTCCGCGCGACCAGGTGCGCCGCGTGCTGGTGATCGAGGACGAGCCGCAGTTCGCGCACATCCTCTACGACCTGGCGCACGAGCTGGGCTACCGCTGCCTGGTGGCGCACGGCGCGGCCGACGGTTTCGAGCTGGCCACGCAGTTCCTGCCCGACGCCATCCTGCTGGACATGCGCCTGCCCGACAGCACCGGCCTGGACGTGCTGCAGCGCCTGAAGGACTCGCCGCACACGCGCCACATTCCGATCCACGTGGTGTCGGCCGCCGAGAACGCGCAGAACGCGGCGCTGCAGATGGGCGCCGTCGGCTATGCGCTGAAGCCCGCCACGCGCGACGAGCTCATGAAGGTGTTCGGCCGGCTGGAAGACAAGCTCACGCAGAAGGTCAAGGTCGTGCTGCTGGTGGAAGACGACGAGCTGCAGCGCGAAAGCGTGATCCGACTGATCGGCGACGACGACATCGAGATCGTGGCCGTGGGCTCGGGCGAGGAAGCGCTGGAGCTGCTGCGCACGCGCGTGTTCGACTGCATGATCACCGACCTGAAGCTGCCCGACATGCAGGGCAGCGAGCTGCTCAAGGCCATGGCGGCCGAAGAGATCGTGTCGTTCCCGCCGGTCATCGTGTACACCGGGCGCAACCTCACGCGCGACGAGGAGACCGAGCTGCAGCGCTACTCGCGCTCCATCATCATCAAGGGCGCGCGCTCGCCCGAGCGCCTGCTCGACGAGGTGACGCTGTTCCTGCACAAGGTGGAGGCCGAGCTGTCGAGCGAACGCCAGGGCATGCTGAAGACCGCGCGCGGGCGCGACCGCATCTTCGAGGGCCGCACCATCCTGCTGGTGGACGACGACGTGCGCAACATCTTCGCGCTGACCAGCGCGCTGGAGCAGCGCGGCGCCATGGTCGAGATCGGCCGGAACGGCCGCGAGGCACTCGAGCGGCTCGACCAGGTGAGCGACATCGACCTGGTGCTGATGGACGTGATGATGCCGGAGATGGACGGCCTGGAAGCCACGCGCCGCCTGCGCTCCGACCCGCGCTTCGAGAAGATGCCGGTGATCGCCATCACCGCCAAGGCCACCAAGGACGACCGCGAGCAGTGCCTGGCCGCCGGCGCCAACGACTACCTGGCCAAGCCGGTCGACCTGGAGCGGCTGTTCTCGCTGCTGCGCGTGTGGATGCCGAAGATGGAGCGCCTGTGACACGAACGCCAGCGACACCGACGCCTTCTTCGCCCCTCACGGGCGCGTCCCCGCCGCCGCTGCACCCGCTCAGCGACACCGAGATCGAGCTGCGCCTGCTGATGGAGGCGATCTACCTCAAGTACAGCTACGACTTTCGCAACTACACCGTGGCCTCGCAGAAGCGCCGCGTGCTGCACGCGCTCGACCAGCTCGGCCTGCCGAGCATCTCGGCGCTGCAGGAGCGCGTGCTGCGCGAGCCGGCGCTGTTCGGCCGGCTGCTGCAGTTCCTCACCATCCCGGTGAGCGAGATGTTCCGCGACCCGTCGTACTTCCTGGCGCTGCGCCAGCACGTGGTGCCGATCCTGCACACCTACGCGTCGGTGAAGGTGTGGGTGGCGGGCTGCAGCACCGGCGAAGAGGTGTTCTCGCTGGCCATCCTGCTGCGCGAAGAAGGCCTGCTGGAGCGCACGCAGATCTACGCCACCGACATCAACCCTGCTTCGCTCGAGAAGGCGCGCCAGGGCATCTTTCCGCTCGATGCGATCCGCGGCTACACCACCAACTACCAGCGCGCGGGCGGGCGCAGCGCGTTCTCCGACTACTACACGGCCGCCTACGACGCCGCGCGCTTCGACCCCTCGCTGTGCGCCGACGTGATCTTTGCCGACCACAGCCTGGCCACCGACAGCGTGTTCGCGGAAACGCAGCTGGTGTCGTGCCGCAACGTGCTCATCTACTTCAACCGGCAGCTGCAGGACCGCGCGCTCGGCCTCTTCCACGAGTCGCTGTCGCACCGCGGCTTCCTGGGGCTGGGCTCGAAGGAAAGCATCGACTTCTCGGGCTATTCCGACCGCTTTGCGCCGCATGCGCGCGCCGAGCGCATCTACCGGAAGGCCACATGAAGCGGCAGTTGCGTTCTTCCGTGAACAAGCACGTCGACGCGGTGGTGCTCGGCGCGTCGGCCGGCGGCATCGACGCGCTGACCGTGCTGCTGAACGACCTGCCCGCCACCTGGCAACTGCCGATGGCGGTGGTGCTGCACCTGCCCGAGGACCACGAGAGCCACCTGGCCGAGATCTTCGCGCAACGCATGCCGATTCCCGTGCACGAGGCCGCCGACAAGATGCCGCTGGCCGCGGGCAGCCTGTATTTCGCGCCGCCGGGCTACCACCTGTCGATCGAGCGCGAGCGCAGGTTCTCGCTGAGCTGCGAGCCGCCGGTGCTGTTCTCGCGCCCGTCGATCGACGTGCTGATGGGCTCGGCCGCCGACGCCTACGGCCCCGCCGTGGCCGGCTTTCTGCTGACCGGCGCCAACGACGACGGTGCCGAAGGCCTGAACCGCATCCATCTGGCCGGCGGCCTCACCGCCGTCCAGGAACCGAAGGAAGCCCAGATTCCCACCATGCCCCAAGCCGCCATTGCGCGCCACGTGCCCGACTACGTGCTCCCCCTGCGCGACCTGCGCGCCCTGCTGCTTCAACTGGAGGCCGCCCATGCACATTGACGTCGAAAGCAAGCTGCTGATCGTCGATGACCTGCCGGAAAACCTGCTGGCGCTGGAAGCGCTCATCCGCGCGCCGGGCCGCGTGGTGTTCCGCGCCGCCTCGGCCGAAGCGGCGCTGGCGCTGCTGCTGGAAAACGAATTCGCGCTGGCCATCGTCGACGTTCAGATGCCGGGCATGAACGGCTTCGAGCTGGCCGAGCTGATGCGCGGCACCGAGCGCACGCGGCACATTCCCATCATCTTCGTGAGCGCCGCCGGCCGCGAGCTGAACTACGCGTTCCAGGGCTACGAGAGTGGCGCGGTCGACTTCCTGCACAAGCCGCTGGACCCGCATGCGGTGGTCAGCAAGGTGAACGTGTTCGTCGACCTGCACCGCCACCGCAAGGCGCTGCGCCACGAGATGGACCAGCTCGCCGCCGCCCACCACAAGCAGGAAGAACTGGTGCAGCAGCTGCAGCACACGCAGCGCGAACTGGAGCGCGCGGTGCGCATGCGCGACGACTTCATGTCGATGGTGTCGCACGAGCTGCGCACGCCGCTGAACACGCTGTACCTGGAGGCGCAGCTGCGGCAGTTGCACCTGTCCAAGGGCAACCTCGCCAACTTCGCGCCCGACCGGCTGCCCGCGATGATCGAGCGCGACCAGCGGCAGATCCGCAACATGGTGCGCCTCATCGACGACATGCTCGACGTGACGCGCATGCGCCGCGACGCGCTGTCGATCCAGACCAAGCCGGTGGACCTGTCGGTGCTGGCGCGTGCCGTGGTCGAGAACCTGCGGCACCAGGCCGAGGCGGCGGGCTCGACCATCACGCTGGAGACGCCGGCCGAGCTGCGCGGCGTGTGGGACGAGTTCCGCATCGAGCAGGTGCTGACCAACCTGCTGACCAATGCGCTGCGCTACGGCGGCGGCAAGCCGGTGGAGATGATGGTGATCGAGGCCGGCGGCCTGGCACAGGTGGCGGTGCGCGACCAGGGCATCGGCATTGCGCCCGAAGACCAGGCACGCATCTTCGAGCAGTTCGAGCGCACCGACGACAGCCGCAAGCACGCGGCCGGCCTAGGCCTGGGGCTGTACATCACGCGCAAGATCGTGAGCCTGCATGGTGGGCGCATCGGCGTGGAGAGCGCGCCCGGCGCGGGCTCGCGCTTCGTGGTCGAGCTGCCGCTGCACGCCAGCGATGCCAGCACGGACACGGACACCCACACCGGCGACGGCGCCTCGAAATCGTAGGTGCGCTCCTACTGCGCGGCTCGTAGCGGGCCGCGATACTGCTCCATTCGACTTACTTGAAAAGAGAGCTTTACGTGAACGTGCTGATCGTCGACGACAACGAAGCCGCGGCCGACCTGTTGCAAGAACTGCTGACCTTGCAGGACCACACGGCACGCTGCACCTACACGGCGCAGCAGGCGCTGGACGCGGCGGCCGCGGAGCACTTCGACGCCGCGCTGATCGACCTCACGCTGCCCGACTTCCCCGGCACCGAGGTGGCACGCCGGCTGCGCGAGAACCCGGCCGAGGGCACGCCGAAACTGCTGGTCGCCATCTCGGGCTTCTCGGCGCAGGACACGGGCGGCCAGTCGGCCGAAGGCCTGTTCGACCACCACCTGCAGAAGCCGATCGACATCGACAAGCTGGAACGCATCCTGGCGCAAGCCGCTTCCTGACGGCTCACCGGGGCCGGAACAGGCGCCGGTACACCACTTCTTCGTTTCCCTTCTGTTGGCGCCGCTCCCCGGCGCGGCGCGAGCGTGCGCGCGTCCCTCCCAGCCTCGCCGGGCTACTGGTAAACCACGAGGCCCAAATTGGTGAACCACTTTTAAACTGGCTCACCACATCATGGCCACGCTCACCGAATCCCCCCTTGTCCAGGCTGCCGAGCCGGAATCCGATCGCTCGTACCAGAAGCTCGCGGCACGCATCGCCGAGCTCATTCGCGGCGGTGAATTCAAGGTGGGCGACCGCCTGCCGTCGGAGCGCGCGCTGGCCGAGCGCTTCAACGTGAGCCGCACGCTGGTGCGCGAGGCGATCATCGTGCTGGAGATCCAGGGCGCGGTCGAAGTGCGCGGCGGCTCGGGCATCTACATCTGCGCGCCGGCGGCCGGCGCCATGGCGCCCGCTGCCGCCTACACGCTCTCGCCAGGCCCCGGCCCTTTCGAGCTGCTGCGCGCGCGCAGCCTGATCGAGGCCGAGATCGCCTCGGTGGCGGCGGAGAACCGCAAGGACAGCGACATCGACCGCATCTACGCCGCGCTGGCCGCGATGCGCGAGCACATGCAGGACAAGGCGGCCAACGAGGCGGCCGACCGGCTCTTTCACCTGCGCATTGCCGAGTCGACCGGCAACAGCGTGCTGCTGCAGATGGTCACCGGGCTGTGGGACCACACCAAGGCGCCGATCTGGTCGCAGATGGAGGCGCACTTCCACACGCCCGAGCTGCGCCGCGCCTCGCAGGACGACCACCAGCGCGTGTTCAACGCGCTGCTCGAACGCAACCCCGCCGAGGCCCGCGCCGCGATGCGCGCGCACATCGACCGCGTGATCGCGGAGTTCGCCCAGGCCTGGCGCTGAGGGCGCGTGCCCGCCAGGTGCCGTCATGTGCCCGCGCGGGCACCGCCGTTCCCTTTTTCGTTGTTCCCGCCGCCCGACTTGGGCCTTACCCAAAACCACAGAACTGGAGACAGAAGATGACGACTACGAAGACCCTGCTCGCCGCCTTGATGGCCGCGGCATTCGTCGGCCAGGCCGCCGCGCAGACCGTGCCGCTGCCGGCCCCCGGCACCAGCGCGCGCATCGACGCCATCAAGAAGGCCGGCGTGCTGCGCGCGGGGGTGCTGTCGAACCCGCCGTGGCTGATCGAGAACACCACCGGTTCGGGCGATGCCTGGGCCGGCCCCGCATGGCTGCTGGCGAACGAGGTAGCCAAGCAGTTGGGCGTGAAGCTGCAGGCCGTGCCCGTCTCGCACGAGACCAAGGTGCCGGTGCTGGCGTCGAACCAGGCCGACATGACGATCTCGCCGCTGTCGGTAACGCCCGAGCGCCTGAAGGTGGTCGACTTCGTGACCTACTCGCGCACCGCGCTGTGCGTGTTCGGCCGCGCCGACAACCCGAAGGTGGCCAACGCCAAGTCGATCGACGAGTTCAACAACCCGAACATCACGGTGGCCTATTTCACCGGCGGCGGTGAAGAAAACTGGGTGAAGAAGCGCTTCCCCAACGCCAAGCTGCGCGGCGTGTCCACCGCCGGCACCGCGGCGCCGGTGGAAGAAATCATGGCCAAGCGCGCCGACGTGACGCCCATCAACCGCGTGCCATGGCAAGCGCTCAACCGCAAGGTCAAGGGCCTGAAGGTGCTGCCCGACGGCAACAACTGCCAGGACTCCACCGAGATGGCCACCCCCATCGGCCTGGCCATCGACAAGAACCAGCCCGAGTACCTGAACTGGCTCAAGGCGGTGAACGACCAGATGAAGCCCAAGCTCGACGCGGACGAAGCGCGAATCATCAACGCGATGTGAGCCGCGGCCCCGGCCGCAACGCTTTGATTCGCTGATTTCACGGACCCCATGGAGCTCGACTTCTCCCCCCTGCTCGACAGCTGGCAGTACCTGCTCGGCGGGCTGGGCATCACGCTGCTGCTGTCGGTGCTCACCGCCGTGGGCGCGCTGGTGCTCGGCACCGCGCTGGGCCTGGGCCGCGTCTATGGCGCGGCCTGGCTGCGCATACCCATCGTGTTCTACATCGACACCCAGCGCGCCATTCCGGTGCTGGTGATATTGGTGTGGTTCTATTTCGCGGTGCCCATCCTCACGGGCATCAGCTTCCACCCGTTCTGGGCCGCGCTGATGGCGCTCACGCTGCACATTGCCGCCTATGTGGCGGAGATCGTGCGCGCGGGCATCGAGTCGATCCGGCCCGGGCAGATCCGCGCGGCGCTGGCGCTGGGCATGTCGCGCGCGCAGATCGTGCGCAAGGTGGTGCTGCCGCAGGCGCTGGTGCGCATGCTGCCGGCCTTCGGCTCGGTGCTGTCGATCACCATCAAGGACACGGCCATTGCCACGGTGATCGCCGTGCCTGAACTCATGAAACGCGCCGAAACCATCGCGGGCCAGAGCTACCGGCCGATCGAGGTGTTCACGGTGGTGATGGTCATCTACTTCATCATCCTGTTCCCCGGAACACGGCTGATCGATGCGCTGTACAAGCGCGTTGCGCACCTGGGGAGGTCGTGATGAATCTGGACTGGAACATTGTCTGGGTCCACCGCTACGACCTGCTGCACGGCGCCGGGCTGACCGTGCTGCTCACCGTGCTGACCATGGTGGTGGCGGTGCCCGCAGGCATCCTGCTGGCGCTGATGCGGCTGTCGAAATCGAAGGTGCTGTCGGGCGCCAGCCAGGCGTTCGTGGAGTTCTTCCGCAACCTGCCGCTGATCCTGGTCGTGTACTGGGCGTTCTACGTGATGCCGGTGTTTCTGCACATCGAGTTCTCGGCCTTCACCACGGGGCTGGTGGCGCTGTGCCTGAACGTGTCGGCCTACAACGCCGAGACCTTCCGCGCCGGCATCAACTCGATCCGCAAGGGCCAGATGGAAGCCGCCATCGCGGTGGGCATGAGCCGCTGGCAGGCCATGAAGAAGGTGGTGATCCCGCAGGCCTGGCGGCGCGTGCTGCCGGTGCTGGCGAGCACCTGGGTGTCGCTGTTCAAGGACACCTCGCTGGTGTCGGTGATCGCGGTGGGCGAGCTGGCGCACGTGGCGCTGCAGATCCGCTCGTCGAGCTTCCGCGTGCTGGAGATGCTCACGGCCATGGCCGTCATCTACTGGCTCATGGGCTACCCGCAGGCCAAGCTGGTCGACTGGATACAGAAGAAATTCGAGGTCAAGGAATGATGAACGGCGAACGTAAATCGGCGGGCCAGGCGCCGGTCGTGGTGTACGACAACGTGCGCAAGCTGTACGGCAGCTTCGTGGCGCTGGACGGCGTGACGGTGCAGGTCAACAAGGGCGAGGTGATGTGCCTGATCGGGCCTTCGGGCTCGGGCAAGTCGACGCTGCTTCGCTGCACCAACGCGCTGGAGACCATCGACGGCGGGCGCGTGCTGATCGACGGCGTGCCGCTGCCCACCGAAGAGCGCGAGGCCCGCAAGGTGCGCCAGCGCATGGGCATGGTGTTCCAGAACTTCGAGCTGTTCCCGCACAAGAACGCGCTGGACAACGTGGCCATCGGCCCCGTCACGGTGCTGGGCATGAGCGAGGCGAAGGCGCGCGAGCGCGCGATGAAGCTGCTCGAGAAGGTGGGCCTGGCCGCCAAGGCGCACAACTTTCCCAGCGGCCTGTCGGGCGGCCAGCAGCAGCGCGTGGCCATTGCGCGCGCGCTGGCGATGGAACCCGAGGTGATGCTGTTCGACGAGCCCACCTCCGCGCTCGACCCCGAGACCATCGGCGAAGTGCTCAACGTGATGAAGAAGCTGGCCGACGAAGGCATGACCATGGTCGTGGTCACGCACGAGATGGCCTTTGCCCGCAGCGTGGCCGACTGGGTGGTGGTGTTCGACCACGGCAAGGTGGTCGAGCAGGGCCCGCCCAGGCAGATCTTCGAGGCGCCGACCGCCGAGCGCACGCGCGACTTCCTGGGCCACCTCGGCTGGCACGGCTGAGCCACGCGCCCTCCTCCCCCAACGACACGCACAGACATACACCATGAAAATCACCAACGCCCGCGTCATCGTCTGCAGCCCGGGCCGCAACTTCGTCACGCTGAAGATCGAGACCGACGAGGGCCTCACCGGCATCGGCGACGCCACGCTCAACGGGCGCGAACTGGCCGTGGCGGCGTACCTCACCGAACACGTCATTCCCTGCCTGATCGGGCGCGACGCGCACCAGATCGAGGACATCTGGCAGTACCTGTACAAGGGCGCCTACTGGCGCCGCGGCCCGGTCACCATGACCGCCATCGCGGCCGTGGACACGGCGCTCTGGGACATCAAGGCCAAGGCCGCCAACATGCCGCTGTACCAGCTGCTGGGCGGCAAGAGCCGCACCGGCGTGATGGTGTACGGCCATGCCAACGGCCGCGACATCGAGCAGACGGTGGAAGAAGTGCTGCGCTACAAGGAAGAAGGCTACCTGGCCATTCGCGCGCAGAGCGGCGTGCCGGGCCTGGAGAAGGTGTACGGCGTGGGCCGCGGCACCATGTTCTATGAACCGGCCGACGCCGACCTGCCGAGCGAGCACGACTGGTCGACCGCCAAGTACCTGGAGCACACGCCCAAGCTGTTCGACGCGGTGCGCAGCGCGGTGGGTCCCGACATCCACCTGCTGCACGACGTGCACCACCGCCTCACGCCCATCGAGGCCGGCCGGCTGGGCAAGTCGCTGGAGCCCTTCAACCTGTTCTGGATGGAAGACGCCACGCCGGCGGAGAACCAGGAGGCCTTCAAGCTCATTCGCCAGCACACGACCACGCCGCTGGCGGTGGGCGAGATCTTCAACAGCATCTGGGACTGCAAGGACCTGATCGAGAACCAGCTGATCGACTTCATCCGCACCACGGTGGTCCACGCGGGCGGCATCACGCAGCTGCGCCGCATTGCCGACCTGGCCTCGCTCTACCAGGTGCGCACCGGCTGCCACGGCGCCACCGACCTGTCGCCGGCCTGCATGGGTGCCGCGTTGCACTTCGACATGTGGGTGCCGAACTTCGGCATCCAGGAGTACATGCGCCACACGGAAGAAACCGACGCGGTGTTCCCGCATTCGTATTCCTTCGCCAACGGCATGCTGCATCCGGGCGAGGCGCCGGGCCACGGCGTGGACATCGACGAGACGCTGGCCGCCAAGTACCCGTACCAGCGCGCCTACCTGCCGGTGAACCGCCTGCAGCACGACGGCACGCTCTGGAACTGGTGAGCGGGCGAACCATGCAGCGCCTGCATCCAGCCACCCTGCCCCGCCTTCCCGCCGACATCGCGCGGCCGCTCTATGCGCGTGACGCGCTGCGCGCCGGCATCGTCCACCTGGGCGTGGGCGCGTTCCATCGCGCGCACATCGCGGTCGTCAACGAGGCCGCGCTGCATGCCAGCGGCGACCTGCGCTGGGGCACCGTGGGCGTCTCGCTGCGCGCGGCCGACACGCGCGACGCACTGCAGCCGCAAGGCGGGCTCTACACGCTGGCCCTGCGCGACGGGGCCGGCGACGGCAGCCCGCGCGAGCTACTGCAGGTGGTGGGCAACCTGCTCGACGTGCTCGTCGCGCCGGAAGACCCGGCGGCCGTGCTCGAGCGCATCGCGCACCCGGACACCCGCATCGTGAGCCTCACGATCACCGAGAAGGGCTATCACCACGACCCGGCCACCGGCGCGCTGCGCCTCGACGCCGCAGACATCGTGCACGACCTCGCCCACCCCGAGGCGCCGCGCACCATGCCCGGCTTCGTGGTGCATGCGCTGGCGCTGCGCCGAGCGCGCGGCCTGGCACCCCTCACGCTGCTGTCGTGCGACAACCTGCCCGCGAACGGCGACACGACGCGCGGCATCGTGCTGGCCTTCGCGCAGCAGGTCGACGCCGGCCTGCGCGAGTGGATGGAGGCGCACTGCACCTTTCCGAATTCGATGGTCGACCGCATCGTGCCGCGCACCACCGACGCCGACCGCGAACGCATCTCCGCGCGCCTGGGCGCCGGCGATGCGTGGCCGGTGATCGGCGAACCCTTTCTGGAGTGGGTGGTGGAAGACCGCTTCGCGAACGGCCGGCCCGACTGGACGGCGGGCGGCGCGCGCTTCGTCGATCACGCGGAACCGTTCGAGAAGCTCAAGCTGCGCATGGTCAACGGCGCCCACTCGGCGCTGGCCTATCTGGGTGCGATGGCCGGGCTGCGCACGGTGGACCGCGCCATGGCCGAACCGGCGCTGCGCGGCTACATCGACGCGCTGATGCGCGAAGAGATCGCGCCCACGCTGCCGGCCATGCAAGGCCTCGACCTCGACGGCTACCGCGCGCGGCTGCTGCAGCGCTTCTCGAACCCCGCGCTGCAGCACCAGACCAAACAGATCGCCATGGACGGCTCGCAGAAGCTGCCACAGCGCCTGCTCGGCACGGTGCGCGACCGGCTGGCGCAAGGCCTGCCGATCGACCGGCTGGCCTTGGCGGTCGCAGGCTGGGTCTATTACCTGCGCGGCACGGACGAGACCGGCGCCACGCACGACATCCAGGACCCGCTGGCCGCCGCGTTGGCCCAGCGGCTGGCGCAAGCCGGCGCGGCAACATCGATGCAGGACCGCGTGGCGTTCATCACCGGCTTCGCGCCGGTGTTCGGTGAACTGGGGAGCGAGCCGCGCTTCGTGGCGGCGGTGGCGCGCCACCTGGGCACGCTGGAGGCCGATGGCGTGCGCGGCGCGCTTGCCGCGGTCGGGGCGGACGCGCCGGCCTGAAGTGCCGATCTGAAGTGCCGGCTGCGTGCGCTGTGCGATGCGCCCGCGCCTCAGCGCTTCTTGCTGCGCTTCGAGTAGCTGCGCATGGTCTCGTAGCGGTACAGCCGGAAGCCGTCCTTCTGCACGAAGCTCACCGGCTCCCAGCCGCGCGCCAGCGCGCAGTCGGTGATCTGCGCCATCTGCACGCCCAGGTAGTCCTGGAGGCTGTCGGCCACCGCGAGTTCGAACTTCCTGAGCTCGCGGTCCAGCGATTCGATGGCGCCGATGGCGGCCTCGACGGTCCCGAACGGACGCACGTTCGTCACTTCGCTGCTGCGCATCAGCGGGCGCGTCTCGCGATGCGCGTCACCGCCGAAGTTGACGCTGGCGCCCCCCTCCATGCCGTTGAGACTGCCCATGTCGGTCATGCCGCTCATGTTGACCATCATGCTCATTTCGTTCATGCCATGAACCCCATGTCGCGCAGGTAGCTGATGCCGCTCGGCGCTGCGACGTTGTTGAAATTCTTCAGGTTCGGCAGGATGCCGTCGAGCTCCGCGTCGGGCACGCCGAACCACCTGGCCAGCGTGGCGGCGTACTGGTCGACCGAGGTGGTCGGCAGCAGCCGGCCCTGGCCCACGTGCCACTGGTCGTCGTCGGCCGCGGTGTTGCCCACGCTCACCGGCGGCGCCGTGCCGTACAGCGCCTTGCCCTTCACCGCGCCGCCCACCACGAAATGGTGGCTGCCCCAGCCGTGGTCGGAACCGTTGCCGTTGCTCGAGAGCGTGCGGCCGAAGTCGGAGGCGGTGAAGCTCGTCACCTTGTCATCGAGGTTGAGGAGCCTCATCTGCTCCTGGAACGCGGCCATGGCATCGGACACCCGCTCCATCAGGCCGCCCTGCTTGGTGTCGAGGTCGTCGTGCAGGTCGAAGCCGCCCATCGACACGAAGAACACCTGGCGCTTCACGCCCAGCGCGTCGTGCCCGCGGATCAGCCGCGCGACCATCTTGAGCTGGTCGGCCAGGTTGTTGCCGGCCGGGAAGTTGGCGTTCAGGTCATCGGGCTGGATGGCGGCGGTGACGGTGCCTTCGGCCGACGTTGCGCGCGCCGTGACCTTGTTGTATTCCTTCTCCAGCGTGTGGCCGCGCTCCTGCTGCGCCAGTTGCTGCATGGCCGCCTTGACGGCCGACGAGCCGTAGACGTTGCCGGCGGCCGCGCTCACGCTGTTGATGCGCACCGCGCCGCCCGTGCCGACCTGGTACTGCTGCGCGGTATCGCCCGACAGGAACACGGCGTTGCCCGACACCGAGATGCAGGTGAAGAGCGAGCCCGTCGCCTGGCCCGACAGCACCGTGTCGCCGAGGTTGCCGCCCCAGCCGATGGTCGAGCCTTCGGGCGAGGAAGACTGCCACACCGACTGCTGGTCGTTGTGCGAGAACAGCTTCGGCGGAACCGGAAAGTCCTTGCGGTTGCCCCCGTTGTACTGCGCGCGCGTGAGCGGCTTGACGAGCGGGCCGACGTTGAGCTGCACCGCCATCTTGCCGCCGTCGAACAGGGCGGCCAGCTTGGTCATCTTGGGGTTCAGCGCGTACTTGCGGCCGTCGGGCAGCGCGGCGGTGGGCCGAAGCTCGGTGAGCGCGAGCGCCGCGTCCGAAGGCAGCGCGATCGCGCCGCGGATGGTGCTGTACTTGGCGTAGCTGGCGGTGTCGAAGTTGACGAGCGTGTTGGCGTAGTCGTTGCCGCCGAACAGGAACACGCACACCAGCGCCTTGTAGTCGCCGCTGGGCGCACCCAGCGCGGCGGCGTCGCCGATGGCGGCGAGGTTGAGCGCGAACGGCATCGCGGTGCCGGCAATGGCAAGGTGGCCCGCGCGGCGCAGGAAGGCGCGGCGGGTGTGCTCGGCGGGGTTGATGAGGTACATGTGCGTTTTCGCTCCGGCGTCCTGTCGACTTATTTCTGCACGAGGTATTCGGGCGAGCCCATCACCAGCAGCACGCCGGCGCAGACCATGCTGAGCCGGGCCGCGTCGGTGCCCGGGTTCGCCAGAGGCGCCTTCGAGAGCGCATCGGTGATCAACGCCACCGTGGCGCCCGACAGCTGGTTGCCGGCCAGCAGCAGGTTGAGCCGGCGCACCAGCGCGCCCGGGTCGGCGGTGAGCGCCTTCTCGTTCGTGTAGGCGGCGCTCACGTCCTTGGTGTCGAAGCCGATCGGCAGGATGCGCTGCAGGAAGTTGAGGTAGCCGCCCACGCTGGTCTCGTTGACCAGCTGGAACTCGGGCGCCACCAGCTTGTTGGCGGCAATGGCGGTGGCGGGCGGCACGTAGCCCGGCCGGAAGAAGTTGAAGACCGAGGGCGAGCGCAGCGGGCTCTGGCCCAGGGTCTGGCTCGGGTCCGACGTATTGCCGATCTTCCAGGTGTCCCTGACCGAGCTGACGCCGAAGGTGCGGCCCCACTGCACCAGCCGCAGCATCGGCTCGCGCAGGCGGCCGAAGTTGGCGTCGGCCAGGCCCGCGGGTCCACGCGCCTCGTCGTCGAGCAGCACGGCCGCGAACACGCTCTTCATGTCGCCGCGCACGCCCGCGCCGTTGTTGGCGAAAACGTCGGACACGCGCTGCATGTAGGCCGCGCTCGGGTTGCTGGTGACCAGCCGCTGGATCAGCTGCCGGCCGATGAAGGGGCCGACGTTCGGGTGGTTGAAGAGCGTGTCGAGCGCCGTCTTCAGCGCCGCCGGGCCCGGCGTGCCGGCCGCCACGGTGGTGCCGAGGAAGGCGGCTTCGCGCGTGGAGTGGTTGTTCGGCGTGAAGGCCATGGGCCGGGTGGTCCACTGGTTGGTCTCGACGCTGCCGCCGCCCGGAAGCGGGAAGGCATTGCGCTCCGAGGCGCGGATGTCGAGGTCGTAGCCGGTGAACACGCGCGCCAGGTTCGACACGTCGCTCTGCACGTAGGTCTCGATGGGCTGGCCGTCGGCGCCGGTCTTGAGCGTGCCGTCCGCGTTGAGCTGGTACAGGCCGATGCTCATGAGCTGCATGACCTCGCGCGCGTAGTTCTCGTCGGGCTGGCGGCCCGAGACGTCTTCCTTGCGGTTGCCGCGGGTGTTCAGGTAGAAGCCCATCGCGGGGTTGAGCGTGACGTCTTCCAGCAGCTGGCGGAAGTTGCCGGTGGTGCCGGCAACCAGCGTGTCCCAGTACTGCGCCATCATGGCGGTCGGCCAGCTCGAGCCGATCTCGGTGGACGACACCACGAAGATCTCGCTGAGCGCCAGCGCCATGCGCTTGCGCACCGGGTCGGCCGAGGTCATGAGCTGGCGCCAGATCATGGCGTCGGCGTCGACGGCTTCGCGGGCCTTGCCGTTCACCCAATCCCAGGCGGTGCCGTCGCGCGGCGCGCCGAGCTGTTCGACCAGCCAGGGCATGTAGCCCTTGGCGCGCACGTCGGCGATGTCCTTGTCGGAGGAGGAAAGCTGGGCCTGCAGCAGGAAGCGCGCGGCTTCGTCGTCGGTCTTGGCCTGGGGGTAGTGATAGGGGCCGGTGTCGGCCGCGGGGTCGGAGCCCGGCGCGCCGGCGCCGCCGCCGGGCAGGAACATGCCGCCCGAGCCGCCTCCTCCTCCGCCGCCCCCGCCGCAGGCGGCCAGCGCCGCCGCGATGGAAAACACCGCAGCGGCCTTCGCGGGCCTCGAAAGATCCGGTCCCGCCTCGTCGGCCAGGCTTGTGGCGCCTGCTTCGAACTGTTCCACCATGTTCCTCGCTCCTGGGCGCTCCAACGCCGGTTGGAGCAGCCAAGGCAAGCTGCATGCCCTGTGCGAAACGGGAGGGAAACAGCAGAGAAAGGATGTAGCCGGAGCGCCAAAATTGGACGCCTGACCACAAAAATGTGAATCAATGTGACTTTTTCGTCACCTCTTGAAACAAAAATGGCATGCCAGCCTGCATGCCATGTTTCAGCAAACCTTCAGCCGCGCAGGCAGCCGGGGTGCTTCAGTCGCGTTCGTCGTCCCACTCGTTCGGCGGACGGTACGGGTAACCAGGGCCGTAGTAGACGCGGCCGGCTGGCGGCACATAGACCGGCGCCGGGCGGTAGTAGACGGGAGGCGGCGGACGGTAATAGACCGGCGGCGGCGGTTCGTAATAAATGGGCGCGGGATACGGGTACACGGGCGGCGGTGCGTAGTAAGGCGCCGGGTAGGCGCCGACGGCCAGGCCCGGCGTGCCGATCTGCACCGACCAGCTGCCGCGCGCGCTGGCGGCACCGGCGGCGAGCAGCGCGCCGGCGGCCATGGCACCGATGGCCATCCATTTGAATACCGAAGATTGATTTTTGGGGGTCACAGAGGCTCCAGGGCCGATGACGGACGGTGTCCGGGTGCCCATGCAACGCCGCAGCGAACGTGGCGGTGCACCCGACGGCGTGGAAGGTGGTTGCCAAACGTGAGTGGTTCGGTGAGCGGTTCGGTGAGCGGCCCGGTGCGCCGTCCGTATGGACCTTTCACGCCTTGCGCCCTCACCTCGCAACTTCGCGCCGCGACAGCATCACGTCGCCACCGGTCGTGTTGAACGCGATGGTCGGCGCGCTGAAGTCGCTCAGCGGCGCGCCCAGCCCGATTTCGCCGCGCCCGTGCAGCACGCACTCCTCGCGGCGCAGGGCAATCTCGGTGCTCGTGCCGCCGTTGCCATGAAAGCGCACCCACGTGCCGTAGGTGCTGACGTCGATCAGCACGCAGCTGCCCTGGCGCAACTCGATGCGCGCATGCAGCCGCGACACGCGCGGGTCGTTCACCACGAACTGCGCCTCGTCGACACGGCCCAGGTGGATCGGCAGCTCCTCGGTGCGGAACATCGAGCGCACGTCGAGCCACGCCAGCTCGATCTGGCCGAACGACGAATCGGGCATGCGCAACGGCGCGAGCGCGGCCGGCACGGTGAGGAAGGAGGTGACATCCTCCTGCCAGTCGATGCGGTGCACGACCGACATCTCGCTGCGCCCGCGGATGTTGATGAGGCCCAGGTCGCGGTGCTGCACCGAGCTTTCGCGCAGCTGCGAGATGACCGCATCGGTCACCCAGATCTGGCCGGGGCCGGCCAGGTCGCTCAGGCGCGAGGCCAGGTTGACGGCGTCGCCGTAGCAGTCGCCCTCGACCTCGACCACCTCGCCGCTGGCCACGCCGATCTGCAGCGCCATGCGCAGCGGCGCCGGCCATGCGAGCAGGCGCTTCTGGTGGTAACGCTGGAGTTCGATCACCGCGTGCGTGGCGGCGGCGCCGCTCGTGAAGATGGCGAACACGCCATCGCCGAGCGATTTGACGACACGGCCGCCGTGTGCCTGGCACACGCCGCCGATCCATTGCGTCAGTCGCGTCACGGTCTCCGTGGCCCGTGCATTCCCCATGGCCTCGAAGACCCTGGTGCTCCCCGTCAAGTCCGCGAAAACGACTGTGGAATTGACACCCATATTGTTGTGATTCTCGATTTTTCAGACCGCTGAGCCTGAATGTTCAGCGGCCCTGCCGTGACCTGCAAGCAATTTCCGCCGCATGTGTCCCGCGCTGTACAAATGAAACGTATTGCACGCCTTTTTTGTTGACGTTACGTGTATACGCTGCTCTCGACGGCGCCGATGCAACAAGGTCATTTCCCAATATGTAGTACTTTGGAAAACAAAAATCTGCGACAGCGTCATGACACTAAGTAAAGCGTGTTGTTTACAAACAAGAAACACTGTTCCGGATCTTGTGCAATGGTGAACTGGGGCTTAAGGTATGGCTCGTCTTGGCTTTCCCGCAATACGCTTTTCGTCTCATGTTCTTCCGCCGCATTCTTCGTCTGCTGAACGTGCCCGGGTTCGGATCCCGCCGCGCCGCAGAGAGCCAACTGGGGCGCATCCGTACCGCAATGCTGTCGGTGCTTCAGGCCCATGCCGGTCATTCGGTGCAGCGTGTCAGCCAGCGCGTGCGCTTCGCCGCCGATGTCGAAGCCCTCTGGTACCTGCGACAGGACGTGATGATGGCGCTGAGCGCCATCGACGGCGAAACCGCCGCACGCCGCCAGATGAAAGACATCAACAGCATGTTCAAGGGCGGCTTGCCCGGCTCGATGAGCCCGCGAGCTCACCAGCGCTTCACGCACGACGCCTGACACGCCATCTCCCCAGCAGCAGCGGCCTTCAATGGCCGCTTTGCTTTTATGCTTCTTCTTTTTCGCCGCGCGCAAATCAGTGGTCGTGGCCGTGATGAGGGTCATGACCATGGTGGTCATGATGGCCGTGCGCATGGTCATGGCCGCCTTCGTGCCGGTGGCCCCAGACGAGGAAGACATCGCGCCCCTCGGCCGCCATCGCCACCTTGGCGCCCACCGGAAGCAGCACCTTCGTCGGCACATGGCCGAACGGCAGGCCGGCCAGCACGGGCACCTTGAGCGTCGCGCGCAGCCGGTCGATCACCGTGTTCATGCCGAAGCCGCGGTCGTAACCAGCCACGGCGCGCACGCCCGTGAACTGCCCGAACACGACGGCCCGCTGGCGCGCGAGCACGCCGGCCAGCTTGAGCTGGTCGAGCATGCGCTCGACGCGGTACGGATGCTCGTTGGTGTCCTCGATGAACAGCACGCCCTTGTCGACCGCCGGAAAGTACGGCGTGCCGAGCAGGCTGGTCAGCACGCAGAGGTTGCCGCCCCACAGCACCGCGTCCTGCACGGGCTTGAATTTCAGCTCGGCGTCGCGTGCCGGCATGCGCCAGCCGGTGCCTTCGCCCTGCCCCGTCACGAGGTCGTCGAAGCAGGCTTCCATGATGTCGTCGGGGCCGGCCTCGGCACCGAAGTCTTCGCCGACCGCGGGGCCCGACCAGGTGACCGCGCCGGTCTTGGCGAGCAGCGCGTTCTGCAGCGCGGTGAAGTCGCTGCAGCCGACGAACTCGGTGCCCTTGCCGATCGCCTTGGCGAGCGCCTTGTACGGCAGCGCGTCGAGGATGCGCGTGAGGCCGTAGCCGCCGCGCGCAATGAGCGCCACGTCGGCGCCGCTGGCCGCTGCGCGTGAAATCGCGGCGAGCCGCGTGGCGTCGTCGCCCGCAAAACGCTGGTGCACCGACAGGGCTGCGTCGTCGACTTCGACTTCATGGCCCAGTGCCTTGAGCCGCTTCACGCCGCGGCGAAAAGCGGCCTTGTCGCGAATGGCACTGGAGGGAGAGTAGATGTAGATGTGTTTGGTCACGTGGTCGAGTATCCCATTGCATGTCTCGCCTGCTGCGCGAGCACGAGGGCCTGCGCGGGCGCCGGTCCTGAAACGAATTCGGATGCGGATGCGGATGCGCATGCGGCGGGGCCCAGCGCGCGCAGTGCGGCTTCGTAGCCCCGGTCGGGAAACGGCGCGCGCCACGCGTCCTCGACGCGTTCCGTGCCGTTCGGCGCTTCGAGCAGTGCAGCGAAGCGGCCGGGCGCGGCGGCCTGCAGCAGCGCGGCCAGCTCCGCGGCAGCCGCGCTGTGCACGAGCACCATAGGGCCGGGCTGCACCTGCGCGAGCCATTCGAGCAGCACGTCGCGGTGCCATGCGAGCGTGTGCGGGGTTTCGCGCTTGGGCTTGTCGCTCTTGCCGAAGCCGACCAGGTCGGGCACGAGCGTGCGCAGGCCCGGCAAGCCGACGAGGTGACGGAAGAAGTAGCCCCACTCGCCGGGGCCGTGCAGGCAGAGGCAGCAGGCCGCCTGGCCGTCGCTGCCCTTGCCTGCATCGCCCTCGCCTGCACCGCCCTCGTCGATGTACTGCATCCGCCAGCCTCGAAGGCTCTGCAGGTCCTGCACGTGATGCGGCGCGAAGTCATAGCCGGCCAGGCCTGCGAAGCGCTCCGCCGGCGTGCGCAGCGCGTCGTCGCGCAAGGGCTCGGCCTGCGCGCGCGCGGCGCTGCGGCGTTGCTGGAAGAAGGCCTGCAGCACCGCGGCGCACTCGTGCGCGAGCACACCGCCCTGCACCTGTGTGCGGTGGTTCAGCCGCGGCTCGGCGAAAAGGTCGAGCACCGAGCCGGCCGCACCGGTCTTCGGGTCGGTCGCGCCGAACACCACGCGCGCCAGCCGCGAGTGCAGCATCGCGCCCGAACACATTGCGCACGGCTCGAGCGTCACGAACAGCTCGCAGCCGTCGAGCCGGTAGTTGCCGAGCGCGGCGGCACCGGCGCGCAGCGCGTTGATCTCGGCATGCGCGCTCGGGTCATGCTGCGCGACGGGCGTGTTGCGGCCGGTGGCGATGAGCTGCCCGTCCTTGACCAGCACCGCGCCGACCGGCACCTCGCCCGCCTCGGCGGCGAGCCGCGCCTCTGCAAGCGCGAGCGCCATCCAGTGCGCGTCGCTCGCGCCCGGCACCGGCACCGGCAACGGCAACGGCGATGGCATGGCCTCAGTTGTCATCCGGCATCTGGCGCGTCTTGGCCGCCGCGTCGAGCGCGTCCTTGACCTGTTGCTGTACCTGTTGCGCCTGCTGCACTTGGTCGGGCGAGTTCACGGGCACGTTCGCAGGCGCTTCGCCGTTGGCGGACACCGCCGGCCGCGCCGAAGCACCCGCGCCCGTCATCTGCTTCTTCGCCACCAGCCCCACGATCACCAGCGCCAGCACGAGGCCGATCAGTCCGAGTCCACGCATCTCAGTGGCCCTCCGTCACCGGTGCCGGGGCGGGCATGCCGAGGCGGTCCATCCACGCAGCCAGCGCCTGCTCGTCGGGCGTGCCCGCGCTGTAGACCGCGTGCATGGCCGCATGCGACTCGCGGCGGTGCTGGTTGAGCTTGACCTTGCACTGCAGCGCCGTCACGCGCAGCTCGAAGCCGACGATGCCGGCCAGCATCTTGAGCTGGAACTCCTCGCCCAGGTCGCGCCACTGTTGTGCATACGCGGGCTCGTGGTCGCCGATGAGCTTCTTGAGCAGTTCGTCCTTGGCGGCCGGCTCCTCGACCAGGCGGGCCTCGACCGTGCAATGCACGGCAAGGTAGTTCCAGGTGGGCACGCGCGCCAGGTCGGGATAGACCGAGGGCGACAGGTACGAATGCGGGCCGAGGAAAGTGACGACCGCCCTTGGCCGCGCCTGCAGGTAGCGCCAGTGCGGGTTGGGCCTGGCGCAATGGCCCCACAACACCAGTTCGTCGCCGTCCCGCGGTTGCGCGACCAGCGGCAGGTTCGTGACGTACGGCAGGCCGTCATCGTCGTTGGAGACGAGGCTCGCGAACGGGTGCGAGCGCATCAGCTCCAGCGCGATGGCCGGGTCCTTGGCATTGAACTGCGGGGGCATGTACATGGGGCGTGTTCCTCGTGGGGAGCCCCGATTGTCCCCGAGCCGCCCTATCTTGCGCGCGGCGTCTCCAGCAGCTTCACCATGGCCGTGTAGCCGCGCGCCTTCGCGAGCTGCAGCGGCGTGTTGCCCTGCCGGTCGGCCAGCTTCAGGCTGGCGCCCGCGTCGATCAGCGCGGCCAGCGTGCGCTGGTGGCGTGGCCCGCCGTCGCCGAGCACGATCGACTCGATCACCGCGGTCCAGCGCAGGTTGTTGACGTGGTCCAGCGGCGCGCCGGCCGCAATCAGGCGGCGCACCACTTCGTCGTGCCCGAGGTGCGCGGCGGCAATGAGCGCGGTGCCGTCGTAGCGGCTCGTGGTCTGCCCGGCATTGGCGCCGAGCGACAGGAGAACAGAGAGCGTGGCGGCGTCGTCTGCCACCGACGCGATGGTGACCGCGTCGTAGCGGTCGTCTTCCAGCAGGTCGAGGTTGGCGCCGGCCTTGGCCAGCAGCTTGATCGCCTCGCGCTGGCGCGCATGCGTGGCGACCTGCAGCGGCGTGCGGCCGCGCGTGTCGCGCGCATCGAGGTTCGCGCCCGAGGCCACCAGCGCCTTCAACTTCGGCAGGTCGCCCTGCCACGCGGCCTGGTGCAGCCCTTCGTAGGCAAGCACCTCGGCCGCGAGCGGCGGCACCTGGGCCCACGCACCGGCCGACGCGCCCAACCCGAGCGCCGCCGCCAACACGCCTTGCCAGATGCCGCGCGCGAACATCAGAGCAGGCCCTTGACCTTGTCGATGGCCGCGTTGGCGCACTGCTCGTCGAGGTGTCCGCCGGGCGCGCCGCCCACGCCGACCGCGCCGATCACTTCATTGCCCGACTTCACCGGCACGCCGCCGCCCAGCAGCAGCATGCCCGGCAGGTACACCAGGTTCGCGCCGGCGGGGTTCTTCTGCGAACCTTCCATCATGGCTTGCGTGGGGCTCTTGGCCGATGCCGAGGTCCAGGCCTTGCGCTCGCTCGAGGCCAGCGTGTGCGGGCCCGCGTTGTCGGCGCGCTGCACGGCACGCACGGTGCCGGCGCGGTCGACCACGGTGGCGGCCACGTTGTAGCCGTTGGCGGCGCAGGCGGCCACGGCTTCGGCGGCGAGCTGGTTGGCCAGCGCGAGCGACATGTTCTTTTCGGTACGGACGGCCGAGGCCGCCGGTGCGGCGGTCTGCGCTTGAGCGACGGATGCGGCGAGCAGGACGGCGAGGCTGCCGAGGCGAAGAGCGGTGTGCATTGTTCGTTTTCTCCAGTGATTCGGGTGGTTGCGCCGGCCGTTGCCGACAGCTGCGTCACTGTAGAAAACTCGGCGCGCGGCAGCCATTCGTACGGCTACGCGCGGCACTCCGTAGAACTACGCAGTGCCGTCCACCAGCACCGCGTAGCGCCGGATCAGCTGCGCGAGCGAATCGCACCCGAGCTTGGCGAACAGGTTGGCGCGATGGGTTTCCACCGTGCGCGGCGACAGCGCCAGCGTGCGCGCAATCTCCTTGTTGGTGAGCCCCTGCACGATGAAGGCCAGCACCTCGCGCTCGCGCTCCGACAGCTGCGCCACCTGCTCGCGCGCGGCGTTGTCGGCCTGCGAGCGCTCGCGCGAACGCACATGCTGGCGCACCGCGTGCTGCAGCGCCTCGAGCAGTTGCTCGTCGTCCACCGGCTTTTCGAGGAACTCGGCCGCGCCGGCCTTGAAGGCGCGGCGGCACATCTCGACCGTGCCGTGCCCGGTCAGCATGATCACGGGCTGGTCGACGCCCTGCGCCACCAGCCGGTCGAGCACCGTCAGGCCACTGATGCCGGGCATGCGCACGTCGAGCACGATGGCGCCCACGCTCGCGCGGTCGAAGCTGTCGATGAAGGCCTGCGGGTCGGCCCAGGCCTGCACGCGCAGGCCGACCGTGCCGATCAGCAGCGAGAGGCTGTCGCGCACGGCCTGGTCGTCGTCGATCAGGTGGACCAGAGGGGACAGCGGCGGATGGGGTGCGGGCGCGTTCATGGCGGACTCAGTTCGTTGCCGCTACCGCAACCAGCGGCAGCAGCAGCGTGAAGCGCGCGCCGCGCGGCTGGGCATTGGCCGCGCTCAAGCTGCCGCCCATGCCGCTGGCGAGCGTTTCGCTCAGGCTCAGGCCGAGGCCCAGCCCGCCTTCGCGCGTGCTGAAGAAAGGTTCGAAGAGGCGGGGCAAGGCCTCGGGCGCGATGCCGCGGCCGTTGTCGGTCACGGTCAGCACGCCCTCCTGGCCGTTGCGCCCGACCGAGACGACCAGGCGGCGCTCGGCGGCGGGCACCAGCTCGAGCGCCTGCACGGCGTTCATCAGCAGGTTGTGGACGATCTGCTCGAGCGCCACCGCCTCGGCCTGCACGCGCACGGGCGCCTGCGCCGTGGCGTCGAACTGGGTCGCGACCGTGTGTTTCGCGAACTCGGGCGCCAGCAGGTGCATGGCGCTGCGCACCACCTCCTGCAGCACCAGCGGCTTCATGTCGCCGCCGGCCTCGGGCCGCTCGATGACGCGGCGCAGCCGGCCCACCACGCCGGCCGCGCGGCGGGCTTGCTCGACGGCCTGCCCCATCGCCTCGCGTGCCGTGGCCAGGTCCGGCGGTTCGTCGTCGAGCAGGCGGCGTGCGGCCTGCGCATTGGCCAGCACCGCGGTGAGCGGCTGGTTGAGCTCGTGCGCCAGCCCGGCCGACAGCTCGCCCAGCGCGTTGAGCCGCGCGACCTGCCCCAGCCGCAACAGCTCTTCGGCGCGCCGCCGCGCCACGCGCTGGCGCTGCGCGGCCCACAGCCCCGCAAGCAGCGCGGCCATGGCAACCGCAAAGCCCGCGATGCCGCGCCACGGCAGCTCGCCCCAGCCCACCTGCCGCTCGGCCACCAGGTCGAAGGGCTGGCTCGGCGACGCCAGCGCCTTGGTCAGGTCGAAGCGCCAACCGTTGCGCGCCGGCACGCCGGGCTGCAGCACCAGTTGCTGGCCGTCGCGCTGCAGGCTCAGCCGCACCGGGCTGCGCTGCGGGTTCATCGGCCAGTCGCGCCACGGCACGGAACCGGCCAGGTCGATGTCCAGGGCGTAGCTGAACGGCGTGGCGCCGATCACCAGCACATAGCGGCCGTGCGCCAGGTCGAGCATGGCGAGGTCGGCACGCTGCTGGCCGCGCGAGCGCGCCTCCGCGGCGGCCAGCACCGCGGCCTGCGCGCCGTCGGGCCAGGGCTCGTCGCGGTCGCGCCGCTGCACGCGCAGGATCGACGAGTACACGGAAGGCAGCCGCTGCTCCGGATGGTCGGCGCCGGTGCTGGGCTCCAGCAGCGCGAGCGTGGCCAGCACGGCGTCGTACTGCACCATCTGCTGGCTCATGAGGCGGTGCGCGATCCGCACGTCGGTCTCGAAGTCCTGGTGCATCTGCGCGAGCTCGGCGCGCGCGATCCACACCGCGCCCACGGCCGTCAGCGCCAGCCATGCCAGCCACCAACCACCCTGCGTACGCAACCACTGTTTCATGGCGCGGATTGTGCCCGGCGCGGCAAGTGCGTTCGATGTTGGCCGAGAATGCGGCCCCAGACATGGCCGAAGTACAGGACTCTCTTTTTCCCGATCTGCCGCCGCCCGAAGAGGCGTCCGCCGCCGTTGCGCCCGCCAAGGCGCAGGCCGACGAGCCGCCCGCAAGGAAGAAATCGCGCACCGGCATCGTCGAGCCCGCGCCCACCGACCCGGCACTGGCCGAACTCGCCGCCGCCCTGCCGCCCCACCTGCGGCTGGGCACCTCGTCGTGGAGCTACCCCGGCTGGGCCGACCTGGTGTGGGACGGCGAATACGCCGAGAGCGTGCTGTCGAAGAACGGGCTTTCGGCGCTCGCGAAGCACCCGCTGTTTCGCACCGTGAGCCTGGACCGCAACTTCTACCGCGCCCTCACCGCGAGCCAGTACGCGCGCTATGCGGCCATGGTGCCCGGCGACTTCCGCTTCGTGGTGAAGGCCCCGAGCCTCGTGACCGACGCCACCGTGCGCGACGAGAGCGGCCGCGGCATGCAGGCCAACCCCGTGTTCCTGAGCCCCGAGATCGCGCGGCAGGAGTTCGTGCTGCCGGCGCTCGAAGGCCTGGGCGACCGCATCGGCGTGCTGGTGTTCCAGCTGAGCCCGATTCCGGGGCACCTCCTGGCCGACCAGCCCGCGCTGCTCGCGCGCATCGCCAACATGATCGAGGCGCTGCCCGACCTGAAGCACGCTGCGCCCGATGCCGTCGTCGCCGTCGAGGTGCGCGACCCGCAGTTGCTCAACCCCGCCTTCGCCGAGATGCTGCGCAGCGTGGGCGCCACTTTCTGCATGGGCCTGCACGCCAAGATGCCGCCCATCGAAGCGCAGTTGCCGATGCTGCGCGCGCTGTGGCCCGGGCCGCTGGTGTGCCGCTGGAACCTGCACCGGCGCCACGGCCGCTTCGGCTACGAGGATGCGGAAAAGCTCTACGGCCCGTTCGACAAGATCGTCGACCCCGATCCTGAAACGCGTGCCGCGCTGGCCAAGGTGATCGCGGGCACCACGCGCGCGGGCCAGAACGCCTTCGTCACCGTGAGCAACAACGCCGAAGGCTGCGCGCCGCTGACGATCGCGCAGCTTGCGCGCGATCTCACCTGCCTGGCCGGCCTGTCCGGCCTGACGGCTGCCTAGGCGACGTTCTGCTTGGCGGCCACGGTCATCTCGACCTCGACCGTCGCGTTCTTCGGCAACTGATACACGCCCACCGCCGTGCGCACGTGCACGCCGGCCTCGCCGAACACGCGGTGCAGCAGGTCGGAGGCCGCGTCGGCCACTTCGCTTTGCTGCGTGAAGTCGGCCGTGCACTGCACGAACACGCCCACGCGCAACACCTTCTCGACCGCGTCGAGCGAGCCGAGCGCGCGGCGCAGCAGCGTGAGGCTGCGCAAGGTGCAGATCTGCGCGCCTTCGCGTGCCTTGTCGAGCGACACCGCATCGCCCACGCGCCCGGTAACGACCACCGTGGTACCCACGCGCGGCACCTGGCCGCTGAGGTAGACCGTGCGGCCGTCGCGCACGAGCGGCACGTAGTGACCGCCGGCAATGATCTCGCCGTCGAAGCTGTGGCCGAGCTCGGCGGCAATCTGGTCGGCGATCTGGTCTCGGGTCTTTTCTGTCATGGCTGTTCCGTCAAACGAGGGCTGGTGAACACGCATTGTCGCCAGCCCGTCCAAGGCAGAACAGATACAGACCACCCCGATCGGAGCCGGAACAGATCAGCCCTCGAACGCCAGGAACACCCGCCCGCCTTCGATCTTCACCGGGTAGCTGCGCAGGTCTTCCGTGAGCGGCGCGCACATGGCCTTGCCCGTGCGCACGTCGAAGCGGCCCTGGTGCAGCGGGCATTCGATTTCATGGCCCTCGAGAAAACCGTCGCACAGCCGCGCATGGCCGTGCGTGCAGATGTTGTCGGTGGCGTGGATGCCATCGTCGGTGCCGTACAGCGCAATGTCGCGCCCCTGCACCTCGATGCCCACCACGTCGTCGGAGGGAACGTCGTCGACCGCCGCGGCGTCGACCCAGGTCATCGTGCTCATTCTTGTGTCCTTGCTCGTGGGGTTCAGTTGTCGGGCTTGATGCCGGCGCGCTCGATCACGGGTTTCCAGCGGCGCAGTTCCTCGCCCATGAACTTGCTCAGCGCCTCGGGCGTGCTGCCCACGGGGTCGAAGTACGCGGTCTGCAGCCGCTTGAGCGTCTCGGGCTCCTTCAGCGCCGCGGCAATCTCGCGGCTCATGCGCTGCACGATCTCGGGCGGCGTGCCCTTGGGCGCCATGTAGGCGAACCACGGCACGGCCTGGATGTCGGGCAGGCCCGACTCGCGCAGCGTCGGCAGGTCGGGCAGCAGCGCCGAGCGTTCGGCCGAGGTCACGGCCAGCGCCTTCAGCCGGCCCGCCTTGGCCTGCGGCATCACCGTGACCGGCGGCAGGCAGGCGTACTGCACGTCACCCTGGATGATGGCCGTGACCGCCTGGCCCGACGACGCATACGGAATGTGCACCGCGAAGGAATTGGTCTTGAGCTTGACCAGTTCCACGCCCAGGTGCGAGATCGAGCCATTGCCGGTCGAGGCAAAGTTGAACTTGCCCGGGTTGCGCTTCATCGCGTCGAGCCAGCCCTTCACCGAGTCGACGTTCATCGAATTCGACACCGCGCACACGTTGGGCGTGGTGGCCGCGAGCGACACCGGTACGAGGTCCTTGAACGGGTCGTACGGCAGGTTCTTGTAGAGGATGGTGTTGTAGACCAGCGGCGCGTTCACCGACAGCAGGAAGGTGTAGCCGTCGGGCTGCGCCTTGGAGACCTGGTCGGTGCCGGTGTTGCCGCCCGCGCCGGGCTTGTTGTCGACGATCAGCGGCTGGCCGATGCGCGCGGCGAGCTTGTCGTTGACGATGCGCGCGAGGATGTCGGGCGACGAGCCGGCCGCGAACGGCACCACGATGCGGATCGGGCGTTGCGGCCATTCCTGCGCCTGGGCGGCAACCGCCATGGCGGTTGCGGTGAGGGCCAATGCGTGGCTTGCGAGGCTTGCGAGGCGAGCGAACGTCATGGCTTCACCTCCACATCGGCCATGCCCAGATGGTCCTGCTGCTCGCGCGCGATGAAACCCGCGATGAGCGCGCGGTAGGCGGCCTCGACCACCTCGGGGTAGGCGCCCTCCTTCCGGGCCAGCGCCTTCACCTTGTCGATCACTTCCTGCTGGCGCTGCGGCGCCGACACCTGGAAGGCGTCACGCTTGAAACGCGCCGCGTCCTTCACGTAGCGGCCGCGCTCGGCCAGCAGCGCGACGATCTGGCGGTCGAGCCTGTCGATGTTCTCGCGCACCCCGGCAAGGTTGTCGCACAGCGGCACGTAGGCCGGGTCGGTGAAGCGGCGCAGCGGCGCGCCGTGTGTCTCTGGTTCTTTTTCTTGCATGGCTCTGGTCGGATGTCAGATGGGGTAAATGATGGAGTTCGGGATCATCTCGCTGTCGAACACGCACAGGCGCGTGGCGAACTTCAGGCCTTCGGGCGTCGGCACCACGGTGTCGATGTAGCGGCCCACGTTGAACACGGTCGAAGGACCGTCTAGCTTGGTCCGGAACACCGCGTAGTTGGCCTCGCTGTGCACCGTGCCGTTGTCGTCGACCTGGTGCACCAGCGGCAGGCCGACCACGTGGCGCTGGTAGTACGGGTCGTGGAACAGCGTCTCCTTGATGCCGTAGACCCGATCTTCCAGCATGCCCCGGCTCTCGAACGAGAGCGTGGCCAGCGGCAGGTTGCGCTCGTGGTTCTCGCGCGGCTGCAGCCGGTAGCTGCATTGCTCGATGAAGAACGTGGGCCACAGCTCCCAGTTGCCCGAATCGACCGCGTGCGCATAGGCCGCGTAAAGGCGCGACAGCTCGAGGTAGGCGTTGGCGTCGAGGGTCTTCATGCTTCCATCACCTCGCGCCAGTAGCGGTACATGCCGCGAATGAGCGTCTCGGTCACCATGTGGTCGGTGTTCTCGACCTCGCGCCCGCCCAGCTCGGCCAGCGTGCGGTGGAAGGGCTTCTGCTCGAAGCCCTGTTGCGAGAACTCGATGACCTCGCCGTCGTCGGCCGACACGAAGCCCGCCGGCCCGAACAGGTTGGCCTGGCGCAGGCGGCGCTGGGTCATTTCCTCGGTGTCTTCCTCGAAGCCGAAATGCGTCCACACGAAATCGAAGGCGTCGTGGCCCACCGGCTGGATGTGCCGGGTCGACACGCTGTTGACCTGCTGCTGCAGGATCAGGCTCGGGAACAGCGTCATCAGCACCGCCGTAGGGCCCTTCCACCATTCCTCGGGCACGATGTCGAGGAAGCGCGGGTCCTTCAGCTGCATGCTCTCCTTGAAGCTCGACACTTGCGTGACCTGAGCGACTTGTGCGGCCTTGCCGCCGGTGCCGCGCGTGGAGATCATCGCGGCGTGGCGCCCGTGCGCGTCCATCTTCAGCTGCGACTTGTTGTCGGCGCGCCAGAGCCCGAAGGTGACGAACCAGGTGTGCAGCAGGCCCGGGTGGTACGGGTCCTTGATGTTCTCCTGCATGAGCTTCCAGTTGCCCGGAATGCGCTGGCGGCTGTAGCCCAGGATGGTGAGCTTGCGGCCGTCGAACAGGCGGTCGAAGTAATGCAGGATGTCCGGCCCGAGGAAGTCTTCGAGCGACTCGATCTCATGGTCGAACGACGCGAACACCACGCCGCCGCGCGACGCCACCTTGAGCTTGGTGAGGCCGTGGTCCTCGGTCTTGAAGTCGGCCGGCATGCCGCCGTTGACCTTGCCGTCCTGCTTCACGCCGCGGCGAAACGGCACGCCCTGCAAGTCGCCCTTGAGCGTGTAGTTCCACTGGTGGTAGGGGCACACGAACTCCTTGCGGTTGCCGTGCCGCTCGCGGCAGAACTGCATGCCGCGGTGCGCGCAGACGTTCTCGAAGACGTGGATCACGCCTTCCTGGTCGCGCGACATGACGACCGAGCGCTCGCCGATGGCGGTGCGCTTGAAGTCGCCCGGGTTGGGGATCTCGGCTTCCAGGCCGACGTAGCACCAGTGCTTTTCATAGAAGAAGCGCTGCAGCTCCTTCTTGTGCAGCGTCTCGTCGGTGTAGGCCATGAAGGGAATGCGGCTGCTCTTGTCGCTCTCCCATTTCAGCTCGATGGGGAACACGGCTTGCGTGGTCATCGCGGGTCTCCTTTTTTCTGTCGTTCTGTCGTTCTGTCGTCGAATCTCTTGGCCTCAGGTGCCTTGCAGGTAGAAGGCGTCGGCATGCGTCTGTTCGGGTGCAAGGCCCCTGCCCCGCACCAGCTGCGTGACGGCCTCCACCATCGGCGGCGAGCCGCACAGGTAGGCGCGCCAGCCGTCGAGGTTGCCCGGCCAGTCGGCGCGGATGGCGTCGGTGATGAGGCCCACGCGCTGCTTGTCGCGCGCCGGGCCGGTGACGACCACCACGTGCACGTTCAGGCCCGGGTGCAGCGCCTGCAGTTCGCGCAGTTCGGCCAGGCCGTAGACGTCGGCGTCCGAGCGCACGCCCAGGTAGAGGTGGATGGGTTGCGTGAGCCCGGCCGCGATGGCACCGCGCACGATCGACAGGATCGGGGCGAGCCCCGTGCCACCGGCCGCGCACAGCATCGGCCCGCGGTGCTTCGTGCGCAGGTAGGCGGTGCCCAGCGGGCCGCTCACGCGCACCGAATCGCCGATGCGAAGCTGCTCGAAGATGTGCGCGGTCACGCGCCCGCCAGGCACCCGGCGCACATGGAATTCGAGCTCCGCGTCGCGGCTCAGGCCCGCCATCGAGTAAGGCCGCGCCAGGTCGGGCGCGAACTGCAGCTGCGCGTACTGGCCCGGCGAAAACTCCAGCGGCTTGTTGGGCTTGAGGCGCAGGCGGCGGATGTCGTGGGTCAGCTCGTCGATGCCGGTCACGCTCGCCTTGAGAATGCGCGCCGGATGCACCACGACCTCGTCGGGCTCGGGGATCTCGATGGCGCAACTTTCGGTCAGCGTGGCCTGGCAGGCCAGCACATAGCGCTCGCCCTGCCCGTCGGGGCGGATCGCGTCCTGCCCGGCATCGAGCACCTGGCCCGACACCACCTTGCAACGGCAGGTGCCGCAGCGGCCCGACATGCAGCTGTACGACACGGGCACGTGATGCTCGCGCAGCACCTCGAGCAGGTTCGCGCCGGGGCGGACCTCGAGGGTGCGGGAAAGGGGGTGTATGTGCAGGTCCATCGGGGGGCTCTCTTGCGCCGGTGTCATGACCGGCTTGTCTCTTGGGGGCGATGATGCGCGGCGCGTGCCGATTGACCAATAGAATTTGGTGAATCCTCTTCATCACTGCCGTGAATAAAGGTACAAGGGCAAGCCATGCAACTCAAGGACATCGACCTCAACCTGCTGCTGGTGTTCGACCGCATGCTGGCCGAGAAGCGCGTGTCGGCCGTGGCCGAATCGCTGGGCCTGTCGCAGCCCGCCATCAGCAACGCGCTGGCGCGGCTGCGCAAGCTGCTGAGCGACGAGCTGTTCCTGCGCACCGCGCGCGGCATGGAGCCCACGCCCTTCGCGCTGCAGCTGGCCGAGCCGGTGGCCTATGCCATGGGCGCGCTGCACACCGCCCTCAACCAGCAGGTGGTGTTCGACCCCGCCACGAGCACGCGCAGCTTCACGCTGGCCATGACCGACATCGGCGAGATCTACTTCACGCCGCGGCTCATGGAGGCGCTGTCCGTCGCGGCGCCTGGCGTGACCATCAGCACGCTGCGCAACAACACCGCCACCCACCTGCGCGACGAGCTGGAAGCCGGCCATGTCGACATCGCCATCGGCCTGCTGCCGCAACTGAAGGCGGGCGTGTTCCAGCGCCGGCTGTTCCTGCAGCGCTATGTGTGCCTTTTCTCGAAGGAGCACCCGCTGGCGCGCAAGCGCAGCGTGTCGCTCAAG
Source organism: Variovorax sp. OK605 (assembly GCF_900115445.1). Taxonomy (NCBI): domain Bacteria; kingdom Pseudomonadati; phylum Pseudomonadota; class Betaproteobacteria; order Burkholderiales; family Comamonadaceae; genus Variovorax; species Variovorax sp. OK605. Next base: position 464,516 of record NZ_FOWL01000001.1, read on the forward strand.
GACTTCGGCGCGGCCGACCACGTGCAGGTGCAGGCGGCCGGCACGGGCCACGGCAAGGCCGACGACGTGATGGCGGCGCAGGGCATCCAGCGGCGCATCCGGCTCAAGGTGCCGCACTTCGTGGCCATCGGCCACATCCTGCGATCGAGCGGCATGATCGCGACCGTGCCCGAGCGGCTGGCGCAGAGCATCGCCGAGCCCTTCGGGCTGGTGTGGCGCCCTCACCCGGTCGCGCTGCCGCAGATTGCCATCAACCTGTTCTGGCATGCGAAGGCGCACCGAGATCCGGGCAACCAGTGGCTGCGCGGATTGCTGTTCGACAACTTCGCGGATGGGGACTAGATGGCCGGCCTGACCTGATCCGGCATTGCCGCGTGGCGCGCAAGCTGGTCGACCGCGCGCAGCAAGGTCGGCACGCGGTACGTGCCGTGCATGCGCTGCACTTCTTGCGCGGCCAGCGCCACTTCGATGCCGATGGCCGTCACGAACAGCGGTGAGCCGCTCTGCCCGCGCCGCACCTCGACGGCGTCGGTCGCGCTGCGGTAGGCCGTCTTGGCGACGCCGACCACGGGCACCTTGCGTGCGAGTGCCTCGTGCAGGTACGCGCCCAGGCCCGGATGGCCCTGCCCCAGCGACACATAGCCGTCGACGATGACGATGTCCGCCTGCGGACCGTCGCGCAGCACGCCGCGCAGGCACGGCAACTCGCGGCGATAGAACTCGCCGGGCTCGTACGCGGCCACGCCGCTGAAGCCGGCGACGGCCTGCGCTTCTTCAATTTCCGCGGTCCAACCGCGAAACCAGATGCCCGCCGCCACGGCCACGTCGGCGCGGTAATCCACGTCGAGGCAGACCAGCAGCGGCGCGTCCATGTCAGGCCCCTGTTGTGCCGAGACGCTCGGGGGACAAGTCGGGCAAGTCGGGCGGCAAGTTGGGCGCATCGGGCGCATCGGGCCAGCGGCCCAGCACCTCGTGCACGCCCTCGCCGACATGGCTGTCGATGAGCACGAGCGAGCCCGCGGTCCACCGCACCGGCGCTTCGAGCGCATGTTTCTCGAGCTTGCGCCGCGCATAGGCGACGGTCATGTGCGGCGTGAACGAACGCGGGGGCTTCAGGCCGGCGTCGGCCAGCGCCTCGCCCAGTCGCTGCCTGAACGACCTGAGCGCGGAAACGTTCTGCTCGTCTTCGGCGCACAGCACCAGCGCACCCTTCGCGAAGCTCATGGCTTTCTCGAAGACGATGTCGAAGGCGGGCACGGGCACAGAGGCGGCGGCGGTCGAAGCCTGCGCCACCAGGCTGGCCGGCACCTGCGCGTGGCCGCCGAGGTCGAACAACGTGACGTGCAGTCGATGCGCCTCGACCAGCGTGCCTTTCAGTGCGTGTTGCGAGTTCATGCGCTCGCCGAGCGCGGCGATCGCGGTGGCGTCCGGGGTGTGAGGAACCAGCGCGAGAAAGAGTGTGTGCGGCGGTGGTTCCTTGCGAAGCACCTTGCTGCGGGAGCGCGGCAGTGGCCGCGGCGGGGGATCGATTCCGGGAAGAAAAAGCTGTTCTGGCATTGCCCCGATCATCGCCCATCGAAGGCGCGCTTCATGCGCTCTTCAGCAAGCGCCAAGCTCTTCTTCAGATTGGATTTCGAGAATCGTCGCACGGCGGTGGCCGGCCAGACAGCCGGTTGCCGGTCGCAACGATCTCAACAGCTCCAACCAGGAAATTCACCTTGACGCATTCGCATGCCCTTTCCGTTTTCGCGGCCCTGCTGCTCGGCACCGCCGCCATCGGCGCGCACGCCGCCGGCCCCAACGCCGACACCGGCATCTACGTGGGCGGCGCCATCGGCCGCTCGAGCTTCAGTCTCTCGTCGTCCAACCGCGCTCCCGTGCCGTGGGGCGGCGAGAAAAGCAGCAAGGCCGGCACGGCCTACAAGCTGTACGGCGGCTACCGGTTGACGGAAAACTTCGGCGTGGAAGCCGGCTACGCGCGCCTGGGCCGCGTGAGCCAGTGGTCGTCCGTCGGCGGGTACGCGCGGCTGCAAGGCGGCTCGGGCCAGGCCCTCTATGCCGCGGCCACCGCGCGGCTGCCGCTGGGCGACGCGTTCGCGATCAACGGCCGCCTCGGCGTGTCGCGCGGGCGCATTTCGGGCGGCGACAACTGGGTGCCGGGCAACCAGCGCATCTCGGGCAGTTCGACGGGCGTCATGGCGGGCTTTGGCGCGGAGTACCGCGTGACGCAGAGCCTGTCGATCACCGCGGACTACGACTACTTCGGCAAGCTGTCCAAGCAGGCCAAGGGCGGGATGCTGACGGTGGGCCTGAAGGCGAGCTTCTAGGCCGCACCGCGCCAGCGCTAGCGCCGGCCTGACGCGCCTATCGCGCGGCTGCCGTTTCCGCGATGTCGTGCGCGGCCGATTCGCCGGTCCACTCGCGCACGAAGGCCGGCGGCGCGTGGCGCTCGGGCGCGCGCGTCGCCTCCTTCGGCGTGCCGGCGTAGAGAAAGCCCAGCAGGCGGTCCGCGTCCTGCAGTCCCAGCGCCTTTTGCACATGGCGGTCGTAGCTGTTGAGCCCCGTGGCCCAGAAGCCGCCGTAGCCCAGCAGGTGCAGCGCGTTGAGCATGTTCATGGCGGCGGCGCCGACGGCCAGCACCTGTTCCGACTCGGGCACCTTGTGCGGCGCCTGCACGCGCGCGCAGATGGCGATGAGCACGGGCGCGGCCATCGCCTTGCCGCGAAAGCGCTCGCCGTCGTCCAGCGGATCGCGCAGCTGCGCGGCCCGCGCAAAGACATTGCCCAAGGCCAGGCGCGCGTCGCCGCGGATGACGACGAAGCGCCACGGCTGCAGTTGCCCGTGGTCGGGCGCGCGCAGTGCGGCCTGGAACACGAGGTCGAGTTCTTGCGCGGACGGCGCGGGCTCGGTCAGCGGCCACGGCGAATGGCGCTCCAGCAACAAGCCCAGGGCCTGGCGCTGCTGGGAACGAAGTGTAGAAATATCCGGGTGCATGTCAGCGTCCTTCGAAATGAGAAGGCCGCCCCACGACAGATGGCAGGCGCTGCGAAGGTTTCAGTGGCGGGCTGGCTCGCTGATGCGAGGTGGCTGGCATCCGGCATATGCGCTGAGCGAGGCCGGTGCACCATCGTTCGACAGGGCGACGAACAGCGGTCATCGTATGCGATGGGGCATTGCCCACGCGCGCGGTGCGTGTAAGTCGACCGTGTTCAGCGGCGTTCTACTGGCTTCTGGCGTGCGTTGTGCCTGCGTTGTGCCTGCGTTGTGCGGCCGCGTTTTCAACAACGCCCGGTGCGCATCGAAATGATCCTGCGCCCAGGGCACGGCGGCGTGCCGTGCCCGTGCTTCAACTCACTCCCACTCGATCGTCGCCGGCGGCTTGCTCGAGACGTCGTAGGTCACGCGATTGATGCCGCGCACTTCATTGATGATCCGGCCCGACACCTTCTTGAGCAGCGCGTACGGCAGCTCGGCCCAGTCGGCGGTCATGAAGTCGCTGGTCTGCACGGCGCGCAGTGCCACCACGTAGTCGTAGGTGCGGCCGTCGCCCATCACGCCCACGCTCTTCACGGGCAGGAACACGGTGAAGGCCTGGCTCGTGAGGTCGTACCAGGTCTTGCCGCTCTCGTCCTTGAAGTTGCGCAGCTCCTCGATGAAGATCGCGTCGGCGCGGCGCAGCAGGTCGGCGTATTCCTTCTTCACTTCGCCGAGGATGCGCACGCCCAGGCCCGGGCCGGGGAACGGGTGGCGGTACACCATCTCGGGCGGCAGGCCCAGCGCCACGCCGAGTTCGCGCACTTCGTCCTTGAACAGGTCGCGCAGCGGTTCGAGCAGCTTCAGGCCGAGCTGCTCGGGCAGGCCGCCCACGTTGTGGTGGCTCTTGATGGTGACGGCCTTCTTGCTCTTGGCACCGCCGGACTCGATGACGTCCGGATAGATGGTGCCTTGTGCCAGGAAGGTCGCGCCCTTGTGGCCGCCGTCGCCGGCCTTGAGCTTCGCTGCTTCCTGCTTGAACACGGTGACGAATTCGCCGCCGATGATCTTGCGCTTGGCTTCGGGGTCGCTCACGCCGGCGAGCTTGCCGAGGAACAGGTCGCTGGCGTCGACGCGAATCACCTTCGCATTGAGCTTGCCCTCGAACATCTCCATGACCAGGTCGCCCTCGTTCAGGCGCAGCAGGCCGTGGTCGACGAACACGCAGGTCAGCTGGTCGCCGATGGCGCGGTGGATGAGCGCGGCAGCCACGCTCGAATCGACACCGCCCGACAGGCCCAGGATGACTTCTTCGTCACCCACCTGCTCGCGGATCTTCTGCACGGCCTCGGCGATGTGGTCGCGCATGACCCAGTCGGGCTTCGATTCGCAGATGCCCAGCACGAAGCGTTCGATCAGCGCCTTGCCCTGCACGGTGTGCGTGACTTCGGGGTGGAACTGCACGCCGTAGTAGCGGCGCGCCTCGTCGGCCATGCCGGCAATGGGACAGCTGTCGGTGCTGGCCATGAGCTTGAAGCCGGGCGGCAGCTCGGTGACCTTGTCGCCGTGGCTCATCCACACGTTCAGCATGCCGTGGCCTTCGGGCGTGGTGAAGTCGGCGATGTCCTTCAGCAGCGCGGTGTGGCCGTGGGCGCGCACGGCCGCAAAGCCGAACTCGCGCTTGTGGCCGCCCTCGACCTTGCCGCCCAACTGGTGCGCCATGGTCTGCATGCCGTAGCAGATGCCCAGCACAGGCACGCCGAGGTCGAACACGGCCTGCGGGCACTTGTCGGTGGTTTCCTCGTACACGCTGGCGTGGCTGCCCGAAAGGATCACGCCCTTCAGGTGGCCGTCGGCGGCGTATTCGCGCACCCATTCGTCGGTGACATCGCAGGGGTGCACTTCGCTCAGCACATGGGCTTCGCGCACGCGGCGTGCGATCAGCTGGGTGACTTGCGAGCCGAAGTCGAGGATGAGGATCTTGTCGTGTTGCATGGCGTTGGGACTCAGAGCGTTGAAATGTCGAGCAGCCTGACGCCTGCTTGCGGCGCAGCCTGGATGAGTCGCTCGTCGAAGGTGGCGAGCGGAAGGTTGAGCGATTTTGCGAGCCAGAGGTAGCCCGCGTCGTACTGGGACACGCCCGCGTCGATGGCCACGGCCAGCACGGCCTTGTGCTGCGCGGGGGCGAGATCGTGCAACTCGACACGGTGGCGGATGGCGTCGAGCACGCTCCACAGGCCTTCGACGGCCGAAGACGGGATGCGGCCGCTGCGCACGCCGTTGGCGAGGATGTTGGTGCATTCCCACTGCCAGGCATTGGGCGCCTGCGGCTCGACCTCGTCGCGGCGGATGGCGGCGTAGAGCTTGCGGGTGTGTTCGCTGGCCATGTCGGGCAGCAGCCAGGCGGCGGTGACCGAGGCGTCCATGACGAAGGCCGTCATGGCTGGCGCCCTTCGTCGCGCAAGGCGCTCAGGGACAAGCCGGGCTGGATGGTGGCGTGCAGCGCGTCGATCTGGCCGAGCTCGCGCTGGATCTGCTCGTCGGTGATGACCGGCTTGCGGCGCACCGGCAGCATGCGCACGACTTCCTTGCCGTGGCGGGTGATGCGAACCTCCTCGCCCTTTTCGACCAGGTCGATCAGGGCCGAGAAGTTGTTCTTGGCTTCAGCGATGCCGATGGATTGCATTTGGGCCAGAAAAATTGAATCTGGCCCAAATTCTAATCCCAGTCTGGCCTGACTTTCAAGGTCTGGCCAAAATGGGGTCAGGCCGCCGCTGAGCCGCCCCAAGGCGGCTTGCGGCCCCCTTGGCCCCCTTGGGGGGCAGCGCCCCACACGCAGCGGGGGCGCGTGCGGGCTTACATCACTCCGCGCGGTAGTTTGGCGCTTCCTTCGTGATCTGCACGTCGTGGACGTGGCTCTCACGGATACCGGCCGTGGTGATCTCGACGAACTCGGCCTTTATCTGCATGTCCGCGATGGTGGCGCAGCCGCAGTAGCCCATGCTGGCGCGCACGCCGCCGGCCATCTGGTAGACGATCGAGACGATCGAGCCCTTGTAGGGCACGCGGCCTTCGATGCCTTCGGGCACGAGCTTGTCGGTGTTCGGGTTGCCGGTGGTCGACTCCTGGAAGTACCGGTCGGCGCTGCCCTGCTGCATCGCGCCGATGGAGCCCATGCCGCGGTAGCTCTTGTAGCTGCGGCCCTGGTACAGCACGATTTCGCCCGGCGCCTCTTCGGTGCCCGCGAACATGCTGCCCATCATCACGGTGCTGGCCCCGGCCGCGATGGCCTTGGCGATGTCGCCCGAGTAGCGCACGCCGCCGTCGGAGATCAGCGGAATGCCGGTGCCTTGCAAGGCGGTGGCGACGCTGTCGACCGCCATGATCTGCGGCACGCCCACGCCGGCCACGATGCGGGTGGTGCAGATGGAGCCAGGGCCGATGCCGACCTTGACCGCGTCGGCACCGGCGTCGGCCAGTGCGCGCGCGGCGTCGCCGGTGGCGATGTTGCCGCCGATGACGTCGACCTGCGGATAGTTCTTCTTGACCCAGCGCACGCGCTCGATCACGCCGGCGCTGTGGCCGTGCGCGGTGTCGACCACGATGGCGTCGACGCCGGCCTTGACCAGGGCTTCGACGCGCTCTTCGGTGCCGTCACCCACGCCCACTGCAGCGCCCACGCGCAGGCGGCCGTTGGCGTCGCGTGCGGCGTTGGGGAAGCTGGTCTGCTTGGTGATGTCCTTGACGGTGATGAGGCCCTTGAGCTCCCAGTCGCCGTTGATGACCAGCAGGCGCTCGAGCTTGTGCTTGTTCAGCAGCGCCTTGGCTTCGGCCAGCGTGGTGCCGTCGGGCACGGTGATGAGCCGGTCGCGCTGCGTCATGATTTCGCTGACGGGCACGTCGTAGCGGTTCTCGAAGCGCAGGTCGCGCCCCGTGACGATGCCGACCACCTTGCCGCCGTCGATCACCGGGAAGCCCGAGATGCCGAGCTGGTCCGACAGTGCCATCACCTGGCGCACCGAGTGCGTCGGCGTGATCACCACCGGGTCGCGCAGAACGCCCGACTCATAGCGCTTCACCCGGGCCACCTGGGCGGCCTGCTCTTGCGCGGTGAGGTTCTTGTGAACGATCCCGATACCGCCTTCCTGCGCGATGGCGATCGCGAGGCGGGCTTCAGTCACGGTGTCCATGGCCGCCGAGACGAGCGGCAGGTTCAGCGTGATGTTTCGGGAGAATCTGGTGGCGAGGGAAGTGTCCTTGGGCAGGACCTGTGAGAACGCTGGCACCAACAACACGTCGTCGAAGGTGAGCGCTTTGCCAAGAAGGCGCATGGGTGAAGCTCCAAAAGACGGATTGTAACGAGGGCCTTGGGTGCTTTGCTGGCGCGGGCTTTTTCCGAGCGTTGCAAAACCACCCAATGTGGATGTTGCTAAAAGTAAGGCCCGGCTAAACTTCGGGGATGAAAATCGTGCACTGGCTGGTACTGGGATGTGTCGTTGCGCTGCCGCTGTCGGCCAGCGCCCAATGGCAATGGCTCGACAAGAACGGCAAGAAGGTCTTCAGCGACCAGGCGCCGCCCCCCGATGTTCCCGAGAAGAACATCCTGCGCCGCATCGGGCCGCCCCCCAAGGCGCGCCCAACAGTGAACCTGAACGTCGATGCGCCACCGCCGCCAGCGGAAGGCGCAGCCGAAACGCCGGCGGCCCCCAAGCCCACCGGCGTCGACAAGGAACTCGAGGAGAAAACCAAGAAGGCCGAAGCTGATGAAAAGGCCAAGCAGGCCGCCGAAGCCACCAGGATCGCCAAGGCCAAGGCAGACAACTGCGTGCTGGCCCGCCAGGGCAAGGCCACGATCGACAGCGGCGCCCGCGTCGGCAGGGTCAATGCGCAGGGCGAACGCGAAATCCTGGATGATGCCGCCCGCGCCGCGGAGCAGGCGCGTCTTCAGACCGTCATCAACAGCGACTGCAAGTAATCCTGCGCCAGCAAGCCGGGTTCAGTAACCCGCCTTGCCGCCCTTGCGCTGCGTGGCAAAAAGCCCCGTGCCGCGCGCGCCTTGGCGCTGGAAGCGCTCCCGGCGCGCCACCTTCGGATCGACCGTGAGCGGCCGGCACAGTTCGATGCGGTCACCGTCCTTCAGCGACTGCTCCCACTCGACCGCCCTGCCCCAGATGCCCGGCGTCAGCGCGTGACGCCAGTCCAGTTCCGGAAATCTCTGCGAAAGCCCGCTCGCCTTCACGGCATCGACCAGCGTGGCGTCGGGCGCGAGCTGCAACACCTGCTCGAACACCTCGCGTGCCGCGGGCGAGCAGTTCAGCGTGACCTCGATCATCAGGAACTGCCGTAGACCTGCTCGGCGCGCTTGACGAAGGCCTCGACCAGGCTGGAGGCGATGGTGTCGAACACCGGCCCCACGAGCGCCTGCAAGGCGAAGTTGCTGAAGCCGTAGCTCAGGTGCAGCTCAACGCGGCAGGCGCGCTCGCCCGCTTCGCCCACGGGCGTGAACTTCCACTTGCCGTCGAGGTTGGAGAACGGCCCGTCGACGAGCTTGAGGTGCACCTCGCGCCCGGGGACATGGGTGTTGCGGGTGGTGAAGCTCTGGTGCAATCCGGCGAAGGACAGGCCGACTTCGGCGGTCATGCCGGCCTCGTCCTGCTCGATGACGCGCGACTTGTCGCACCAGGGAAGAAACTGCGGATACTTGGCCACATCGGTGACCAGCGCATACATCTCTTCAGCGCTGTACCAGATGAGGACGGACTTGTTGACTGTTTTCATAGAATCGGCACAGCGTGCGCGACGGATTGTATTGAAGCCATGCAGCCCCAACATTCCTGAGTCATGGCCACAAAGAAACAAGATACCTCCTCCCGCATCGCCGACAACAAGAAGGCCGCCTACAACTACTTCTTCGAAGAACGCTTCGAAGCCGGCCTGGTCCTCGAGGGCTGGGAAGTCAAATCGCTGCGCGAAGGCAAGGTCCAGCTCACCGACGGCTACGTGGTGATCCGCAACGGCGAGCTGTTCGTCGTGGGTCTGCAGATCAACCCGCTCAAGAGCGCGTCGACCCACGTCAACCCCGATTCGATCCGCACCAAGAAGCTGCTGCTGCACAAGGAAGAGATCCGCCGGCTGGTCGGCAAGGTCGAGCAAAAGGGCTACACGCTGGTGCCGCTCAACCTGCACTGGAAGGCCGGCAAGGTGAAGTGCGAGATTGCGCTGGCCAAGGGCAAGGCCGAGCACGACAAGCGCGACACCATCAAGGACCGCGAAGGCAAGCGCGAGGTCGAGCGCGCCATGAAGAGCCGCAGCCGCTGATTCTTTTTTTGCGGGCGATGGAATAAAAGACGGCTTGCAGGCGTTTGTGCGGTTGTCACCGAACGAACCGGTGTCGCCACAACCCAGGAGTCTTTCCATGTCGCCTTCGCGTGCTTCTTCCGTCCTCATTCCGAGCGTCCTGCTGAGCGCCCTGCTCGCACTCCCCGCCTTCGCCCAGCCCAAGCCCGCCGACGGCGCGCTGGTGGGCCCGAACGGCATGACGCTCTACACCTTCGACAAGGACGCGGCCGGCAGCGGCAAGTCGGCCTGCAACGGCGGCTGCGCCACCAACTGGCCGCCGTTCATGGCCGCCGATGCCGACAAGCCGAGCGGTGACTTCACCATCTTCACCCGCGACGACGGCAAGAAGCAATGGGCCGCCAAGGGCTGGCCGCTGTACTACTGGGCCAAGGACACCAAGCCCGGCGACAAGACCGGCGACGGCGTCAACAGCGTCTGGAAGACCGCCAAGCCCTGATCGGCAGTTCCACAGACCGCCCCCACGATCCGACCCGCCCACACCCACCCATGGACGCCCGCCTGCTGGTCGAGCACATCCCGAGCCTGCGCCGCTACGCGCGGGCGCTCACGGGCAATGCGTGGGCGGCCGACGACCTGGTGCAGGACACGCTCGAGCGCGCCTGCAGCAAGTGGCGCCTGTGGGTGGTGGGCAGCGACCTGCGCGCGTGGCTCTTCACGGTGATGCACAACATCTTCGCGAGCCAGGTGCGCCGCACCCCGCCGCCGCATGCGGTGGTGGCGCTGGACGACGTGCCGCAAGAGCTGCAGGGCGGCGTCGACCCGGGCCGCGACCAGGGCACGCAGCTCGACCTGCAGCGCTGCCTGATGCAATTGCCCGAGGAGCAGCGCGCCGTGCTGCTCCTCGTGACGCTCGAGGACCTGTCGTATGCCGAGGTGGCGAAGGTGCTCGGCATTCCGGCCGGCACGGTCATGTCGCGCCTGTCGCGCGCCCGCGTCCGGCTGCAGGAACTGATGGATGGGGCCGCCGCCCCCGTTCGCCCCGGCCTGCGCCGCCTCAAATGAAACCCGCCGCACCATGAACCGCCCCGCCCCGCCCCCCACCGACGACGAGCTGCACGCCTGGGTCGACGGCCAGTTGCCCGCCGAGCGTCATGGCGCGGTCGAGCACGCCATCGCCCACGACCTCGCCGTGGCCGCGAAGATCGCCGCGTGGCACACGCAGCGCGACGCCTTGCGCCGGCTGCACGGCGAGCTGCTCGACGAGCCGGTTCCCGACGCCTTGATGGGCGCCCTGGAGCGCCACCAGCCGAGGCAGGCGCAGCGTGTCTCCTGGCTGCGCTGGGGCGGCATGGCGGCCGGCCTGCTGGTCGCATTCGCGGCAGGCTGGCTTGGCAATGCGCAATGGTCCCAGGGGCCGGCCGCGCGTGGCGGCGCCCAGTTGGCCAGGGCGCCGGCGGTGCGCGAGTTCGTGCACGACGCCTCGGTCGCGCACGCCGTCTACGCGCCCGAGAAGCGGCACCCGGTCGAGGTGGCGGCGGCCGAGCAGCAGCACCTGGTGCAATGGCTTTCCAAGCGCCTGGACCGCACCCTGAAGGTGCCCGACCTTTCCACCCAGGGCTACACCCTGGTCGGCGGCCGCCTGCTGCCCGGCGAGAGCGGCGCGCGCGCCCAGTTCATGTTCGAGGATGCGGCGGGCGAGCGCGTCACGCTCTACATCGGCACGCTGGACGCCGGCGCCGCTGGGGCCACCGGTGCCGCCGGTGCCACGGCCGCGCGCGAAACCGCCTTCCGCTTCGCCTCCGAAGGCCCGGTGCCCAGCTTCTACTGGGTCGACCAGGGCTTCGGCTACGCCCTCGCGGGCAAGCTGCCGCGAGAAGTTCTGCTCAAACTTGCGACGCTGGCCTACCGCGATTTGTCTTGATGAACGCATAAACTGCCGGCTCGCGCATTCACACGGCCCGGCCCGTCACCGGGCTTGTCTTCGCGATTTTTCAACTGAAGGAGAAACTGCATGAAATTGCTCAGCGCCTCGATCCTCGCGGCGGCCCTGCTTGCCGGCTGCGGCGGCATGTCCAACAAGACCGCCAGCACGCCCGACACGCCCACCCGCACCGCCGACGGCGTGCTGGTCGGCCCGAACGGCATGACGCTGTACACCTTCGCCAAGGACACGGCCGGTGCCGGCACCTCCGCCTGCGTCGCCCAGTGCGCGGCCAACTGGCCGGCGCTCGGCGTGGCCGACACCGCCAAGCCCATCGGCGGCTACACCATCATCATTCGCGAAGACGGCAAGCGCCAATGGGCCTACAAGGGCTGGCCGCTGTACTTCTGGGCCAAGGATGCCAAGCCCGGTGACAAGACCGGCGACGGCGTGGCCAACGGCGCCTGGAAGGTTGCCCGTCCCTGATCCGTGCGCCTGATCCGGGTCCAACGACCCGGACGCACGAAGACAACGCCGGCATCTGCCGGCGTTTTTTTGTCCGTTTCGGCCGACGCCGCGCCGCGCGGGCTCACGGCAGAATCCCCGCATGACGACATCCGCCGCCAACCCGGACGCGTTCCTCGCGTTGCTGACCCAGGGCCTGATCACCGATGCACAGCACGACGCCGTGCTGGCCCACCCTGAAACCGCCGCCCTGCCCCCGCTGCCCGGCCCGGCGCACGCCCTGGCGTGGATGCGCGTGCGCGGCCTGATCACCCAAGAGGAACAGGACGCCGCGCTCGACAGGATCGAATCCGCCGCGACGGATCACCCCCACGCCGACGACGCGACGGACATCGCCATCGATGCCGACGACCTCGTCGACCTGGCCGGCCAAGGCATCACGCACGAAGCGCTCGAGGCGCTCCACAAGGACGGCCTGATCGACGCAGAGACACGCGACATCGCGCGGCAAGAAACACCGGTCACCGGCAGCGTGCCCGCTGCGCTGCCCGCCACGCTGGCCTGGCTGGTGACGGAAGAACTGCTGGAGAAAGCCAGCTTCGAGGCCACGCGGGCCCAGGTCGCGGCCGAGCCGGCCTTTGCCCTGGCCGCCGAGCGCGCGCGCATCGTGAAAGAGGCGCAGGCGCTGATCGACGCCGACGCACAGCTCATGAGCACCTGGAAGTCGAACACGCAACGCACGCGGCGCACCGGCGCGCTGAAGTTCCTGCTGACCGTGCTGGTGCTCGGCGGCGGCCTCGGCTGGTACCTGCTCGCGCCGGCCGGCGTGCCCGGCTGCGACGCCGCTTCCACGCGCAAGACGCTCGACCGCCTGATGTTCCGCGTGGGCATGGACGTGCGCATGCACACCATCGACCCCGAGCAGCGCGCCGACGTGCGCACGCCCACCATCGGCGCGCTGCGCGAGGTCGGCTACCGCAAGGCAGACCGCGTGCGCGGCTGCACGGCCGTCATCACGCAGGGCGACGACAAGGACGAGATGGCCTACACCATCGGCCCCGTGGCGCCGAAGAGCGACGAGATGATCGTGCGCGGCGCCGACCCGACGATCGTGCGAGCGCGCTTCGGCCATCTCGACGCCAGCGGCAAGCCGCGCTACAACGCCGAGCCGATCGGCCGCGAGGCATTGGAAGCCGCTTTCCGCGCAGGCGCCGCGCCGCTGAGCGCGCGCCAGGCCGGCTCGTATCCGCGCCCACGCGCACACAGCGAATCCAGCATGGTCGACACCGACCCCGCCCGCTCGCGTGAGATTGCGGAGATCGAAGTGACGGGCGCCTGCCGCGCGCTGGAGAACGACGCGGGCCAGGCCTGCCCGCTGGTCGTCGAATACAACGACCGCCTGCTGGGCGCCATCGGCGGCGACGACAGCACCTCGATCGCGCTGAGCGGCGAATTCAGCTTCGTGCAGGACGACGGCAGCTGGCGCGTGAGCGACGATTTTCCGAAGATCTTCACGCGCACGCTGCTCGAGGCCCGCCTCAAGCGCATGGGTGTCACCGACGCGGCCATGCCACAGTAGCGTGGACCGCCCGGCGCGATCCGCGCCGCCCTCGCCGTTCTTGCCGTTCTTGCCGTTCTTGCCGTTTGCCGCCGTTCCCCGCAAAAACGAAAAAATCACCTGCGGCGCCGGCTTCCTGAAGAAGCCGAGCCGGAGGTGATTTTCAGACTGCGCCCCCGCCAAGGCGGGGCGTCAGGGCAATCAGCCCATCGACGTGTCGCGGCCGGCGCGCTTGCGATCGCTTTCCTTCAGGAAACGCTTGCGCAGGCGCACGCTCTTGGGCGTGATCTCGACCAGTTCGTCGTCTTCGATGAACTCGACGCCGTATTCCAACGTGAGGTCGATGGGGGGCGTGATCTTGATCGCGTCTTCCTTGCCGCTCACGCGGAAGTTGGTCAGCTGCTTGGTGCGCGTGGCGTTCACCACCAGGTCGTTGTCGCGGCTGTGGATGCCGACGATCATGCCTTCGTACACCGGATCGTTCGCCTTCACGAACATGCGGCCGCGGTCGTCCAGCTTGCCCAGCGCGTAGGTGAAGATTTCACCGTCGTCCATGGAGATCAGCACGCCGTTCTTGCGGCTGCCGATCTCGCCCTTGTGGGCTTCGTAGCTGTCGAAGATGTTGCTGATGAGGCCCGAGCCGCGCGTCAGGTTCAGGAATTCGTTCGTGAAGCCGATCAGGCCGCGCGCCGGAATGCGGTACTCGAGACGCACGCGTCCACGGCCGTCCGGCTCCATGTTGACCAGTTCGCCCTTGCGTTCGCCCAGCGCCTGCATCACGCCGCCCTGGTGGCCTTCTTCGATGTCGGCCGTGACCAATTCGATGGGCTCGTGCTTCTCGCCGTTCACGGTGCGGAACACCACGCGCGGCTTCGACACGGCCATTTCATAGCCTTCGCGGCGCATGTTTTCCAAGAGGATGGTCAGGTGCAGTTCGCCGCGGCCCATGACCTCGAAGATGCCTTCTTCGTCGGTCTCGCTCACGCGCAGGGCCACGTTGTGCTGCAATTCCTTTTGCAGGCGGTCCCAGATCTGGCGGCTGGTGACGAACTTGCCCTCGCGGCCGGCCAGCGGGCTGGTGTTCACGCAGAAGTTCATGGTCAGCGTCGGTTCGTCGACCTTGAGCATGGGCAGCGGCGCGGGCTTGTCCTTGTCGGTCACGGTGACGCCGATGCCGATGTCGGTGATGCCGTTGATCAGCACGATTTCGCCGGGGCCGGCTTCGGTCGACTGCACGCGGTCCAGGCCCTGGAAGGTCAGCACCTGGTTCACGCGTCCCTTGACGGTCTTGCCGTCCGGGCCTTCCATGACCAGCACGTCGGTCATGGGCTTGAGCGTGCCCTGGCTGATGCGGCCCACGCCGATGCGGCCGACGAAGGTCGAGAAGTCGAGGGCCGAGATCTGCAGCTGCAGCGGCGCGGCGGGGTCACCCTTTTGCGACGGCACGTGCTTCAGGATGGTGTTGAACAGGGCCGACATGTCGGGGCCCCACTGCTCACCGGCCGCGCCTTCTTCCAGCGACGACCAGCCGTTGATGCCCGAGGCGTACACCACGGGGAAGTCGAGCTGTTCGTCGGTTGCGCCGAGCTTGTCGAACAGGTCGAAGGCGGCGTTGACCACCTTGTCGGGGTTCGCACCGGGCTTGTCGACCTTGTTCACCACCAGGATCGGCTTCAGGCCCAGGGCCAGCGCCTTCTTGGTCACGAAGCGCGTCTGCGGCATCGGGCCTTCCTGCGCGTCGATCAGCAGCACCACGCCGTCGACCATCGACAGCGCGCGTTCCACTTCACCGCCGAAGTCCGCGTGGCCCGGGGTGTCGACGATGTTGATGTGCGTGCCTTCCCAGGTCACGGCGCAGTTCTTGGCCAGGATCGTGATGCCACGTTCCTTTTCGATGGCGTTGTTGTCCATCACCGTGTCGACGACCTTCTCGTGCTCGGCGAAGGTGCCCGACTGGCGCAGCAGCTGGTCGACCATCGTGGTCTTGCCATGGTCCACGTGGGCAATGATGGCGATATTGCGGATTTGCTTGGTACTCATGGTGTCGCTTCGGTCTGTTGTGCGTTCAAAAGAATTTGCTGAATTTCGATGGGGTTCAGCAAGCGCCCCGGGATCAGTTCGCCGGCCACTACGTGGGCGGTGCCCAGGAAGGCCGCCGGCTCGGTGCCGAACACGGCCACCTCGCCTGCATCGGCCCAGTCGCCGCGGCGGCGCAGGCCCGAGAGAAAACGTGCCGCATCTTCCGCGCCGAGCGTGACGCGGCTGTGGCCGTCCACCAGCACCTCGGCAGGCAAGAGCAGCGCCAGGCGCTCCTCTTCGTCCATCGCCTCCAGCGCTTCGAGCGTGATGCATTGCGCCTCGACGAAACCGCCGGTGGCGGTGCGCCGCAGCGAACTCAGGTGCGCGCCGCATCCCAGCGCTTCACCGATGTCTTCGCCGAGCGTGCGGATGTAGGTGCCCTTGCTGACTTTTGCTTCGATCTTGATAGCAAACTTCTCTTGTGGGGCGCCCGTATCGGACACTTTCAGCTGATAAATCACGACGTCGCGCGGAGCGCGTTCGATTTCGATGCCTTCACGTGCGTACTCGTACAGCGCCTTGCCGTCCTTCTTGAGCGCGCTGTGCATCGGGGGCACCTGGCGGATCGGGCCGGTGAACTGCGCCTCGACGCGCGCCAGGTCTTCCGGCGTCACGTGCACGGGCCGCTCGGCGATCACGTCGCCCTCGGCATCGCCGGTCGCGGTCTTCACGCCCAGGCGGGCCGTGGCCTCGTAGGTCTTGTCGGCGTCCAGGTGCAACTGGCTGAATTTGGTGGCCGCGCCAAAGCACAGCGGCAGGACGCCCGTCGCGAGCGGATCCAGCGTGCCGGTGTGGCCCGCCTTTTCAGCGCGCAGCAACCACTTGACCTTCTGCAAGGCCTGGTTGCTGGAGAGTCCCAGCGGCTTGTCGAGCAACAACACCCCATGCACAGGGCGCCGCTGCACCCTGGTGCGTGGCGCGTTCATGGCTATTCGTCTTTCGAACGCGAGGCGACGGCTTGCGCGATGAGCGCGTTCATGTCGGCCGCACGCTCGGTGGTGCGGTCGAACAGGAAGTGCAGCGTGGGCACCGTGTGGATGTGCAGGCGCTTGAACAGGCCGTTGCGCAGGAAGCCCGCGGCCTGGTTCAACGCTTCGGTGGTCTCGTCCACGTCGCCCGTGAGCAGGCTGAAGAAGATCTTCGCGTGCGCATAGTCGGGCGTGACCTCGACGGCCTGGATCGTGACCATGCCCACGCGCGGGTCCTTCAACTCGCGCGCGATCAGCTCCGTCAGATCGCGCTGGATCTGGTCGGCAACCTTGAACGCGCGGTTGGGGGCGGCGGCTTTTCTTTTCGGCATGGACTCTCTCGCTTCGAACGCTTACAGCGTCCGGGCGATTTCCTTGATCTCGAAGAATTCGAGCTGATCGCCTTCCTTGATGTCGTTGTAGTTCTTGAGCTTGATACCGCACTCAAAACCTTCGCGGACTTCGCGGACATCGTCCTTCATGCGCTTGATCGAGTCGACTTCGCCGGTGTAGATCACCACGTTGTCGCGCAGCAGGCGGAAA
This sequence comes from Variovorax sp. OK605, assembly GCF_900115445.1. Taxonomy (NCBI): domain Bacteria; kingdom Pseudomonadati; phylum Pseudomonadota; class Betaproteobacteria; order Burkholderiales; family Comamonadaceae; genus Variovorax; species Variovorax sp. OK605. The sequence goes on from NZ_FOWL01000001.1 coordinate 481,323, forward strand.
TGCGCGCTGCGGTTGACCGAGCCCGAAGTGACGTACGAGCCGGCAACGGTGCCGATCTTCGAGGCCACGAACACCGTGCGGATCTCGGCCGAGCCGATGATTTCCTCGCGGCGCTCCGGTGCCAGCATGCCCGACATCGCAACCTTGATCTCGTCCACAGCGTCGTAAATGATGCTGTAGTAGTTCAGTTGCACGCCGTTGTTCTCGGCCAGCTTGCGCGCGCCGGCATCGGCACGCACGTTGAAGCCGATCACAACAGCCTTCGATGCGATGGCCAGGTTGATGTCGCTTTCGCTGATGCCACCCACGCCGGCATACACCACCTGCACCTTGACTTCGTCCGTTGCCAGCTTGAGCAGCGATTGCGCGAGCGCTTCCTGCGAGCCCTGCACGTCGGCCTTGATGATGATGCGCAGCGTCTGCACTTCGCCTGCCGACAGGTCGGTGAACATGTTCTGCAGGTTTGCGGCCTGCAGCTTCGCCAGCTTGGTGTTGCGGAACTTGCCGGCTCGGTAGGTAGCGATTTCGCGCGCACGGCGCTCGTCGCTCATCACCATGAACTCGTCGCCCGCTTGCGGCACTTCGGTCAGGCCCTGGATTTCCACCGGGATCGACGGACCCGCCGACTTGGTCGACCTGCCGTCTTCGTCCAGCATGGCGCGCACGCGGCCATAGGTCGAACCGGCCAGCACCACGTCGCCGGTCTTGAGCGTACCGGACTGAACCAGCACGGTAGCGACCGGGCCGCGGCCCTTGTCGAGCTGGGCTTCGATGACCAGGCCCTTGGCGGCGGCTTCCACCGGCGCCTTGAGTTCCAGCACTTCGGCCTGCAGCAGCACCTGCTCGAGCAGGTCGTCGACGCCCTGGCCCGTCTTGGCGGACACCGGCACAAACGGCACGTCGCCGCCGTACTCTTCAGGCACGACCTCTTCGGCCACCAGTTCCTGCTTCACGCGGTCCAGGTTGGCGTCGGGCTTGTCCACCTTGTTGATGGCAACCACGATCGGCACACCAGCCGCCTTCGCGTGCTTGATGGCTTCCTTGGTCTGGGGCATGACGCCGTCGTCAGCCGCCACCACCAGGATCACGATGTCGGTGGCCTGCGCACCGCGGGCACGCATGGCCGTGAAGGCCTCGTGACCCGGGGTGTCGAGGAACGACACCATGCCGCGTTCGGTTTCCACGTGGTACGCACCGATGTGCTGCGTGATGCCGCCGGCTTCGCCCGCGGCAACCTTGGCGCGGCGGATGTAGTCCAGCAGCGAGGTCTTGCCGTGGTCGACGTGACCCATGACGGTCACGACCGGTGCGCGCGGCAGGGCCTCGGCGGTTTGCGCCGACACGTCCTCGTCGGTGAAAGCTTCCGGGTCGTCCAGCGCGGCAACCACCGCGGTATGGCCCATTTCTTCCACCAGGATCATGGCGGTGTCCTGGTCCAGCGACTGGTTGATGGTCGCCATCTGGCCGAGCTTCATCAGTTGCTTGATGACCTCTTGCGCCTTGACGGCCATCTTGTGCGCGAGCTCGGCCACCGTGATGGTTTCGGGCACGTGCACTTCGAGAATGCGCGCCTCGACCGGTGCGGCCGGTGCGTGCTGCTCGTCGTGACCGCCGCGGTCGTTGCCACGGCGACCGCGCGGGCCTCCGCGCCAGTTGCCGCGACCGACACCACCGCTGGCATCGCCGCGGGTCTTGATTTCCTTCTTCTTGGCAGGATCGCCAGCCCAGCTCGACGAGAGCTTCGCGGACTTGACTTCCTTGCCCGCACCGGCGGCGCCGGGTGCTGCTGCAGCGCCGGGCGCGGCAGGCGCACCGGGGCGTGCGGCGGGCGTGGCCGGCTTGTGCAGCGTGCCCTTGACCGCGGACTTTTCAGGCTGCGGCTTCTCGGGCGCCTTGTGCGGCACCAGCACGCGGGCCGGCGCGTTCATCATGGCGCGAATGGCTTCGGCTTCGGCGAGGGCCTTGCGGCGACGCTCGTCGAGGTCCTTGGCGCGGGCGGCTTCTTCGTCGGCACGGGCCTTCGATTCGGCGGCGGCCTTGGCCTTGGCGTCTTCCTTGGCTTGCGCGGCAGCGTTCTGCGCGGCGAGCTTGGTGTCGGCGGCCTGTTGTTCAGCGGCGGCGGCGGCCGCAGCGGCAGCGGCGGCGGCAGCGGCCACGGCGGGCGCAGCCGGCTTGCTGTTCGCGTCGCGGTTGGCGGCGTTCACTGCAGCAGTTTCGGCGAAGGCCGCGGCCTTCTTCTCGGCGGCGATGCGCACGGCTTCCTGCTGGGCTTGTTCGGCCTGTTCGGCGCGCTCGGCCTTCTCAGCCTGTTCGCGTTCGCGGGCTTCGGTTTCTTCGCGCAGGCGACGCTTCTCGGCCAGCTCTTCTTCCTGGCGGCGGATCAGCTCGGCCTGGCGACGCGCTTCTTCCTCGCGGCGGGCCAGTTCGGCGGGATCGACCTGAGGCGGTGCGGGCGGCTCAACGGGCGCCTCGGCCACGTGCTGCGCCGATTCCGGCGTGGCCGGATGACCGTCTTCACGCTGGATGAAGGTGCGCTTCTTGCGCACCTCGACCTGGATCGTGCGCGCACGGCCGGTGGCGTCGGCCTGCTTGATCTCGCTGGTCGACTTTTTCGTCAACGTGATCTTCTTGCGCTCGGGCTCAACAGTGCCGTGGCTGGCCTTCAGGTGGCCGAGCAGGCGCTGCTTGTCAGCCTCGGTGAGTGCATCGGTGACGGCCGCTTTGGGCACGCCTGCGCTCTTGAGCTGGTCAAGCAAGGTTTCGGGAGTCTTCTTGAGCTCGTTCGCGAACTCGGCGACAGTGGTACTGGACATATTGGTTTCGTGCCTCCATGACCGTCACTCTTGGCCGGCGAACCAATGTTCGCGGGCTTTCAAGATGAGGGCTTTGGCGTCATCGGCACTCTGGCCGGTGATCTCGGTGAGTTCATCGACCGCGAGGTCGGCAAGGTCGTCACGGGTGTTCACACCCGCTTCGGTCAGCTTGGGAATCAGCTCGGGGTCCAGGCCTTCGAGGTCGTGCAGGTCTTGCGACACTTGCGGCTGGGCCTCGACGCCCTCTTCCTTGGCGATTTCCATGGTCAACAGCGCATCCTTGGCGCGGGCGCGCAGCTCGTTGATGGTGTCTTCGTCGAACGCCTCGATCTCGAGCATTTCGGAGATCGGCACATAGGCGACTTCTTCGAGGCTGTTGAAGCCTTCGGCGATCAGGATGTCGGCGATTTCCTCGTCGACGTCGAGCTTTTCCATGAACAGCTTGCGGCTGGCATCGGTTTCGCTGGCCTGCTTCTGCGCCGACTCGTTCGCATCCATGATGTTGATCTTCCAACCGGTCAGGTCGGAAGCCAGGCGCACGTTCTGGCCGCCGCGGCCGATGGCGATGGCGAGGTTTTCCTCGTCGACCACCACGTCCATGGCGTGCTTTTCTTCGTCCACCACGATCGACGACACGTTGGCCGGGGCCAGCGCGCCGATGACGAACTGGGCCGGGTCTTCGCTCCACAGCACGATGTCCACGCGCTCGCCGGCGAGCTCGTTGGTCACGGCGTTGACACGGGTGCCGCGCACGCCGACGCAGGTGCCGATCGGGTCGACGCGCTTGTCGTGCGAGAGCACGGCGATCTTGGCGCGCGAACCCGGGTCACGGGCGCAGCTCTTGATTTCGAGCAGGCCCTGTTCGATCTCGGGCACTTCCTGGCGGAACAGCTCGATCATGAATTCGGGGGCCGAGCGCGACAGGATGATCGGCGCGCCGCGCAGCGTCAGGTCGACCTCCATGATCATGGCGCGCACGCGGTCGCCATTGCGCAGGTTTTCCTTGGCGATCATCTCGCTGCGGCGCAGGCGGCCTTCGACGCGGCCGGCCTCGACGATGATGTCGCCCTTGTCCAGGCGCTTGACGGTGCCCACGAAGATCTTGTCGCCGCGCGACATGAAGTCGTTGAGCAGCATCTCGCGCTCGGCGTCACGGATCTTCTGCAGGATGACCTGCTTGGCGGCCATGGCGCCGATGCGGCCGATCGGCACAGAGTCCACCGCTTCCTCGATGTACTCGCCGACCTCGATGTCCGACATTTCTTCCTTGGCTTCGAAAAGCAGGATTTCCTGGTCGGGCAATTGCAGGCCGGCTTCGTCCGGAACGACGTGCCAGCGGCGGAAGGTTTCGTAGTCGCCGCTGTCGCGATCGACCGAGACGCGGATGTCCACGTCGCCCTGGTGGAGCTTCTTGGTGGCTTGCGCCAGTGCGGATTCGACCGCGCCGAAGACCACGTCACGTTCGACGTTCTTCTCGCGCGAGATCGCATCCACCAACATCAACATTTCGCGATTCATGCCACCACTCCTCTGGTCAGTCCGGAACCTGCGTTCCGTCGTCAATATCCGAAAAACCCGGTTGGGTTTTGGCCTTGCGGCCCTTGAAATCCACAATGGGTGCGAGCCGCGCGTCGCGCAGCTCGTCCAGAACGAAGCCCAGCGCATGCAACGGTGCAGGCGCGCGCTTCTTGCTCACTTTTTGTCCGGGCTTGGGCTCGGGCGCATCGCTCCAGACGATTTGCCAGCCTCGGGCGCCGCCGCCCTCCTCGCCCTGCTGCTCGGCCCGCTCCAGCGTGCCGCGAAATTTCTTGCGATTGGCCGACACCTGGCCCGCCGCCGCCGCGCCCATGGGCGCCTTGAGCGTGATGTCGATCACCGCTCCCACGAAACGCGCGAAATCCTGCTCATTGCGCAGCGGACGGTCGATACCCGGCGAGGACACCTCGAGCCGCTTGTAGTCGACACCATCCACTTCGAGCGCGAATTGCAACTGGCGCGTGACCTTCTCGCAGTCCTCGACCGTCACGAAGGGCTCCGGAACGCCGGCAGCCAAGTCTTCGGAGGTGGGGGCCGTCCAGGGCAAATCAATCGTCACGCGCAGCGTTCCCCCGGCCGAGCGCTCGATCTCGACCAGGTCATAGCCGAGACCGGCCACGGTTTGTTCAACTATTTGCTGCAATGCCACGTGTTCGAAGATGCCTTTTAAGTACGGGACCTGTGCCGTCCGCCCGCCACGGACGCCAGATCGCTGGAATGTTCAGAATGCATAGACCAAAAAAAACGGGCGGTTGGTACCCGCCCGTTTGGTCGTGAGCCTCGAATTATATGCTATTCGTGTAATAAATGAAGGGGCTTCAGCACTCAAATGGTGATTGAGCGGCGAGATTTGAACCAGACCCACGCAAACAATACCGCGCCGAGCGCCAAAGCGGCTGCCGCGACCAGCAGCGGCACCTGAAAAGAACCCGTGCGCTGCGCCAGCGGCGCCGCGAACAGCGGGCCGATGATCTGCCCCACCCCGTACGACGCCGTCGCATAGCCGATCAGCCCCGCCGCGGCATTGCCGCGCAGCCGGCGCGCGTCGCGCATCGCAAAAAGAGTGATGGCCGTGAACGGCATGCCCAGCAGCAGGCTGCCGAGCGCAAAGCCGCCAATGGTGGGCCACGCCACCGAAAACACCACGCCCAGTGCCTGCAGCGCATAGGCCACCGCCAGCAGCAGCCGGTTGTCCCAGTGCGTCGGCGCGCGAGCACCGATCAGCGCCCCCGGAATGATGGCCAGGCCGAACAGCGGCCAGAAGAAATCGGGCCACGACGAGCCCGGCAGCGCCTGCCGCGCGATCACCGGCAGAAAAGTCGCGGTGATGATGTAACCAAATCCTGCGAGGCCGTAGAGCGCCACCAGCCAGATGGCGTCGCTGCGGTCCGCGGCCGATGCCGCGGTACGCGCCGCCGCCGCGGGCGCCGCTGCACCCGCAGTGCCAGCCGGCGCCCTCTCGCCGTCATCGAACACGCGCCAGATCACCGCGATCAGCGCCAGCCCCAGGATGCCCAGCCCGATCCACCCCGCCTCCGAACCCCAGCGCCCTAGCGCGCCGCCCAGCAGCCCGGTCATCGCGATGCCGATGCCCGGCCCCGTGTAGATCACGCCCGCCAGCGCCGGCGCGTTCGTCTCGGCCAGCCGCCGCAGCCCCCAACCCGAAGCGAAGACGAACACCCAGGCGCTCATCACGCCGGCCGCGGTGCGCAGCACGCCCCAGCTCGTGAAGCTGTGCAGCAGCCCCATGCCGACCAGCAGCGCCGCCGTGGCCAGAAGCCCGCCACGCACCATGCTCGACGCCTTGACGCTGATTGCCGCGCAGCTCACCGCCCCCAGGAAATAACCCAGGTAGTTGAGCGACGCCAGCAACCCGCCGGCCGCCAGCTCCAGCTTGCCCTCGTGCAGCATGATGGGCAGCATGGGCGTGAAGGCGAAGCGCCCCAGGCCCATGGCCACCGACAGGGTGACCATGCAGGCCAGCGCAGCGCGCCACGCCCCGCGACGGTCGCGTCCGATTTCCGGCATTGCTTGAAGACTCCGTTTATTCCAGCAGCGCGGCGGCCACCAGCTTCTTTGTATAGGGATGCTCGGGCGCGTCGAGCACGCGCTCCACCGCCCCGTTTTCGAGGATCGCCCCGTCCTTCATCACGATGACCTGGTGCGCCATGGCGCGGATCACCTCGACGTCGTGCGTGATCAGCAGGTAGCTCAGCCCCCGCTCGCGCTGCAGGCGCTGCAGCAGCGCCAGCACCTGCTTCTGGATCGTCACGTCGAGCGCGCTGGTCGGCTCGTCGAGCACCAGCAGTTGCGGATCGACGATCAGCGCGCGCGCAATCGCCAGGCGCTGGCGCTGGCCGCCGGAAAACTCGTGCGGATAGCGGTCGAGCAGCGACGGAAACTGCGCCTCGGTCAGCCCGACATCGGCCAGCGCCGTGAGCGAACGCGCCCGCCGCGCCTCGGCGTCCAGTTGCGGCGCATGCACGCGCAGCCCTTCGCCCACGATCTGCTCGACCGTCATGCGCGGCGACAGCGAGGAGAACGGGTCCTGGAACACCACCTGCATCACGCGGCGCAGGCCCAGGTCCGACGCACGATCGACCGCCCAGTCCTTCCCGGTGACCTTCAGCGCGCCCTGGTAGCGCAACAACCCCAGCGCCGCCAGCGCGAGCGTCGACTTGCCCGACCCCGATTCGCCGACCACGCCCAGCGTCTCGCCCGGCGCGATGCGGAAATCCGCGCCCTGCACCGCCACGAACTCGCCCTTGCGGAACCAGCCGCCGATGCCGGGCTTGGGCACCGGGTAGATCACGCGCAGCGCCTTGGCCTCGAGCACCGGCGCCGCGCCGCCGGCCGGCACGGCCGCCACGTCGCGCTCGGGGTGGCTGTCGATCAGCTTGCGGGTGTAGGGATGCCGCGGCGCGTCGAACACCGGCGCCACCGCGCCATGTTCGACGATGTGGCCGTCCTCCATGACCGCCACGCGGTCGGCGAAGCGGCGCACCAGGTTCAGGTCGTGCGTGATCAGCAGCACCGCCATGCCGTGCTTGCGCTGCAGGTCGGCCAGCAGGTCGAGGATCTGCGCGCGCACCGTGACGTCGAGCGCCGTGGTCGGCTCGTCGGCCAGCAGCAGGCGCGGCTTGCAGGCCAGCGCCATGGCGATCATGGCGCGCTGGCGCTGCCCGCCCGAGAGCTGGTGCGGAAACGCCTGCGCGCGCCGCGCCGGCTCCGGAATGCCCGTGTCGGCCAGCAGCTGCACCGCGGCCGCCCGTGCGGCACGCGCCGACAGCCCTTCGTGCAGCTCGAGCACCTCGGCGATCTGGTCGCCCACGGTGTAGAGCGCATTCAGCGCGGTCATCGGCTCCTGGAAGATCATCGCGATCTCCTTGCCGCGGATACCGCGCAGCTGGCGCTCCGGAATCGATAGCAGGTCTCGCACGTCCTGCGTGCGTTCGCCGCCGAAAAGCCTTGCAACGCCGGTCACATCGGCGTTCTGCACCAGCCGCAGCAGCGACAGCGCCGTGACCGTCTTGCCCGAGCCCGATTCGCCGACCAGCGCCAGCTTTTCGCCGGCGGCAATCTGGAAGTCGATGCCGTGCACGACCTCCTTGCCGCCGAACGCGACGCGCAGGCCCTTCACGTCGATCAAGGGGAGATTTGCGGGAGCACCGTTCATCACTTGTCTGCCTTGCGGGGATCGAGTGCATCGCGCAGCGCGTCACCCATGAAGGTCAGCAGCATCAGCGTGACGACCAGCACGCCGAAGGTGGAAATGGAAATCCACCAGGCGTCGATGTTGGCCTTGCCCTGGCTCAGCAGTTCGCCGAGCGACGGCGTGCCCGGCGGCACGCCCAGGCCCAGGAAGTCGAGCGAGGTCAGCGCCAGGATGGCCGCGCTCATGCGAAACGGCAGGAAGGTGACGACCGGCACCATGCTGTTGGGCAGGATGTGACGCCACATGATCTGCAGGTTGCTCACGCCCAGGGCGCGCGCGGCGCGCACGTAATCCATCTGGCGGTTGCGCAGGAACTCGGCGCGCACGTAGTCGGCCAGGCCCATCCAGCCGAACAGGCTCAGCAGGATGAGCAGCAGCGCCACGCTGGGGGCGAAGATCGCGCTGAAGATGATCAGCAGGTACAGCTCGGGCATGGAGCCCCAGATTTCGATGAAGCGCTGGAACGCGAGGTCGATCTTCCCTGCGAAGTAGCCTTGCACCGCGCCCGCCGCCACGCCCAGCACCGTGCCGATGGCGGTGAGCGCCAGGCCGAACAGCACGCTCACGCGAAAGCCGTAGATCAGTTGCGCCAGGAGGTCGCGGCCGCGGTCGTCGGTGCCGAAGAAGTTGTCACCCGTCGGCGCGGCCGGGCTGGGCGCCTTGGCGAAGTAGTTGAGCGTTTTCGGGCCGTAGGGGTTGGGCGCGTAGACCGCCCAGTTGTCGCCCTGCGTGATGCGCTCGCGAATGAAGGGGTCGAGGTAGTCGGCCGGTGTTTCGAAGTCGCCGCCGAAGGTCTTCTCGGAGTAGTCGCGCAGCACCGGGAAATAGGTGTGGCCTTCGTAGCGCAGCACCAGCGGCTTGTCGGTGGAGAGCACCTCGGCGAACAGGCTCAGCACCACCAGGACGGTGAAGATCACCAGGCTCCAGAAACCGAGCCGGTTGCGCTTGAAGCGCAGCCAGGCACGGCGGCCGGGCGAGATGTGAGCGGTCTTGGCCAGCGCCGGAGCCTTCGCCTCGACGCTGCCCGCGACGGCGCCGCCCATGACGCCCTCAGTCGAATTTGACACGCGGGTCCACCCATACGTAGCAGAGATCGGAGATCAGCTTGGTCACCAGGCCGATCAGCGTGAAGAGGTACAGCGTGCCCAGCACCACCGGGTAGTCGCGCCGGATCACGCTCTCGTAGCCCAGCAACCCGAGGCCGTCGAGCGAGAACAGCGTCTCGATGAGCAGCGAGCCCGCGAAGAACGCGCCGATGAACGCCGACGGCAAGCCCGTGATGATCGGGATCAGCGCGTTGCGGAACACGTGCTTCCACAACACCTGCCCCTCGCCCAGCCCCTTGGCCCGCGCCGTCAGCACGTACTGCTTGCGGATTTCCTCGAGAAAGGCGTTCTTGGTGAGCATGGCCGTCACCGCGAAACTGCCGAGCACCATGGCCGTGACGGGCAGCGTGATGTGCCAGAGGTAGTCGACGATGCGCGCGCCCCAGCCCAGGTCGTCCCAGTTGGCCGAGGTCAGTCCTCGCAACGGAAACCACTGCAACTGCCCTCCGAACACCACCAGCAGCGCAACGCCCAGCACGAAGCCCGGAATGGCATAGCCGATGAGAACGATCAGCGTGCTGATCAGGTCGAATCGCGTGCCCGCCCTCACCGCTTTCGCGACGCCCAGGGGCACGGCCACGCCGTAGCTGATGAAGAAGGTCCAGAGGCCCAGGCTGATGGAAACCGGCAGCTTCTCCAGGATCAGCGTCCAGACGTCCTTGTTCTGGAAGAAGCTCTTGCCCAGGTCGAAGCGCGCGAACTGGCCGAGCATCTGGAACAGCCGCTCGTGCGCCGGCTTGTCGAAGCCGTACAGCGCCTTGATCTGCTCGAGCCGCTTGGGGTCGACGCCCTGGTTGCCGCGGTAGCTGCCGCCACCGGACTCGAAGCCGCCGCCACCGCCGCCCCGCCCCGCCGTCTTGGCTTCGGCCAGGTACTGCTCCACCGGGCCGCCGGGCACGAACTGGATCACGAGGAAGGTCACCAGCAGTACGCCGAGCAAGGTCGGAATGAACAGCAAGAGGCGTTTGAGGACATAGGAGAGCACGGCCGGTTTCCTTCTCTTCTATTTCTGGCTTGGCGGCTTGGCCCACCACGTGCCCATGACCCAGTCTTCGCCGTTGGAATACGGCGGCATGGGCGACTTGAAGGCCAGGCGCCAGTCGTCGTAGACGATGCGGTGCGAGGTCAGCGTCCACTGGGGAATCAGGTAGTGGCTGTGCATGATCACGCGGTCGAGCGCGCGGCAGGCCGGCATCAGCTCGGCCTTGGTGTCGGCGTCGACGATGTCCTTGAGCAGCGCATCGACCGCGGGCGTCGAAACACCCATGTAGTTGCCCGAGCTTTCGGTCTTGGCCGCCTTGCTGCCGAAGATCTCCAGCAGTTGCTGGCCCGGGTTGTTGGTGCCCGGAAAGTTGATGGTCGTGATGTCGAATTCGAAGCGGTCGAGCCGCTCCTGGTAGAGCGCGAAGTCGACCGTGGCGAAGTTCAGCGAAATGCCGAGCTTCTCGAGGTTGCGGATCCACGGCGACACCGTGCGCACGCCGCCTTCCTTGCTGTCGAGGTACTCCAACGTCATGGCCTCGCCCTTGGCGTTGCGCAGCGCGCCGTCGCGATACTCCCAGCCGGCCTGCTTGAGCAGGTCGCGCGCGCGGCGCAGGTTGTTGCGCAGCGACTGGCCCTCGCCCTCGGTGACGGGCGGGGCGTACATCGGGCCGAAGCTCGCTTCGGGGATCTTGCCGCGCCAGGGTTCGAGCAGCGCCTTTTCCTCGGGCGACGGCAGACCCCGGGCCTCGCAGTCGGTGTTGCCGAACAGGTCCGTCACGCGCGGGTAGCCGTTGTAGAACATCTGCCGGTTCATCCACTCGTAGTCGAGCGCCAGGCCCAGCGCCTCGCGCACGCGCGGGTCGCCGAGCTTGTCGCGCCGGCTGTTGAGCACGAAGCTCTGGAAACCCGAAGGCTTCTTGTGCGCGAACTCGTGCTTGACGAGCTCGCCCGTGGTGAAGCGCTTGCCGTTCACCCGGCGCGCCCAGTCGCCGGCCGAGTAGAAGCTCATCATGTCGAACTCGCCGGCCTTCAGGGCCTCGAGCCGCGCCGTGTTGTCCTTGTAGATCTTGACGGTGATGCGATCGAAGTTGTGCGAACCGCGGTTCACCGGCAGGTCGCGCCCCCAGTAGGCGGGGTCGCGCACGTAGGTGATGTCCTTGCCGAAACGCACCGGGCCGATCTTGTAGGCGCCGCTGCCGATGGGAATGTCCATCACCACCTGGTCGAAGGGCTTGGCCTTGCCGTTTTCCACACCCCAGGCCCGGCTGAAGACCGGCAGGCTGCCCACGATCAGCGGCAGCTCGCGGTTGATGGTCTTGAAGCGGAAGCGGATGGTGCGCGCGTCGAGCACGTCGGCGCCGTCGACCTCCTGCAGCAGCGTCTTGTAGCCTGGCGAGGTGAAAGGGCCGATGAGCGTGTCGTAGCTGTGCTTCACGTCGGCCGCCTCGACCGGCATGCCGTTGTGGAACCGGGCCTCGGGCCGCAGGCGGAAGGTGACGCTGCGGCGGTCCGCGGCCACCGTGACGTCCTCGGCCAGCAGGCCGTAGCCGGAGCCGGTCTCGTCCATGGCGCCGGTCAGCAGCGTATCGAACAGCAGGCTGTCGAGGTAGGCCGGCGCCGAGCCCTTGATGGTGAAGGGGTTGTACTTGTCGAAGGTGGACACCCGCAGGTTGCTCACCAGCCGCAGCTCGCCGCCCTTGGGCGCGTCGACGTTCACGTAGTCGAAGGCCTTGAAGCCCGGGGCGTACTTCAGGTCGTCCCAGAGTGCATATCCATGCGCGGCCCACGCGGGAACCGCACACACCATCAACCACCAGACCCGGAGAAACCGCATGCGAGAATTCTGCCCAAGATTTTCACGAGGCAACTTCATGGGCTTTCTTTCCGGCAAAAAACTGTTGATCACCGGTGTGTTGAGCAATCGCTCCATTGCTTATGGCATTGCCAAGGCCTGTCACGAACAGGGCGCGGAGCTCGCCTTCAGCTATGTCGGCGAGCGGTTCAAGGACCGTATCACCGAATATGCCGCAGACTTCGGCTCGAAGCTGATTTTCGACTGCGACGTGGGCGACGACGCGCAGATCGACAAGCTCTTCGCCGATCTCTCGCAGACCTGGCCCAAGTTCGACGGCTTCGTGCACAGCATCGGCTTCGCACAGCGCGAGTCGATCTCGGGCGACTTCCTCGACGGGCTCTCGCGCGAAGGCTTCAAGATCGCGCACGACATCAGCGCCTACAGCTTCCCGGCCATGGCCAAGGCGGCACTGCCCTACCTGAACGACAAGTCGGCGCTGCTCACGCTGACCTACCTGGGCGCCGAGCGCGCGCTGCCCAACTACAACACCATGGGCCTGGCCAAGGCTTCGCTCGAAGCGTCGGTGCGCTACACGGCGGCGTCGCTCGGCCCGAAGGGCATGCGCGTGAACGGCATCAGCGCCGGCCCGATCAAGACGCTGGCCGCCAGCGGCATCAAGGGCTTCGGCAAGATGCTGGCCGCCGTGGCCGACGCCTCGCCGATCCGCCGCAACGTGACGATCGAGGAAGTCGGCAACGTGGCCGCATTCCTGTTGAGCGACCTGGCCAGCGGCGTGACGGCGGAGATCACCTACGTCGACGGCGGCTTCAGCAACGTCGTCGGCGGGATGGCCGAGTAACTCTGCCGAAAACGCCCCAAATGCTTGATACGGTCGTCAGACGGTCGTATTGCGCTACTTATTTCATAGCACCGTGCTGAGCCGACGCTCCCTCCTGCTGGCCGCTTTCGGCGTGATCGCGGCGCCCGCCGTGTTCGCGCGCGAGGCCGCGCCGTCGCTCATGCTGGCCGACGTCTACCGCCAGGGCATGTCGCTGAACGACTACTGGGTCAGCGAGAAGTACGACGGCGTGCGCGGCTACTGGGACGGCAAGCAGCTCTGGACGCGCGGCGGCGAGCGCGTGGTGGCGCCCACATGGTTCACCGCCCCTCTGCCCCGGCAGCCGCTCGACGGGGAGCTGTGGGCGGGCCGTGGCAGGTTCGCGCACGCGGTCTCGACCGTGCGCAGCCAGACGCCCAACGACGTCGCGTGGCACGAGATGCGCTTCATGGTGTTCGACCTGCCCGCCCAGGGCGGCGACTTCAGCACCCGGCTGGCCGCGCTGCGCAAGCTGCTGCCCATCACCGACGCGCCGTGGGTGGTGCCGGTGCCGCAGCAGCGCGCGACCACGCACGAAGAGCTGCAGGCGCTGCTCGACAAGACGGTCAAGATGGGCGGCGAAGGGTTGATGCTCCACCGCGGCAGCTCCCAGTACCGGGGCGAACGCAACAGCGACCTGCTGAAGGTCAAGCCCTATGAAGACGCCGAAGCCCGCGTGATCGAGCACGTGCCCGGCAAGGGCAAGCACAGCGCCCGGCTCGGCGCGCTGGTGGTCGAGACGGCCGACGGCAAGCGCTTCAAGCTCGGCACCGGGCTGACCGACGCCGAGCGGGAGCACCCGCCCGCCATCGGCAGCTGGGTGACCTACCGCTACAACGGCACCACCGCCAAGGGCCTGCCGCGCTTCGCGCGCTTCATGCGGGTGCGCGAAGGCTAGAAAGCCGGGCCGGCCGCGGAAGTCTTCCGGGCCGCCCAACCTCAGGTCTTTTCAGGCCCTTACTTCGCTTCCCGGACGCAGTCCGCGTAGTAGCGCTTCTTGCCCGTCTCGTCGACGCGCGCCACCAGGCCGTGGATGTCGGTCTCGAAGCCCGGGCACTGCGTGTTGAACTCGCGCGAGAACTTGAGGTAGTCGACGATCTTCTTGTTGAACACTTCGCCCGGGATCAGCAGCGGAATGCCCGGCGGGTACGGCGTGATCAGGCTGGTGGTGATGCGGCCTTCGAGTTCGTCGATCTCCACGCGCTCGGTCTTGCGGTGCGCGATATGGGCGAACGCGTCGCTCGGCTTCATGGCCGGCGTCAGGTCGCTCAGGTACATCTCGGTCGTGAGGCGGGCCACGTCGTAGCGCGCATACAGTTGGTGGATGTGCTGGCACAGATCGCGCAGGCCCAGGCGCTCATAGCCAGGGTGCTGCTGGCAGAACTCGGGCAGGATGCGCCACATCGGCTGGTTGCGCGCGTAGTCGTCCTTGAACTGCTGCAGCGCCGTGAGCAGCGTGTTCCAGCGGCCCTTGGTGATGCCGATGGTGAACATGATGAAGAAGCTGTACAGGCCGGTCTTCTCCACGATCACGCCGTGCTCGGCGAGGAACTTGGTCACCACGCTGGCCGGGATGCCGGTCTCGGCGAAGTTGCCTTCGAGGTCGAGGCCGGGCGTGACGATGGTCGACTTGATCGGGTCGAGCATGTTGAAGCCGTCGGCCAGGTCGCCGAAGCCGTGCCAGTTGCGCGGCGACTTCTTGGTCTTGCGCTTGGAGGGCTCCTTCTCGCCCGTCATGATCCAGTCCTCGGCGCGGCCGATGCCTTCGTCGACGAGCTTCTCGGGGCCCCAGACCTTGAACCACCACTCGTCCTTGCCGAACTCCTCTTCCACCTTGCGCATGGCGCGGCGGAAGTCGAGCGCTTCCAGGATGCTTTCTTCCACCAGCGCGGTGCCGCCGGGCGGCTCCATCATGGCGGCGGCCACGTCGCAGCTCGCGATGATCGCGTACTGCGGGCTGGTCGACGAGTGCATCAGGTAGGCCTCGTTGAAGAGGTCGCGGTCGAGCTGGCGGTTCTGTGAGTCCTGCACGAGCACGTGGCTGGCCTGGCTGATGCCGGCCAGCAGCTTGTGGGTGGACTGCGTGGCGAACACCAGCGAATCCTTGGGCCGCACGCGGCGCTTGCCCATCGCGTGGTACGCACCGTAGAACGGGTGGAAGGCCGCATGGGGCAGCCAGGCTTCGTCGAAGTGCAGCGTGTCGACGTAGCCGTCGAGCATGTTCTTGATGGTCTCGGTGTTGTAGATCACGCCGTCGTAGGTCGACTGCGTGAGCGTCATCACACGCGGCTTGACCTTCTCGTGATCGATATCGGCCAGCAACGGGTTGGCCTTGATCTTGGCCTTGATGGCGCTCTGTTCGAACTCGCTCTTCGGAATGGGGCCGATGATGCCGAAGTGGTTGCGCGTGGGCTTCATGAACACCGGAATCGCGCCGGTCATGATGATCGCGTGCAGGATCGACTTGTGGCAGTTGCGGTCGACCACCACCACGTCGCCCGGCGCCACCGTGTGGTGCCACACCATCTTGTTGCTGGTGCTGGTGCCGTTGGTCACGAAGAAGCAATGGTCGGCATTGAAGATGCGCGCCGCATTGCGTTCGCTGGCCGCCACCGGGCCGGTGTGGTCGAGCAGCTGGCCGAGTTCTTCCACCGCGTTGCAGACGTCCGCGCGCAGCATGTTCTCGCCAAAGAACTGGTGGAACATCTGGCCCACGGGGCTCTTCAGGAACGCCACGCCGCCGGAGTGGCCCGGGCAGTGCCACGAGTACGAACCGTCTTCCGCGTAGTCGATCAGCGCCTTGAAGAACGGGGGCTGCACGCCCTCCAGATAGCTCTTGGCCTCGCGAATGATGTGGCGCGCCACGAATTCGGGGGTGTCCTCGAACATGTGGATGAAGCCATGCAGTTCGCGCAGGATGTCGTTCGGGATGTGGCGCGAGGTCTTGGTCTCGCCGTAGATGTAGATCGGCACGTCGGCGTTCTTGCGACGCACTTCGCCGATGAAGTTGCGCAGGTTCAGCACGGCCGGGTCGAGGTCGGGGCCGACAGTGAACTCTTCGTCGTCGATCGACAGGATGAACGCGCTGGCGCGGCTTTGCTGCTGCGCGAACTGGCTCAGATCGCCGTAGCTCGTGACGCCCAGCACCTCGAAGCCCTCGCTTTCGAAGGCCTGCGCGAGCGCGCGAATGCCGAGGCCCGAAGTGTTTTCGGAGCGGAAGTCCTCGTCGATGATGACGATGGGAAAGCGAAATTTCATGAGCGGGGCTCCGACGGTCAGGCTGGAAGACAGGGCAAAAGAGCGAGGCGCGAAGTGTACGGAATTCGGATGACGGATTTGGTCAGCTTCGCGCAAGACATTCGGTCCCGTCAGGCAAGGCCGCTTCCCTCGCGCCAGTACCCCTACGCAGGACAAGCGCTTGAGCTTCATGCATCAGAATGGCGCGCATCGAACAAGGAAAAGAGGAGTTGTCATGGCGAATTCCACCGTCTGGTGGCTGATTGCGGGAGTGGCCATCGTCGTCGAGTTGCTTTCGGGCACGGTCTACCTGCTGCTGCTCGCCGCCGGCTTCGCGGCCGCAGCGATCTCCGCGCACCTGGGCTTCGGCACCGTCACGCAGCTGATCGTGGCTGCCCTCATCGGCGTGGGGGCCGTGCTGGTCTGGTACTCGGTCCAGCGCAAGCGTCCGCCCGCCCCGCCCACCGAAGCCAACCGCGACGTGAACCTCGACATCGGCGAGAGCGTGCACGTCGACGCCTGGAACGCCGACGGCACGGCCACCGTGCGCTACCGGGGTGCGCAATGGACGGTGATCCAGCGCGCGGGCCACACGCCATCGACCGGTGAACACCGCGTGGTCGAGGTGGTCGGCAGCCGGCTGGTGGTCGACAAGGTCTAGTCAGTCCGCAGAACTCAACGAATCCAGAGAACTTAGAAAAGGAAGCGCACCATGGAATTTTCGGTCCCCCTCATCATCCTGGTCATCGCGATCATCTTCATCAGCCAGTCGGTGAAGTTCGTGCCGCAGCAGAACGCCTGGGTGCGCGAGCGCCTGGGCAAGTACCACGGCACCATGACGCCCGGCCCCAACTTCCTGATCCCGTTCATCGACCGGGTGGCCTACAAGCACAGCCTGAAGGAGATCCCGCTCGACGTGCCGAGCCAGATCTGCATCACGCGCGACAACACGCAGCTGCAGGTCGACGGCATCCTGTACTTCCAGGTGACCGACCCGATGCGCGCGAGCTACGGCTCGTCGAACTACATCGTGGCGGTGACGCAACTCGCGCAGACCTCGCTGCGCAGCGTGATCGGCAAGCTCGAGCTCGACAAGACCTTCGAGGAACGCGACGTGATCAACGCGCAGGTGGTGGCCGCGATCGACGAAGCGGCGCTGAACTGGGGCGTGAAGGTGCTGCGCTACGAAATCAAGGACCTGACGCCGCCGAAGGAAATCCTGCTGGCCATGCAGGCGCAGATCACCGCCGAGCGCGGCAAGCGCGCGCTGATTGCGGCCTCGGAAGGCCGCCGCCAGGAGCAGATCAACATAGCCACCGGCGAACGCGAGGCCTTCATTGCCCGCTCCGAAGGCGAGAAGCAGGCGCAGATCAACAACGCGCAGGGTGAAGCCGCCGCCATCACCGCGGTGGCCACCGCGACGGCGGACGCCATCGAACGCGTGGCCGCGGCCATCCGCCTGCCGGGCGGCGAGCAGGCCGTGCAGCTCAAGGTGGCCGAGCGCGCCGTCGACGCCTACGGCAAGGTCGCGGCCGATTCCAAGACCACGCTGATCGTGCCGAGCAACATGAGCGAGACCGCGGCGCTCATCGCATCGGCGATGCGCATGGTCCAGGCCGGCAAACCTTCGAATCCGAGCTGAACTGACTGCTATACTCGAAGGCTCGGAGCGGTGGATGAGCGGTTTAAGTCGCACGCCTGGAAAGCGTGTGAGGGTTAATAGCCCTCCGCGGGTTCGAATCCCGCCTGCTCCGCCAGAGATTGATTGTTCGTAACCGTTCACGAACAAGCATGCAGATAGCAAGAAGCCCAAGTCGCCACAAGCGCTTGGGCTTTTTTGTCATCTGGAGGGCAGCGCGACGCGTTGCTTTCCAACCACTGGACAACGCCCACCGGACGCCCGGCTCTGGCGGTACGATCCAGACGTTTTCGTTTCTAGCCCGCAAAGGAGCCTCGATGGCCGGACAACCCCAAACCTCGCCGCGCGGCACGACATCGCTGGACAGCACCCTGAAGAAGAGCGAACAGGTCGCCGCCGACGTGCAGCGCGCCTCGGACAACCTCGCCGTCGTGAGCACCGTGCTCGAGCAGGAACTGCCCGACGAAGTGCAGGTCGGCGAAGTGGCGCAGGCCATCGAGCACACCAGCCAGCTCGAGGAAAAGCTGGCCAAGTCCGCCGAGAAGCTCGCGGAGGTCAATGCCGCCCTGAGCGAAGAGATCGAGAGACGCCTCGAAGTCACCGCCGAGCTCGACGAGAGCAAGGCACTGGCCGAGACGCTCAAGGCCCGGATCCGCGCCGAAGGGAAAGACTGAAGGACTGAGCCAGGCCGAGCCGAGCACGGCAGCGCGCCTTGCTCCCTGCGTCCGTATCCCTTCTCCTACGCTGGGACGGCGTCAGGCACGCTACGCTATTGGTTCTCAAAGCAAAACCACGGCATGGCCCTCATCACGTTCCTCGTCGAGGACAACAAGACCATCAGGGACAACCTGGTCCCGGCACTCGAGGACCTCGTCAACGGCCGCGTGGTCGGCTTCGCTGAAACCGAAACCGAAGCGCTCGCCTGGCTCGCCGACCACCCCAACGACTGGCAACTGCTGATCGTCGACCTCTTCCTCAAGGAAGGCTCCGGCCTTGGCGTGCTTGCCGGCTGCAAGACGCGCACGCCCATGCAGCGCGTGGTGGTGCTCAGCAACTATGTGACCGTCGACATCCGGGCCCGTTGCGCCGCGCTGGGCGCGGACGCGGTGTTCGACAAGTCGCGCGACCTCGACGCCTTCATCGAGTACTGCAACACCAACCGCCCCTCGGGCCTCGCGCCGCTCTGAACCGCACCAAGACGCTTGCCGAGCAGAAATGAAAAAAGGGCCCGAAGGCCCTTTTTGTTTGGCTGATGCGAATCAGCGGATCAGCGCACCACGGCGATCTGTGTACGCGCACCGCCCTTGTAGGTGTACAGCGTCAGGGCACCGTTCTTGATGTCGCCCTTTTCGTCGAAGGCGATCGGGCCGGTCACGCCCTTGTATTGCACCTTGCCGACTTCAGGCAGGTACTTCTCGGGGTCGGACGAACCGGCCTTGACCATGGCTTCGGCCAGCACGTTGACCGCGTCGTACACGTACGGTGCATAGATCTGCACTTCGACGCCGTTCTTGGTCTTGAACCTGGCCTTGAAGTCTTCCAGCGGCTGCTTGAAGTCGCCGTCCACGCCGCCGGCTTCAGCGCACACCACCATGTCTTCGCCGATGGCATCGCCAGCCAGCTTCGGCAGTTCGCCGGTGCACAGGCCGTCGCCGCCCATGAACTTGACGTTCATGCCGAGTTGCTTGACCTGCTTGAGCATCGGGCCGCCAACGGCGTCCATGCCGCCGAAGAACAGCACGTCGGGCTTGGAAGCCTTCAGCTTGGTCAGGATGGCGTTGAAGTCGGTCGACTTGTCGGTGGTGAATTCGTGGCCCACGATGGTGGCACCGGCAGCCTTCGCAGCCTTCTCGAATTCCTCGGCAACGCCTTGGCCGTAGGCGGTACGGTCGTCGATCACGGCAATGTTCTTGCCCTTGAGCGTTTCGACTGCGTACTTGCCCAGCGTGCCGCCGAGTTGCGTGTCGTCAGCCACCACGCGGAACGTGGTCTTGAAGCCTTGACGCGTGTACTTCGGGTTCGTGGCCGAAGGCGAGATCTGCGGAATGCCGGCGTCGCTGTACAGCTTCGAGGCGGGGATGGTGGTGCCCGAGTTCAGGTGACCGACCACGCCGTTGACCTTTTCGTCCACGAGCTTCTGGGCGACTGCGGTGCCTTGCTTCGGATCACCGGCATCGTCTTCGGGAACCAGTTCGAACTTGGCAACCTTGTCGCCGATCTTGAGGCCCTTGGCGTTCAGGTCTTCGATGGCCATCTTGGCGCCGAACTCGTTGTCCTTGCCGAGGTGGGCAATCGGGCCGCTGGTGGGTGCCACATGGCCGATCTTGACGACCAGCGTGTCTCCGGCAGGTGCGGGTGCAGGTGCAGCCGGGGCCGCAGCCGTAGGCGCCGGCGCCGCAGCGGGAGCAGCAGCTTCTTCCTTCTTGCCGCAAGCCACAAGCGTGATTGCAGCCAGTGCGACCGCAGTCCATTTCAATTGCATGGGAACCTCCAGAACTTGGATGAGAACAATAAAAAACCGGTCGTGTGATCCGGGCGCGCAGACCTCGCAAGTTTCGCGCCGCGGACCAGCGGCACCCTCACGCCCTTCCGACCTGCGGCGCAGTTTAGCCGAGGATTTACACGCCGGAAGCTGGCGTAGACCCTGTGTTTTCCGAGAGTTCGGCGGCCATTGCCTCGATCACCAAAGCGCGCAAAACGGCTTCGATTTCATTGCGCAAACGCGGCACCATTGCGTCGAGTTGATGCTGAATCGCAGCTGACACGGTGTCGCTCAAACGCTCTTCGAGCGACAGGTCGACGCGCTGCAAGACGCGGTGCAGAAGCTGCTCTTCGAGGCTGACGATTTCGGCCTGCGACAGCTGCATGGCCGGCGGCAATGCCATCGCGCTCGCGGGGTCCGGCTGGGTGGCCGATGCGGCCTCGGGCTCGACGGCTGAGGGCTCCGGCGGAACCTCGAGCACGGTGGTCAGCGTGGGGACGAACCGCGGTGGCGTGCGCAGGTTGCTGGCCATGTCAGGAACTCTTTGCGAAGTCGTGGGGCTGGATGGTGTAGCCGCGGTCGGCATAGTGCCGCCAGCGCGAGCGGCCGACCTGGCGGTCGTTGGCCTCGTCGCTCACGATGTCGATCATGCGCTCGTAGCGCTCGAAGCCCGCAGGCACGTCGAGGCCGAGGTTCACCAGCATCTCGCGGTGCGGCAGCGAGGCCGCGTCGGCGCCCTCGGCCGACAGCACCACGGCCGACCGCGCCACCACATGCGCCGGTGCGTCGGCGCGGCAATGCGCAACGAAGTCCACCGGCGACAGCTGCCAGAGCGCGGCGTCCACCACGTCGAGCGTTTGCGCATCGCCCACGACCACCACGCGCAGGCCGCGCGCATTCACGGCCTTGCGAACCAGCCGGCAGGCGTAGTTCAGCTTGTCCGGGGCGTTGTAGTGAAAGCCGATCTCGGTCACTTCGCGGTCCGCGCCTTCGGTGTGGCTGGCACCGTGACGGCCTTGGCTGTCTTTGCTGCCTTGGCTGTCTTGACTGCCTTCGGCGCCTTCTCCTTGACCGATGCCTCGGCGGCGCCCGCGCGGGTCGTCAGGTACGACACCAGCAGGCCCACCGGCCGGCCCGTGGAACCCTTGGCCGCCCCGCTCTTCCAGGCCGTGCCCGCGATGTCGAGGTGCGCCCACGCGAACTCGCTGGTGAAGCGCTGCAGGAACTTGGCCGCGGTGATGGCACCGCCGGCGCGCCCGGCGATGTTGGCCACGTCGGCGAAGTTGGTCTTCAGGCCTTCGGCGTAGTCGTCGTCCAGCGGCAGGCGCCAGCAGCGGTCTTGCGAGACCTCGCCGGCCGACTCCAGCGCGGCGGCCAGCGTTTCGTCGCTCGAGAACAGGCCGCTGCGCACGCCGCCCAGGGCCACCACGCAGGCGCCGGTGAGGGTGGCGATGTCGATCACGGCGGCGGGGTCGAAACGCTTCGCATAGGTCAACGCGTCGCACAGGACGAGCCGGCCCTCGGCGTCGGTATTGAGCACCTCGATGGTCTGGCCGCTCATGCTGGTGACCACGTCGCCCGGCTTCACCGCGCGGCCGTCGTTCATGTTCTCGCACGAGGGAATCAGGCCGATCACATTGATGGCGGGCTGGATGTCGCCAAGCGCGCGGAAGGTGCCGAGCACGCTGGCCGCGCCACACATGTCGAACTTCATCTCGTCCATTTCGGCCGCCGGCTTGAGAGAGACGCCGCCGGTGTCGAAGGTGATGCCCTTGCCGACCAGCACCACGGGCGCCTGGTCCTTGGCCGCGCCGTGATAGCGCAGCACGATGAAGCGCAGCGGCTCGGCCGAGCCCTGCGCGACCGCGGCGAACGCGCCCATGCCGAGCTTCTCGACTTCCTTCGGCCCCAGCACTTCGCACTTGATGTTCGCCAACTTGGCCAACCCCTTGGCGGCTTCGGCCAGCAGCGTGGGCGTGGCGTGGTTGGCCGGGCGGTTGCCCCATTCCTTGGCCAGCTCGATGCCCCGCACGGTGGCACGGGCGGTGTCGAAGGCGCCGGTGACGGCGGCGGCATCAGCCACGCCGAGCGTCAGGTTGCGGATGCTGCGCGGCTCGGCCTTCGACTTGGTGGTCGTGTAGACGTAGCTGGCGTCGGCCGAGGCCGTCACGGCGGCCGCCACGGCGGCGGCGTCCGCCGGCTGGGCGAACACCACGACCACCCGCTTGGGTGCCTGGGCCTTGGCGGCGCCGACCGCGGCAATCACGCCACTGCGCACCGAGGCGGGCTTGCCGTCGCCGATGGCGGCGAGCAGCACGCGCGCGGGGACGACGTCTTCCGGACGGTAGAGCGACAGCAGCTTGCCGGCCTTGTCGGGCAGGTCGCCGGCCTTGCGGGCGCTGGCGGCGAGCACGGAAATCGGGTCTTTTCCAGTGAGGGCAGCGCTGCCGACGAGCACGATCAGGACATCGGATTTCTCGGCTGCAGCCTGGGCGACGGTGAGGGTCTTGAGTTGAAAGTCCATAATCCTTTTTTTCCTCGAACGATGTTATTCCATTCTTCCCTACGCAAGGAGCTGTCCCGCAGCTTCGGAGCAACCCTCGTGGTCCTGGTCACCATCGTGATGACCATGATGCTCATCCGCACCCTGGGGCTTGCCTCCAAGGGCAGTGTGAATCCGCAGGAGGTGTTCCTGGTGATGGCCTACACGGTGCTCGGCTACATGCCGACCATCCTGAGCCTGAGCCTGTTCATCGCCATCGTCGGCACCCTGTCGCGCATGTATCGCGACAGCGAGATGGTGATCTGGTTTTCCAGCGGACGCGGCCTCATGGACTTCGTGAAGCCCATGTTCCGCTTCGCCTGGCCGGTGCTCATCCTCATCGCGGTGATGGCGCTGGTGGGCTGGCCCTGGGCCAACTCGCAGACCATCGGCATGCGCCAGCAGTACGAGCAGCGCAGCGACATCGAGCGCGTGTCGCCGGGCGAGTTCCGCGAATCCGCCGGCCGCGTGCGGGTGTTCTTCATCGACAAGGACACGCCGGACAACTCCAAGGCCACCAACGTCTTCATCTGGTCGATCGAGCGCAACCTGCAGATCACCACCTCGGCGCGCAGCGGCAGCATCGAGAACATCGGCGACTCGCGCTACCTGCTGCTCAACAGCGGCCAGCGGCTGGAGCAGCCGATGGCCAACACCGGCCTGAAGATCAGCGAATTCAAGACCTACGGCACCCGCGCCGGCGGCAACAACGGCCTGGTGAACGACGCAACGCCGCCGCGCGCGCGCACCACCGTGTCGCTGCTGGCCGACGCCAGCACCCCGAGCCGCGGTGAGCTGGCCTGGCGCATCGGCATGCTGTTCACCGCCATCAATTTCGTGCTGCTGGCGCTCAACGTCTCCAGCGCCAACCCGCGCGTCGGACGCAGCGGCAACCTGCTGCTGGCGCTGTTTGCCTTCGTCGTCTACTACAACATGCTGAACCTGGGGCAGAGCTGGATCAGCTCGGGCCGCTTCAGCATGGGCGGCTTCATGCTGGCGCTGCACGGCGGCGTGCTGCTGATCAACCTCGCATGGCTGAGCGCGCGCCAGAACAACTGGGGCCGCCGCACGCCGCGCGCACGGCGTGACAGCGCCGCCATCGCGCCCACACCCAAGATCGAACCCACGTGAAAACGATAAGACGCCTGATCTACGTGGAGGTGCTGAAGTCGGTGGCGTTCGTCACGCTCGGCTTCCTGAGCCTCTTCTTCTTCTTCGACTTCGTCGACGAACTGCAGTCCATCGGCAAGCCGGACAGCCTCAACTACGGGGCCATGCAGGCGCTCGTCTACGTGATGCTGCTCATTCCGAGCCACCTGTACGAGCTGCTGCCCATCACCGTGCTGATCGGGTCCATCTTCGTGATGGCGCGGCTCGCGCAGAGCTCCGAATACACCATCCTGCGCACCAGCGGGCTGGGCCCGTGGCGCGCGCTGCGCACGCTGCTGCTGCTGGGCATCGGCTTCGTGGTGCTGACCTTCGCCATCGGCGACTACGTGGCGCCGGCGTCCGAGCGCACCGGCCAGCTGCTCAAGGCCAAGTACCAGGGCACCTACTCGCTGGCCGGCAACACGGGCGCCTGGCTCAAGGAAAAGCGCGGCGACGTGTCGTACGCGGTGAACGTGCTGGCCATCGACCGCAAGGGCGCGCTGAAGAACCCGCGCATCTTCGAGTTCGACGACAACGGCTACATCAGCACCCAGATCACCGCGGCCTCGGCCACCATCGGCAACGACGGGCACTGGATGCTCACCGACGTCGACGAGCAGAAGTACGACACCCGCAGCACGGCCGACCAGGCACACATCGTCACCACCAAGATCCCGCAGCTGAACTGGCCGACCTCGCTGACCGGCGAGATGGTGTCGGTGGCGCTGCTGCGCCCCGACCGCATGGGCACGATCGACCTGTTCGACTACATCCGCCACCTCGACGCCAACGGCCAGACGGCCCAGCGCTACGAGATCGAGTTCTGGCGCAAGGTGTTCTACCCGCTCTCGTGCCTGGTGATGGTGGTGCTCGCCCTGCCCTTCGCCTACCTGCACTTCCGCCAGGCCGGCATCACGACCTACGTGTTCGGCGGCGTGATGATCGGCATCAGCTTCTTCCTGCTGAACAACGTGTTCGGCTACCTCGGCAACCTGAGCAACTGGTCGCCGTGGCTCACGGCGGCGGCGCCGGGAATGATCTATTCGGTGATGTCCCTCACGGCCTTCAGCTGGCTGGTGTTGCGACGATGACGACACCCGCAGGCAGGCAGGCGCTGGGCATCGTGCTGCTGGCGCACGGCTCGCGCGACACGCGCTGGCGCGAACCGATCGAGGCCGTGGCCGCGCGCGTGACCTCGCGTGCGCCCGACGCGCTCGTGACCTGCGCGTACATGGAGCTCGCCGCGCCCGACCTGCACACGGCAACGGCCGCCCTCATCACCGCCGGCGCCACCGCCATCCGCGTGGTGCCGCTGTTCCTGGGCATGGGCAAGCACGCGCGCGAAGACCTCCCGCACCAGATCGAGGCACTGCGCCAGGCGTGGCCGAACACCGAGTTCACGCTCACCCGCATCGTGGGCGAAGAGCCCGAACTGGTCGAGCTGCTGGCCAGGATCGCCATCAAAAACTGAACAATCCCGAACATTCGGGCATTTCGATAGATTCCGAAGGCATAATGAATTCCGCAATAAGACGGAATTTGATATGAATCTGCATCAGTTCAAGTTTGTTCAGGAAGCCGTGCGGCGCAACCTGAACCTCACCGAAGCGGCCAAGGCGCTGCACACCTCGCAGCCTGGCGTCTCCAAGGCCATCATCGAGCTCGAGGAAGAACTGGGCGTCGAGATCTTCGCGCGCCACGGCAAGCGCCTCAAACGGGTCACCGAGCCGGGCCAGCACGTCATCGCCAGCATCGAGCTGATCATGCGCGAGGTGGGCAACCTCAAGCGCATCGGCGAACAGTTCAGCGCGCAGGACAGCGGCACCCTCTCCATCGCCACCACCCACACCCAGGCGCGCTACGTGCTGCCGGTGCCCGTGGCCAACCTGCGCGAGGCCTACCCCAAGGTCAACGTGAGCCTGCACCAGGGCTCGCCCGACCAGGTCGCGCGCATGGTGATCGACGAAATCGCCGAGATCGGCATCGCCACCGAGTCGCTCGACGGCTACGCCGAACTGGTCACGCTGCCCTGCTACGAATGGCAGCACGTGCTGGTGCTGCCCAAGGAGCATCCGCTGGCCGCCAAGGAGCGCATTTCGCTCGAGGACCTGGCCGCCGAACCGATCATCACGTACCACCCCTCGTTCACCGGCCGCACGCGCATCGACCACGCGTTCGCGCAGAAGAAACTCACGCCGCGCATCGCGCTGGAAGCCATCGACTCCGACGTGATCAAGACCTACGTGCGTCTCGGCCTGGGCGTGGGCATCGTGGCCGAGATGGCGGTGCGCGACGAGTCGAACGCCGACCTCGTGGTGCGTCCCATGGGCCATGTGTTCGGCCAGAATATCGCGCGGGTCGCGTTCAAGCGCAGCGCCTATCTGCGCAACTTCGTCTTCAAGTTCGCCGAACTGCTGAGCGACCGCCTCGACCGCAACCTGATCGCCAAGGCCCTGAGCGGCCACCAACAAGACTACGAGCTATGAGCACGGTTCACACCCCACCCACCCCACCCGCCCCACGCACGCCCGACGTCGGCACCAAGCTGCCCTCCGTGGGCACCACCATCTTCACCGTCATGTCGGCGCTGGCCGCCGAGAAGAACGCCGTCAACCTGGGCCAGGGCTTCCCCGATTTCCACTGCGACCCGAAGCTGCTCGAGGACGTCACGGCCGCCATGGCCGCCGGCCACAACCAGTACCCGCCGATGCCCGGCATCCCGGCGCTGCGCGAAGCCATCGCGGGCAAGCTCTCGGCGATGTACGGCCACGGCTACAGCCCGGCCACGGAAATCACCGTCACGGCCGGCGCCACGCAGGCCATCATCACGGCCATCCTGGCCGTGGTGCGCCCGGGCGACGAAGTGATCGTGCTGGAGCCCTGCTACGACAGCTACGTGCCCAACATCGAGCTGGCCGGCGGCAGCGTGGTGCGCGTGCCGCTGGTGCCCGGCACCTTCCGCCCCGACTTCGACAAGATCGCCGCCGCGCTCACGCCGCGCACGCGCGCGATCATCATCAACACGCCGCACAACCCGAGCGCCACGGTCTGGACCGCCGCCGAGATGCGCCAGCTCGAAGACCTGCTCGCGCCGACCGACGTGTTCGTCATCAGCGACGAGGTCTACGAGCACATGGTGTTCGACAGCGCCCGCCACGAAAGCGTGGCGCGCTTCCCGGGCCTGGCCGCGCGCAGCTTCATCGTGAGCAGCTTCGGCAAGACCTACCACGTCACCGGCTGGAAGGTCGGCTACGTGGCCGCGCCGGCCCCGCTGATGGCCGAGTTCCGCAAGGTGCACCAGTTCAACGTGTTCACCGTGAACACGCCCATGCAGCACGCGCTCGCGCAGTACATGGCCGAGCCCAGGCCATACCTGGAACTGCCGGCGTTCTACCAGCGCAAGCGCGACCTGTTCGCCGCGGGCCTGGCCGAGAAGACGCGCTTCAGGCTGCTGCGCAGCGAAGGCAGCTACTTCCAGTGCGTCGACATCTCGGCGGTCAGCGACCTGTCGGAGGCCGACTTCTGCCTGTGGCTCACCAGCGAGATCGGCGTGGCCGCCATTCCGCTGTCGGCCTTCTACGGCAACGGTTTCGACCAGCGCGTGGTGCGCTTCTGCTTCGCCAAGAAGGACGAGACCCTGCTCGCGGCGCTGGAGCGGCTGGCACGCCTCTGAGGCGGCCACTGACGGCGCCCCGCCTGGGCGCCGACACCCACGGTAGGACGAAAGATGACCGCCGAAGGGGCGACTCTCCGGCGATCCGCGCGACGTGGCGGGAGGAGCATCAAAGCTCATCACAACAACCGCCCTGGAGAAAACATGTCGCTCTCGTTCATTCTGCTGATCGTCCTGATCCTGATACTGATCGGCGCGCTGCCGAGCTGGGGCTACAGCCGGTCCTGGGGCTACGGGCCCAGCGGCGGCGTCGGCCTCATCGTGGTGATCATCGTGATCCTCGTGCTCATGGGACGCATATAGGCTCTGGTGCCGGCTTGGCCGGCACATAAGGAAAAGCCCGCGCGAGCGGGCTTTTTCACGTCTGCAGCTGCCGCGCCGTTCAGGCCTGCAGCTGCGCCCAGGCCTTGTCCAGCCGCTTCACGCTCACCGGCTGCGGCGTGCGCAGCTCCTGCGCGAAGAAGCTCACGCGCAGTTCCTCGAGCAGCCAGCGGAATTCCAGCATGCGGTCGTCCACCACGCCCTTGCGCTCGGCCACCAGGCGCCAGTAGCGCTGGTCCTGCGGCTTCAGTTCGGCCAGTTTGGCGGCGTCGCGCGCGGGGTCGGCGCGCAGCTTGTCCAGGCGCAGCACGATCGCCTTCAGGTAGCGCGCAAAGTGCTGCAGCTGCGTCCACGGCGCATCGGCGATGAAGCGCTTGCCGACCAGGCGCTGCAGCTGCTGCGCGGCGTCCTGCACGGCCTCGGGCTGGATCTTGGTGTCCTTGATCTTGCGCGCCGCGGCGGCGTACTCCACCAAGATGGTCGAGGCGAGCCGCGCCACCTCGTTGGCGATCAGCGTGAGGCGCCCTCGCCCCTCCTCCAGCCGCTTCTTGAACGCGAACTCGTCGGTCGGCAGCGGCTCCTGCAGAAAGGCCCGGTCGATCGCCACGTCGATGATCTGCGTGCGCAGCTCTTCGGAGGTGCCCAGCGGCATGTAGGCCACCGACATCTTCTGCAGGTCGGGGACGTTCTTCTCGAGGTACTTCAGCGCGTCCTTCAGCTGCAGCGCGAACAGGCGGCGCAGGCCCGCGCGGTGCTTGGCGGCGGCCACGGCGGGCTCATCGAACACCTCGATGGTCACGGCGTCGCCTTCGTCGCGCAGCGCCGGGAAGCCGATGAGCGACTGCGCGCCGCGGCGCACTTCCATCAGCTCAGGCAGTTCGCCGAAGGTCCAGGCGGTGTAGCGCTGGCCGGCGGGCAATGCGGCGGGCGCGGGCGCGTTGGCGGCCGCCTTCGCGGGCGCCTTCGAGCCATCGTCGGTGGCCGCGGCCTTTTTCTCCGGCGACGCTTTCACATTCAGCCCCGCCAATGCCTGGAACGCCCCTCGCGCCTGCGCGCCCAGCTCGGCCTTCAGCGCACCCAGGTTGCGCCCCATGCCCAGTTGCCGGCCGTGCTCGTCGATCACGCGCAGGTTCATGAACAGGTGCGGCGGCAGCATGTCGAGCTTGAAGTCGGCGCGCTTCACGTCGATGCTGGTCATGTCGCGCACGCGCTTGAGCAGCACGTCGGTCAGCGAACCCGCGCCGAACGCCTCGGGCGCCGACAGTTCTTCCGCCAGCTTCGACGCCGACTCGGGCAGCGGCACCAGCCGCGAGCGCGGGCGCTGCGGCAGGCTCTTGAGCAGCGCCTGGATCTTGTCCTTGAGCATGCCCGTCACCAGCCATTCGCAGCGCTCCTCGCTCACCTGGTTCAGCACGAACAGCGGCACGCTGACCGTGAGGCCGTCCTTCGCGTCGCCGGGTTCGTGCAGGTAGGTGGCCGCGCAGTCCACGCCACCCAGGCGCATCGTGGCCGGGAACGACTGCGTCGTGATGCCCGCGGCCTGGTGGCGCATGAGTTCGTCGCGTGTCAGGAACAGCAGGCGCGGCTGGTCCCTGGAGGCGGGGCGGTACCAGCTCTCGAAACTGATGCCGCTGGCCACGTCGGCGGGCAGTTGCGCGTCGTAGAAGGCGAAGATCAGCTCGTCGTCGACCAGCACATCCTGCCGGCGCGACTTGTGCTCCAGCCCCTCGACCTCGCGCACCAGCTTGCGGTTGGCCTGCAGGAACGCGAACTTCGTTTCCCACTGGCCGGCAACCAGCGCCTCGCGGATGAAGATCTCGCGCGCAGCGACCGGGTCGACCTTGGTGAAGTCGACGCGCCGCCCGCTGTACACCACCAACCCGTAGAGCGTGGCGCGCTCCAGCGCCGACACCTGCGCGCCCTTCTTCTCCCAGTGCGGGTCGAGCAGCTGCTTCTTCAGCAAGTGTCCCGCCACCTGCTCGAGCCACTGCGGCTCGATGTTGGCCACGCCGCGCCCGAAGAGCCGCGTGGTCTCGACCAGCTCGGCCGCGACGATCCAGCGCCCCGGTTTCTTCTTCAGGTGCGCGCCGGGGTGCTTGTAGAACTTGATGCCACGCGCGCCAAGGTAGGCCTCGTCGTCCTCCAGCTTCCAGCCGATGTTGCCGAGCAGGCCCGAGAGCATCGACAGGTGCAGCGGCTCGTAGCCCGCGGGCTCACCGTTGATGCGCCACTTGTGCTCGGTGACGACCGTGAGCAGCTGCGAGTGGATGTCGCGCCATTCGCGCACGCGGCGGATGTTGATGAAGTTCTGCCGCAGCAGCTGCTCGTACTGGCGGTTGCTGAGCTTGTGCGTGTCGCCGTGGCCACCGCGCGCGTCGGCAATCCATTTCCACAGCCGCAGGTAGCCGCTGAACTCGCTCTTCTCGTCGTCGAACTTCGAATGCGCCTGGTCGGCCTGCTGCTGCGCTTCCATCGGGCGGTCGCGCACGTCCTGCACGCTCAGCGCCGACGCGATGATCAGCACCTCTTCGAGCGCGCCGCGGGCGCGGGCTTCGAGGATCATTCGGCCGACGCGCGGGTCGAGCGGCAGCCGCGACAACTCGGCGCCCGTTTGCGTGAGTTCGTTGGCGTCGTCGACCGCGCCCAGCTCGTTGAGCAACTGGTAGCCGTCGGCAATCGCACGCGGCGACGGTGCTTCCAGGAACGGAAAGCGCGCCACGTCGCCCAGGCGCAGCGACTTCATCCGCAGGATCACGCCGGCCAGCGACGAACGCAGGATTTCCGGGTCGGTGAAGCGCGGACGGCCGTCGAAATCCTTCTCGTCGTAAAGGCGGATGCAGATGCCGTTCGCCACGCGGCCGCATCGGCCGGCGCGCTGGTTGGCCGCCGCCTGGCTGATCGGCTCGACCAGCAGCTGCTCGACCTTGCTGCGGAAGCTGTAGCGCTTCACGCGCGCCGTGCCGGTGTCGATCACGTAGCGGATGCCCGGCACCGTGAGCGAGGTCTCGGCTACGTTGGTGGCCAGCACGATGCGCCGGCCGTTGTGGCTTTCGAAGATGCGGTCCTGTTCGGGGCCCGACAGCCGCGCGAACAGCGGCAGCACCTCGGCGCTGCGAAACAGCGGCTGGTGGCTGACGTGGCGGCGCAGGTGGTCGGCGGCTTCGCGGATCTCACGCTCGCCGGGCAGGAAGATCAGGATGTCGCCCGCGTTGTGCGGGTCGCGCCAGAGCTCGTCGACCGCGTCGGCAATGGCGTCGTTCAGGTCGTGCTCGCGCGACTCTTCGAACGGCCGGTAGCGCTGCTCCACCGGAAAGGTGCGCCCCGACACCATGATGGTCGGCGCCGGCCCCTTGGCCGAGGCGAAGTGCTGCGCGAAGCGGTCGGCGTCGATGGTGGCCGAGGTGACGATCACCTTCAGGTCGGGCCGGCGCGGCAGGATCTCGCGCAGGTAGCCCAGCAGGAAGTCGATGTTCAGCGAGCGCTCGTGCGCCTCGTCGATGATCAGCGTGTCGTAGGCCTTCAGCAGCGGGTCGGTCTGCGTCTCGGCCAGCAGGATGCCGTCGGTCATGAGCTTGACCGAGGCGTCGCGGCTCAGCCGGTCCTGGAAACGCACCTTGAAGCCGACCACGTCGCCCAGCGGCGTCTTCAGCTCTTCGGCGATGCGCTTGGCCACCGAGCTTGCGGCAATGCGCCGCGGCTGCGTGTGGCCGATCAGGCGGCCCTTGCCGGGCTCGGCGTTGAGCTTGCCGCGGCCCAGCGCAAGCGCGATCTTCGGCAGCTGCGTGGTCTTGCCCGAGCCCGTTTCACCGCAGACGATCACCACCTGGTGCGCCGAGATGGCGTCCATGATTTCGTCGCGCCTGGCGGAGACAGGGAGCGATTCGGGAAACTCGATTCGAAGGGGTGCGGAGGGGGTCGTGGTCGTCAAGGGAAGGCAGTCGTCAAGCTGTCGCGGCGGGCGAGCCGTCGATTATCGGTGCGCGGGATGCCTGTTGCACGGCTTCCACAGTGCGTCGGCCAGGCTACGGCCCATGGCGTAAATATTCTTTACTCGAATGTTAACCGCCGCTACGATCGCGTCCATGTCTCATCGCCTTGCTCCCACCCCTTTGCGCCGCCGCTGCGCAAGCCACGCGCTCGCCGCGCATGGCCGGGTCAAGCTGCCTCGACCAGCCTAGCCGGCCTGCCCGGCCTGACACGCCCGACCCGCCTGCCCCGCCTGCCCCGCCTGGTGCGTGTCCCGCGCGCTTCAAGCACGCAAGCGCCCCGACAACGCCCCCACGCGCCGTTCGCCGGCTCCTTCGCTGGAAGGAGCACGCCGTTGCGTACCCGTTCGATCGAGAAGAAACACCATGGCCAAAGACATCCAATCCCATTCCAGTTCCAGTTCCCGCACATGCCTGCACGCCGCGCTGTCCGAGCGCACGCGCCACCTGCAGGCCGCCGCCGAGGCCCTGAAGGCCGAGCTCTTCGGCATCGACGACATCATCGACCGCGTGATCGATTCGCTGCGCGCCTGGTATGTGCTGCCGCAGCTCATCAGCCGCCCCGTCATCGTCTGCCTCTGGGGCTTGACCGGCACCGGCAAGACGCAACTGGTGCGCCGCCTTGCGCAGCACCTGGGCTTCTACGACCGCTTCATCGAGGTGCAGATGGACGGC
Organism: Variovorax sp. OK605; assembly: GCF_900115445.1. NCBI lineage: Bacteria > Pseudomonadati > Pseudomonadota > Betaproteobacteria > Burkholderiales > Comamonadaceae > Variovorax > Variovorax sp. OK605. The sequence continues at coordinate 513,853 of NZ_FOWL01000001.1, forward strand.
TTCAGCCACGGCTCGGGCTACAGCAGCCGCGGCGCCATCTCGGCCATGCTGGCCGAATCGGGCATCGCCGAAGGCACGCCCGGCATCCTGGTGCTCGACGAGTTCCAGCGCTTTCGCACCGTCGACGACAAGGGCCACGACGCCAAGGTAGAGCGCTACCAGGACGTGTGGGCGCTGCTGTCAGATGGCCGCCTGCCGCCCGCGCTGTCGCTGCTGGGCGAAATCGAGTCCTCGCTTGCGGAAGCCGAGTACGAGCAGGACCGCGACGGCGCCGCCGGCAAGAAGAAGGCCCACAGGAAGCGCAAGCTGCACCTGTCGCCGTGGGAGGCGCAGGAGGTCAAGCGCTGCCTGAAGCTGTCGGAAACGCTGCTGCAGATCATGGCGTGGAAGCCCACCGAGGTGCAGGCGCGCCTGCGTGCCTTTCGCGATGCGCAGCAGAGCTGGGAGACCGACTACAGCAAGCTGCTGGTGTTCGTCTCGGGCAACCTCGACGAGATGTACGCCGAGACGGCGCGCCGCGTCGAAGACTGCGACACCGACGCCGACATCTTCCATGCGCTGACCAGGAAGCTCTCGATCATCGACGTGAAGAAGGCGCTGGCCGAGCGCTTTCGCCCCGAGCAGATCGCGCGGCTGGGCAACAACCACGTGATCTACCCCTCGTTCAACCGCGCGACCTATGTGCGGCTCATCCTGTCGATCTGCGACGGCTACGTGAGCGAGATCCAGGACAGCTCGGGCGTGCGCTTCGTGCTCGACGCGAGCGTGTACGAGCAGATCTACGCCAACGCCGTGTTCCCGGCGCAGGGCACGCGCCCGCTGTTCTCGTCGATCCACGCGATCCTGAGCGCGACGCTGGTCAACGCCGCGGTGTGGGCGCTGGCACAAGCCAGCGATGGCAAGAAGGTCAACAACGACAGCGAACCCGTGTGGCTCACGCTGGAGGCGGACATGTCGTGCATCACCGCGAAGTACCACGAGGCGCGACGACGGTTCCCGGTGGCGCTGGAGCTCAACCGCCTCAAGCAGCGCTCGAACGAGGACTTCCGCGCCCTGCTCGCGGTGCACGAGGCCGGCCACGGCGTGGCCTACGGCCTGCTGTTCGATCGCGCGCCGCAGGAAATCAAGATCAACGTGGCCTCGTTCGAAGGCGGCTACAACAGCTACGAGCAGCGCAAGGCGTGGTCGAAGCAGAACCTGCGCGACTGCATCTGCGTGAGCCTCGCGGGCCGCGCGGCCGAGCAACTGGTGTTCGGCGACCAAGCCTGCACCGCCGGCGCCACGCAGGACTTCCTGCAGGCCACGGCCCATGCGGCGCAGTACGTGCGCCACCACGCCTTCGGCACGCGCCTGAGCCGCACCGACGTCGCGAACGACCCGCAGGACAACGTCAACACCGACGTCGAAGCGACCAACGCCGAGATCGAGGCACTGCTGGTGCACGAGCATGCGCGCGCCCTGGCGCTGCTGCAGGCGCACGTGCCGGCGCTGATGGCGGTGGTCGACGCGCTGATGCGCGAAGGCTCGATCGCGCCGGCCCGGCTGGCCGCGATGCTCGGGCTGCCGGAACCGTTGGCCAATGCCGTCCCTTCAGGCGGCGCGACGGGTCCGGCAACCGACGCCTACGCGGCGCTGCTGGGCACCTTCCGCGCGCGTCACGCCGAGCCCTCGGCGCCTCCGTTCGCCAAGGGCGACGGGGCCTCTTTTCCCGCCAGCGCAGCGCGCGTGTTGCGCGCAATCGCTTGAATCGCCCGAGTCAGGCAAATGACGTCTCATGAATGCACAATCACGCCCCATGTCCACCGTCTTCAATTTCACCTTCGTGCCGTGGTTCCGCTCGGTCGCGCCCTACATCCACACGCACCGCGGTAAGACTTTCGTGGTCGGGCTCGCGGGCGAGGCGATCGCTGCGGGCAAGCTGCAGAACATCGCGCAGGACCTGGCGCTGATCCAGAGCATGGGCGTGAAGATCGTGCTGGTGCACGGCTTCCGTCCGCAGGTCAACGAGCAGCTCGCGGCCAAGGGCCACGAAGCGAAGTACTCGCACGGCATCCGCATCACCGACGAGGTGGCGCTCGACTCCGCGCAGGAAGCCGCCGGCCAGCTGCGCTACGAGATCGAGGCCGCCTTCAGCCAGGGCCTGCCGAACACGCCCATGGCCGGTTCCACGGTGCGCGTGATCTCGGGCAACTTCATCACCGCGCGCCCCGTGGGCGTGGTCGACGGGGTGGACTTCAAGCATTCGGGCCTGGTGCGCAAGGTCGACTCGTCGGGCATCCGCCGCACGCTCGATTTCGGCGCCATGGTGCTGATGTCGCCCTTCGGTTTTTCGCCCACCGGCGAAGCCTTCAACCTGACGATGGAAGAAGTGGCGACCAGCGTGGCCATTTCCATCCAGGCCGACAAGCTGATCTTCCTGACCGAGATCCCGGGCATCCGCATGGACAGCGAACTGCCCGAGAGCGAGGACAACCCGATCGACACCGAGCTGCCGCTGGACGCCGCCGAGAAGCTGCTCGCCTCGCTGCCGCCCGCCCAGAAGCCGACGGACACGGCCTTCTACCTGCAGCACTGCGTGAAGGCCTGCAAGGCCGGCGTGGAGCGCAACCACATCCTGCCGTTCGCGCTCGACGGCTCGCTGCTGCTGGAGGTGTACGTGCACGACGGCGTGGGCACCATGGTGATCGACGAGAAGCTCGAGAGCCTGCGCGAAGCCTCGGTGGACGACATCGGCGGCATCCTGCAGCTGATCGAGCCCTTCGAGCGCGACGGCACGCTGGTCAAGCGCGACCGCACCGAGATCGAACGCGACGTGGGCCACTACACGGTGATCGAGCACGACGGCGTGATCTTCGGCTGCGCCGCGCTCTACCCCTACCCCGAGGCGCGCACCGCCGAGATGGCCGCGCTCACGGTGTCGCCGCAATCGCAGTCGCAGGGCGACGGCGAACGCATCCTCAAGCGCATCGAGCACCGCGCCAAGGCCATGGGCTTCGACAGCATCTTCGTGCTCACCACGCGCACCATGCACTGGTTCCTCAAGCGCGGCTTCCAGCAGGTCAACCCCGACTGGCTGCCCGAGGCGCGCAAGCGCAAGTACAACTGGGACCGCAAGAGCCAGGTGCTGGTCAAGAAGATCTGACGACAGAGGAGAACCCACGATGACGCTCGCCACCGCCCTGCTCTTCGCCATCGTGGCCTTCGCCGCCATCGCCACGCCCGGCCCCACGGTGCTGCTGGCGCTGAGCAACGGTTCGCGCCACGGCGTGCGCCGCGCGCTGCCGGGCATGCTCGGCGCGGTGCTGTCGGACTTCGTGCTGGTCGGCGCGGTGGCGCTGGGCCTGGGCGCGCTGCTGGCGGCGTCGGAGTTCTGGTTCTCGATGCTGAAATGGGTCGGCGCGGCTTACCTGGCGTGGCTGGGCCTGCGCATGCTGCGCTCCAGGGGCGGCCTGCAGCTGCCGGCGGCCGATGCGGCACCGTCGGTCTCGGCGCATGAGAGCCGGCGCATCTTCTTCAAGTCTTTCCTCGTGGCGGTGACCAACCCCAAGGGCTACATCTTCTGCTCGGCGCTGCTGCCGCAGTTCATCGACCCGTCGGCCGCGCAGGCGCCGCAGTACCTCGTGATCGCGCTGATCTTCGCGGGCCTGGACATGACGGTGATGCTGGCCTATGCCTTCGTCGGCGCCCGCGCGATCCGCCTGCTCACCGTGTCGGCCACGCGCTGGATCGACCGCGCCTGCGGCGGCATGCTGCTGGCGCTGGCCGGCTCGCTGGCGTTCTACCGCCGCAGCGCGGCCTGAGCTGCGCGCCCCTGACGGCCGCAACCGCGCGGCTGTCCACCCTGATGTTTCCCCGGGGCCTCGCGGCCCCGACGATTTCTCGGCAAGCCGGGTACGGCTTGCCTGCGCATTTCTTTAACGGAGGAAAAGTAAGAATGAAGTACTGGACGATCCTGGGAGCCACCTTTGTCACCGCCTCGGCGCTCCTTGCCGGCTGCAGCGACAACAAATCGGGCGACACGCAACAGGCCTCGCAAGCCTCGCAGGGCAAGCCCGCGCAGGCTGCCAACGAGCAGCAGCTGGTCGAGAAATACAACATCTACGTCGACGTGTCGAACAACCTGCGCACCTCGTTCCAGCAGGCGCGCGCGGAGTACATCGCGCAGCAGGTGCCGCTGCTCGAAGCCAAGGCGCCGCTGACCAGCCTGCGCATCCAGAACGACATCTTTGTCGACCGCTCCGCCAGGAAGCTCGACGCCGCCGTGGCCATTGCCGCGCCGCTGCCCGAGATCGACGAGCCGGCCAAGGCGTTTTCCGCCGCGCTCAAGGTGCTGTCGCCGCTGAGCCGCGAGCTGAACAACTACGCGAATTCGAAGGGCTACCTTGCCGACAACGGCGACAAGGCGCGCCAGCTGAACAAGGACTACCTGGCCGCGCTCACCGGCGTCGCCACCGCCGAAGCCGCTTTCGACGACGGCCTGGGCGCGCGCGACCGGGCGCTGACCAAGGAAGCCTTCGAAAAGGCGCCCAAGGACACCGCGGCCTACTACCGCGCCGGGCTCATCTACCACGGCAAGCTCAACCACAACGACGCCAACGCGCTGTTCGAATCGCCCAACGACCCGAAGGCGCTCGCCGCCTTCGAAGCCTCGCTGGCGCTGGTGGCCGAGTCGGCGGCGGGCTGGAGCCAGAAGATGAGCGAGCAATCGGCCAAGAGCGGCAGGAGCTGCGACGGCGGCATGCTGCACATCAACGAGTTCATCGGCCAGTCGCGCTCCATGGTCAAGAACATCAAGGACGGCGTGTTCAAGCGCACCGAAACCGGCGTGATGGCGCGCATGCCCGCGCACATGCGCAGCTCCAGCATCGTCAGCTCGGCCAACCGCTACAACCAGAACTTCGCCAACATGATCGGCCAGTTCAACCATCCGTCGTGCTGAACCGGCGCGGCGCCTGCGCGGTGTTCAGGCCGACACGTCGACCACGACGCGGCCCCGGGCCGTGCCGGCTTCGACGGCCTCGTGGGCCGAAGTGGCCTCCTCCAGGCTGAAGCGGCGCGCGTCCATCAGCGGCACGAGCCGCCCGCCCTCCACCAGGCGGGTGGCCGCCTCCAGGATCTCGCCGTGGTGGGCGCGCCCGCGGCCCGTGATCATCGGCAGCAGCGTGAACACGCCCGAGTAGGTCGCCGCGCGGAACGAGAGCGGCGCCAGCTTGTGCGTGCCCCAGCCCAGGCAGCTGACCACATGGCCGCCGTAACGGCGCGCGGCCGAGAACGAGGCGTCGAGCACCGCGCCGCCGACCGTGTCGTAGACCACGTCGAAACCCTCGCCTGCGGTGTGCCGCGCCACGTAGTCGTCGACCGATGTCGCCGTGTAGTCGATGGGCGTCGCGCCGAAGCGGCGAATGGTTTCCGCTTGCGCGGGCCCGCCGGTGGCGAACACCTCGGCGCCCAGCGACACCGCCAGCTGCACCGCCATGTGCCCGACGCCGCCCGCGCCGCCGTGCACCAGCACCTTCTGGCCGGCCTGCGTGCGGGCGCGGTCGACCAGGCCTTCCCATGCCGTGATGAACACCAGCGGCAGGCCCGCCGCCTCGCGCATGCCGAGGTTGTGCGGCTTCAGCGCGAGCAGGTCGGCGTCCACCGCCGCGTACTCGGCGAGCGTGCCCTGCAGCCCGCCGATGCCGCCGGCCATGCCGTAGACCTCGTCGCCGCGCTTGAACCGGCTCACGCCGGGGCCGACCGCCTCGACCACGCCCGCCAGGTCCATGCCCAGCACCGAGGGCAGCGGCTGTTGCGCGTGGGCCGCCTGGCCGGCGCGGATCTTGGTGTCCAGCGGGTTCACGCCGCTGGCGTGGATGCGCACCAGCACCTGGCCCCGGGCCGGCACGGGACGGTCGAGCCGGGCGATGCGAAAGGGCTGGGCGGCGGCGTCGAGAACGGCGGCGCGCATGGTCGGGGAAGGCGTTGTCATCGTGGTCATGGCGAAATTCCTTGCTTGGGTTGGATCGATGGGTCGATTGTTCGATCTACACAACTGCAAGTAAATTGACAAGATTGCAGTCTTATCATTCAAAAATGAATGACTCGATCCGAGCACAGGGCGCACCGGCCGCACCGGCCCCACCAGCCGCGCCGATGGAATGGAGCGACGTGCGGGTGTTCCTCGCCATCGCCCGCAGCGGCACGCTGATGGGCGCCGCGCGCCAGACCGGCCTGTCGCAGCCGACCATGGGCCGGCGCCTGAAGGCGCTCGAGGCGGCCCTGTCGCTCACGCTGTTCCAGCGCACCAGCGAGGGCTTCGTGCTCACGGCCGAGGGCGAATCGGTGCTCGGCCACGCCGAGCGCATGGAGGAACAGGCGCTCGCCTTCCAGCGCGAACTCGCGGGCAGCGAACAGCAGCTCGAAGGCGCGCTGCGCGTGTCGTCCTCCGACTGGTTCGGCGTGTACGTGCTGTCGCCAGTGCTGGCGGGCTTCCTGCGGGAGCACCCAGGCGTCGGCATCGAGCTGCTGACCGACGCGCGCCTGCTGAACCTGGCGCGCCGCGAGGCCGACCTGGTGTTCCGCATCCAGCCTTTCGACGAGCCGTACATCATCCAGCGCAAGCTGATGCACCTGGACTACGCGCTCTACACCGCGGCGGGCCAGCCGCATCCCGCCGCCGGCGACGGCGAAGGCAGCGCGCTGGTCACGCTCGACAGCGCCTACCGCGACTTTCCCGATGCGGTGTGGCTGCGGCGCATGCTGCCGAACGCCCGAACCGCCTTCGGCAGCAACAACCGCGAGGCGCAGGCCCGGCTGTGCGCCGCCGGAATCGGCCTGGCCGTGCTGCCCCTGGCGCTGGGCGAGCAGACGCCCGGCATCGAGCGCGTGGACCTCGGCGAACCGCCCCCGGGACGCGACGTGTGGCTGGGCTATCACCGCGACCTGCGGCGCCTTGCGCGGCTGCGGGCGCTGGTCGACCGGACCATCGACACGCTGGCGCAAGCGTCATGAGTCCCCGGCGTCACGGGGCGGCCACCCCGTCGCCGATAATCCCGGGCATGAATCCCTTGCTTTCCAGGTTGCAGCCCTATCCCTTCGAGCGGCTGAAGCAACTGTTCGCGGGCGTCACGCCCAACCCAGAGCTCCCCGCCATCAGCCTGGGCATCGGCGAACCCAAGCACGCGACGCCCGCGTTCATCAAGGAAGCCCTGAGCGCCAGCCTCGGCGCGCTGGCCGCCTATCCGGCCACTGCCGGCGACCTGAAACTGCGCACGGCCTTCACCGACTGGCTGCAGACCCGCTACAGCCTCGCGCTCGACCCGGCCACGCAGGTGCTGCCGGTCAACGGCTCGCGCGAGGCGCTGTTCTCGCTGGCGCAGACGGTGATCGACCCGACCGTGTCGCCGCCGCCGGTGGTGATCTCGCCCAACCCGTTCTATCAAATCTACGAGGGTGCCGCCCTGCTCTCGGGCGCCGAGCCGTACTACGTGCCCAGCGTGCCGGCGCGCAACTTCGCGGTCGACTGGGACAGCGTGCCCGAGGCCGTGTGGGCCCGCACGCAGCTGGTGTTCGTGTGCTCGCCGGGCAACCCGACGGGCGCCGTCATGTCGCTGGACGAGTGGCGCAAGCTGTTCGCGCTGTCGGACCGCCACGGCTTCGTGATCGCGGCCGACGAGTGCTACAGCGAGATCTACTTCCGCGAAGAGCCCCCGCTCAGCGGCCTGGAGGCCTCGGTGAAGCTCGGCCGGCCCGACTTCAGGAACCTGATCGCGCTGACCTCGCTGTCCAAGCGCAGCAACGTGCCCGGCCTGCGCAGCGGCTTCGTGGCGGGCGACGCGGCCATCATCAAGAAGTTTCTGCTCTACCGCACCTACCACGGCAGCGCCATGAGCGGCACCGTGGGCGCGGCCAGCATCGCGGCCTGGGGCGACGAGGCCCACGTGGTCGAGAACCGCGCCATGTACCGCGCCAAGTTCGCGGCCGTCACGCCGCTGCTCGAACCGGTGCTCGACGTGCGCCTGCCCGACGCCAGTTTCTACCTCTGGGCCGGCGTGCCCGAAGTGTGGGCTGGCGACGACGAAGCCTTCGCCCGCGCGCTCTACGCTCAATACAATGTCACGGTCCTGCCGGGCAGCTATCTGGCGCGCGACACCTCCCACAGCGCCAACCCCGGCCGGGGCCGCATCCGCATGGCGCTGGTGGCCGAGACGGCCGAGTGCGTGGAGGCCGCCGAGCGCATCGTCCGCTTCGTCAAGGACGGCCGGTAACGACCCATTGGACCCCTTGCGGCCGCCGTGCCGTGAACCCGCCGCGCCCGCAGCCGAGCGCACCCATTTTTCACCCGAGACTTTCTCCATGACCCAGCAACTGCAACAAATCATCGACGCCGCGTGGGAAGACCGCGCCAACATCTCGCCCGCCGCCGCGCCCGCCGAAGTGCGCGACGCCGTCGAGCACGTGATCACCGAGCTCAACAACGGCAAGCTGCGCGTGGCCACCCGCGAGAGCGTGGGCCAGTGGACGGTGCACCAGTGGATCAAGAAGGCCGTGCTGCTGTCGTTCCGCCTGAAGGACAACGAGCAGATGCAGGCCGGCTCGCTCGGCTTCTACGACAAGGTGCCGACCAAGTTCTCGCACCTGTCGGCCAACGAGCTGAAGGAATCGGGCGTGCGCATCGTGCCGCCGGCCGTGGCCCGCCGCGGCAGCTTCATCGCCAAGGGCGCGATCCTGATGCCCTCGTACGTGAACATCGGCGCCTACGTGGGCGAAGGCACCATGGTCGACACCTGGGCCACCGTGGGCTCGTGCGCGCAGATCGGCGCCAACGTGCACCTGTCGGGCGGCGTCGGCATCGGCGGCGTGCTCGAGCCGCTGCAGGCCGGCCCCACCATCATCGAGGACAACTGCTTCATCGGCGCGCGCTCGGAAGTGGTCGAAGGCGTGGTGATCGAAGAGAACTCGGTGCTGTCGATGGGCGTCTTCATCGGCCAGAGCACCCCCATCTACGACCGCGCCACCGACACCGTCATGTACGGCCGCGTGCCCGCGGGCTCGGTGGTCGTGGCCGGCACGCTGCCCAAGCCGGGCGGCAAGTACAACACCTACGCAGCCATCATCATGAAGAAGGTCGACGCCAAGACGCGTTCGACCACCTCGCTGAACGACCTGCTGCGCGACTGATCCCGCCGGTCCCTCGCGGGACCGTGCCTGTTCCCTTGAAGAAAACAACAGCACCCGAGGAGAGAGTCAGATGAACATGATGGAGCGAATTCTTCGTTTGATGGCCGAGCGCAAGGCCTCCGACATCTACCTCTCTGCGCACTCCCCGGTGCTGATCCGCATCAACGGCAACTGCGTGCCCATCAACGCGCAGGTGCTGCCCGCCTCGGCGCCGCTGGCGCTGCTGTCCGAAGTGGTGCCCGCAGAGCGCATCCAGGAACTGGAAAGCACGGGCGAACTGAACATGGCCGTCGCCCTCGAAGGCGCCGGCAACTACCGCGTGAGCGCCATGCGCCAGCGCGGCAGCTACGCGGTGGTGGTGCGGCACATCGCCTCCACCATCCCGAGCTTCGCGGAGCTGAACCTGCCCGACATCCTGAAGACGCTCATCATGGAAAAGCGCGGGCTGATCCTGATGGTGGGCGCCACCGGCGCCGGCAAGACCACCACGCTGGCCTCGATGATCGACTACCGCAACGAGCACGCCAGCGGCCACATCCTCACCGTCGAGGAACCGATCGAGTTCACCTACACCAACAAGAAGTCGGTGGTGAACCAGCGCGACGTGGGCAGCGACACCGTCTCGCTGCAGACGGCGCTGAAGAACGCGCTGCGCCAGGCGCCCGACGTGATCCAGATCGGCGAAATCCGCGACCGCGACACCATGTCCGCCGCCATCGCGTATGCGCAGTCGGGCCACCTGTGCGTGGCCACGCTGCACGCCAACAACAGCTACCGCGCGCTGAACCGCATCCTGAGCTTCTACCCCGTCGAGGTGCGTCCCACGCTGCTGGGCGACCTGGGCGGCGCGCTGCGCGCCATCGTGTCGCAGCGCCTGCTGCGCACGCCGGTCGGCTCGCGCGTGCCGGCGCTCGAAGTCATGCTCAACACCGCGCTGGTGGCCGAGCTGATCGAGAAGGGCGACTTCTCAGGCGTCAAGGAAGCCATGGAAAAGTCGATGGCCGAAGGCTCGCAGACCTTCGAGGAAGACATTGCCCGCCTCGTCACCGAGGAGCGCGTGAGCCGCGAGGAAGGCCTGGCGCAAGCCGACTCCCCCACCAACCTGATGTGGCGCCTGCAGAACCGCGCGGCGCCCAAGCAGCAGGTCGACGACCGTCAGCTGACGGACCAGTTCGACGAACCCACCTTCACCGACATCACGCTCGACGTGAAGTTCTGACCCCAGCTCTCATTGCCGGCCCCAGCCGGCCTTTTTCGATGTCCCGTACGCTCCAGCTCGCCGAACAACTCATCTCGCGCCCTTCCGTCACGCCTGACGACGCGGGCTGCCAGCAGATCCTCGGCGAGCGTCTGGCGCAACTGGGCTTCACGCTGGAAACCATCGAGAGCGGCCCGGCCGACTTTCGCGTGACCAACCTGTGGGCGGTGCGCCGCCCCTCGGCTGGCCAAAGCGCCAAGCCCACCAGGACGCTGGTGTTCGCCGGCCACACCGACGTCGTGCCCACCGGCCCCGTCGAGCAGTGGACCAGCCACCCCTTCACCCCCACGCACCGCGACGGCAAGCTCTACGGCCGCGGCGCCTGCGACATGAAGACCTCGGTGGCGGCGTTCGTCGTGTCGATCGAAGAATTCTTGCAGGCCGAGCCCGACCCGCAGCTCACGCTGGCGCTGCTGCTCACCAGCGACGAGGAAGGCCCCGGCGTCGACGGCACCGTCATCGTGTGCAACGCACTGGCCGCGCGCGGCGAGGTGGTCGACTACTGCATCGTCGGCGAGCCCACCGCGGTGGAGCGCTGCGGCGACATGATCAAGAACGGCCGCCGCGGCACCATGAGCGGCAAGCTCACGGTCAAGGGCGTGCAGGGCCACATCGCCTACCCGCACCTGGCGAAGAACCCGGTGCATTCGGTGGCGCCCGCGCTGGCCGAACTGGTGGCGCTGAACACCGCCGGCGGCTGGGACGCGGGCAACGCCTACTTCCAGCCGACCAGCTGGCAGATCAGCAATTTCCACTCGGGCACCGGCGCGAGCAACGTGATCCCGGGCAGTGCGGTGATCGACTTCAACTTCCGCTTCTCGACCGAATCGACGCCCGAGTCGCTGCAGCAGCGCGTGCATGCCGTGCTCGACGCGCACCAGGTCGAGTACACGCTGGCCTGGACCATCGGCGGCCTGCCCTTCCTCACGACGCCAGGCGAGCTGGTCACGGCCGTGCAGGGCGCGATCCGCGAGGAAACCGGCATCGAGACCGAGCTGTCGACCAGCGGCGGCACCAGCGACGCGCGCTTCATCGCCAAGATCTGCAAGCAGGTGGTCGAGCTCGGCCCGGTGAATGCCAGCATCCACAAGATCGACGAGCACATCGACGTGGCCGAGATCGAGACGCTGAAGAACATCTACGTGCGCACCCTCAAGCAGTTGAACGCTGCGCTCGCCGCATGAGCACCGTCATCGAACTCATCGAGGCCGGCGCCAAGCGGCTGACAGACGCCGGCGTGGCCTTCGGCCATGGTACGGCCAACGCCTTCGACGAAGCCGCCTGGCTGGTGCTGTGGCGCCTGAAGCTGCCGCTGGACGACATCGACGCCGTGGCCGACACGGCCGTGGCGCCCGCCGACGCCGCCAAGGTGGCCGCGCTCGTCGACGAACGCATCGCCACGCGCAAGCCCGCGGCCTACCTCACCAAGGAGGCCTGGCTGCAGGGCGTTGCGTTCTACGTGGACGAGCGCGCCATCGTGCCGCGCAGCTTCATCGCCGAGCTGATTGCCGACGGCAGCATCGACTACTGGCTGGGCGAACACACGCAGCGCGTGCTCGACCTGTGCACCGGCAACGGCAGCCTCGCGGTGCTGGCGGCGCTCACCTACCCCGACGTGACGGTGGACGCGGCCGACCTGTCGGTCGAAGCGCTCGAGGTGGCGGCCATCAACGTCACGCGCCATGAGCTGGACGCGCGCGTCACGCTGATCGAATCGGACGGCCTGAACAACGTGCCCGGCCCCTACGACCTGGTGCTGTGCAACCCGCCCTACGTGAACAGCGAGAGCATGGCCGCCCTGCCCGCCGAATACCGCGCCGAGCCTGAACTGGCGCTGGCCGGCGGCACCGACGGCATGGACTTCGTGCGCCAGCTGTTCGCCGACGCGCCAGCGCGCATGAGCGAACGCGCCGTGCTGGTGCTGGAAATCGGCAACGAGCGCGACTATTTCGAGGCGGCGTTTCCGCAGCTCGAGGTGGTCTGGCTCGAAACCTCGGCGGGCGAGGACCAGGTCTTGCTTGTGACCCGCAGCGCCCTGGCCGAGTTGGTGGCTGGCGCCGGCGCGCGTTAGCGGCGCCGGTCCAAGCCCCCCAAGCCTTCTTCCGCCGCTTTCGCGCAGCCAATGGCTGCGATCCCCGGTTTCCAGGCGATATCCCCGCGCCTTTGCCCCTCTTTGTCCCTTTTTGCCGTACCGAAAGGGCCGGGCGGGATAATCCCTCCTACGGTTCCTCTTTCATGATCACTCTCAAAAACGTCATTCTTCGCCGCAGTGCCAAGAAACTCCTCGACGGCGCCACCGTCAACCTCAACCCCGGCGAAAAGGTCGGCCTCGTGGGGCGCAACGGCGCCGGCAAGTCCTCGCTGTTCGCGCTCTTCAATGGCTCGCTGCACGAAGACGGCGGCGACTTCTATGTGCCCAAGCAGTGGCGCATGGCGCAGGTGGCGCAGGACATGCCCGAAACCGACGACTCGGCCACCGATTTCGTGGTGGGCGGCGACACCCGCCTGACCGAGCTGCGCGCCACGCTGGCGGCCATCGAGACCGCCTACGAAGCCAACCCGGAAGACGCCGACATCGGCATGGAACTGGCACACGCCTACACCGACCTGGCCGATGCCGGCGAGCACGACGCGGTGCCCCGCGCACAGGCGCTCATCCTGGGCCTGGGCTTCAAGTCGCACGAGCTCGACGAGCCCGTGAACAGCTTCTCCGGCGGCTGGCGCATGCGCCTGCAACTGGCCCGCGCCCTGATGTGCCCGAGCGACCTGCTGCTGCTGGACGAACCCACCAACCACTTGGACCTGGACGCGCTGGTGTGGCTCGAAGCCTGGCTGCAGAAGTACGAAGGCACCATGATCGTCATCAGCCACGACCGCGAGTTTCTCGATGCCGTGACCGACGTGACCCTGCACATCGCCAACGCCCAGCTCACGCGCTACGGCGGCAACTACAGCAAGTTCGAGGACATGCGCGCGCTGCAGATGGAGCAGCAGCAGGTGGCCTTCAGCAAGCAGCAGGACAAGATCGCCCACCTGCAGAAGTTCATCGACCGCTTCAAGGCCAAGGCCAGCAAGGCCAAGCAGGCGCAAAGCCGCGTGAAGGCGCTGGAGCGCATGGAGAAGGTGGCGCCGCTGCTGGCGGAGGCCGACTTCACCTTCGAGTTCAAGGAACCGGGCAACATCCCCAACCCGATGCTGTCGATCAGCAACGCGAGCTTCGGCTACCAGGCGTCGGGCGAGAGCGAAGACGCGGCGCCCAAGACCATCCTGCGCGGCGTGAGCCGCTCGGTGCTGGCGGGCCAGCGCATCGGCATCCTGGGCGCCAACGGCCAGGGCAAGTCGACGCTGGTGAAGACCATTGCGCGCGAAATGGGCGCGCTGGCAGGCGAAGTCACCGAGGGCAAGGGCCTGAACATCGGCTACTTCGCGCAGCAGGAACTCGACGTGCTGCGCCCGCAGGACAACCCGCTCGAACACATGGTGCGCATGGCGCGCGAGCTGGGCAGCAACGCGAAGGAAGCCACCGGCGAGCAGGCGCTGCGCGGCTTCCTGGGCAGCTTCAACTTCAGCGGCGACATGGTCAAGCAGCCCGTGGGCACCATGAGCGGCGGCGAAAAGGCCCGCCTCGTGCTCGCCATGATGGTGTGGCAGCGCCCCAACCTGCTGCTGCTGGACGAGCCCACCAACCACCTGGACCTCGCCACCCGCGAGGCCCTGGCCGTGGCGCTGAACGAGTTCGAAGGCACGCTGATGCTGGTGAGCCACGACCGCGCGCTGTTGCGCTCGGTGTGCGACGAGTTCTGGCTCGTGGGCCGCGGCGTGGTCGCGGACTTCGACGGCGACCTGGACGACTACCAGCGCTACCTGCTGGACGAGGCCAAGCGCCTGCGCGAAGAAGCCAAGGTGGCGGTGCGCGAAGCCGCCACCGCGGCCGCCGCACCGGTCGCGGCCCCGGCCGTTCCGCAGCAGCGCAAGCAGGACGCCCAGGAGCGCCAGCAGCGCAGCGAACAGGCCAAGCCGATCAAGCGCGAGATCGCCCAGATCGACGAACGCATGGCCGCCGCCAGCACCGAGCGCACCGCGCTCGAGGCCCGCATGAGCCAGCCGCTGCCCGCCGCCGAGATTGCCGATGCCGGCAAGCGGCTGAAGGCGCTGAACGACGAAATCGGCCGCCTCGAGGAGCGCTGGCTGGCCCTGTCGGACCAGCTGGAAGCGCTCGCGGCCTGACAACGCGAAACCTGAAAGGGGCACCGGATGCCGTCCGCCATCGACCTGGCCCGGGGTGACGAAAAGCTCGTCGCCGCCGTGCACCGCAGCCGCAAGCTCATCACGCGCAAGGCGCTGATCGCCGCGGCCGCCAGCGCCGTGCCCCTGCCCGGCGTCGACTGGATGGCCGACGCGGCGCTGCTCTCGCGCCTGGTGCCGCAGATCAGCGCGGAGTTCGGCCTCTCGGTCACGCAAGTCGAAAAGCTCGCGCCGCACCAGCGCGAGCGCATCCAGAAGGCGGCCACCACGCTGGGCGCCCTGCTGGTGGGCCGCATCGTCACGCGCGACCTGCTGATCCGCCTGGCCAAGCACGCGGGCGTGCGCCTCACCGCCAAGCAGGCGACCAAGTACGTGCCCATTGCGGGGCAACTGGTGTCGGCCGCGCTCGGCTACGCAGCCTTGCGGGCGCTGGGCGAGCAGCACATCAAGGACTGCGTGCGCGTGAGCACCACGCTGGCCCTAGAACCGCCCTGACCTGCCGGACCGACGCGAACCCTTGCGGATCGCCGCACGGATCGCCGCACGCACCGCCGCCGAGCGCCTGAGCGCCTCGCGGTCGAACAGCACCTGCGCGGCCCACCCGGCGCACACCAGCCCGAAGCAGCCCACCCCGGCCATCGCCGGCGACGACGCCACCAGCCCGAAGGTCAGCGCCGCAACCGACAGCAGCGCCAGCACCGCGCACAGGGCGCGGTCGAGCCACAGGCTGCGCGAGGCGCGGCGCGGCACACGTCAGTCATGGGACGGTGGACTGCCGAGCAGCGGTGCCGGGCGCATCGCGGCCTCCCTCACCTGCTCCTCGTAGGCCGTGAGCAGCGCCACGTAGTGGCGCGACATCACGTCGGCAACCCGCCCGAGGCCGATCTTGCTGACCGTCGGCTGCGGAATGCCCGTTTTTTTCTCGATCTGCTTCTGCGTGAGCCCCATGGCCCTCAGCGCCAGCACCAACTCGCGTGGCTTCATAGATCACTCCCCTTTTTTAATATTCTAAAGTCTCTTTATAATATTCATCTGGGCTTAAATGCGACCGATGGAGAGCATAGGGACACGCGCCAAAGCAGCGCGAAAATTCGCGAAGATGACGCAGAAGCAGGCTGAAGCAGCCTCCGGCGTCAAGCAATCGAGCATCTCGAAGATCGAACGGGGGGACACCACGCGATCGATGAGCGTGCTGGCACTGGCCCGCGTCTACCGCGTCGATCCGAACTGGCTCGACACCGGGGACGGCCCGGCACCGGGAGAAAGCCACCTGCGGCTGGCGCACGACAGCGCCAAGGAACCGCACGGCAGCTACCGCGTGCTGCACTTTCCGCCCATGGGGCCTTCGTTCAATCCGCGCACGCCCAACACCGTGCCGCTCATCACCTGGGAAGAAGCCGCCGCCTGGCAGGACCGCACGGCCTCGCAGCAGACCCAGCCCGAGCAGTGGATTCCATGCATCGCGCACCACAGCCTGGACACCTACGCGCTGCGCATCCGCGGCGACAGCATGACGGCCGACAGCGGCTTCCTGAAAAGCTACCGCGCAGGCTCGATCGTCTTCGTCGACACGCAACTGAAGACGCCCGACGACGGCGAGCGCGTGATCGCCCGCATCGACGAAACGGGCGAGGTCACGTGCAAGGTGTTCAAGAACGAGGACGGACGGCGCTGGCTGCTGCCGCTCAACCTGAAGCACGAGCCGATACGCCTGGCGTTCACCGTGCTGGGCACCGTCGTGGGCAAATGGGAAGACGAGGACTGAAGGCCGCTCGTCTTTTCAGAAAGACATTCGGCGAGGTCAGGTTGCGTGCAGGTTCGTGAGAGATATTCATGTCTCTCCCTGTGGCCTGCATCCTCTGATCCTCCCTCCTCCAGCAGGTCACCTTCAAGCCCGCCTCGTGCGGGCTTTTTTTTGCCTGCGACCTGGAGGAGATCGGTCACCGGGTCACTTGGGCAGCAGCACCTTGTTGACCACGTGGATCACGCCGTTGGACTGGTACACGTTGGGAATCGTCACCGTCGCGGTGCCGCCCTTCTCGTCGGTGATCATGATCTTGCCGCCCTTCTCCTTGGCCACCAGCGTGCCGCCGGCGACGGTCTTCAGTTCGGCCGAGCCCTTGCCCGCCTTGATCTCCTTCTTGAGCGCGGCCGCGTCGAGCTTGCCGGGCACCACGTGGTAAGTCAGCACGCCGGTCAGGGCGTCCTTGCTCTCGGGCTTGAGCAGGGTGTCGACCGTGCCGGCCGGCAGCGCGGCAAAGGCCGCGTTGGTCGGCGCGAACACGGTGAACGGGCCCGGGCCCTTGAGCGTGTCGACCAGCCCCGCGGCCTTCACGGCGGCGACCAGCGTGGTGTGGTCCTTGGAATTCACGGCGTTGTCGATGATGTCCTTGGTCGGCAGCATCGGCGCGCCGCCCACCATGACGGAGGCCGCGAGGGCCGAGCAGGCCCCGGCGGACAGCGCGAGAGCGAGGGAGACGGCGGCGATGCGATGAAGTTGGCGTTGCATGGAAATGCTCCTGTGGATGAATGAACCGCTGCGAAATGGCGTCGGTTGCGATCAATACGGGAGCCCGCGCGAAACAGATTCGGCGGCGGTCTGAAGGAAAACCCGGCCGCGCTTGGCGGCGTGCCCCTGCATTTCGCGCCATGCGGCACAGATTTCGTCGCATTTCGTTCGCGAAAGCGCGCCAGCGCGACGACATTCAGAAACAACTCAGGCACTCGGGCCCTTCCGGGTGTACAACGCTGCCCCATGCCAAATCGACACCCAACTGCGCTGGCGAACTCCCCCTTTTCACCGCGCGCGGCCCCCGCGCGCCAGCGAAACAGGGGGCCCGCGCAAGCCGCGATCCACGGCGCCGTGCTGGGCGCAACCCTGCTGCTCGGCGCCTGCGCGGTGGGCCCCGATTTCAAGACACCCGACCAGCCGGCCGCCGCGCAAGGCGCCGACTACACGCCCGCCCCCATGCCCGCGCGCACCGCAAAGTCGGACGTGCCGGGCGGCCAGTCGCAGGAGCTGCTGCCGGGCCGCGACATTCCCGCGCAGTGGTGGGACGTGTTCCATTCCGAGCCGCTGGACCGGCTCATTCGCGCCTCGCTCGCGCAAAGCCCCACGCTCGCGTCCGCGCAGGCCGCGCTGCGCCAGGCCGAGGCCACCTACGACGCGAAGTCGGGCAACCTGCTGTGGCCGCAGGTCTCCGCGCAGCTGGGCGCGCAGCGCGAGCGTGCATCGGAGGTCAGCTCGCGGGTGCCGGGCGGGCAGCTGCTCACGCTGTACAACGCGTCGGTCAACGTCAGCTACAACCTCGACGTGTTCGGCGGCTCGCGCCGGCAGATCGAAGGCGCGCAGGCCGCGGTGGAAGCGCAGCGCTACCAGGTCGAGGCGGTGTACCTCACGCTCACCTCCAACCTCGTGACCACGGCCATCCGCGAGGCCTCGCTGCGCGCGCAGCTGCAGGCCGCGCGTGAAGTGCTGCAGGCGCAGAGCGACCAGCTCGGCGTGATCGAAAAGCAGTTCGACACCGGCGCCATTCCCAAGTCGATCGTGCTGCAGCAGCGCACGCAGGTCGCGCAGACCACGGCCACGCTGCCACCCATCGAGAAGGCGTTGGCGCAGACGCGCCACCAGCTCGCCGTGTTCGCGGGCCGCCTGCCGTCCGAAGCCGGCCTGCCCGAGTTCGACCTGGCGAGCCTCTCGCTGCCCGAGGCGCTGCCGCTGTCGTTGCCTTCGGAGCTCGCCCGCCAGCGGCCCGACGTGCGCGCCAGCGAGGCGCAGCTGCACCAGGCCAGCGCGGCGGTGGGCGTGGCCACGGCCAACCTGTATCCGCAGATCCAGCTGAGCGGCAGCTACGGCAACACCTCGCTGCGTGCGCGCGACCTGTTCACGGGGCCGACGACGCTGTGGAACATCGGCGCCGGCCTCACGCAGCCGCTGTTCAACGGCGGTGCGCTGCGCGCGCAACAGCGCGCGGCGGTCGCGGCCTACGACTCGGCCGCGGCGCAGTACCGCAACACGGTGCTGGGCGCGTTCCAGAACGTGGCCGACGCGCTGCGTGCACTCGAGCTCGACGCCGTCGCGCTGCAGAACCAGGCCACGGCCGAATCGCTGGCCCGGCAGTCGCTCGACCTTTCGACCGCGCAGTTCCGCGCCGGTGCGGTGAGCTACGTCACGCTGCTGACCGCGCAGCAGGCCTGGCTGCAGACGCACACGGCGCTGGTGCAGGCGCAGGCCGCGCGCTATGCCGACACGGCCGCCCTCTTCCAGGCGCTGGGCGGCGGCTGGTGGAACCGCGGCGAGCTGGCCAACGCGGCGATTGCACCGGGCCAGCCTGCACAGCCGGTACAGGCCGCACAGCCCGAACAGGCCGCGGCCAAGAACTGAACACCTCCATAACTCCAAGAAAAGCCTACCTATGACCCGGAGAATGATCATCATGATCGGCTGCGTGCTGCTGCTGATCGCCGCGCTCGCGCTCGGCAAGTTCCTGCAGATCCGCGCCCTCATCGCGGCCGTGCCCAAGCCGGGCGCGCAGACCGTGTCGACGGTCGAGGTGCAGAAGATGCAGTGGCAGTCGCAGTTCACGGCCGTCGGCACGCTGAACCCGGTGCGCGGCGCCGACCTCAGCACCGAAGTGGCCGGGCTGGTGCGCGGCGTGCACTTCAAGTCGGGGCAGGACGTGAAGGCCGGCGCGCTGCTGGTCGAGCTCAACGCCGACTCCGACATCGCGCTGCTGCACGCCGCCGAAGCCGCCGCCGCGCAGGCCGCCACCGTGCTCAAGCGCGACCAGGCGCAGCTCGCGGTGCAGGCCGTGAGCCAGGCACAGATCGACGCCGACACCAACGACCTGAAGGCCAAGCGCGCGCAGGTCGAGCAGCAGGCCGCGGTGGTCGCGAAGAAGTCGATCCGCGCGCCCTTCTCGGGCCGCCTGGGCATCTCGGGCCTGAACCCGGGCCAGTACGTGAACGCGGGCGACAAGCTGGTCACGCTGCAGACGCTCGACCCGATCTACGTCGACTTCTCGCTGCCGCAGCAGCAGCTCGCGGGGCTGGAGGTGGGCCAGGTGGTGAACCTGTCGGTCGACACCTTCCCGGGGCAGACCTTCGCGGGAAAGATCAACGCGATCAGCCCCAAGGTCGATGCCGCCACGCGCAACGTGCAGGTCGAGGCCACCGTGGGCAACGCCAAGCAGGTGCTGCTGCCGGGCATGTTCGCCAACGTGAAGATCGACATCGGCGGCTCGCAGGAGCGGCTCACGCTGCCGTCCACGGCCGTGACCTACAACCCGTACGGCTCGACGGTGTACGTGGTGAAGCAGGCCGAGCCGCCGAAGCCAGGGGCACCTGGAACGCCAGCTCCCGCGCCCGCCACCGACGCCTCCGGCAAGCCGCAGCTCGTGGCCCAGCAGGTCTTCGTGGAAACCGGCCCCACGCGCGGCGACCAGATCTCCATCGTCAAGGGCCTGGAAGCCGGCCAGGTGGTGGTCAGCAGCGGCCAGAACAAGCTGAAGAACGGCACGCCGGTGGCGGTGGACAACAGCGTCCAGCCCACCAACGACGCCAACCCGAAGCCGCAGGAAAAGTGAGGCCGAGCGCATGAACTTCACCGACATCTTCATCCGCCGGCCCGTGCTGGCGATGGTGGTGAGCCTGCTGATCGTGGTGCTGGGGTTGCGTGCGTTGTCCGGCCTGCCGGTCAACCAGTACCCCAAGACCGAGAACGGCGTGGTCACCATCAGCACCACCTACTTCGGCGCGGACGCGGCCACGGTCGCGGGCTTCATCACCCAGCCGCTGGAAGCCGCCGTGTCGCAGGCGCAGGGCATCGACTACCTGTCTTCTTCCAGCAGCCTGGGCGTGTCGACCATCACCGCCACGCTGCGGCTGAACTACGACTCCAACCGCGCGCTGACCGAGATCAACACGCAGGTGAATTCGGTACGCAACCAGCTGCCGCCGCAGGCGCAGCAGCCGGTGCTCACGGTGGCCACGGGCCAGACCACCGACGCGATGTACATCGGCTTCTACAGCGACACGCTGCCCAACAACAACGTGACCGACTTCCTGGTGCGCGTGGTGCAGCCCAAGCTCAACGCCATTGCCGGCGTGCAGACCGCCGAGATACTGGGCGCGCGCACCTTCGCGCTGCGCGCCTGGCTCGACGCACAGAAGATGGCCGCCTACGGCGTGACCGCCACCGACGTGAGCACCGCGCTGGCCGCCAACAACTACCTGGCGGCCATCGGCACCAGCAAGGGCCAGATGGTGAGCGTGCCGCTCACGGCCGGCACCTCGCTGCACAGCGTGGACGAGTTCAAGCAGCTGTCGGTGAAGAGCAGCAACGGCGCCATCGTGCGGCTGCAGGACGTGGCCAACGTCACGCTGGGCTCGGAGAACTACAACTTCAACGTGGCCTTCAACGGCGTGCGCTCGGTGTTCATCGGCATCAAGGTGGCGCCCGAGGCCAACATCCTGGACGTGGCCAAGCAGGTGCGCACCGCGTTCCCCGACATCCAGTCGCAGCTGCCCACGGGCCTGACCGGCAAGATCGTCTACGACTCGACCGACTTCATCAACACCTCCATCAGCGAAGTGATCAAGACGCTGGTCGAGGCGCTGGTCATCGTGACGGTCGTGATCTACCTGTTCCTGGGCAGCTTCCGCGCGGTGGTGGTGCCGGTGATCGCCATGCCGCTGTCGCTCATCGGCACCTTCTTCGTGATGCTGGTGCTGGGCTACTCCATCAACCTGCTCACGCTGCTGGCGCTGGTGCTGGCGATCGGGCTGGTGGTGGACGACGCCATCATCGTGGTGGAGAACGTCGACCGGCACATGCGCGAGGGCAAGTCGCCGCTGCAGGCGTCATTGCTTGCCGCGCGCGAGCTGGGCGGGCCCATCCTGGCCATGACCGTGGTGCTGGTAGCGGTGTACGTGCCCATCGGCTTCCAGGGCGGGCTCACGGGCTCGCTGTTCACCGAATTCGCCTTCACCCTGGCGGGCTCGGTGGTGGTGTCGGGCGTGGTCGCGCTCACGCTGTCGCCCATGATGTGCTCGCGCTTCTTCAAGCCCGAGCAGGACAGCGGCAAGTTCGCCGCGGCCATCGAGCGCACCTTCGAGCGCGTGCACCACCGTTACCAGCTCATCCTGCGCAGCGTGCTGAAGACCTGGCCGGTGATGATCGTCATGGGCGTCATCCTGGTCGCGTTGCTGTTCGTGATGTTCAAGATGTCGAAGTCGGAGCTCGCGCCCGAGGAAGACCAGGGCATCGTGCTGTCGCAGGTGGTGGGCGCGCCCACGGCCACCATCGACCAGATGCAGACCTATGCGGACCAGATCTTCAAGGTGGCGCACGACACGCCCGAGTACGAGCAGCTGTTCCAGCTCACCGGCGTGCCCAGCACCAACGCGGGCATTGCCGGCGTGCTGCTCAAGCCCTGGGACCAGCGCACGCGCAACGCGCACGACATCCAGACCGACCTGCAAAAGCGCTGGAACGGCATTGCCGGCGCCAAGGTGGTGGCCTTCCAGTTCCCGGCGCTGCCGGGCGCCTCCGGCTTGCCGGTGCAGTTCGTCATCAAGACCACCGAGCCCTTCGAGAACCTGAACACGCTGGCGCAGCAGATCATGGACAAGGCGCGCGCGGACGGCAAGTTCTACTACATCGACGCCGACCTGAAGATCGACCTGCCGCAGGCCACCGTGGTGGTCGACCGCGACAAGATCGCCACGCTGGGCATCACCCAGCAGGACGTCGGCAACGCGATGGGCGCGGCGCTGGGCGGCGGCTACGTCAACTACTTCTCGATCTCGGGGCGCTCGTACAAGGTGATCCCGCAGGTGCAGCAGGTCGACCGGCTCAACCCGTCGGACGTGCTGAACTTCTACATCAAGACGCCCAACGGCGTGGTGCCGGCCAGCACCGTGGCCAGCCTGAAGTACACCGTGCAGCCCGAGACGGTGAACCACTTCCAGCAGCTGAATTCCGTGACCATCCAGGGCGTGCCCAGCGGCACGCAAGGCGAGACGCTGGAGTACCTGCGCGGCGTGGTGCAGCAGCTCGCGCCCACCGGCTACACGGTCGACTACTCGGGCCAGTCGCGCCAGTTCGTGCAGGAGTCGGGCAACTTCGCCATCACCTTCCTGTTCGCGCTGATCATCGTGTTCCTGGCGCTGGCCGCGCAGTTCGAGAGCTTCCGCGACCCGGTGGTGATCCTGGTGTCGGTGCCGCTCGCGCTGTTCGGCGCCATGATCTTCATCTTCTGGGGCTTTGCCTCGATGAACATCTACACGCAGGTGGGGCTGGTGACGCTGATGGGCCTCATCAGCAAGCACGGCATCCTGATCGTCGAGGTGGCCAACCGGCTGCAGAAGCAGGGGCTGAGCAAGCTGGACGCGATCGTCGAGGCGGCGGGCACGCGGCTGCGGCCCATCCTGATGACCACGGCGGCCATGGTGTTCGGCGTGCTGCCGCTGGTGATCGCCTCGGGCGCGGGCGCCGCCGGCCGCAAGGCGATGGGCATCGTGATCTTCAGCGGGCTGTCGATCGGCACGCTGTTCACGCTGTTCGTGGTGCCGGCGATGTACCTGGCCATTGCGGCGCGGCACAAGAAGGAAGAAGGCGCCGATGCGACGCACGAAGCCGATGCTTCCGACGCATCTCGCGCGCACGAGCCGCCGCCCGCACTGCCGGGCAGGGTCGCACCCGAGGCCTGACCGGTGCGCGATACCGGCGCCTCGTGGTCGTACGCGCGCCTGTCGCCGGACTCGCAGATCGAGGTCGCTCACTGGAGCGGCCTCCCCGCGCCCGGGCTGCACGCGCATTTTCATGACGAGCTGCAGCTCACGCTGGTCATCTCGGGCGCGCGTGCATTCGAGGTCGAGGGCCGCGTGCTGCGCGCCGCGGCCGGGCAGCTGGTCGTGATACCCGCCGGGTGCCCGCATGCCAGCGTGACGGTGGGCGATGCGGACAACCGCTGCATGAACGTCTACCTGCGGCAGACGGCGTGCCGGCCGCGCCATGCGGCCGTGCTGGCGCTTCCGGAGGGCTGGAATGCCGTGGGCCCGCTGCGAATCGACCGGCTGATGGAGGCGGTGGAGCGTGCCGTTGCGATGGCCCGGCCCGATTCGCATGCGCAAGGCAGCGCGCTCGCCGCCGCCGTGGCGCCGGACGCCCGTGTGGCCGACGTCGCGCGCCGCCAAGGCATGACGCGTGAAGCGTTCAGCCGCGCCTTCACCCGTGCCATGGGCCTGCCGCCGCGCGACTACCGCACCCTGCGCCGGCTGAACGAAGCGAGGCGGCAACTGCGCGGCAGCGAACCCATCGCGGAGATCGCCGCGGCGTCGGGCTTTGCGGACCAGAGCCACTTCGGCCGGCTGTTCCGGCGCACCTTCGGCACCACGCCCGCACGCTACCGCCAGCAGATGCGCTGAAGGCGCTGGAGGCGCTGATCACATTCGTTCCAGACGCCGCCGGGCAAGCGCCCTAGAGTCCCGCGCCATCGACACGGACTCTGGAGCGTTCTGCATGGATGGATGGATCGGCGCGTTGCTGGTGGGCGCGGGCTTTCTGGGTGGCATCGTCAACGCGGTGGCGGGCGGCGCGACCCTGATCACCTTTCCCGCGATGCTGGCGGCAGGCCTGCCGCCCGTGATTGCCAACGCGTCCAACGCGGTGGCGATCTTTCCGGGTCACTTCATCGCGGCCTGCGCCGACCGGCAGAAGCTCCCCGCCGC
This sequence comes from Variovorax sp. OK605, assembly GCF_900115445.1. NCBI lineage: Bacteria > Pseudomonadati > Pseudomonadota > Betaproteobacteria > Burkholderiales > Comamonadaceae > Variovorax > Variovorax sp. OK605. The sequence continues at coordinate 538,250 of NZ_FOWL01000001.1, forward strand.
CGACGCGCGGCTGCTGTTGCTTTCGGCGGCGGCACTGGCCGGCGGCGCGATCGGCGCGGCCTTGCTGCTGGTCTTGCCGGCCCGGCTCTTCGTGCTGCCGGTGCCGGCGCTGATCGCCTTCGCCACCCTGCTCTTCGCGTTCGCGCCGCGCATCCAGGCCTGGGCGCAGCGCCGTGCGCCGGCCGGTGCGAAACCGAGGGCCACGCGCGGTGCGCTCGTGCTCGCGGCGGCCTCGGTGTACGGCGGCTTCTTCGGTGCGGGGCTGGGCGTGATCCTCACGGCGGTGCTGGCCATCACCGAACCCAACGACATCCGCGCCGTGAAGGTGCTGAAGAATTTGCTGGCCACCTGCGTCAGCGCTGCGGCCATGGCGATCTTCATTGCCAGGGGCGTCGTCGAATGGCGCGAGACGCTGGTCATGCTCGCGGGCGCACTGGCCGGAGGTTATGCGGGCGGCCGGCTGATTCGCGTGCTGTCACCGGCGTTCGTGCGCGGCTTCGTCATCGTGTCGGGCGTGGTGATGACGGTGGTCTATGCGCAAAGGTACTGGTGGCCGGCCTGAGGCCGGCGAGCGGCGCTCAATTGCTGGTTGCTCAGTTGCTCGCGGGCTCGCCGCCCTCGCCGGCTTCATCGGCTTCATCGGCTTCATCGGCTTCGCGCTTCGCGAACCACGCCAACAGGTCCCCTGCCGGCAGCGGGTGCGAGAACAGAAAGCCCTGCAGTTCGTCGCATCCCATTTCCAGCAGGATGTCGCGCTGCGCCTCGTTCTCGACGCCCTCGGCCACCACGCTCAGCCCCAGCGCATGGGCCAGGCGGATGACCGCGTCCACCACGGCGCGCGCATCTTCCTTGGACTCGAGGTCCTGCACGAAGCTGCGGTCGATCTTCACCTGCCGCGCCGGCAGCTTGCGCAGATGGCTCAGGCTGGAATAACCGGTGCCGAAGTCGTCGATCGACAGGAACACGCCGACCCGCGCCAGCCCTTCGAAGGTGCGCTGCGTCGCCTTGATGTCTTCCATGGCCACCGATTCGGTGATCTCGCACAGCAGCAAGGACGCCGGCACGTCGTGCCTGGCGAGCGCCTGCTCGACGCGCGCCACGAAGTCGATCTCGCGCAGCTGCATGACCGACAGGTTCACGGCCACGCACATCCACGTGCCTTGCGTGCGCCACTGCGCGATCTGGCGGCAGGCTTCGTCGAGGATCCAGTCGCCCAGGCGCACGATGAGGCCGAAGCGCTCGGCCAGCCCGATGAACTCGGCGGGACCGACCAGGCCGTGCTGCGGGTGGTTCCAGCGCACCAGCGCCTCGACACCGCTCAGGCCGCCGCCCGCGACGTTGATCTTCGGCTGGTAGTAAAGCTCGAACTGCTTGAGCTCCACGGCCCGGCGCAGGTCGCTTTGCAGCTGCAGCTGCTTGGCCGCGTCGGCACCCATGTGCGACTCGAACATCACGTAGTTGCCGCCGCCCGCGCGCTTGGCCTCGTACATGGCGGCATCGGCGTTGGCCACGAGCTTGCCGGGCTCGCCCTCCTCCGGATGCAGCACGATGCCGATGGAGCATGCGATCTGGATCTGCTTGCCCGCCACATTGAAAGGCTCGGTGAGCGTGCGCAGCACGCGGTTGGCGGCCTGCGCGCATTCGGCGCGGTCGCGCACGCCTTCGAGCAGCAGCAGGAATTCGTCGCCGCCGATGCGCGCGACCGTGTCGCTGTTTCGCGTCGTCTGGCTCAGCCGGTGCGCGGCGGCACGCAGGATCTGGTCGCCCGCTGCATGACCGAAGGAATCATTGATGGGCTTGAAGCCGTCGAGGTCGACGAAGAGCACGGCAATGCGCTCTTCCACCTGCAGCTGGTTGGCCCGCTCCATGCGCAGCAGCGCGTGCCGCAGGCGGTCTTCGAACAGCACGCGGTTGGGCAGGCCGGTCAGCGCATCGGTGAACGCGCGCTTCTGCAGCTCGCGGTTGGCCTGCGTGAGCTCGGCGTTGGCCTCTTCGAGCGAGCTCGACAGCCGCTTGGCCACCAGCTGCAGGCGCGATTCCAGGATCGAGGTGAAGAGCGTGCCCAGCAGCAGCACGCCCGACGCCAGCACGACGATCGCGGTGAGGTCGGCGCCGTACAGCGCGTTGGCGCTGCGGCACACCGAATCGGCCGGAAAGTTCGCCGCCGCCATGCCCGTGTAGTGCATGCCGCAGATCGCAATGCCCATGACCAGCGCGGCCAGCAGCTGGAAGGCCACGCGGTGGGTGTTGTGGATGTCACCGAGGAACTTGAAGATCAGCAACGCCGCCGCGGAGGCCACCAGGCCGATCAGCAGCGAGAGGCCCACCGTCGGCAGGTGCCAGACGATGGGCGGCGACATGTCGAGCGCGGCCATGCCGATGTAGTGCATGCCGCAGATGCCGACCGCCATGGCCACGGAAGCGATGGCGATGCGCCGCAGGCTGTAGTCCGCCTCGCCGGCCACCCACAGCGCGATGCCGGATGCTGTGACACCGGCCACCCAGGAGGTCAGCGTCGTCGAGCCCGAGAAGCCGAGCGCGATCGGCAGCGAGAAGCCCAGCATGCCGACGAAGTGCATCGACCAGATGCCCGTGCCCATCGCGAACGACCCGATGGCCCACCACAGCAGGTGCGGCCGCCCGCTGGCATGCCGCACGCGGCGCGACAGGTCGAGCGCCACGTAGGAAGCAAGCGTTGCGAGGAGCAGCGAAGCGGCGACCACCCACAGGTTGTAGTGGGACGCAAGGAAGGCAGGAGCGGTATTCACTGTGCAGATGACACTCGAGTTCGTCCAACAGGTGGCGTGCCGGCGGGGATTCATCTTTCCCCAAAAAAAAACCAGCTATCGCATCGACAGCTGGCTTCTGGATTTCCCGCAAGGGAGGTTCTGGTAGGACGTACTGGATTCGAACCAGTGACCAACGGATTAAAAGTCCGCTGCTCTACCAACTGAGCTAACGTCCCGGAACCATTTTTTTGCTTCTTGCCGATGTTGAATCCGGCAAAGCCAAAGATTATAGCGCGAGGTTGGACGCTATTTTGTCCAAAACCCAACCTGCCGCACATTGACCGAAAGTAGCGGTCACGCTGACCACCGATCCATAGCCGTGGCAGTTGAGCGAACCGTCGCCTTCGATGGCGCACGACGCGTCCGGCGGCGCCACGCTTTCGCGGCTGAACACGCAGGCCACGCCGATCTTGCGGCCCTCGCGCGGCGCACCGTGTTCCTTGCGCAGGCGCTGGCGCAGCTGTGCCAGCAGCGGGTCGTGCGTGACGAGCGACAGGTCGTCGATGTCGACCTTGTGCGCCTGGCGCTTGCCGCCTGCTGCGCCCACGGTGATGAACGCCGTGCGCGATGCATGCGACGCACGTGCCCAGGCCGCCATGGCCACCTTGGCCTTGACCTGGTCGCAGGCGTCGATGACGGCCGTTGCCGGCCCGTTCGCGGCCTGCGCCGCGTCGAGCAGCGATGTCCAGTTGCCCGGCTCGACGAAATCGTCGATCGCCTGCACCTTGCATTCGGGATTGATCTGCGCAATGCGCTCGCGCATGGCCTCGACCTTGGCCTGGCCCACGGTCGCCTCGAGCGCGTGGATCTGGCGGTTGATGTTCGACTCCGACACGTGGTCGAGATCGATCATGGTCAGCCGCCCCACCCCGCTGCGCGCCAGCGCCTCTACAGCCCACGAGCCCACGCCGCCGATGCCGACGACCAGCACGTGCGCGTGGCGGATGCGCGCGGCACCCGGCACGCCGTACAGCCGCTCGAGCCCGCCGAAGCGGCGCGCAAAGTCAGGCGCCGCGGTGTCGGTGAGGACATCCGCGGCGGCAGGAGGAGTGAAAGCGTCGGTGATGATCGCGCTCAAGCGGAAAGCTCCGCCGGCATCAACGCAGGCGCGAGAGACGCTCGCGGCCGGCCTGTGCGGCTTCCGACTGCGGGTAGGCCTTGGTCAGGTCTTCCAGCGTGCGGCGCGCGGCGCGCGTGTCCTTCAGCTCGATCTGGCAGTTCGCGATCGACAGCACGGCCTCGGGGGCCTTGGCATGGTCGGGCGCGAGCGAGAGCATGGAGCGGAAGTTCGCGATGGCCTCGTTGTAGTTGCGCGTGGCGTACTGCGCATTGCCGAGCCAGAACAACGCCGACGGGTTGTAGCCGCTTTGCGGGTTGCGCTTGACGAATTCGGCGAACGCGGTCTGCGCCTGCGCGAACTGGCCCGAGCGGAACACACCGAGGGCGGCGTCGAAGTCGGCCTTTTCCTTGGGATCGGCATTGAACTCGCGCCCGTCCACCGACACCTTCGAGGGCTCGCTCTGCTTGAGCTTGTCGTCGATGGTGGTCTGGCGCGACTGCATGTCGCTCAACGTGCGCGTGAGCTGCTCGTTCTGGCCGGTCATGCGCGCCAGGTCGCCCCGCATCTGCTCGATCTGGTTCTGCAGGTCGAGCAGGCTGCGGCGCAACTGGCCGTTCTCGTCGGTCAGCCGCTGGTCGGTCTGCTGGCGCATGGCCTCGACGCGCTGGCGCAGGTCGAGGATGGCCTTGCGGGCTTCGTCATCCTCGAACAGCGCAGCCTGCGACCCTACCGAGGCGCAAAGCAAGGCGGCAGCCAGCGCCGCGCCTCGCAACACAGCGCGTGGCATCACCGGCGGTACGTGATTTCGGCGCGGCGGTTTTGCGCCCACACTTCTTCACCCGAGCCCGTGACGGCAGGCTTTTCCTTGCCGAAGCTCACGGCTTCGATCTGGTTGTCGTTCACGCCCAGCAGGGTGAGTGCACGACGCACGGCTTCCGAGCGCTTCTGGCCCAGTGCCAGGTTGTACTCGCGGCCGCCGCGTTCGTCGGTGTGACCTTCGATCGAGATGCGGCGTTGCGGGTTGGCCTTGAGGAAACGCGCATGACCGTCGATGGCCGACTGGAACTCGGGCTTGACCGTGTAGCTGTCGTAGTCGAAGTAGATGATGCGAGCCACATTCACCGGACCTTGCGCGGTACCGGCGGCCTCGTCTGTGATGACAGGCGCCACGGAACTCTGGCCTTGCTGGCCACCGGCGCTGCCGGAACGGTCGGTGACCGGCGTGTCGTTGAGCTTGGTGCCCGACGAGCAACCGGCAATCAGGGCCACGATGGCCAGCGAATAAATCGTGCGTTTCAACATTTTCGAACTCCTCAAATAAACCTTGGTCATTGCTTCTGAAACGGACCCCAGTCCGGTTCTCTTATGTCTCCCGCCTGTCCTGCCAGCCGGGCCTTGATTTTCCCATCGAGCGTGGTGGTCATCAGCGCCTCGCGGCCTTGCAGGTGGGTGGCGTAGACGATCAACTTGCTGTTCGGCGCAAAACTCGGACTTTCGTCGGCGGTCGTGTCGGTGATGGCATTGACGGTTCCGGTCGCCAACTCCATCACGTGGAGTTTGAAGGCACCCCCCACCCGGGAGATGTAGGCCAACCACCGGCCATCGCCGCTGACAGACGGAGAGATGTTGTAGGTGCCGCTGAAGGTCACCCGCGTCGGGTTGCCGCCGCCGGCGCCCATCTTGTAGATCTGCGGCGCGCCGCCGCGATCGCTCACGAAGTAGATGGTGCCGCCGTCGGCCGAGTAGACCGGTTCGGTGTCGATGCTGGAGCTTTGCGTCAGGCGGCGCGGTTCGCCGCCGCTCGACGGAATGGTGAAGAGCTGCGAGCCGCCGTCGCGGCTGAGCGTCACGGCCAGCGAGTTGCCGTCGGGTGCCCAGGCCGGGGCGCTGTTGGATCCCTTGAAGTTGGCGATCAGGCGGCGCTGGCCGCTGGCCACGTTGTGCACGTACACGACCGGCTTGCGCGACTCGAACGACACGTACGCCAGCTGCTGGCCGTTGGACGACCAGCACGGCGAGATGATGGGTTCGGGGCTGGCGAGCGCGGCTTGCGCGTTCTCGCCGTCGGCGTCGGCCACCCACAGCGAGTAGCGGCTGCCACCCTTGGTGACGTAGGCGATGCGCGTCGAGAAGATGCCCTTTTCACCGGTCAGCTTTTCGTACACGTAGTCGGCGATGCGGTGCGACGCCAGTCGCAGGTCACCCTGCGGCACGGTGTAGCTCTGGCCACCGAGGTCTTGTCCCTTCACTACGTCCCATAGACGGAAACGCACGTCGAAGCGGCCGTCGGCCAGCTTGCTGACGCTGCCCACCACGAGCGAGTCGGCTGTGCGTTGGCGCCACAGCGACAGGTCGGGGCGCGAAGCCTCGTCCAGCGCCTGGCCCGAGGCATCGACGCCGCGGAACTGGCCGCTGCGTTCGAGGTCGGCCTGGACGATGTCCGAGATCTTCTGGGGCGAGCTTTCCTGTCCCTTGAAGGGAACGAGCGCGATTGGCAACTGCGTCAGCCCGACGCCCGACACTTCGACCCGGAACTGGGCCAGTGCAGGAATCATGGGAGTTGCAGCGAGGGCCGCAATGAGACTGCGGCGTGCAAATAGCGATGAAGAAGGAGTTGGAATTGGAGTTGGCAACGGCTTGTTCATGCGGTTCGGAGAGGTTTCCGGGCAAAAAGTTCTCCCCGGCTTGACGGGCCACATGTTACACACTGGTTTGGAGGCGCCGTCACAAAAGGTGTTTCCAGCGGTGCGGTCCTACAGAACCGCCGCAAGGCGCACGCAAAGAGCTTGCGGACGGCCGCAAAAAGGGGCCCCCGTAGAATCCGCCGCCATGCAAGCTTCCCCCGGTGCCGAGACCCCTCGCCCTCCCCTGATGCGCCGTATGGCGCGACTCATGACCTGGTTTGGCGGCTCGCGCCAATGGTGGGCCCTCGGCTTGAGCGGGGCCATGCTCGCGGCCATTACCGAGCCGCTGATGGCCGCCCTGCTGAAACCGCTGCTCGACCGCGGCTTCACGCGCGGCGAAATGCCGCTGTGGTTCGTGCCCGCCGCCGTGCTGCTGCTGTTCGCGGTGCGCGGCATCGCCCAGTTCATTTCTCAATACGCCCTGTCACGCATCGCCAACGAAGGCATGCAGAAACTGCGGCGCGTGCTGTTCGAGCGGCTGCTCGGCGCCGAGCTCGCGCTGTTCGCGCGGCAGTCGGCCAGCACCCTGTCGAACACCGTGGTCTACGAAGTGCAGACCGGCGCGATGCTGCTGGTGCAGGCGCTGCTCGGTCTTTCGCGCGACGGCTTCACGCTGATCGCGCTGCTGGGCTACCTGGTCTACCTGAACTGGAAGCTCACCCTGATCGTCGCCTTCCTGGTGCCCAGCATCTCCTGGATCATGAAAGTGTTCTCCAAGCGGCTGTACCGCCTCACGCAGCAGGGCCAGCAGGCCACCGACGAGCTGGCCTACGTGGTCGAGGAAAACGTGCTCGCGCACCGCGTGGTGCGGCTGCACGGCGCGGAAGAGGCGCAAGGCCGGCGCTTCGAACAGCTGAGCCAGCGCCTCAACCGCCTGGCCGTGAAATCGACCATCGCCCAGGCCGCGACCACGCCCCTCACGCAGATGATGGCCTCGCTCGCGCTGTCGGTGGTGGTGATGATCGCGCTGTGGCAAAGCGGCAAGCAGGGCTTCACGGTGGGCGGCTTCGTTGCCTACATCACGGCCATGCTGATGCTGATCGCCCCGATCCGCCGGCTCGCCGAAGTGGCCGGCCCCATCACGCGCGGCCTTGCCGCACTGGAGCGCGGCCTGATCCTGATCGACGACGTGGCGCCGGAGTCGCAAGGCACGTTCCAGGTCGAGCACGCCGAAGGCCGCATCGAGCTGCGCGACGTGCAGGTCAGCTACCGCGGCGAAGACGAACAGCGCGCGCTCGACGGCGTGAACTTGACCATCGAACCCGGCCAGGTGGTGGCCTTTGTCGGCCCCTCGGGCTCGGGCAAGACCACGCTGGTCAACCTGCTGCCGCGCTTCGTGCAGCCCAGTGGCGGCCAGGTGCTGCTCGACGGGCACGACACGCGCGAATGGCAGCTCAAGAACCTGCGCAGCCAGTTCGCCATGGTGAGCCAGGACGTGGTCATGCTCAACGACTCGCTGGCGGCCAACGTGTCGCTGGGCGACGAGATCGATCGCGAGCGCGTGCTGCAATGCATCGCTGCGGCCAACCTCAGCTCGCACGTCGAAAGCCTGCCGCAGGGCATCGACACGGTGCTGGGCCACAACGCCACGCAACTCTCGGGCGGCCAGCGCCAACGCCTGGCGATTGCCCGCGCGCTCTACAAGAACGCGCCCGTGCTGCTGCTCGACGAAGCCACCTCGGCGCTCGACACCGAATCGGAGCGGCTGGTGCAGGACGCCCTGCAGCGCCTGATGCAGAACCGCACCACGCTGATCGTCGCCCACCGCCTGTCGACCATCCAGCACGCCGACCGCATCATCGTGATGGAACGCGGCCGCATCGCGGAGCAAGGCAGCCACGCGCAGCTGATGGCGCTGGACGGGCTGTATGCGCGGCTGCAGACGCTGGCGGTGCGCAGCGCCACGCCGGGGCAGGATCCGACGCTCTGAGCCTTCTGAGGCCCTACAGCAGCACGATGTCGTACTGCCCCTGCCCGATCGCGGGCTCGGACTGCAGCGAAATCGGCTTCCCGATGAAGTCGCTGAGCCCCGCCAGGTGCTGGCTTTCCTCGTCGAGAAACAGCTCGATCACCTGCGGTGACGACACGATGCGGAATTCGCGCGGCGTGAACTGCCGCGCCTCGCGCAGGATCTCGCGCATCACGTCGTAGGCCACGCTGCGCGCGGTCTTCACGATGCCCTGGCCGCCGCAGGCCACGCAGGGCTCGCACAGCATGTGGGCCAGCGATTCGCGCGTGCGCTTGCGCGTCATCTCGACCAGGCCGAGTTGCGAGAAGCCGCCCGCGGTGGTCTTCACCCTGTCGCGCGACAACTGCTTGCGAAACTCCCCCAGCACCTGCTCGCGGTGGTCGTCGCGGCCCATGTCGATGAAGTCGACGATGATGATCCCGCCCAGGTTGCGCAGCCGCAATTGCCGCGCGATGGCCTGCGCGGCCTCGAGGTTGGTCTTGAAGATGGTGTCGTCGAAGTTGCGCGCGCCGACGAAGCCGCCGGTGTTCACGTCGACCGTGGTCAGCGCCTCGGTCTGGTCGACCACGAGGTAGCCGCCCGACTTGAGTTCGACGCGCCGGCCCAGCGCCTTGGCGATTTCCTCATCGACCGAGTACAGGTCGAAGATCGGCCGCTCGCCCTTGTAGTGCTGCAGCTTGCCGGCCGCCTTGGGCATGAATTCGAGGCCGAACTTCAGCAGCACCTCGAACTGCTCGCGCGAATCGATGCGGATGGTCTGGGTGTCCTCGACGGTCATGTCGCGCAGCACGCGCTGCAGCAGGCTCAGGTCCTGGTGCAGCAGCGACATCGCGGGCATGCGCATGGAGGCTTCGCGGATGCGCGACCAGGTCTTGCGCAGGTAGGCGATGTCTTCGGCCAGCTCGGCGTCGGTGGAGTCTTCGCCGTTGGTGCGCAGGATGAAGCCGCCGGTGTTGGCCGGCACCACGCCGCCGCTGTCGGCCGCCGCGGCCGCCTCGATCAGCGCCAGCATGCGCGTGCGCAGCGACTCGCGCTGGTCCGACGGGATCTTCTGCGACACGCCGATGTGGTTGTCCTGCGGCAGAAACACCAGCAGCCGCCCGGCGATGCTGATCTGCGTCGACAGGCGCGCGCCCTTGGTGCCGATGGGGTCCTTGATGACCTGCACCAGCAGCGACTGGCCTTCGAAGACCTGCTTCTCGATCGGCACCATCGGGCCGCCGTTGCGGTGGTCGCGCTCGGGTGCCGGCGCGCTGGGCCGCGAGCCCGGCGTGAACGGCGCGACGATGTCGGCCACGTGCAGGAAAGCGGTGCGCTCCAGGCCGATGTCGATGAAGGCCGACTGCATGCCCGGCAGCACGCGCGACACCTTGCCCAGGTAGATGTTGCCGACCAGCCCGCGCTCGAGCGTGCGTTCGACGTGGAGCTCTTGCACGGCGCCGTGCTCGACCAGCGCCACGCGGGTCTCCTGCGGAGACCAGTTGATCAGGATGTCTTGCATGGAATTCTCAGGTATTGAAACCGGCGCTTCGAAGCAGCTCTGCGGTCTCGAACATCGGAAGTCCCATGATGCCCGAATAGGACCCGCTGATGTGCTCGATGAACACGGCAGCCGCGCCCTGCACGGCATACGCTCCGGCCTTGCCGAGCGGCTCGCCGCCTTCGGCATAGCGCGCGATCTGCGCATCGGTCATTTCCGCGAAGCGCACGCGCGACACGCTGAGCGCCGCATGGCGCTGCGTGCCGTGCTGCAGCGCCACCGCCGTCAGCACGCGGTGCGTGGCGCCCGACAGCATCCGCAGCATGCGCGCGGCGTCTTTCTCGTCTTCGGGCTTGCCGAGGATGGTGCGGCCGAGCGCGACCGTGGTGTCTGCGCACAGCACCGGCGCCTCGGCGAGGCCGCGGCGCTGCAGCCGGGCCACGGCGGCATCGAGCTTGAGCGCTGTGACGCGCTGCACGTAGGTGGCCGGAGCCTCATGGGGCAGCACCGCCTCGAGCGACTCGGCGTCTTCGCTCGCGTCGGCCAGCAGCAGCGCATGGCGAATGCCGAGCTGGCCGAGCAGTTGGGCGCGGCGCGGGCTTTGCGAGGCGAGGTAGATGAAGTCCGGCAAGGTTCAGTTCTCCTGGTGGGCCGGCTGCATGCCGGCCATGGTGCGGTTCCAGACCAGTCCGTGCGGCAGGCGCGCGGGTCCGAAAAGAAAGTGAAGGACGCGTCGCCGCTGCGGCGACCGCGCCCTGGAAGACGCATGCAGCAGCAGCGGGCGCATCAGCAAGGCATCGCCGCGCGCCGCGGTGCAGACCGCTTCGCCGTGTTCGGCGCGCAGGGCTTGTGCAGCGGCTTCGCCGAGGCGGCCTGCGCGATGGCTGCCGGGAACGACGCGCAGCGGGCCCGCGTCGTCGCCGCAGTCGTCCAGGTGCACGCGCACGGCGAGCAGCGACTGCAGCACCTCGTCCGGCGGTTGCAGGTACGGCTCGCCTTCCTTGACGACGGCCGGCATGCCGTCGCCCGATGCGGGAATCGAGGTGTCCTGGTGGAGCGCGACCAGCCAGTTGCGCGCGGGCGTCTTGTCGAAGAGCGTGCATTGCACGGCCACGGAAGAGGCGTCGAGCAGCGCCAGGGCGGCGAGCTTCGTCTGCAGCAGTTCAGCGATTGCAATGCACTGCGGCTGGGCCAGCAGGTTGCGGCTGCCCGCGGAAGACCCGAGCCGATCGTCGAGCGCCTGCGCCACCTCGTCCAGCAGGCCGGACGGCAGCAGGCCCGGCAGGAGCGCGTAGCCCCTCTGCCGGAGCCGCGCGGCCTGCCCGTCGGCGCTCGTCATTCGCGGTGGTAAGGGTGACCTGCGTTCACCGACCACGCCCGGTACAGCTGCTCGACCAGCAGCACGCGCGCCATGGCGTGCGGCAATGTCAGGTCGGACAGGCGGATGCGTTCGTGCGCGGCGGCCTTGAAGGCCGGGTCGAGCCCGTCGGGCCCGCCGATGACCAGGGCGACGTCATCGCCCTCGCCTTGCCAGGTTTGCAGCCGTGCGGCCAGCGCCTTGGTGGTCAGCGCGGTGCCACGCTCGTCGAGCGCGACGATGCGCATGCCGCGCGCAATCGCGCCTTCGATGCGCTCGCGCTCGGCGGCATACAGCGTTTCGAGTGTCTTGGAGCCGCGCGGCTCGGTCTTGACCGCGCGCAGCTCGAGCTTGAGCTCGGGCGGAAAGCGCTTGGCGTAGTCGTCCCAGGCGGTCTGTGCCCAATCGGGCATGCGCTGCCCGACGGCGACCACCAGCAGCTTCATGCGCGGCGGGCGGGTGCCTTCTTGGCAGGCGCCTTCTTGGCGGCCACGGTCTTCGCGGCGGTCTTCTTGGCGGCGGGCTTGCCCACCACCTTGACCGGCACGCGCGCCGTGGTTCCCGTCTTGCGGGCCGGTGCCTTCTTGGCGGCGGTCTTTGCAGCCGTCTTGGATGCCGGCTTGCGGGCCGGCGCCTTCGCGGCCTTGGCTTCCTGCTCGGCCGCGCGGATCGCGGTCTTGGCGGCGCTCGAGCGGCGCAGCGTCGGTTCCTTGGCCGCGGGCTTCTTCTTGCCTTCGGGCTCGTCCTTCACCGACGAGCTGGTCGACATCGCGGGCTTGGCGCTGCCGAGCTTGGCGCGCACCGGCTTGTCGCCCCAGATCTCCTCGAGGTGGTAGTACTGGCGGATGGCGGGCTGCATGATGTGCGCCACGGCCGCGCCGCAGTCCACGATGATCCACTCGCCGTTGTCCTCGCCCTCGATGCGCGGCTTGCCGAAACCGGCTTCGCGCACCGCGTCGCGCACGCTGGCGGCCAGCGCCTTGGTCTGGCGGTTGGAGGTGCCCGACGCCACGATCACGCGCTCGAACAGCGGCGACAGATGTTGTGTGTCGAATACCTGGATGTCCTGCGCCTTGACGTCTTCGAGACCATCGATGATGGCTCGCTGGAGTTTCTGGGTGTCTTTCTTGGCGGCGGCTTCAGTGGTCATCAGGCAGAGCGGTAGAGGTGGTGTTGGTCAATATAGCGTGCAACCGCGGGCGGAACCAGCGAGGAAATGTCCACGCCAAGCGCCGCGCGCCGCCGGATTTCGGTGGCGCTGGTGTCCATAGGAGGCAATTCGAGCGCCTCGAAATGAGCGCCAGCCGGGAGGCCGGGCAGCATTTTCGGATCAAAACGAGCAGTGTCGCCCGTCGATAGTGCGCGATACGCTACAGAAACGATAGCAATGGCTAGTATATCCTGCCAGCCGTGCCAGGTCGGCAGCGCGCTGGCCTGGTCGGCGCCCATGATCAGCACCAGCTGTGCGCCGGGCTGTTCCTGCTGCAGTTCGTGCAGGGTGTCCAGCGTGTAGGTGGGGCCGTCGCGCAACACTTCGCGGCTGTCGACGACCACGGTGCCCTGCAGGTTGGCAAAGGCCAGCCGCGTCATTGCGAGGCGGTCTTCCTTCGGCGTGAGCGTGCGGCTCTTGTGCCAGGCCTGCCCGGTGGGAATCACGTGCAGCTCGTCGAGGCGGAGCTGCGCCAGCGCGGCTTCGGCAAGCGCCACATGGGCGATGTGCGGCGGATCGAATGCGCCGCCGAAAACGCCGATGCGTCGTGTGGCCTTGCCGGGAGGGTTCACAGCCAATCGCGTCGCACGATGAAGTCGCTGTACAGCGCGGCTTCGGGGCTGCCCGGCTCGGGTTGCTGCTGGTAGGCCCAGCTGGCGAGTGGCGGCATCGACAGCAGGATCGACTCGGTGCGCCCGCCCGACTGCAGCCCGAAGTGCGTGCCGCGGTCCCACACGAGGTTGAACTCCACGTACCGGCCGCGCCGGTAGAGCTGGAAGCTGCGCTCGCGCTCGGTGTACGGCGTGGCGCGGCGGCGCTCGACGATCGGCATGTAGGCCGGCAGGAAGCCGTCGCCCACCGAGCGGATCATGTCGAAGCCGTTCTCCAGGCCACCTTCGGAAAAGTCATCGAAGAAGATGCCGCCGATGCCGCGCTGCTCGTTGCGGTGCTTCAGGAAGAAATACTCGTCGCACCATGTCTTGAAGCGCGGGTACTTGTCGTCGCCGAAGGCCGCGAGCGCGTCGCGGCACGTGGCGTGGAAGTGCACCGCGTCTTCGGCGAAGCCGTAGCACGGCGTGAGGTCCATGCCGCCGCCGAACCAGCACACGGGCTTGCCGCCTGGGCCACCTGAACCGTCCTTCGGCAACGCCGCCAACATGCGCACGTTCATGTGAACGATCGGCACATAGGGGTTGCGCGGATGGAACACCAGCGACACGCCCATCGCCTCGAAGGGCGCGCCCGCCAGCTCGGGCCGGTTCTGCGTGGCCGAAGGCGGCAGGCTGGGGCCGCGCACCTGCGAAAACCCGCAACCCGCGCGCTCGAACAGCTCACCGCCTTCGAGGATGCAGGTCAGGCCGCTGCCTTGCAGCGGCTCGCCGGGCGCCTTCTCCCAGGCATCGCGCACGCAGCGGCCGCCATCGGCCTTCTCGACCGCCGCGATGATCGACTGCTGCAGTCCGCGCAGGTACTCGCCGACCGCCGCCGGATGGGTGGACTGCATCAGGCGTGGGGCGTGTTGCGCGCGTGCAGGGCGCGGAACCCGATGTCCTTGCGGTACTGGGCGCCGTCGAAGTCGACGCGCGCCGCGACCTCGTAGGCGCGTTGCTGCGCCTGCTTCACGCTGTCGGCCAGCACGGTCACGCAGAGCACGCGGCCGCCGCTGGTCTTGAGCTCGCCGTTTTCCAGCGTGGTGCCCGCGTGGAACACCACGGCGTCGGCCACCTCGGCCGGAATGCCGGTGATGCGGTCGCCCTTGCGCGGCGACAGCGGGTAGCCGTGCGCGGCCATGACCACGCCCAGCGCCACGCGGCGGTCCCATTGCAGATCGACCTGGTCGAGCGTGCCGTCGGTGGCGTGCCAGAACACCTCGAACAGGTCGGACTTCAGGCGCATCATGATCGGCTGCGTCTCGGGGTCGCCCATGCGGCAGTTGAACTCGAGCGTCTTGGGGTGGCCGGTGGCGTCGATCATCAGGCCGGCGTACAGGAAGCCGGTGAACGGAATGCCGTCCTTTTCCATGCCGCGGATGGTCGGCAGGATGATCTCGCGCATCGCGCGGGCATGCACCTCGGCCGTGACCACCGGCGCGGGCGAATACGCGCCCATGCCGCCGGTGTTGGGGCCTTCGTCGTTGTCGAGCAGGCGCTTGTGGTCCTGGCTGGTGGCCAGCGCGGTGACGTTCTTGCCGTCGCACAGCACGATGAAGCTGGCTTCCTCGCCCTGCAGGAACTCCTCGATGACGACGCGCGCGCCGCCTTCGTTGTGCGACACGCCGAACTTGTTGTCGACCAGCATGAAGTCGACCGCCTCGTGCGCTTCCTGCGCGGTCATGGCCACCACCACGCCCTTGCCGGCGGCCAGGCCGTCGGCCTTGACCACGATGGGCGCGCCCTTGGCGTCGATGTACGCATGCGCGGCGGCCGCGTCGGTGAAGGCCTCGTATTCGGCCGTCGGGATCTTGTGGCGCTTCATGAACGCCTTGGAGAACGCCTTGGAGCTCTCGAGCTGGGCGGCGGCCTGCGTCGGGCCGAAGATGCGCAGGCCGTGCGCGCGGAACTCGTCCACCACGCCGGCGGCCAACGGGCCTTCGGGGCCGACCACGGTCAGCGCGATCTTTTCCTTGATGGCCCACTCGCGCAGCGCGGCGGGCTCGGTGATGTCGATGCAGTCGTAGCGTTCGTCGCTGGCGGTGCCGCCGTTGCCGGGCGCCACGTACACGCGGCTCACCCGGGTGGCCTGCGCCAGACGCCATGCCAGAGCGTGTTCACGGCCCCCTCCCCCAATTACCAGTACCTTCATTCGCGGGCCTTCATTTCTCGCTGTGGTTCAACAAACAAACATTCACTCATTCAGACAGCAAGGCGTTGTGAAAAACGTCCTGCACGTCGTCCAGGTCCTCGAGCACGTCGAGCAACTTCTGCATTCTTGCGGCGTCTTCGCCGGTCACGTCCACGGTGTTTTCCGCGCGCATGGTGACTTCGGCCGCGTCGGGCTTCAGGCCGGCGGCCTCCAGCGCGTTCTTCACGGCTTCGAAATCGGTCACGGCGGTGATCACCTCGATGGCGCCGTCGTCGTCGGTCACGACGTCCTCGGCACCCGCCTCGAGCGCCGCTTCCATGACCTTGTCCTCATCGGCGCCCGGCGCGAAGATGATCTGGCCGCAGTGCTTGAACTGGAAGGCCACCGAGCCTTCGGTGCCCATGTTGCCGCCGTGCTTGGAGAAGGCGTGGCGCACTTCGGCCACGGTGCGCACGCGGTTGTCGGTCATGGTGTCGACGATGATCGCCGCGCCGCCGATGCCGTACCCTTCGTAACGAATTTCCTCGTAGTTCACGCCTTCGAGGTTGCCGGTGGCCTTGTCGATGTTGCGCTTGATCGTGTCGATCGGCAGGTTCACCGCCTTGGCCTTTTCCACCGCCAGCCGCAGCCGGGGGTTGGAGCCCAGGTCAGCGCCGCCGGCACGGGCGGCCACCGTGATTTCGCGAATGGCACGGGTCCAGAGCTTGCCGCGCTTCTCGTCCTGGCGGCCCTTCCGGTGCTGAATATTTGCCCACTTGCTGTGTCCGGCCATGGCTTTCTATCTCGCTGTCTTGTGTTTTCAAAGCAAGCGCCGAGTTTACTGTCCGGCGCACACAACGGCCCGCCGGGGGGTGGGATTTCGGCCCGGGGCTTTTGGTGATAATCGTTCGATGACGCCATCGCCTTCCGTCGGGTCGGGCCATCCTGACACCCTGCCGCCCCACGCACCCCTGCCGCTGTACTACAAGACCGAAGCCGAGCACCAGGCGTTCCTGCTGCGCATCTTCGACAGCACTGCGGCGGACTACGACCGCATCGAGAGCGTGCTGGCCTTCGGCACCGGCCCCTCGTACCGCCGCGCGGCGCTGCGCCAGGCCGGCCTCATGCCGGGCGTGCAGGTGCTGGACGTGGGTATCGGCACCGGGCTCGTCGCACGGGAAGCGCTCAAGCTCATCGGCTCCACCGGCCAGCTCGTGGGCGTCGACCCCAGCCCCGGCATGATGAGCCAGGTCGACCTGCCCGGCGTCGAGCTGATCCGCGGCGTGGCCGAAGACCTGCCCCGCCCCGACGCCAGCTGCGACTTCGTGAGCATGGGCTACGCCATGCGCCACATCAGCGACGTGGCCGCCGCCTTCGGCGAATTCCACCGCGTGCTGCGCCCCGGCGGGCGCGTGGCGGTGCTCGAGATCACCAAGCCCGAGGGTCGCGTCGCGACGGCGCTGCTCAAGGGCTACATGCGTGCCGTGGTGCCGCTGATCGCCCGCGTGGTGGGCCGCCAGCGCAACACCTCGGAACTCTGGCGCTACTACTGGGACACGATCGAGGCCTGCATCGCACCGGAGCGCGTGATGCAGGCGCTGGCCGACGCGGGCTTGCGCGACGTGCAGCGCCATGCCAGCCTCGGCGTCTTCTCCTGCTATACCGCCGTCAAACCAGAACACATCGCCGAGGCCAGTTGACAGTGCGAGCTCAGGACGAAACCTCCTCCCATCTGCGCGTCGAGCGCCTTTCATTGCCCGACAGCCTCGCGCTGGCCACCCGCGGCAAGGCGCCCTTCGCGGCGCTGGGCTACGGCACGCCGCACGGCGTGGCGTGGATGCCGACCGTCAACGCCCGCGTGCTGTCCCCGCACGGCGCCATGGCCGACGTGTGGCACGTGAGCGCGCCGCACATCGAGTCGGGCACCACCGGCATCGCGCGCTGGCGCACCGACGGCCATTGGCTGCTCGGCGCCATCGACCTCGACGAGGCCACCGAGCAGCAGGGCCTGGCCGAACTCGCCCACCGCGCCTACCGCGACCTGTTCAAGACGCTCGACCAGGCCGGCATTTCGCACCTGCAGCGCATCTGGAACTACTTGCCGCGCATCAACGCCGACGGCGGCGGCCTGGAGCGCTACCGCCAGTTCAACCTGGGCCGCCAGGAAGCCTTCCTCGAAGCCGGCCGCGCCGCCTTCGAGGGCGCGCCCGCGGCCTGCGCACTGGGCATCCACCAGGGCGCGCTGTCGGTGCGTTTCCTGGCCGGCCCGCAGGCGCCCGTGCCGGTGGAGAACCCGCGCCAGATCTCGGCCTACCGCTATCCGGAAACCTACGGCCCGCGCTCGCCGACCTTCTCGCGCGCCGCGCTGGCCGACATCGGCGACGGCAACATCGCCCTGTTCATCTCGGGCACCGCGAGCATCGTCGGCCACGAAACCGTGCACCACGGCGACGTGCGCGAGCAGACGCGCGAAACGCTGCGCAACCTGCAGGCGGTGATCGACGCGGCCAATGCGCGCGGCAGCGCGAAGTTCTCGCTGGCCGAACTCGACTGCGTGGTCTACGTGCGCAACCCGTCGGACACCGAGGCGGTGCGCGGCATCCTCGAAGGCGCGCTCGGCGCCGACGCGCCGATGACGCGCCACGCCGTGTACCTGGAAGCCGACATCTGCCGCAGCGACCTGCTGGTCGAGATCGAGGCCCACACGGTCGCGGGCGGACAGCTGCGGGCCTGACCGGTCTTCGTCCGACCGCTCCCCGTCCGATTCACTGATTCAATGACTCGCGTGCTGCGAATTCTCACGTCGATTCCGCTCGCGTTGATGCTCTACGCGCTGCTGCTGTTCCTGGGCCTGATCTCGCTGGTCTGGAACCTTGTCGCCATGCTGATCTACCCGGTCATGCCGGCGAGGCCGGCGCGCGCGCTGGGCCGCATGACCATCGCCTTCGCCTACCGCATGTTCTGGTGGCTGGCCTCGGTCACCGGCATGATGCGCATCGACGCCTCCTGCCTCGACCCGATGCGCAAGGAGCCGGGCGTGATCTTCGTGGCCAACCACCCCACCATGCTCGACGCGCTGCTGCTGGTGGCGCGGCTGCCGCGCAGCGCCTGCATCATGAAGGCCGACCTGATGGGCAACATCTTCCTGGGCGCGGGCGCCCGGCTGGCGCGCTACATCAGCAACAAGTCGGCCCGCACCATGGTGCGGCTGGCGGTGAACGACCTGCGCAACGGCGGGCAACTGGTGATCTTCCCCGAGGGCACGCGCACCGTGACGCCACCGCTCAACCCGTTCCGCCCCGGCACCACGCTGATCGCCAAGCTCGCGCAGGCGCCGATCCAGACCGTGTTCATCGACACCGACTCGCCCTACCTCAGCAAGGGCTGGCCGCTGTGGCGCGTGCCGCCGCTGCCGATCGTGTTCACGCTGCGCCTGGGCAAGCGCTTCGCGCCGACGCAGGACAGCGACGTGCTGCAGGCCGACCTCGAACAGTATTTCCGCCACAACATGGAACAGCGCGCCACCGACGCGTCCCCCGAATGCCAGACGCCTCGCGCACCCACCTTGTCCTGATTCCCAGCTACAACACCGGCGAACGGCTGTTCTCCACCGTGGCCGCGGCACGTGCGCAATGGAGCCCGGTGTGGGTGGTGATCGACGGCAGCGACGACGGCACCGCCGAGCGCATGCAGCAGATCGCGGCCGGCGACCCGGGCCTGCGCGTGTGGGTGCTGCCGCAGAACCAGGGCAAGGGCTCGGCCGTGCTGCACGGCCTTCGCGCCGCCAGGGAGGCCGGCTTCACCCATGCGTTGACGATGGACTCCGACGGCCAGCATCCGGCGGACCTGATCCCCGAATTCATGAAGGCCTCGCTGGCCCGACCCGAGACGATGGTGCTCGGGCGCCCCGTGTTCGACGCCAGCGCGCCGCTGCTGCGCGTGCGCGGACGGCGCGTGTCGAACGGCTGGACCCAGCTCGAGACCCTGTTCGCCGGCGTGGGCGATTCGCTCTACGGGTTTCGCGTGTACCCGGTGACCGACCTGATCGCCGTGATGGCGCGCCAGCCCTGGATGCGCCGCTTCGACTTCGACACCGAAGCCGTCGTGCGGCTGGCGTGGCGCGGCGTCAAGCCGGTGAACATCGATGCGCCGGTGAAGTACCTGACGGCGGAAGAAGGCGGCGTTTCGCACTTCCGCTATGGGCGCGACAACGTGCTGCTGACGTGGATGCACGCACGGCTGATGGTCGAGTTCGTGCTGCGGCTGCCGGGGCTGGTGTTCCGCAAGCTGGCGAAGAAGGCGCCGTTCCAGGACTGAGGTCTTTGCGGGGAATGCGCGTTCGGTGAAACGCAGCCTCGGCTTGAAGGCCGCGGCCGTCACCCCGCCCCGATCCCGGAGGAATAGGGAACTGTCACCGCGGCCCCGCCCAGCGCCTTGTACAGCGTCATCGTCGCGTTGAGCTGGTTCAGCCGGTTCAGCGCCAGCGACACCTCCGCCGTGCGGCGCCGGTCCTTCGCGTCGAGCACCGGCTGCAGCGCGGTCGCCCCGGCGCGGTAGCGCACCTCCGACAACCGCTCCGCGCGCTGCGCCTCCTGCAGCGCCAGCACCAGCTTCTCACTCTCCGCGCGCAGCTGCGTGCGTGACGACAACGCGTTCTCCACCTCCGACAGCGCCGTGTAGAGCGACTGGCGGAATCCCGCCACGGCCTCTTCGTACTGCGCCTGCGACACCGCCACGCTCAGCCGCGCGGTGTTCCATTGCAGGAACGGCAACGCCAGCCCCGCGCCCAGCGTGCCGACCGGGTTCTTCAGCAGTTCGCCCAGCGCGGTGCTCGACGTGCCGAGCGAGCCGGTCAGGCTCAGCGCCGGATAGAACCCGGTGCGTGTCGCGTCCACGTTCGCCAGCGCGCCGCGCAGCCGCTGCTCGGCGGCGCGCAGGTCCGGGCGCCGGCCCAGCAGGCTCGCGGGCACGCCGGCGTCGATTGCCGGCAAGGCGATGTCGGGCAACTGCGCGGGTTCGGCCGCCAATGGCTGAGGCGGCCGGTCGAACAGGATCGCCAGCGCATTGCGCGCCTCGACGCGCTGCTGCAGCAGCTGCGTGTGCGCGGCTTCCTGCGTTGCGAGGTTCTGCCCGGCCTGCGCCACGTCCAGCCCCGACACCGCGCCCGCCGCGTACTTCACACGCACCAGCGCGAGGATGCGGCGGCCGTCCTCCATTCCTGCTTCGCTCAGTGCGATGCGCTGGTTCAGATAGCCGACCTGCCAGTAGAGCCCGGCGGTCGTGCCGACCAGCGCGAGAGCGGTGGCCTGGCGGTCGGACTCCGTGGCCTTCAGCTCCCAGTCGGCCGCGCTGCGCTGCGCCGCGAGCCGCCCCCACAGGTCGAGCTCGTAGCTCAGCGTGACCAGCGAGCTCGACGTGGAGCCCACGACGCCGCCGCGCTTCAGGTCGTAGCCGCGGCTCGTGCTGGCCTGCCCAACCACGCCAGGCGTGAGGTTCGTGTTCGCCAGGCCCGCCTGCAGCTGCGCGCGCTGCACGCGGATGCCCGCCGCGGCCAGGTTGTTGTTGGTGCACAGCGCGTCGCCCACCAGCCAGTCGAGCTTCGGATCGTTGAAGGTCGCCCACCAGTTTCCGGACGGCACCGCTGCAGCGCCTTCCGAAGCGGCTGGCTGCTGCCAGCCCTGTGGAATCTCCAGCGGCCGCTGCGCCCGCTGCTCCGGCTGGAACAGGGTGCAGCCGCCGAGCGCCAGCACGGCCGCGCCCACCGCGCAAAGACGGCGTGCGCTACTCACGCGCCAGCGCCTCGATCGGGTCCAGCCGCGCCGCGTTGCGCGCCGGCAGGTAGCCGAACAGCACGCCGATCAGCGACGCGCAAAGAAAGGCCGACACCACGGCGCCCATCGAAAAGATCATTTGCCATTGCTTGACGAAAAGCGAAAACAGAAAGCTGATGCCGTACGACAGCGTCACGCCGATCAATCCGCCCACCAGGCACACCAGCACCGCCTCGGTCAGGAACTGCTGCAGCACGTCGCTCTGGCGCGCGCCCACGGCCATGCGAATGCCGATCTCGCGCGTGCGCTCGGTCACCGACACCAGCATGATGTTCATCACGCCGATGCCGCCCACCACCAGCGAGATCACCGCAATGAGCGACAGCAGCAGCGTGAGCGACTGGCTCGTGCGCTCGGCCGTCTTCACGATGCTGTCCATGTTGAAGGTGAAAAAGTCCTTGCCGCCGTGGCGCATCGTGAGCAGCTTGACGATGCTGTCCTCGGCCGCCTTCGTCGGCTGGTCGTCGCGGATGCGCACGGTGATGCTGTCGAAGTGCTGCTGCCCGAACAGCCGGCTCGCGCCGGTGCTGTACGGCAGCCAGATGTTGAGCGACTTGTTCTCCCCGAACATGCTCTTCTTTTCCTCCGACACGCCGATCACCGTGCACGGCAGGTTGCCCACCAGGATGATCTTGCCGACCGGGTCGGCCCCGTCGGGAAACAGCTTGCGCTGCGTGTTCTGGTCGATCACCACCACCTGCGACTGGTGGCGCACGTCGGCGGCCGTGAAGGCCGCGCCGCGGGTCATCTGGATGTCGCGCACGCGAAAGAAACTGTCGCTCACGCCGTTCACCGTGCCGTTGATGTCCACGCTGCGGTAGCGCAGCCGCAGGCTGCGCTGGGTCGCGGGCGTCACGCTGTGCACATAGGGCTGCGCGCCGATCGCCTCCAGGTCGGACGGCGTCAGCGTGCGGATGCTCGAGGCCTTGTCGTCGCCGAAGTCATGCCCCGGGTACACGTCGAGCGTGTTGGTGCCGATGGCCCGGATGTCCGACAGCACGAAGCGCTTGGCGCCTTCCCCGATGGCCACGATCGACACCACCGAGGTGATGCCGATCACGATGCCCAGCATGGTGAGCGCGGTGCGCATGCGGTGCGCCATCATCGAGCGCCAGGCCATGCGAAAGGCCTCGGCGAAGCGGGCCCAGCCGGTGCTGAAGCGCGCGATGCCCAGTTTGGGCCGGGACATCTCCACTGGGGCGGCGGCGTTTTCCCGCACGTCTTTCGTCGGCGCGGCCACGCTCGGCACATTGGCCCGGTCGCCCACGATCACGCCGTCGGCGATCTCGATGATGCGTTCGGTGCAGCTCGCCACCTGCATGTCGTGCGTCACGATGATGACGGTGTGCCCCTGCGCATGCAGCTCGCGCAGGATGCCGATCACCTCCTGCCCGCTCTTGCTGTCGAGCGCGCCGGTCGGCTCGTCGGCCAGGATCACCTGCCCGCCGTTCATCAGCGCGCGCGCAATGCTCACGCGCTGCTGCTGCCCGCCCGACAGCTGGCTGGGCCGGTGCTCGGTGCGGTCGCCCAGGCCCAGCCGCTCGAGCAGCTGGCGCGCCCGCGCGTCGCGCGCCTGCCCGTCGGTGCCGGCGTACACGGCGGGCACCTCGACGTTGCCGGTGGCCGTCAGGTGCTGCATCAGGTGGTAGCGCTGGAAGATGAAGCCGAAGTGCTCGCGCCGCAGCTCGGCCAGCGCGTCGCTGTCGAGCGTGCCCACGTCGTGGCCCGACACCGTGTAGGTGCCGGTGCTCGGCCGGTCGAGGCAGCCGAGGATGTTCATCAGCGTCGACTTGCCCGAGCCCGACGCGCCGACGATGGCCAGCATCTCGCCGCTGCCGATGTCCAGGTCGACGTCTTTCAGCACCTGCACTTGCTGCTCGCCCGAGGGAAAGCTGCGGCCGATGCCGCGCAGGGCCAGCAGCGGTTGCCTTCCCTGCGCCGCCGGCGTCATGAGCGCTTGCCTCGCGGACCGCCTTCGCCGCTGTCACTGCGGTCCGGCGCCGTCGAGGGGTCGCCCGTGATCACGTTGTCGCCCTCGCTCAGCCCCTCGAGCACCTGCGCCTGGAAGTTGTTGCTGATGCCCACGCGCACCTGGCGCTTTTCCACGCTCTGGTCGGCCTTGAGCACGCGCACTTCCTGGCGGCCGTCCTTGTCGCGCGGCCCCAGCGCCGTCAACGGCACGGTCAGTGCCTGCTTCGCCTCGCCCAGCAGGATGGCGACCTGCGCCGTCATGTCGACGCGCAGCGTGCGCTCGGGGTTGGGCACGTCGAACAGCGCGTTGAAGAACACGGCGTTGTTGATCTTCTCGGGCGACGGCTGCACCGCGCGCAGCGTGCCGTGGTAGCGCGTATCGGGGTCGCCGAGGATGGTGAAGTACACGGGCTGCCCCGGTTTCACGCGCACCACGTCGGCTTCGGACACCTGTGCCTTCACCGTCATGGTCGACAGGTCGGCCAGCTTCATCAGCGTGGGCACCTGGAAGGCGGCCACCACGGTCTGGCCTTCGAGCGTGCTGATGGAGACCACGTCGCCGTCGATGGGCGCGACGATGCGCGTGTACGACAGATTGGTCTGCGCCGAGGCCACGGCCAGCTTCTGCTGGCGGATCTGCGCGTCGAGCGACACCCCGTCGGCACGCAGCGCGCGCAGCTCGGCATCGGCGCTTTCCATGTCCTGACGGGGCGCGGCGTCCTGCGCGAGCATTTCCTGCTGCCGCGCCCAGGTGAGCTGGGCCTGCCGGATGCGGACCTCTTTCGCGAGCTTCTGCGCCTGCAGGTTCTCCAGCTTGGCCTGCTCCTGCGCGAGCGTGTTCTGCGAGATGACGGGGTCGATCTCGGCGAGCCAGTCGCCCTTCTTCACGGTCTGGCCCAGCACCACCTTCAGCGACTTGAGCTGCCCGCTGACCTGCGCGCCCACCTCGACCTGCCGCAGCGCCTGCAGCACGCCGGTGGCGAGCACCGCGTTCTCGAGGTCGGTGCGCTGCACCCTGGCGGTGAGGTAGTCGGTCTTCTTGGCCGGGCTGAACCAGAAAAGGGACAGCAGGCCCAGGACCACCACGGCAACGATGCCGTAGATGAGCTTGCGTGAGCGCCGCTTGGGGGTGTTTGGCATGCAGTGAGGATGAAGTGAAGCGCCACGGCCCGCGAACCGGAGAGACCGGCTGCGCGGGCCAACTGCGTGGCGGCGGCTTTCATCCTAGCCGCGGTTCCTGAAGGTCCCCTAAAGCCGGGGACCGCATCGGGACATTGCGTCCGATGCGGTTGCCGATATCGGCGCTAGCGGCGCTATCAGCCTGTCTGCGTTCTTGGCGCTCTCAGCGCGCCCGGCGCGAGCGCACCAGCAGCGTGAGCAGCACCAGCGACAGCACCGTGAAGGCGATGAACGACCAGTTCGCCAGCGTCAGGCCGAACAGCGTCCAGTCGACCTTGGAACAGTCGCCGCCGCCGCGGAAGATCAGCGGCAGCGCGCGCTTCAGCGGGAAGGTCTCGATCATTCCGTACAGGTCGCGCCCGCAGGACACCACCTCCGGCGGGTACCACTGCAGCCAGCTCTGCGCGGCCGCCGTGTAGGCACCGCCCACCGCCGACACCAGTGCCAGCACGCCGCCGGTCACCTGCAGGCCCCGGTTGCGGAACATGCCGGCCAGGCCGGTGAAAAGTGCCACCAGCACCAGCGCATAGCGCTGCACGATGCACATGGGACAAGGCTCGAGCCCCACCACGTGCTGCAGGTAGAGCCCGAAGGCCAGCATGAGAACGCAGGCCAGGCAGATCAGCCCATGCGCGCGGCGCGGCGCGCCGAAGTACCAATCGATCAAGGAGACACCCAATCTTCTTCTACGAACACCCTGGCCTTGCGTGGGTTGGCGACGACGGTGTCGCCTTCCTTCAAGCCCAGGTCACGGAACTGTTGCGCAGGGAGTTGCGCCTCGATGATGGTTCCGGAGCCCGGATTATCTGGATTCGTTTCGGTGGGCTCAAGTTCCAGCCGCGCGATCGGTCCGACCACGATTGCACGCGCCAGCGTGGCGACGATGCCCGAGGCGCCGGCCACGTAGCGTGTCACATCGATGTCATGCGGGCGCACATAGGCGCGTGCCTTGGCGTCGCGCGCACCGCTGTGCTCGGGCGAGTCCAGGCGCATGCCGTCGAGCTGCACCGCGCCGTTGTCGGCCCGGCCGTGGAACAGGTTCACGTCGCCCAGGAAACCGTAGACGAAAGGACTCGCGGGCTGGTCCCACACTTCCTGCGGCGAGCCGACCTGCTCGATCTGCCCCTTGTTGATGACCACCACGCGGTCGGCCACCTCGAGCGCCTCTTCCTGGTCGTGCGTGACGAAGATCGAGGTCACGTGCAGCTCGTCGTGCAGCCGGCGCAGCCAGCGGCGCAGTTCCTTGCGCACCTTGGCGTCGAGCGCGCCGAAGGGTTCGTCCAGCAGCAGCACCTTGGGCTCCACGGCCAGCGCGCGGGCCAGCGCAATGCGCTGGCGCTGGCCGCCCGACAGCTGCGACGGGTAGCGGTCGGCCAGCCAGTCGAGCTGTACCAGCTTGAGCAGGTCGGTGACCTTGGCCTTGATCTGCGCGTCGCTCGGGCGTTCCTTGCGCGGCTTCACGCGCAGGCCGAAGGCGACGTTCTCGAACACGGTCATGTGGCGGAACAGCGCGTAGTGCTGGAACACGAAGCCGACCTGGCGCTCGCGCACGTGCACGTCGGTGGTGTCCTCGCCCGAGAACAGGATGCTGCCGGTGTCGGCCGTTTCCAGCCCCGCGATGATGCGCAGCAGCGTGGTCTTGCCGCAGCCCGAGGGGCCGAGCAGCGCGACGAGCTCGCCCGACTGCACGTCGAGGTTCACGTCGCGCAGCGCGCGGAAGTCGCCGAACTGCTTGCTGATGTTGCGGATTTCGATGCTCATGGTTTCTTCTCTCTCAAGCCGCCGTCGTTTCAGGAGGACGCTCAGGGGGCAACTCGGCAATGGCCTTCATTTCGCGCTCGTGGCGCCATTCGATGACCGACTTGATCACCAGCGTGACCAGCGCGAGGATGGCCAGCAGCGAGGCCACGGCGAACGCGGCCACCGACTGGTATTCGTTGTAGAGCACTTCCACGTGCAGCGGCATGGTGTTGGTCTGCCCGCGGATGTGGCCCGACACCACCGACACCGCGCCGAACTCGCCCATGGCCCGCGCATTGCACAGGATCACGCCGTACAGCAGGCCCCACTTGATGTTGGGCAGCGTGACGCGCCAGAAGGTCTGCCAGCCGGTCGCGCCCAGCACGATGGCGGCCTGCTCCTCGTCGGTGCCCTGCGCCTGCATCAGCGGAATCAGCTCGCGCGCGATGAACGGGAAGGTCACGAACACGGTCGCCAGCACGATGCCGGGCACGGCAAAGATGATCTTGATGTCATGGTCGGCAAGCCACGGGCCGATCCAGCCCTGCGCGCCGAACACCAGCACGTAGATCAGGCCCGCCACCACCGGCGACACCGCGAACGGCAGGTCGATCAGCGTGGTGAGAAAGGCCTTGCCGCGGAACTCGAACTTGGCCACGGCCCAGGCCGCGGCCACGCCGAACACGAGGTTCATCGGCACCGTGATGGCGGCCGTGATCAGCGTGAGGCGGATGGCGCTCCAGGCATCGGGCTCCTTCAGCGCCTCGAGGTACGCCGAGACGCCCTTGCGCAGCGCCTCGGTGGCCACGGCCGCCAGCGGCAGCACGAGGAACAGGAACATGAACGCCAGCGCAATGCCGATCAGCGTCCAGCGCACCCAGGGCGCTTCTGTGGTGCCGGCCTTGGCGCGGCGAATGATCTTGGAAGGTGCGCTCATGTCATGCTCCCGAGCGGCGGCGCTGCCACGCCTGCAGGCCGTTGATGACCAGCAGCAGCACGAAGGAAATGACCAGCATCACCAGCGCGACCGCGGTGGCGCCGGCGTAGTCGTACTGCTCCAGCTTGCCGATGATGATGAGCGGCGTGATCTCCGAGATCATCGGCATGTTGCCGGCAATGAAGATCACCGAGCCGTACTCGCCGATGGCGCGTGCGAAGGCCATGGCAAAGCCCGTGAGCAATGCCGGCGCGATCGACGGAAAGATCACCTTGGTGAAAGTCTGCAGCCGCGTGGCGCCCAGCGAGGTCGCGGCTTCCTCCAGCTCTTTCTCGGTGTCTTCGAGCACCGGCTGCACCGTGCGCACAACGAAGGGCAACCCGATGAAGATCAGCGCGATCACGATGCCCGCCGGCGTGAACGCCAGCTTGATGCCGTGCGGCTCGAGCAGTTGCCCGATCCAGCCGTTGCCCGCGAGCAGCGCGGTCAGCGAGATGCCGGCCACGGCCGTCGGCAGTGCGAACGGCAGGTCGACCAGCGCATCGACGATGCGCTTGCCCGGAAACTTGTAGCGCACCAGCACCCAGGCCACCAGCAGGCCGAACACCGCGTTCACCAGCGCCGCGATCAGCGAGGCGCCGAAGGTCAGGCGGTACGAGGCCATCACGCGCGGCGCGGTCACGGCCACCCAGAACTGGTCCCAGGTCAGCGTGAAGGTCCGAAAGACCAGCGCCGACAGCGGGATCAGCACGATCAGGCTCAGATACAGGATCGAGAAGCCGAGCGTGATGTGAAAACCGGGCAGCACGCGCTTGGCGCCGCCTGCCCGGTTGGCACGCGAAAAAGGCGCTCCCGCGGACGGGAGCGCCGAAGGGACAGCGCCGCTCATTTACTTCGCGCCGGGGGTGTACAGCTTGTCGAACTGGCCGCCGTCGTTGAAGTGCACCTTCTGCGCTTCGCCCAGGCTGCCGAACAGTTCCTGCACCGTGAAGAGTTGCAGCGGCTTGAAGGTGGCGGCGTACTTCTTGAGCACGGCCTGCGAGCGCGGACGCAGCGCGTGCTTGGCGGCGATTTCCTGCGCTTCTTCGGAGTAGAGCCAGTCGAGGTAGGCCTTGGCCAGTTCGCCGGTGCCCTTCTTGTTGACGGTGCGTTCCACCACGGCCACCGGGTTCTCGGCCACGATGCTGATCGACGGGTACACCGAGTCGACCTTGCCGGTGCCGAATTCACGGTCGATGGAGACCACTTCCGACTCGAAGGTGATCAGCGCGTCGCCGATGTTGCGTTGCAGGAAGGCGGTGGTCGCGTCGCGCCCGCCACGTGCCAGCACCGGCACGTTCTTGAACAGCTTGCCGACGAACTCGGCGGCCTGGGCGTCGGTGCCGCCCTTCTTCTTGATGTAGCCCCAGGCGGCCAGGTAGGCGTAACGGCCGTTGCCGCCGGTCTTGGGGTTGACGATCACGACCTGGACGCCGGGCTTGACCAGGTCTTCCCAGTCCTTGATGCCCTTGGGGTTGCCGTTGCGCACCAGGAACAGCATGGTCGAGGTGGTCGGCGATGCGTTCTCGGGGAATTTCCTGGGCCAGTCCTTGGCGACCACGCCGGCGTTGGCCAGGAAGTCGATGTCGGTCGAGGTGTTCATCGTGACCACGTCGGCGTCGAGGCCGTCGGCCACCGAGCGCGCCTGGGCGCTGGAGCCGCCGTGCGACTGGTCGATCTTCACGTCCTTGCCGGTGGCCTTCTTGTAGTGCGCCACGAAGGCCGCGTTGTAGTCCTTGTAGAACTCGCGGGCCACGTCGTAGGACGCATTCAGCAGCGAGGTGCCTTGCGCGAAGGCGCTGCTGCCGGCGAGTGCGGAGGACGCCAGCGCGAGCACGGCGACGAAGGTCTTGATTCTGGAAGTCATGTGATTGCCAAGTTTTCTGAAAATTCACGGCCCGCCGACCAGGCGGCGGGCTCGTCGGTCAACGATTGCAGCAGGGCCAGGCCGAGCGGCCAGTCTCCGTGCCCCGAATCGATATTGATGTGGCCCGCATTCTGCATGCGCACGAACTCGCTGCCCCAGGCGCGCGAATATGCACCCGCCAGCCGGATGGGACAAAACGGATCGTTGCTGCTGGCCACCACGATGCTGCGGTACGGCAGCGCGGCGTAGGGCACGGGCGCGAAGTCGGACAGCACCGCGCGGCGCTCCGGGTCGGCCGGCGCCACCAGCAGCGCGCCGCAGATGCGCGCGGCCGCCGCGGCCGGCAGGTGCGCCGTGGCGATGCAGCCCAGGCTGTGCGCGGCAATGACCACGGGGCCCTCGCTCTCCAGCACCAGCCTGGCCAGCGCGCTCACCCAGGCGTCGCGCTTGGGCGAGGCCCAGTCGTCCTGCACCACCCGCGCGGCGCCCGGAATGCGCTCTTCCCACAGGCTCTGCCAATGGCCGGGCCCGGAGTCGCGCCAACCGGGCACGATGATCACGCGGGTCTGCATGACGACGCTGCCTTGGTCCGTTTACTTGTTCGGCTGCGGCGTGATGCGCAGGTAGGGCTTCACGGCCTTGAAGCCCTTGGGGAAGCGCTCCGCCAGCTCGGCCGGGTCCTGGATGCTCGGCACGATGACCACGTCGTCGCCGTCCTTCCAGTTCACGGGCGTGGCCACCTTGTGGCTGTCGGTGAGCTGCAGCGAGTCGATCACGCGAATGATCTCGTCGAAGTTGCGCCCGGTCGATGCCGGGTACGTGATGGTCGTGCGGATGACCTTCTTCGGGTCGATGATGAACACGCTGCGAACGGTGGCCGTGGCCGAGGCGTTCGGATGGATCAGGTCGTACAGGTCGGCCACCTTGCGGTCGGCATCCGCAATGATGGGGAAGTTGACCGTGGTGTTCTGCGTCTCGTTGATGTCCGAGATCCATTCCTTGTGCTTGGTGGCCGGGTCGACGCTCAGCGCGATGGGCTTCACGCCGCGCTTGGCGAACTCGCCCGACAGCGCCGCCGTCTTGCCGAGTTCGGTGGTGCACACGGGCGTGAAGTCGGCCGGGTGCGAGAAGAACACGACCCACGAGTCGCCGGCCCACTGGTAGAAGTCGATCGGGCCTTCGCTGGAATCCTGGGTGAAATTGGGGGCGGTGTCGCCGAGACGCAGAGTTGCCATGGTCGCTCCTGGATGGATGGGAGCCTCGGATTGTGCGAACCATCGCTTCAATGACAAACGAATATCTGCTTGTTTGGATATGACGTTTTCTGCATAACGAATTCGGAGCGCAGCGGCATATCGCTATCTTTTAGATAGCAAACTTCGTAACACGGGTGCGCGCGAGCGCTTCTTTTCGCCTCAGAACATCCGCATGTCGACGTTCTGCATGTGCTCGGCCAGGAAGTCGATCAGCCGCCGCACCGCCGGCACCAGCGCCCGCCGCGCCGGAAACACCATGTGCGCCACCACCGGCGACGGCCCCCAGCCCGGCAGCACCCGCACCAGGCGGCCCGCCTCCACGTCGGCCCGGCACATGTAGTCGGGCAGCAGGGTCGCGCCCACGCTGCCCAGCGTGCCGTACTGCAGCGTGGCCAGGTCGTCCGCCACGTAGCGCGGCACGTGCGTGTGCACGTGGATCTCGCCGTGCGGGCCTTCGAGCCGCCAGTCGGCGCGCCCGTCGCCGTTGACCGACATCGATGCCGTCGGCAGCTTCGCCAGGTCGGCGGGCGACTCAATAGGCCCGAAGCGGGCCATCAGCTCCGGGCTCGCCACCAGCACGCCGCGGCTGGTGCCGAAGGTCTTGGCCACCAGCAAAGCGCTGTCCTCGATCACGGGGCGCACGCGCAACGCGATGTCGATGCCCTCCTCGATCAGGTCGACCGGCCGGTTGATCACGCGCATGTCGATGCGCACCGCCGGATACAGGCCCATGAAGACCGGCATCAGCTGCGCCAGGCCGCTGTGCGAGATGGTCACCGGGCAGCTCAGCCGCACCAGCCCGCTGGGCTCGGTCTGCACCTGCGCCACCGCCTCGGCCGCCGCCTGCGCCGCGTCGCGCATGGCGGAGGCGTGGCGCAGATAGATCTCGCCGGCCGGCGTGAGCGACAGGCGGCGCGTGCTGCGCTGCATCAGCTGCACGCCCAGGCGCTCTTCCAGGTCGGCCACGCGGCGCGACAGGCGCGACTTGGGAATGCCCAGCGCCCGGCTGGCGGCGGCAAAACCGCCGCGTTCGGCCACTTCAGCGAAAAAAACCATGTCGTTGAGGTCTTGCATGGGTCAATTGTCCCGCAAACAGAACGATGAGTGCGATTTTTGGCTACTTATCACCCACTCGATCCAAAAATAGAATTCTCACATCCGCCGGCCAATTGAGCGCCGACAGCCAACACAGAAAGCGATTGATTGACATGAAGCTGCTCCACATCGACTCCAGCATCCTCGGCACCAACTCGACCTCGCGCCTGCTCTCGGCCGAAGCCGTGACCGCATGGCGCGCCGCCCACCCCGACACCGACGTCGACTACCTCGACCTGGCCGTGGACACCCCCTCGCACTTCAGCGCCGACGCGCTGGGCATCAAGACGGGCGTGCAAGCCCAGCCGACCGAAGCGCAGCTGCGTGAAAACGCCCTGTCGGAAAAGCTGGTGAGCCAGTTCCTGGCCGCGGACGTGATCGTCATCGGCACGCCGTTCTACAACTTCTCGATTCCCACGCAACTGAAGGCCTGGATCGACCGCCTCGCGCAAATCGGCCGCACCTTCAAGTACACCGAAAAGGGCCCGGTCGGCCTGGCCGGCGGCAAGACCGTGATCGTGGCCTCGACCCGCGGCGGCGCCTACTCGACCAGCGAAGGCGGCCAGGCGATGGAACACCAGGAGAGCTACCTGAAGGTGATCTTCGGTTTCTTCGGCATCACCGACGTGCGCTTCGTGCGCGCCGAAGGCCTGGCCATGGGCGACGAAGCCAAGGCCAAGGCGCTGGCGGCCGCCCGCGCCGACATCCTGGTGGCGACGGCCGAAGCCGCCAACCAGCGCGACGCCGCCATCGCAGCCTGAGCACGCTCAGCACCATGCAAAAAGCCGCCCGATGGGCGGCTTTTTGTCGTCCGCAGCCTGCGGAAAGGCTCAGGCCGCGTGGCTCTTGACCCAGCCCACGTACTTGTCCATCCAGCCCTGCAGGAATTTCTTCGAGCCTTCGTTGCCGATGTGGCCCTTGTCGTCGAACAGATCGTCCTTGGCCTGCAGGAACACTTCGGGCGCGCCCATGGTGGGCACGTCGAGGTAGGCCAGGATGTTGCGCAGGTGCTGCTGCGCCAGCGCGGTGCCGATGGCGCCCACCGAGATGCCGACCACGCCGGCCGGCTTGCCCGCCCAGGCGCTCTGGCCGTAGGGGCGCGAGGCCTGGTCGATCGCGTTCTTCAGCACGCCGGGAATCGAGCGGTTGTACTCGGGCGTGACGAACAGCAGGCCGTCGGCCGCCGCGATCTCGGTCTTCAGGCGCTTCACCGGCGCGGACTGGTTGCCGTCCTCGTCCTGGTTGTACAGGGGCAGGTCGTCGATGCGCAGGGTCTCGAAGGTGAAGTCCGAGGGCGCCAGATGCGCCAGCGCGAGGGCCAGCTTGTGGTTGTACGAATCCTTGCGCAGGCTGCCGACGATGACGGCAATGCGGGTCTGGGCCATGGGTGAAGCTCCTAGGGTGAGAGTGTCGAAAGGGGTCGAACTGACGAACGCGATTATGCGAACCGCCCAAGACCTTTTCTTGAAAAGTTGATGCGCCTTTTTGCAGCTGTGTGCGCTCTTTTCAGCCCCGCGTTCGCCAGCCGGTCGAGCCCGGTGCACAGCAGCCAGTAGATGGCGCCCACCAGCATGAAGATTTCCGCCGGGTAGACCATGGTGCGCGCATTCACCTGCGAGGCCACGAACGACAGCTCGCCCACGCCGACGATGTAGGCCAGCGAGCTGTCCTTCACCAGCGTGACCCACTGGTTGACGAACGACGGCAGCATCATGCGCAGCGCCTGCGGCAGCACGATGGCGCGCAGCGTGCCCCAGCGCGTGAGCCCCAGCGACAGCCCCGCCGCCCATTGCCCCTGCCCCACCCCGCGGATGCCGGCATGCACCGCATGCGCCAGGTATGCGCCGCCGACCAGCGACAGCGCGCACATCACCGACAGCACGCCCGGCACGCTGATGCCGAGCGCGAACGGCAGCAGAAAGTAGGTCCAGAAGATCAGCATCAGCACCGGAACGGCGCGCAGCAGCGCCAGCACCAGCGTGAGCAAGGCCTTGGCCCCGCCCGTCGCGCTTGCCAGGCCAATGCCCCACGCCAGCCCGAGCACCGCCGAGGCCACGGCCGACCCGGCACTGAGCAGCACCGTGAGCGCGGCCCCGCCCAGCGGCCCCTGCGGGAACGCGCCCCACAGCAGGTACGGCAGGCTGTCCCAGAGCGTCTCGATCACCGCCATGCAGCCCGCCCCGGTCCCCGCGCCTGTCGCCGCGCCGCCCACGCCGCCAGCACCTCGATC
This sequence comes from Variovorax sp. OK605, assembly GCF_900115445.1. Taxonomy (NCBI): domain Bacteria; kingdom Pseudomonadati; phylum Pseudomonadota; class Betaproteobacteria; order Burkholderiales; family Comamonadaceae; genus Variovorax; species Variovorax sp. OK605. Next base: position 571,725 of record NZ_FOWL01000001.1, read on the forward strand.
GCGCCGACGGTCACCACGTACAGCAACGTCGCGAACCCGAAGGCCTGGAAGGTCTTGAAGGTTTCGGCCTCCACCTGCCGCGACGCATACGACAGCTCGACCAGCCCGACCGCCATGGCGAGCGAGGTGTTCTTCACGATGTTCATGTACTGCCCCAGCAAGGGCGGCAGCGCGATGCGCAGCGCCTGCGGCAGCACCACCTGCGCGAGCACCTGCGCCGGGGTGAAACCCAGCGCGCGGGCCGCGAGCGTCTGCCCGGCCGGCACGCCGCGGATGCCCGAACGGATGTCCTCGCCCACATAGGCCGCCGCGTACAGCGTGAGCCCGACCAGCGCCGACAGCAGTTCGAACGACAGCACATGCCCCGCATACAGCCACTCGCGCGCCGCTTCAGGCAGCACCGCCGGCGCGCCGAAGTACCAGAAGAACAGCTGCACCAGCAGCGGCGTGTTGCGAAACAGCGAGACGTACGCGCCCGTCGCGCGCAGCAGCCCCGGCCGGCTCGACGAGCGCCCCGCCGCCACGGCCACGCCGAGCGCCGTGGCGCCCGCCGCCACCAGCAGCGAGGCCCACATCGTCGTCAGCCAGCCGTCGAGCAGCCAGCCCAGGTAGCGGGGCGCGAGCAATTGCTCGCGCAACAGATCGATCAAGTGCGCATCGGCCTCAGTTGGCCGCCACGCGCTGGTCGCCGATCTTCAGCAGGCGCGGCAGCGGCGCCTTGCTGTTCGGGCCGAACCAGGTGTCGTAGATGGCCAGCGCGCGGCCGTTCTTCTCGCTGTCCACCAGCCAGGTGTTCAGCGCCTCCAGCAGCCGCGTTTCGCCCTTGGGCACCGCGGCACCCAGGTACTCCCTGGACACGGTGATCGGCGCAATCTCGTACCTGTCCCTGTCGGGCAGCGCGTTCCATTGCGCCGTGAGCTTCACGCCGTCGTTGGTAATGGCCTGCACGTTGCCGTTGCGCAGCGCCGCCAGCGCAAAGGGCGAATCGTCGTACAGCACCACCTTGGCGTCGGGGTAGTTCTTGCGCAGGTTCGACTCCATGGTCGTGCCCTTCTCGGTGCCGATGCGGATCTCCTTGATCTGCGCGGCGTCGGTCAGCAGCCCTTTCTTCGCCAGGAACTGCTGGCCCACCAGGAAGTAAGGCGTGGTGAAGTCCACCGCCTTGGCGCGCTCGTCGGTGATGGTGAAGCTCGCGAACACCACGTCGACCTTGCCCGAGGTCAGCAATGGAATGCGGTTGGCCGGATTGGTCGGCACCAGTTCGACCTTCACGCCCAGGCTCTTCGCGAACTCGGTGGCCAGGTCGATGTCGTGGCCCACCTGCTTCTTGCTGGCCGGGTCGATGTAGCCGAAGGGCGGGTTGCCGTCGAACGCGGCCACGCGCAGCACGCCGGCCTTCCTGACGTCGTCCAGCTTGTCGGCCCAGGCGGCGCCCGCAAGGGTGAAGGAGCCGATGGCCAGTGCCAGGCTCGAAACGATGAATGTGCTGCGGGTCATGCCTGCTCTTCGGTGTGAAAAGCCGCGACTCTAGGCAGCGCGCCCGCGCTCGCCAACGAAGCAGATTCCGCTTGCATATGCAGCGCCGACTTGGGCATGAGCAAATGACGAAAGCTTCGTGGCGCCGAAGCGCCGCGCCTCCTACAGTCGCGGACTTTTGCCTTCGCCATGCACACCCTTTCGCTCTCCCGCCGCCAGCTCCTTCGTGCCGGCACCGCTGCCGCCGTCACCGCGGCCGCCACCCCGCTCTTCGCCCAGGGCCGCGCCACGACCCTGCGCATCGGCTACCAGAAGTTCAACACGCTCAACATCCTCAAGGGCACGGGCCAGCTCGAGAAGGCGCTCGCGCCGGCCGGCGTGAAGCTCGAGTGGGCCGAGTTCCTCGGCGGCAGCCAGCTGTCGGAGGCACTGGCCGCCGGCGCCATCGACTTCGGCCATGCCTCCGACGGCATCGGCGTGTTCCAGCAGGCCAGCGGCAAGGGCCTCGCATACCTGGCGGCCGAAAGCCCCTACCCCGGCGGCGTCGGCTTCCTGGTGCCGCGCGACTCGCCCATTCGCAGCGTGCGCGACCTGAAGGGCAGGAAGGTCGTCACCGGCCGCGGCTACAACACGCAGTACGTGCTGATCCGCGCGCTCGAAGCCGCGGGCCTGCGCTATGAAGACATCGAGCCGGTCTACATCGTCACCGCCTCCGACACCATCGCGGCCTACCAGTCGGGCAGCGTCGCGGCCATCGGCCTGTGGGACCCGTTTCTGGCCGCGGCGCAGCTGGCCACCGACTCGCGCGTGCTGTTCGACGGCACCGGCCTGAGCGGCAACCGCACCTACCACTTCGCGCAGCCCGGCTTCGCGCGCGCCAACGCCGAGCTGCTGCGCACCGTGTTCTCCGAGCTGCGCAAGGCCAACGAATGGGCGCAGGCGCACCCGGCGGACGTGGTCGCCACGCTGGCGCCGCAGCTCAAGGTCGAGCCCAAGGTGCTGGCGCTGGCCACCGAACGGCGGCAATATGGCGTGGTTGCGCTCACGCCCGCCATCGCGAAGGAACAGCAGGGCCTGGCCGATGTGTTCGCGCAGCTCAAGCTCATTCCCAAACCCATCGAGGTGAAGGACGCCTTCCTCGACCTCAACCTCGTCTGACGCCGCTCCTCGCACGTGACACTCCCGACCTCTTCCTCTCATTACGACGTCATCGTCGTCGGCCTGGGCGCCCTCGGTGCCGCCACGCTCTACCAACTCTCGCAACGCGGCGCGCGCGTGCTGGGCATCGACCAGTTCGCGCCGCCGCACGACCTGGGCTCCTCGCACGGCGACTCGCGCATCACCCGGCTGGCCATCGGCGAGGGCAATGAATACGCGCCCTTCGTGCAGCGCTCGCACGCCATCTGGCGCGAGCTCGAGGCACGCACCGGCAAGCCGCTGATGACCACCACCGGCGGCCTCGTGCTGGGCCCGCGCGACGGCGCCGCGGCGCACCACGGCAAGACCGACTTCGTGCGCGGCACCATCGCCTGCGCCGAGCGCTTCGGCATCGCGCACGAGGTGCTCGACGCGGCCGGCATCCGCCGGCGCTTTCCGCAGTTCCACCTGCAGGGCGACGAGCTCGGCTACCACGAGCGCGACGCCGGCTTCGTGCGGCCCGAGGACGCCATCGGCGCGCAACTGGCCGTGGCCCGCGCCTCGGGCGCGCAGACGCGCACCGGCGAGCGCGTGCGCGCGGTCGAACCCGTGGGCAACGGCGACACCGTGCGCGTGCGCACCGACAGCGCGAGCTTCACGGCCGACCGCGTCGTGGTGGCGGCCGGCGCGTGGCTGCCCGAGTTCCTCGGCCAGCAGGCGCGCAGCGACTGGCAAGCGCACTTCTCGGTGCACCGCCAGGTGATGCACTGGTTCGACACCGGCAGCGCCGCCGCCGACTTCGCGCCCGAGCGCTTTCCCATCTTCATCTGGATGTACGGCGACGGCGAGGAGGACTACATGTACGGCTTTCCGTCGTCCGACCCCGCGCAGCCCGCGCTCAAGGTCGCGACCGAGCAGTACGTGCACGCCACCACGCCCGACACCATCGAGCGCAACGTGAGCCCCGAGGAAACCGCCGCCATGTACCGCGAGCGCGTGGCGGGCCGCTTTCCGCAGATCGACGGCCGCGCCCTGAAGGCGCGCGCCTGCATGTACACCGTGACGCCCGACAACCGCTTCGTGATCGACGCGCTCGACGGCCTGCCCAACGTGCTGATCGCCTCGGCCTGCTCGGGCCACGGCTTCAAGCACTCGGCCGGGCTGGGCGACGCCATCGCCGACCATGTGCTGGGCCGGCACAGCGCGCTCGACCTGTCGCCCTTTGCCCGGCGGCGGCTGCTGGAGAAATCGCCGGCCTGAAGCAGCTTCGCGCGATCGGGCGCATCATCGCGCTCGATCTTTTTTTCCGACTCAGGAGCAGCGAAGGCGATGAAAGCGATGAGATTTCTGGTGGTGGGTGCCGGCGCACTCGGTGGTTATTTCGGCGGCCGCCTGCTGGAGGCCGGGCGCGACGTCACCTTCCTGCTGCGCCCGCGCCGCGCGGCGCAACTGGCCAAGACCGGGCTGGTGGTGCAGAGCCCGTTCGGCAACCTGCAATTGCCCGCACCCAGGCACGTGCTGGCCGACGGCATCGACGGCCCGTACGACGTGGTGGTGGTCGGCAGCAAGGCCTACGACCTCGACTCGACCATGGACTCGTTCACGCCGGCGGTCGGCCCCGACACCGTGATCCTGCCGCTGCTCAACGGCATGGGCCACATCGACCGGCTGGTGGCGCGCTTCGGCGCCGAGCGCGTGCTGGGCGGCCTGTGCATGATCTCCGCCACGCTGGACGACGAAGGCCGCGTGCTGCACCTGAACGACATGCACGGCCTGAGCTACGGCGAACGCGCCGGCGGACGCTCGGCGCGCGTGGACGCCATCGCGGCCCAGTTCGCGGGCGCGAAATTCGACGCCACGGCCAGCGAAAACATCATGCAGGACATGTGGGAGAAGTGGGTCTTCATCGCCTCGGCGGCGGGCCTCACGAGCTTGATGCGCGCGTCCATCGGCGACATCGTGGCCGCGGGCGGCCAGGACGTGGCGCTGTCGATCTTCGACGAGTGCTGCGCCATCGCCACGCACAACGGCTTCGCGCCGCGCGCGCCGGCCGTGCAGCGCGGGCGCACCATCATGACGGCGGCGGGTTCGCCGATGACCGCCTCGATGTACAAGGACATCGTGCGCGGCGCGGCGGTCGAGGCCGACCACATCGTGGGCGACCTGCTGGGCCGCGCGGCGCCCGCCGCGTCGCCCGTGCCGACGGTGCTGCGCACCGCGTACGTCCACCTGAAGGCCTACGAGGCGCAACGCGCCCGCACGCCCGCCTGATGAGCGCCCCGCGCGACGCCCTGGCCTTCGTTCACACGGCACAGGTGCATGTGCCGACCTTCGAGCGGCTGGTGCGCGAGACGGCACCCGGGTTGCGCGTGCGGCACGTGGTGCGCGAAGACCTGCTGGCCGATGCGCGCGTGGTCGGCGTCGATGACGCCGCGCTGATCGAACGCGTCCACCAGGCGATGCACGATGCGGCCGCCAGCGGTGCGAAGGTGGTGGTGTGCACCTGCTCGACCATCGGCGCCATCGGCGAGCGCACGCCCACCGGCGATGCATTCGAGGCCCAGCGCATCGACCGCGCCATGGCCGACCGCGCGGTACGGCATGGAGGGCGCGTGCTGATCGTGGCGGCAGTGGAAAGCACGCTGGCGCCGACGATGGCGCTGGTTCTTTCAGCGGCAGAGCATGCCGGGGTGGCAGTGCGGCCGGGCCAGTTGCTTGTCGCGGAGGCATGGCCTCATTTCGAAGCCGGCGATATGGCTCGCTATGCCGAGACACTGGCGCAAGCGATTCGCGCGAAAGCTGCGGCGGCCGATGTGGTCGTGCTCGCGCAAGCCTCCATGGCCCCCGTTCAAGCAGTGCTGGCTGACCTCGGCATCGAGGTGCTCAGCAGCCCCGCCCTGGGCGTTCGACTGGCGGTTCGGGCAGCCGAACGATAGCTCGAAGTATCTATTCACAAATCCATTCATATTCCATCTTTTACCAATTAAGAATAGAATAATTTATCCATTCATTTTGGTATTCAATGCCCCCCTCCTTCGCGACCTTGGCAGAAACAGCGCTTGCGTTCGTCCGCTCGCAGGGGGCCGCCTCCAGCGCCGAGATCCAGGCGCGGCTGGACATCAGCCAGCCGACCGTGTCGCGCACGCTGGCACCGCTGCTGCGCAGCGCAGATATCCTGAAGGTCGGCGCGGCGCGCTCGCAGATGTATGTCGCGCCCAGGCACGTCGAACGCGTAGGTGCGGAAGTGCCGGTCATCGAGGTGGATGCAAGCGGTGACGCGTCGGCCTTTGGCCGCATCGTGCCGCTGCAAGGGGGCCGCTGCTGGATGGACGAACAGGACGGCCCCAGCGCGCTGCACGACGGGCTGCCCTGGTTCCTCTCCGACATGCGCCCCCAGGGGTTCATCGGCCGCGCCTTTGCGCATGGCCGTCCCGAACTCGGCCTGCCCGCCAACCCCGAACACTGGAGCGACGACAACGTGCTTCAAGCGCTGTCGCTCTGTGGAGAGGACCTGCCGGGCAGCCTGGTGGCCGGTGGAGAGTCGTTTCGCCGCTTTCAATCGATCGCCGCGCGGCCAGCATCGCCAGTGACCGCCAACGACTACCCCGCCATGGCGGACAGCGCCATGCAGGGCATCTTGCCGGGCTCATCGGCCGGCGGTGAACAGCCGAAGTTCTGCACCGTGCGCGACGAACGGCAGGTGATCGTCAAGTTCTCCTCGGCCGGCAGTTCGCCTGCCGACAAGCGCTCGCGCGACCTGCTCGTCAGCGAGCATCTGGCACTTCGCACACTGCAAGAGGCCGGCATCGCCGCGGCCACCACGCGCGTGTTCATCGAAGCGGGCCGCGTGTTCCTGGAAGTCGAACGCTTCGACCGCACCGCCAGGGGCCGCGTCGGCATGGTGTCGCTGATGGCCTACGACGCTCAGCACATCGGCAAGATGGACAACTGGGCCGCCACCGCCAACCGCATGGCGTCGCGCGGGCTCCTGCGCGCGGACGACGCACGACGGCTGCGCTTCCTCGAAGCCTTTGGCCGGCTCATCGGCAATACCGATCGGCACTACGGCAACATCTCGCTGCTCATCGAGAACGGCACCTGGCGGCTGTCGCCTGCGTACGACGTGCTGCCGACGCTCTACGCCGCCACCAATGGGGAATTGCCGCCGCGCGAACTGGCAGCCGGCGGGTTGGTCCCGACCATCGAGACACTGGAGGAATGGCCCGCCGCGCGCCAACTGGCCACCGTGTACTGGCAGGCGGTTGCGACGGACACGCGCATCACCGCGCCGTTCCGCGCCATTGCCCGGAAGAACGCGCAGTTCACTGGCGAGGCAGCGGCGGGCTGAACCGCCCCGCTCAATCCGACTTGAGCACCGTCTCCCCCTTCAACACCCCCATGTCGCGGACGTTGAAGCGGTGGCGCTTCCAGCCTTCCCAGCTGCGGCGCACGTGCGTGACCGAGATCACGTAGTACAGGAACTTGAACATGCCCAGCGCGCGCCACATCGGCTTGCCGCGGTAGATGTCGCCGGCCAGCAGCGACATCAGGCCCTCCTTCACGCGGAACGGGTTGCCCGGGTGCATGAACATGTCGCGGATGGTCGGGTTGGTCGCGCGGTAGATGAACCACGAGTACTCGCGCGGGCCCTTGCGCGTCATCAGCTCGAACCCCTTGCGCGCCGCGGGCAGCGAGGCCGGCTTGTCGAGCGCCGTGGCCACCAGGCTTGCGCCGTCGAAGGCGCTGGTCATGGCCAGGTACACGCCCGAGGAGAACATCGGGTCGATGAAGGTGAAGGCGTCGCCCAGCATCAGGTAGCGATCGCCCGTGGCGTGCGTGCTGGTGTACGAGAAGTTGCCGGTGGCATGCACCGCGTCGTCGACCAGCGTCGCGTTCTTCAGCCGCTCCACCAGCACCGGGCACAGCGCGATGGTGTCGTAGAAGAACTCCTTCAGCGGCTTGTCGCGCGTCTTCAGGTAGTACGGCCAGCAGACCGCGCCGATGCTGGTGGTGCCGTCGGCCAGCGGAATGAACCAGAACCAGCCGTGCGGGAACCAGCAGATGCTGATGTTGCCTTCCTTCTTGCCCTCGAGCCGCTCGGCGTTGGTGAAGTGGCCGAACAGCGCGGTGCTGTTGTGGTCGGGGTTCTTTTCCTTGCAGCGGAATTTGTTGGCCAGCAGCGTGTCGCGGCCGGTGGCGTCGACCACGAAGCGGGCGCGCCAGCTGCGGCGCGCGCCGTCGTCCATCTCGGCCTGCACGACGGCGCCGTCGGCGTCGAAGACCACGTCGCGCACCTTGCAGCCTTCGATGGTCTGCGCGCCGCGCGTGGCGGCGTTGCGAAACAGGATCTCGTCGAGGTCGGAGCGGCGCACCTGCCAGGCGGAGTCGAGCGACTTGTCCAGGCCTTCGGCAAATTCGACGTAGCTGCGGTACTCGTGCTCGGGCGAGACGAACTCGATGCCGAACTTCGGCATGCCGATCTTCTCGACCTGGTCGCGCACGCCGAGCTTCTCGAACAGCTCGACATTCCCCGGCAGCAGCGATTCGCCGATGTGAAAGCGCGGGTGGTGCGCCTTTTCGAGCAGCACCACCTTGCGGCCCTGCTGGGCCAGCAGCGCGGCGATGGTCGAGCCGGCGGGGCCGCCGCCGACGACCATCACGTCGCAGGATTCGTCGGCCACGCCGGGCGCCGCGGCCGTCGGGGCCACGGGGGAAGAAGCTTGAGGCAGGGACATGCGGAGGCAAGCGTCATTGTTAACAATTGATAAGCATAGCCTGCCAGCCGCCCTGAATGCAAAACCGCAATCCCGGCTAAGTACGGCGGGCCGGCCGCGGGCAAACTCCGGCCATGCCCTCGACCCTACGCCGCGCAGAACAAAGCTACCGGGAACGCGTGGCCCGCGTCGTCGCGGCCATCGTGGCCGACCCGATGGCCGGGCACCGGCTGGAAGACCTGGCGCGCCTGGCGCATTTCTCGCCGTTCCACTTTCACCGGGTCTACAGCAGCATCGCGGGCGAAACCGTGGCGGCCACGGTGCGGCGCGTGCGGCTGGCCCTGGCCACGCGGCTGCTGGAAGCCGGCGGCCAGAGCGTCACGCAGGTCGCCATGGCCGCGGGCTACGACAGCCCGCAGGCGTTCACGCGCGCCTTCGGCCAGTTCACGGGCCAGTCGCCGCGCGAGTTCCAGCAGCAGATGCACGCCGCGATGCTCGCCGGCCCGGGGGCCTCGGATGCGCCGGCCGTGCGGATCGTCGAGCGCCCGGCGCAGCGCGTGCAGGCGCTGCGCCACCACGGCCCGCCGTCGACCATTCCCCATACGCAGCGCCGGCTGCACCTGCATCCGCACCTGCACCCGGACCTTCACGACGGCACCGCCGGCGTGACGGCCTGGCTCGGCGCCTCCTTCGGCGACCCGGACGATGCCGAGGGCTTCAGGTACTACGCCGCGGCCGCCTCGCGCCAACCGTGGCCGGCGGGCGGCGACCTCGAGACGCTGGTGCTTCCGGCCGGCCGCTATGCCCTGCACTGCCTGGTGGGCCCCTACAGCCGCATCGACGCGGCCATCAACACGCTGCACGCCCGCTGGCTGCCGGCCAGCGGCTACGAGCCGGACGACCGGCCCACGCTGGAGCACTACCTGAACTCGCCGCGCACGGCCACGCAGGCCGAACTGCGCACCGACCTGCTGATTCCCATCCGCCGCGCAACCATGCCATGACCCTTGCCACGACCCTTGCCCTTCCCCTTGCCCGCCTTCTTTTCCTTGCCACCCTCTGGCTCTCGGTGGCCGCGCACGCGGCGGGCTTCAGCTTCATCGAGGTGCCCGCCGACGGCAACGGCCCCGCGCTGCGCGGGGCGGTATGGACGCCCTGCGCGTCCGCGCCCGGCAGGATCGCGCTCGACCCGCTGGTCATCGCCGGCACGCGCGACTGCCCCGTGGCCGGCAGCGCGCTGCCGCTGGTGGTGGTCTCGCACGGCACGGGCGGCTCCTTTCTCGGGCACCACGACACCGCCGCCGCGCTGGCGGACACGGGCTTCGTGGTGGCCGCCATCAGCCACCCGGGCGACAACTTCCAGGACCTGAGCCGCCAGGGCCACCTGTCGGCGTTCGCGACGCGGCCGGTGGACATGAAACGGCTGGTCGACCACATGCTGGGCGCGTGGCCCGGGCGGTCGGCGCTCGATGCGGACCGCATCGGCCTGTTCGGCTTTTCGCGCGGCGGCTACACCGGGCTGGTGGCGGTCGGCGCCGTGCCCGACCTCACGCTGCGCAAGGACCTGTGCCCGGCGGACTCACGGGTGCCGCTGTGCGGCGAGATCCGCCGCGGCGACCTGCCAGCGCTGCTGGTGTCACCCGCTCGGGACCCGCGCATCAAGGCCGCCGTCATCGTCGATCCACTGAGCGTGTTCGACGCGGCGGGCCTGAAGCAGGTGACGGTGCCGCTGCAGCTCTGGGCGTCCGAGTTCGGCGGCGACGGCGTGACGCCGGACAGCGTGGCGGCCGTTCGCCGCGACCTGCCCGCGCCCCCGGACTGGCATGTGGCCGCCGGCGCGGCGCATTTCGCTTTCCTGGCGCCGTGCGCGCCAGCCATGGCCAATGCCCTGCCCGAGATCTGCCGCGACGGGCCCGGCTTCGATCGCACGGCCTTTCACACCGCCTTCAACGCCGAGGTGGTGGCCTTCTTCAGGCGGCACCTGGCAAGCCCGGGGCACGCGCTTCAGGCGCCTCACACGCCTCAGGCACCGCGCGCACCTCAGTAGGCGATCGCGTTCAGGTCGATGCGCCGCACCAGCCGCGACTGCTCCAGCTGCTCGCAGCGCATGAGCAGGTTGACCATGTTGATGCCCACGGCGTCGGCCAGCTTGCGCGCGGTGACGATCGACGGAATCACCAGCCCGCGCTCCACCTCGCCCACGTAGGAGCGATTGAGGTCCGCGCACCGGGCCAGCTCGTCCTGCGACCAGCCCTTGCCTTCGCGCAACTGGCGCACGACCGTGCCGAAGTCTTCGACGAATTCCTTCATGCGCCACCTGCCTTCGGTGCGGCCTGCAGGCTGGCCTGCGTGACGCTCGCGCCGGCCGGCACGTCGTCGGTGATCCACACGTTGCCGCCGATCACCGCGCCCTTGCCCAGCGTCACGCGCCCCAGGATGGTGGCGCCGGCGTAGACGACCACGTCGTCTTCCACCACCGGGTGCCGCGGCAGGCCCTTCTGCAGGTTGCCTTCGGCGTCGGTCGGGAAACGCTTGGCGCCCAGCGTCACGGCCTGGTACAGCCGCACGCGCTTGCCGATGACGGCCGTCTCGCCGATCACCACGCCCGTGCCGTGGTCGATGAAGAAGCCCGCGTCAATGCGCGCGCCGGGGTGGATGTCGATGCCGGTCTGCGCATGCGCCAGCTCGGCCACGATGCGCGCCAGCAGCGGCAGGCCGAGCTTGTAGAGCTCGTGCGCCAGCCGGTGGTGAATCATGGCCAGCACGCCGGGGTAGCACAGCAGCACCTCGTCCACGCTGCGCGCGGCCGGGTCGCCCTGGTAGGCGGCCAGCACGTCGGTGTCGAGCAGGCGGCGCAGCTGCGGCAGTGTGTTGCCGAACTGGCGGATGGCCTCGGCCGCCACGCCGTCGATCTCGCTCGACGGGCGCGGCTCGTGGCGGGCGTTGTAGTTCAGTTCGAGCCGTGCCTGCACCAGCAGCGACTGCAGCGCGGAATCGAGCGTGTGGCCGACGTAGAAGTCCTCGCTCTCGTGGCGCAGGTCGGGCGGGCCGAGCCGCATCGGGAACAGCGCGCCCTTGAGCGACTCGATGGTCTGCGCGAGCGCGTCGCGCGACGGAAACTCGCGCGTGCCGGGCTCGCGCGACCGGCGCTGCGAATCGCGCCACTCGTCGCGCACGCCGTGCAGCGCGCGGACGATGTCGCTCACTTCGAATTGGGCCATGTAGGGGTACCCCCGGTAGGTAAATGGACGGGTCAACGCAACAGATGCTGCCTCAGGGCAACAGCGGCGGCTGTCATCGATCTTCCCGCAAAATGGCAGGCCGCACCTGAGCGCACCCGCACGAACCTGCAACATCGAGGACATCACGTGAGCGAGCCCACCCCCGACCCCGACATGGTCCTGTGCATTCCCGGCCCCTGGACGGACAGCACCGAACTCATCGGCCGCCTCGCGAAGGACAGCGACGGCTACCTCTTCGCGGGGCGCATCCTGATGTGCATGGCCACGCGCTTCAGCTGCGAACTGGTCTTCGAAGGCGCCGACGAGCGCATGCCCAGGGCCTTCGAGGTGTCCGGCCCGCACTGGCGCGACACGCCGGAGATGGCGGCCATTGCCGCGCACCGGTCGGTCGTGTACCTGGTCGGCTCGGGCGGCAGCCGCGAGAACGCCGAGGCGCTCATGCGCGCCGGCGCCGCGCTGCTTCGCGCGAGCGGCCTGGGCGTCAAGGTCGAGAGCACGGGCCTGTCGTACAAGCCCTCGGACTGGTTCGATCACTGCGAGAACCTCCATCTCTTTTTTGCGCACCGCGCGCTGGTCGTGTACCTCACGGGCGAAGACGTGTGCTCCTGCGGCATGCACAACCTCGGCCTGAAGGACGCGGTCACGCACGGCGCGGGCGACCCGCCGGAAACGATCGAGCTGCTGCGCGTGTTCACGCGCTACCTGTTCACGGAGTCGCCCACCGTCCGCGCGGGCCAGACTTTCTCGGTCGCGCAGGACGCGCCGGCCTACCGCATCGAAGAGGAAAGCGCGCAGACCTACGAAGAAGACTCGCTCTTCCACAACCCGTACGGCATCTGGCGGCTGGTGCCGCTGGTGCCACCGGTGCCGCTCGAACGCTGACAAGAAAAAACCCGGCGCCAATGCGGCGCCGGGTGTTCGCAAGCCCGAGGGTCCGTCAGAGCTTGGCGATCGAAACCTCGGTGGACTTCACGAGCGCGACCACGTCGGAGCCCACCTTCAGCTGCAGCTCGTCGACCGAGCGCGTGGTGATGACCGAGGTGACGATGCCCCAGGCGGTCTCGACATCGACTTCGGAGACGACGTCGCCGCGGATGATCTCGCGGACCTTGCCCTTGAACTGGTTGCGCACGTTGATGGCTTGAATGGACATGATGGGTTCTCTTTCAGGTTGATGGGGGAAGGAATTCAGGAGAAGCATTCGGCAGCAGAAGCGGCGCCTCAGGCGATCTCGGCCACGTCGTCGAACGCCAGCCGCGGCCCGCGCTCGAAGGTGCCGGCGTGGTCGGCCACGCCGAGGTTGACCAGGAAGTTGGCCCGGTAGCGCCCGTCGGCAAAGAAGGCCTTGTCGACCAGGTCGGCGTTGAAGCCCGACTGCGGCCCCGCGTCGAGCCCGAGCGCGCGCGCCGCCAGGATCAGGTAGGCGCCCTGCAGGCTGCTGTTGCGGAATGCCGTGGCCTGCGCGGCCTCGGCGCTCTTCTCGAAGATGGGCTTGGCGTCGTAGGCCGGGAACTGCGTGGGCAGGTGCTCGTAGAAGCGCGTGTCGTGCGCCACGATCACCGTGACGCCGGCCGCCAGCGTCTGAGCGGTGTTGCCCGCGGACACGGCCGGCTTCAGCCGGGCCTTGGCCTCTTCGCTGCGCACGAACACGTAGCGCGCCGGCTGCGCGTTGAACGCGGTCGGGCCCCACTTCACGAGGTCGTAGAGCCTGTGGATCAGCTCGTCGCTCACGGGCACGGGCTTGAACGCGTGCACGGTGCGGGCCTTGCGAAACAGCTGGTCCAGCGCGGCGTCGGGAATGGCTTGCAATGTGGTCATGGCTTTGGGAAAGTGCTTCAGTTCGACGCCGCGGCCAGGGCCTGGTCGAGGTCGGCGATCAGGTCGTCGATGTGCTCGATGCCGACCGACAGGCGCACCGTGTCCTCGGTCACGCCGGCCCGGGCCAGCTCTTCGGGCGACAGCTGGCGGTGCGTGGTCGAGGCCGGGTGCGTGGCCAGCGAGCGCACGTCGCCGATGTTCACCAGGCGCGTGAAGAGCTTCAGCGCATCGAGGAACTTTGCCCCGCCCTCGCGTCCTGCGCCAATGCCGAAGGTCAGCACGCCGCTGGAACGCCCGCCGAAATACTTCTTCGCCAGCGCGTAGTCCGGGTGGTCTTCCAGCGCGGCGTAGTTCACCCAGTTCACGGCCTTGCTCTTCTTCAGGTGCTGCGCCACCGCCAGTGCGTTGCTGCTGATGCGGTCCATGCGCAGCGCCAGCGTCTCGATGCCCTGCAGGATCAGGAAGGCGTTGAACGGCGAAATGGCCGCGCCCGTGTTGCGCAGCGGCACCACGCGCGCGCGGCCGATGTAGGCGGCCGCACCGAGCGCCTCGGTGTAGACCACGCCGTGGTAGCTCACGTCGGGCTCGTTCAGGCGCTTGAAGCGCTGCTTGTGCTCGGCCCACGGGAACTTGCCCGAGTCGACGATGGCGCCGCCGATGCTGGTGCCATGCCCGCCCAGGTACTTGGTGAGCGAATGCACCACGATGTCGGCGCCGTGCTCGATGGGCCGGCTCAGGTAGGGCGAGGGCACGGTGTTGTCGACGATCAGCGGCACGCCGTGGCGGTGCGCGATCTCGGCAATGGCCGCGATGTCGGTCACGTTGCCCGCTGGGTTGCCCAGCGACTCGACGAACACCGCCTTGGTCTTCTCGTCGAACAGCTTCTCGAAGCTGGCCGGGTCGCGGTGGTCCGCGAAGCGCGTGGTGATGCCGAACTGCGGCAGCGTGTGGGCGAACAGGTTGTAGGTGCCGCCATACAGCGCGGTGCTGCTGACGATGTTGTCGCCGGCCTCCGCGATGGTCTGGATGGCATAGGTCACGGCCGCCTGGCCCGAGGCCAGCGCCAGCGCCGCGATGCCGCCTTCCAGCGCGGCCACGCGCTGTTCGAGCACGTCCTGCGTCGGGTTGTTGATGCGGGTGTAGATGTTGCCCGGCACCTTCAGGTCGAACAGGTCGGCGCCGTGCTGCGCGCTGTCGAACGCGTAGGCCACCGTCTGGTAGATGGGCGGCGCCACGGCGCGCGTGGTGGGCTCGGGGGAATAGCCGGCGTGCACCGACAGGGTTTCGAATTTCCAGTTCTGCGACATGCGACTGCCTTTCAGGTTGGCGAAGGAATGAAGGCGCTCAGATCGCCCAGCGCAGCGCGTGCGCGGGGGTGCCGGGCCAGTTGGCGTCGGTGCTCTGCGGGCCGGTGTCGTCCGGCTTCTGCAGCACCCTGTCGAGGATGCGTTTCTCGATGGCCGCGAACGCCGGGTCGCCCTGCGAACGCGGGCGGGCCAGCGCAATGTTCTCGTCGAGCGCGATGCGCCCGTCTTCGATCAGGATCACGCGGTCGGCCAGCGCCACGGCCTCCTGCACGTCGTGCGTCACCAGCAGCGCGGTGAAGCGGTGGCGCTGCCACAGGTTCTCATGAGCCGGTGCATCTCGATGCGCGTCAGCGCATCCAGCGCGCCCAGCGGCTCGTCGAGCAGCAGCAGCCGCGGGTGGTGCACCAGCGCGCGCGCCAGGGCCACGCGCTGGCGCTGCCCGCCCGACAGGCGCGCCGGCCATTCGTTCTCGCGGTCGGCCAGGCCGACCTGCGCGAGCACCTCCTTGCCGCGCGCCTTGGCGTCGCTGGGCAGGCCCAGCGTCACGTTGTCGAGCACGCGGCGCCAGGGCAGCAGGCGCGCCTCCTGGAACATGATGCGGGTGTCGTCGTGCAGGCCGTGCACGGCGCGCCCGTCGGTGTAGAGACCACCGTCGCTCGGCTCCTCGAGCCCCGCGATGAGCCGCAGCAGCGTGCTCTTGCCGCAGCCGCTGCGCCCGACGATGGCGATGAACTGGCCCGGCTCGATGGTCAGGCGGGTGTTGCGCAGCACCTCGCGCGCGCCGTAGCGCTTGTGCAGGCCGCGCGCTTCCAGGCGAACGCCGCCAGCGATGGCGGGGGGTTGGATGTCTTTCAGAACGGCACTCATGGTTTCAGGCTCCAGGCTTGAACAGCGCCACATTCAGCGCATCGATTTTTCGGGGCAGCAGCTTCTCGGCGAAGAAGGCGTCGGCGATGCGCTGCTGCTCGCCCAGCACCTCGGGCACCACCGGGCGCACCGCGTAGCTGCGGCGGCCGTTGGCCTGCTCGATGGTCGCGGCGTCCAGGCCCCAGACGGGCGACAGCAACGCGGCTGCGTCCTTCGGGTTCTGCTTGACCCACTTGCCGGTCTTCTCGAGCTCGGCGTAGACCACGCGCAGCACGTCGGGCCGCGCCTTCGCGAACCTGGTGCTCGCCAGGTAGTAGCGCTGGTACGACGCGATGCCCGCGCCATCGGCCAGCACGCGCACCTTCGACTGGCCCGGTTGACGCTGGGCGGCGGCCAGGAACGGGTCCCACACCACCCACGCGTCGATGGCGCCCTTCTCGAAGGCGGCGCGGCCGTCGGCGGGCGTGAGGTAGGCGGGCACTATGTCCTTGAACGACAGGCCGGCCTTGTCGAGCGCGGCAATCAGCAGGTAGTGCACACCGGCCGCCTTGGCGAAACCGACCTTCTTGCCCTTGAGGTCGGCCACGGTCTTCAGCGGCGAGTCTTCGCGCACCACGATGGCTTGCGCGGCGGGCGACGGCGCCTCCTGCGCGATGAAGGTCAGGTCGGCACCGGCCGCCTGTGCGAACACCGGCACGGTGTCGGCCACGTCGGCGCTGATGTCGAGGTTGTCGAGGTTCAGCGCCTCGAGCAGCGGCAGGCCGCTGGTGAACTCGTGCCAGCTCACGCTCACGTCGAGCGGCGCGAGCTGCTTCTCGAGCGTGCCCTGCACCTTCAGCAAGGCGATCAGCGTGGATGACTTCTGGTAGCCGAGCCGCACGGTCGCCGGCCGCGAGGTGGTGCCTTGTGCGAAGGCGGCCGTGGCACCGGCCGCGCCCAGCGCGCCCAGCGTGGCGATGGCCTCGCGTCGGGAAATTCTGGAATGCGTCATGTCCCCTGCCCTCACTTCGTCTTCTTCTGGTAGCCCGGATGCCACCGCAGCCACCATTGCTCCAGGCCGCGCGCGAACAGGTCGGCCAGCTTGCCGAGCAGCGCGTACAGCAGGATGCCCACCAGCACGATGTCGGTCTGCAGGAACTCGCGGGCGTTCATCGTGAGGTAGCCGATGCCGGCCTGCGCCGAAATGGTCTCGGCCACGATCAGGATCACCCACATCAGCCCGAGCGAGAAACGCAGGCCCACCAGGATCGACGACAGCGCGCCCGGCAGGATGACTTCGCGGTACAGCTGCCAGCGCGACAGGCCGTAGGTGCGGCCCATCTCGATGAGCTGCGGGTCGACGTTGCGGATGCCGTGGAAGGTGTTCAGGTAGATCGGGAAGAACACCGACACCGAGATCAAGAACAGCTTGGCCGACTCGTCGATGCCGAACCACAGGATGACCAGCGGGATCAGCGCGAGCGCGGGAATGTTGCGCACCATCTGGATGGTGGAGTCGAGCAGCGTCTCGGCGAACTTCACCGAGCCCGTGAGCAGGCCCAGCAAGAGCCCCGCCCCGCCGCCGATGGCCAGGCCCGCGAGCGCACGGCCCGCGCTGACCTTCACGTGCGTCCACAGTTCGCCGGAGGCCGTGAGCGTCCACGCGGCCTTGACCACGTCGACCGGCGCCGGCAGCACGCGCGTGCTGAGCCAGCCCAGCGACGACGCGATCTGCCAGGACACGATGAGCCCGACGGGCACGAGCCACGGCACCAGCCGTCCCAGCACGTTGAGCGCGAAATTCTTCAGCGCATGCCCTTCACTCACGGCGGGCACACCGGCTGGCAGGTCCTGAACTTGTTCGGTCATGACGATCCTTCAGCTTTGGGAAACGAGGCGCGAAGGCGCATCGAGATTTGCCACGACCTCGCCGAACGGCCCGCTCAGCGAGCCACCGGCCAGTTGCGTTTTCGCCTTGCGCGAAAGCAGCGGGAACACCAGCTCGGCGAAGCGGTAGGCCTCTTCGAGGTGCGGGTAGCCCGACAGGATGAACTTGTCCAGACCCAGCGCCGCGTATTCCTCGATGCGCGCCGCCACGGTCTTCGCATCGCCCACAAGCGCGGTGCCGGCACCGCCGCGCACCAGGCCCACGCCGGCCCAGAGGTTGGGCGCGATCTCGAGTTCGGCGCGCGAGCGCCTGGCGCCGCCCGCATGCAGCGCGGCCATGCGGCGCTGGCCTTCGGAGTCCATGCGCGCGAAGGCGGCCTGGGCGCGGATGACGGTGTCGTCGTCGACCCGGCTGATGAGTTCTTCGGCGGCCTTCCACGCGGCGTCTTCGGTCTCGCGCACGATCACGTGCAGCCGGATGCCGAACGCCACCTTGCGGCCCTTGCGCTCGGCGCGGGCGCGCACGTCGGCGATCTTCTTGGCCACTTCCGCGGGCGGCTCGCCCCAGGTGAGGTACGCGTCGACCTGCCCGGCGGCCAGCTCGTGCGCCGGGGCCGAGGAGCCGCCGAACCACACGGGCGGGTACGGCTTCTGCACCGGCGGGTACAGCAGCTTGGCGCCCTTCACGCTCAGGTGCTTGCCGTCGTAGTCGAAGGCCTGGCCGTCATGGCTGCGCGCGAGGATCTCGCGCCAGATGCGGATGAACTCGTCCGATTGCTCGTAGCGCGAGGCATGGTCCAGGTACACGCCGTCGCCTTCGAGCTCGGTCTGGTCGCCGCCGGTCACCAGGTTCACCAGCAGACGCCCGCCCGAAAGGCGGTCGAAGGTCGCGGCCATGCGCGCGGCCAGGCTGGGCTGGTGCAGGCCGGGGCGCACCGCAACCAGGAACTTGAGCTTCCGGGTCGAGCCGATGAGGCTGGACGCGATGACCCACGGGTCTTCGCACGAGCGGCCCGTGGGAATGAGCACGCCTTCGTAGCCGAGGTTGTCGGCCGCGCCGGCAATCTGCTGCAGGTAGGCCAGGTCGACGGGGCGCGAGCCTTCGCTCGTGCCGAGGTAGCGGCTGTCGCCGTGCGTGGGGAGGAACCAGAAGATCTGCATCACGCGACTCCCGCGCCGGCGGCGTCGAGCACGTTGATCTTTTTCGGGATCAGCTTGAGTTCGAAGAAGGTGTCGGCGATCTTCTGCTGCTCGGCCAGGATGGCCTTGGTGATCGGCGTGGTGCCGTAGGCGGAGCGGTTCACCGACAGCTCGGCCACCGGCTTCGGCAGGCCCCAGAGCGTGGCGAGCTCGCCGGCCAGTTCACCCTTGTTGGCGGCGCCCCAGACGTCGATCCTGTTGATTTCCTCGATCGCGATGGCCAGCACGTCGGCGTTCTTCGCCACGTAGTCGAGCGAAGAGAAGTAGTACGCGCGATTGCCGACCACGCCGGTGGCGTCGGCCAGCACGCGCGCGTCGAGCGTCTTTTCGGCCGCGGCCAGGAACGGGTCCCAGATGACCCAGGCGTCGACCGAGCCCTTTTCGAAGGCGGCGCGCGCATCGGCCGGCGGCAGGTAGACCAGGTTCAGGTCGGCATACGAGAGGCCGTGCTTCTCGAACAGCTTGACGATGAAGTAGTGGACGTTCGAGCCCTTGTTGAGCGCGATCTTCCTGCCCTTGAGTTCCGCCACGGTCTTGATGGCCGAGGCCTTGGGCACCAGCACGGCCTCCGACTGCGGGCGCGCCACGGTCGCCCCCACGTAGGCCAGCGGCGCACCGGCGGCCTGCGCGAAGATGGGCGGCGCTTCGCCCACGTCGCCGAAGTCGATGGAGCCCACGTTCAGTGCCTCGAGCTGCACCGGGCCGGCCGTGAACTCGGTCCATTTCACCGTGACGCCGAGCGGCGCCAGGCGCTTCTCCAGCGTGCCGCGGCCCTTGAGCAGCGTGAGGTAGCCCTTCTGGTTGCCGATGCGCAACTGGCGCGCCGGCGCCTGCGCCAACGCGGCGAACGACGGCAGCGCAACGGCGGCGGCCACGCCCTGGATCAGGCGGCGGCGCGGGGTGGAAATCTGGTGTGTCATGGCAAGGCTCGCTGGGTGTGCGCCGCGCTCAGGCGGCGGCGATGAAGCTGACGATCAGCGCGATGGCGCTGACCACGATGGCGCTCACGGCGAGATCGCCGAGCGCGTGCCAGAGGGAACGCGGCGCGGTGCCGATGTCGAGCACGGCGTCTTCGGTGGCAACGGGATTCATGCGGGGATTCCTGGGTGCAGAACTTCGGGCAAAACTGTCCCCCGGCCGCGCACGGGCGGCTTCAAGAAACGGGGGAAGGAAATGGGTCTGGCGTGGCTGGGTTCGGCGAAGAACCCCGCGTTCAGACGCTACATCGCACGCGAGAGAACGGCACCGGCTCGAAGCCGTGGGTGGCGGGCAGCTTCAGGCCTTCGGTGGCCAGCACCTCGACCGCTTCGTTGAGCCGCTCGGCCAGGTCGGGGTGCACCTGGTAGGCGTTCTCGGGCGTGAGCGTGATCTGCGAATCGCTGGCGTATACGCCTGGCAGGATGTGGCGCGCCGCCAGCGACTGCAGCACGGGCCGCAGCGCGTAGTCGAGCGCCAGCATGTGGTGCGGGCTGCCGCCGGTGGCCAGCGGCAACACCGTCTTGCCCTTGAGCGCGTTCTGCGCCAGCAGGTCGAGAAAGACCTTGAGCACGCCGCTGTAGGCCGCCTTGTAGACCGGCGTGGCCACCACGATCACGCGGGCCTCGGTCACCCTGGCAATCGCGTTCACGATGGCCGGATGGTTCCAGTCGGCCAGCAGCAGCGCCTGCGCGGGCAGGTCGCGGATGGCGAGGCGCTCGATGCGCGCCTTGCGCTGGGCCAGCCGCTCGCCCACCGCTTCGAGCAATGCGGTGGAACGGGAGGGGGCCGAAGGGCTGCCGGCAATCAGGAGAACGGACACGGGAGACTTTCTGTTTGCTTCGGAAATTCAGGCCGAGCCGGGCCACGGCACCCGCGCAACGGGTGCCTGCACTGCCGGCCTGCGGGCGGTTGGCTTACTTTTGCTTGGGCGCGTAGATCTGGTCGAAGGAGCCGCCGTCGGCGAAGTGCTCCTTGTCGGCCTTGGCCCAGCCGCCGAAAGCCTGGTCGATGGTGACCAGCGTCAGCTTGGGGAACTGCTTGTCGTACTTGGCCTTGGCCTTGTCCGAGGTCGGGCGGTAGAAGTTGCGACCGGCGATGTCCTGGCCTTCGTCGGAGTACAGGTACTGCAGGTACTCCTCGGCCACGGCGCGCGTGCCCTTCTTGTCGACCACCTTGTCGACCACCGCCACGCTGGGCTCGGCCAGGATGGAGATCGACGGCACCACGATCTCGAACTTCTCGGGGCCGAATTCCTTCAGCGCCAGGAAGGCTTCGTTCTCCCAGGCCAGCAGCACGTCGCCCACGCCGCGCTGCACGAAGGTGATGGTCGCGCCGCGCGCGCCGGTGTCGAGCACCGGCACGTTCTTGAACAGGTTGCCGATGTATTCCTTGGCCTTGGCGTCGCCACCGTACTTGCGCTTGGCGAACTCCCAGGCGGCCAGGTAGTTCCAGCGCGCGCCGCCCGAGGTCTTGGGGTTGGGCGTGATCACCTGCACGCCGGGCTTGACCAGGTCGTCCCAGTCCTTCAGGCCCTTGGGGTTGCCCTTCTTCACCAGGAACACGATGGTCGAGGTATAGGGGGCGGAGTTGTGCGGCAGGCGCTTCTGCCAGTCGGGCTTGACCAGGCCGCCGTGCGTGACCAGCGCGTCGATGTCGCCGCCCAGGGCCAGCGTGGCCACGTCGGAGTCGATGCCGTCGATGATCGAGCGGGCCTGCTTGCCCGAGCCGCCGTGCGACTGCTTCACCGAGACGTCCTGGCCGGTCTTGGCCTTCCAGTGCTTGGCGAAGGCCTGGTTGTAGTCCACGTACAGCTCGCGGGTCGGGTCATAGGACACGTTCAACAGCGTCACCGGGCCCTTGGCAGCCGCCGCGGCCTGGGCAAACGCCGGCAATGCCGACAGGGCAAATGCACCGGCCACGCCGGCACCCAGGGAAAGCTTGATAAAGTCGCGGCGAATGCTCATGGTGTCTTGCTCTAAAAAGGCATATCAATGAAGCTGCGTATTCTCAATACGACATATAGAAACTGGAACGACCAAGTTCTCAGTTCTAAATAGCTAAATCAACTAAGCAACCGCTTTCCCCACTTTTCCCGTTCAAAGGCAATCGAAATGGCACGCATGGTTCAGTGCATCAAGCTCGGCAAAGAGGCCGAAGGGCTCGACTTCCCGCCCTACCCAGGCGAGCTGGGCAAACGCCTCTGGGAAAACGTCAGCAAGGAAGCCTGGGCCGCCTGGCTCAAGCAACAGACCATGCTGGTCAATGAAAACCGCCTCAACCTGGCCGACCTGCGCGCCCGCCAGTACCTGGCGCGCCAGATGGAAAAGCACTTCTTCGGCGAAGGCGCCGACGTCGCCCAGGGCTACGTGCCGCCCCCGGCCGCCTGAGCACCCTCCCCGCCGTGGCCGCCGAGCTGGCGCAAGCTCGCCATGTGTTCCTGAGCGGCCGCGGGTTGCCCCAGGCGTGGGCCGGACAGCCGCAATGGCTGATTCTCGAAACCGGCTTCGGCCTGGGTCTTCATTTCCTGACAACGTGGCACGCGTGGCGCTCGGACCCCGAGCGGCCGCGCATGCTGCATTACGTCTCGACCGAAGCGCGCCCGGTCTCGGCTGAGGAGCTGCTGCGCGCGGCGCAGGCCCACCCCGGCCCACCCGGCCAACCTGGCCTGGCGTCCCTCGCCGGAGAGCTGGCCGCGCAATGGCACGGGCTGCTGCCCGGCTTTCACCGGCTCGCGTTCGACGACGGGCGCGTGCTGCTCACCCTGTGCATCGGCGATGCGCAGGCGATGCTGCGCGCGCAGCGCTTCGAGGCGGACAGCCTCTTTCTGGACGACTTCGGGCCGCGGGAAGACCCGGCCCTGTGGTCGCCTGACGCACTCAAGGCCGTGTCCCGTTTTGCGCGGCAAGGCACGGCCATTGCCAGCTGGAACACGGCGCAGCCGGTGCGCGACGCGCTCCGGCAGTGCGGTTTCATGCTCGAGGAACGCGACGACGGCCTGCGCGGCGTGTTCGCGCCCGCCTGGACGGTGCGGCGCCGCGGGCCCGTCCCCGAGCGCATCGACACGCCGGGCCGCTGCGCGGTCATCGGTGCCGGGCTGGCGGGCGCGGCCGTGGCGGCCAGCCTCGCGCGGCGCGGCTGGCAAGTGACGGTGCTCGACGCGGCCGACCGGCCAGCCGCTGGCGCCTCGGGGCTGCCCGTGGGCATGCTGGCGCCGCATGTGTCGCCCGACGATGCGTTGCTGTCGCGGCTCACGCGCGCCGGCATCCGCGCGACGTGGAGCGAGCTGGTGCGGCTGCTGGAAGAAGGCCGCGACTGGCGCGCCAGCGGCGTGCTCGAGCGCCGGCCCGACGGCGACACGCGCGTGCCCGCCGGCTGGAGCGGCGACGGGCCGAATGAGTCGTGGCCCGCGAATGCCGAGCAGTTGGCGGCCGTCGGCCTGCCCGGCGACACGCCCGCGCTCTGGCATGCGCGCGCGGCCTGGGTGAAGCCGCACCAGCTGATCGCCGCGTGGCTGCGGCAACCCGGCGTCGAGTTTCGCGGCGGCTGCCATGTGGCGCGCCTCGAGCCTCATGCGGGCGGCTGGCAGCTGTTCGACGCAGACGGTGAATGGCTGGCCGATGCCGACCGCGTGGTCGTCTGCGCCGGATTCGAATCGGGCCGCTTCGCACCCGCGCTGCCCTTGCAGTCCGTGCGCGGCCAGGTCGCCTGGGGGCCTGTGCCTGACGGCACCGCCGACCCCGCCTTGCCCCCCCTGACCACCCTTCCCACCACGCCGATCAACGGCGACGGCCACCTCGTCGCGCAGGTGCCCGTCCCGCACGGCCCGCCGATCTGGCTGGCCGGCGCCACCTTCGATCGCGACAGCACCACGCTCGAGCCCACCGAAGCGGACAGCCTGGCGAATCGCGATCGGCTCGCCCGCCTGCACCCGGCCGCAGCCGCCGCGCTGGCCGGCACGTTCGAACGCGGCGAGGTCCACACATGGGTCGGCGTGCGCTGCGCGTCCGGCGACCGGCGCCCCCTGGTCGGCCCGATCGGCCCCCTCGGCCCCATCGGCGCGATCGGCGCGCCAGCCGCCGGCCTCTGGGCCTGCACCGCGCTGGGCTCGCGCGGCCTGAGCTTCGCCGCGCTGTGCGCCGAACTGCTGGCCGCGCAATGGCATGCGGAGCCGCTGCCGCTGCCAGCCACGCTGGCCAAGGCGCTCGGTACGCAGCGCCTCTAGCCAGGGCAGCGTCCTGCTCGCCTGGCCTGCCCGAAGGCGCCGAGCAGCTGGTCGAGCCGGCTGTCGCCTTAGACGCGCAAAATGCGGCGCATGGCCACCCAGTACGACATCAAGCACACCACCGTCTATCGCTACAACAAGCCGGTCACCTTCGGCTTGCACCGCGTGATGTTCCGTCCGCGCGACAGCCACGACCTGCGCGTGCTCGCCACCGACCTGCAGGTGAGCCCGCAGGCCTTCACCCGCCTGATCCAAGATCCGCACTCCAACTCCGTGGCGCTGGTGCAGCCGATGGGCGAGGCGACCGAGCTGCGCATCGTCTGCTCGTTCACCATCGAGCACGTGCCGGCGCAGCAGGACCAGCTCGCGCTCGACCCGGCCGCCGAGTTCCTGCCCTTCGCCTACACGCTGCAGGAGCGCCTGGACCTGGAGCACTACCTGCGCCCGCACCACGACGACGACAGCCAGGGCACGCTGATCCGCTGGGCCCACCAGTTCCTGCACGCCGACAAGCCCAACAGCACGCGCGAGGTGCTCACGCGCATGAACGCGCACATCGGCCAGAGCCTGGAGTACAAGGCGCGCGACGAGGAAGGCACGCAGACGCCGCTGCAGACGCTCACGCTCGGCAGCGGCAGCTGCCGCGACTACGCGCTGCTGATGATGGAAGCCACGCGCCGCCTGGGCATCGCGACGCGCTTCGTCTCGGGCTACATCTACGACGCGGCGCTCGACATCGCCGCGCCGGCGCAGGGCGAGTCGATGACCGGCGCCGGCACCACGCACGCCTGGCTGCAGGCCTACCTGCCGGGCGTGGGCTGGCTCGCCTTCGACCCGACCAACAACCTGATGGGCAGCGGCCAGCTCATCCGCGTGGGCGTCACGCGCGACCCGGCGCAGGCCGCGCCCATCTCGGGCAGCTGGTACGGCGACGCGGAGGCCTACGAAGGCCTGGAGGCGTCGGTGGTGGTCACGCGCCGCAAGGACTGACCCGCTGGTGCCTGCTGCGGCGCGCTGGCGGCTGCGCTGCCGCGTGCCGGTGCCTGCTGTCGCGCAGGCGATAGCCGCTGCGGGTAACCCCGCAGCTACACATTTCGCAACACCCCTACGCTGCGCCGCCGGCTCGGTGAAATAGCACGGTCGTTCTGTATGACCGGGGGTGCAGTGCTGCGCCGGTTTTTCTTCCCAAGACCCACAAGAACGGAGAGAGACACACATGCATTCAGCGCGCCTGACACTCATTGCCCTGGCAGCCAGCCTCGTCGTCGCATCCTGCGGCGGCGGCGGCGGCGGCGGCAACAGCGGCTTCTCGTTCACGCCGGTGGC
The DNA here is from genome assembly GCF_900115445.1 of Variovorax sp. OK605. NCBI lineage: Bacteria > Pseudomonadati > Pseudomonadota > Betaproteobacteria > Burkholderiales > Comamonadaceae > Variovorax > Variovorax sp. OK605. The sequence goes on from NZ_FOWL01000001.1 coordinate 596,878, forward strand.
CGAGGTGCCGCCCGCACCTCCCGCCCCGCCGCCGGCCGTCGCCCCGCCGCCCGGCCCCGTCGCGGAAGAAACCCGCCTGCAGGACAGCCGCAATTCGTTCGCGCCGGCCGACCCCACGGCCACCACCTTCGCCGCGCTGGCCGCCGACGCGAGCGACACCGTCGACAACAGCACCACCAGCCGCTGGGCCGGCATGCTGGGCGGCGCGCAGTACCACATCGAGGTGCCGCAGAACTGGAACGGCAAGCTGGTGATGTACGCCCACGGCTATGCGGGCGAAGGCAACAAGCTGGAGGTGAGCGACCCGTCGATCCGCCGCCACTTCATCCAGCTGGGCTATGCCTGGGCCGCTTCGAGCTACAGCAAGAACTTCTACGACGTGCGCGCGGGCGTGGAAGACACCAACGCGCTGGCCCTGCAGTTCAACGCCATCGCCAAGGCCAACGGCCGCGATGTGGCCGTGCCTTCGAAGATCTTCATCACCGGCCATTCGATGGGCGGCCACATCACGGCGGCGGCCATCGAGGACGAGACCTACGCCACCGCCAACCACAAGGTCAAGTACAACGGCGCGGTGCCGATGTGCGGCGTGGTGGGCGACACCGAGCTGTTCGACTACTTCGCCGGCGCGCAGGTGGCCGCGCAGGCCCTGGCCGGGCAGGCCAGCTACCCGACGCCGAAGTGGGTGGACATCGCCGCGCAGGTGGGCGGCGTGCTCTTCACCGACTTCACGACCTCGCCGGTTCCGAACATCGACACCACGGTCATCGGCGCCCGGTACGCCTCGGTGATCGAGAACCTCACCGGCGGCGAGCGCCCGATGTTCCCGCTGGGCTTCAAGAGCGGCGGTTCCTTCGCCGCCGTGTGGGGCGTGTTCGGCAGCGACGGCACGGTCAACGGCATCCTCAACAAGAGCACGCTGGACACCAACCGCTTCACCTACAAGATCAGCGGCGACATCCCGCGCTCCGACACGCTCAACGCCGATGCGCAGAAGCTCACGGCCGCAGTCGACGCGAACCGCCTGCGCACCGACGGCCTGCGCTGGATTCCCAAGGTCAACGGCGAATTCAAGATTCCGGTGGTCACGCTGCACACGCTCGGCGACCTGTACGTGCCGTTCAGCATGGAACAGATCTACAACAAGCGCGCGGCGGCCAAGGGCAACGGCGGCTGGCTGGTGCAGCGCGCCATTCGCGGCATCACGCACTGCGACTTCACCATCAAGGAGCAGGAAGAGGCTTTCGACGACATGGTCGCGTGGGAGCACGACAGCGCCGCGAAACCAGCGGGCGACGACGTGATCACGCCGGCCACGGTGAAGGACCCCGACTACGGCTGCACGTTCACACGCCCGCTCGGCACGCTGGATGAAAGCAACACCAGCAAGGCCACGCGGCCGGTCGGGGCGGCATTGAGCCCCTGCGCGCCCATCTGACGCCCATCTGAGCCAGGCGATCAGCCCGCGGGCGGCACCGCCGCCCGCGCCGCCGCCAGCCTGGCCTCCAGTTCCGCGACGAGCGCCCTCGCCTCGTCGCCCTGCGGAATGTTGCGGCCGCTGTCGCGCCATGCGACAGCGCTCTTGAAGCCTTCGACCTCCGCCTGCCGGCGAAACCACATCCCCTCGGGGTTGTGGCGCGTCACGCCGTCGAACACGGTGGCGAACATCTGGCTCTGCTCCAGCCCCATCGAATGCCACACCTGGTTGACCACCAGCTTGTGCATCATCAGGTGCGAGCGCGGCACGCCCGCGATGCGTTGCGCGAGCTTCAGCGTGGCGTCGTCGAGCTGCTCGGCGGGCACCGAGAAATTCGCCAGCCCCCATTCGGCGGCCTGCGCGCCGTCGATGGTGTCGCCCGTGAACATGAGCTGCTTGGCGCGCAGCGCGCCCAGCCGGTAGGTCCACATGGCGGTGGTCGGGCAGCCCCACACGCGCGTGGGCATGTAGCCGATGCGCGCGTCGTCGGCCATGGCCAGCAGGTCGCAGCACAGCGCGATGTCGCTGCCGCCGGCTACCGCGTAGCCGTGCACCTTGGCGATGGTGGGCTTGTGGCAGCGCCACAGGGCCATGAAGTCGTCGGTGTTGCGCTTCATGGCGGCGTAGTCGAGCATCGGGTCCCAGGGCGTCTTCTCTTGCCGGCAGGGGTGGTCGCCCTTGCCTTCACGGCCATGGCCCTCGGCGTAGTCGCCCAGGTCGTAGCCGGCGCAGAAGGCGCGCCCTGCGCCCTCGACCACGATCACGTGCACCTCGTCGTCGGCTTCGGCCCACTCCACCGCCTTGCGGATCTCGGCCGGCGTGGTCTCACCGATGGCGTTGAGCTTGTCGGGCCGGTTGAGCACGAGGCGCGCAATGCGCGGGTGCCGCGGGTCCTTGTCGATCAGGACGGTGTCGAAGGCGGGCATGTGGCTTGTCTCCTTGCGGCGATGTGCTGGGCGGTGATGGGCGATGCTGTCGCGCCGCTCTTGTAGCATCGACCGCCGCACGCACGCAAACCATGGAAGCCCCGATGACCGCGACGTTCCGCATCTCCGAAGACGACTACCTGGCCGCCATGAAGCTCCATGCCAGGCTCACCCCCGCGCGGCTCGCGCTGACGGTCGGGATCGGCCTGCTGCTGGTGCTGGGCGCGGCATTCGGCCCGCCGCTGTTGGAGGCCGCATCCGTCGGCGGGCTGGTCGGCGGCGGCGGCGTGCTGCTGGCCACGCGCTTCATCGTGCTGCCGCTCATGGCGCGGCGCCACTACCGCAAGTACAAGGCGATCCATGAAGAGTTCAACGCCGAGCTGCTGGACCACGGCCTGCGCCTCACGGTACCCCACTCCGACCACACGATCGTCTGGCAGAACGTGCTCAAGTGGCGCCACGACGGCCGCTTCGTGCTGCTCTACCCGATGCCGCGGCTCTTCCACGTCGTGCCGAAGTCGGTGGCCGCCCGGGGCTTCGACCTGAAGGGGCTGCTGGAGCGGTTGAACCGGCACGTCGGACCACCGGCCTGACTTATTGGATCGGGGCCACCGGCCCGGCGCCCTCGCCGCTTCAGGCCGTCACGCCGCCCAGCTGGAAGCGGAACACCGCCCCCTTGTCCGGCTGCTGCACCAGCCGGATGTCGCTGCCGTGCAGCTGCAGGATGCGCTTCACGATCACCAGCCCCAACCCGCCGCTGCTCGCGCTGTCGATGCGCGAGCCGCTCATGAACACCGGCCGCATGAACAGCGCAGGCTGCAGCTCGCCCGGAATGCCGGGGCCGGTGTCGCTCACCTGCACCGTCACGCCCGCGTTCTCGGCGCGCAGCTGCACCACGATCTCGCCGCCCTGGGGCGTGTGGCGGATCGCGTTGTCAAGCAGGTTGGTCAGCACGCGCTCGATCATGCCGAGGTCGGCCGACACCACCGGCAGGCCCGGTGCGATGTCGGGCCTCAGGCGCTGGTGGCGCGCCTCGGCCGCCAGCTCGAACTTCTGGAACACGTCCTGCACCAGGTCGGCCAGCGCGAAGTTCTCCTTCTCGGGCTTGACCACGCCGTATTCGAGCCGCGCCAGCTCGAACACCTCCTGCGCGAGCCGGCCGACCTTGCGGCTCTGGCCCAGCGCAATTTCCAGGTAGCGCCGGCGCTCGGCCTCGTCGAGCGTGCCGGCCTTGAGCAGCAGCGTCTCCAGGTAGCCGTGCAGCGAGGTGAGCGGCGTGCGCAGGTCGTGCGAGATGTTGGCGAACAGCTCGCGGCGCTGCTGGTCCTGCAGCGTGAGCTCGCGCCATTGCTCGGCGATGCGCCGCGTCATCTGCGTGAAGGCCTGGCCGAGCTGCGCGATCTCGTCGCCGCCCTGCGAGAGCCGCGCCAGCGTGGGCGCTTCGCTTTCGAGCGAGGCGATGCCGTCGGTCTCGAAGCGCTTCACCGCCGCGGTGAGCTCGCGCAGCGGCCGCGTGATGAGGCGAAAGGCCGCCAGCCCCGCCAGCAGCCCCAGCAGCGCCACCAGCCCCATCGACCACAGCGTGGTGCGCAGCACGTTGTCGGCCGCCACGTTGGCGACCAGCGCGTCGTGGTCTTCGCCCTGCAGCACCACGTACACGTAGCCCGCATCCCGACCGCCCATGCGCAACGGCGCGGCGCTGAACACCTTGGAGCCGCCCGCGCTGCGCGGGTCGTCGCCCGCGATGGGCAGCGCGCCGCCCGACAACAGCCGGCGAATCGGCTCCAGCGCAACCCTGTCGCGCTTCAGGTGCCCCGGCGGCGCGGCCTGCGCCTCGATGCGGCCGTCCAGCCCCAGCAGGTAGACCTCCACGCTGGGGTTGACGGCCATGAGCTTGTCGAACAGGTCCTTCACGGCGTCCTGGTTCAGGCCGCCCGGCTTCATGAGTTCGGCGTTCTCGGCGATGTGCGCCGCCAGCCCGCCCGACAGCCGCTGGATCACCTCCTGCTCGTGCATGCCGTTGGAGCGCACCTGCAGCCACACCGAGGCGCCGCAGCACACCAGCAGCAGCACCGCGAACACGGCCGACAGCCGCCGCGACAGCGTGGCCCAGGCCATCACGATGCGTCCTCCCCCGTGGCGGTGGCCGACAGCTTGTACCCGCGCCCCCACACCGTGAGGATGCGCCGCGGTTCCGCCGGGTCGGCCTCGACCTTGGTGCGCAGCCGGTTGATGTGCGTGTTCACCGTGTGCTCGTAGCCGTCGTGCTGGTAGCCCCAGACCTGGTTGAGCAGGTCGAGCCGCGAGAACACCTTGCCGGGGTTGCGCGCAAAGAAGTACAGCAGGTCGAACTCGCGCGGCGTGAGCTCGATGAGCTTGCCGTCCACGCGCACCTCGCGCGCCAGCGGCTCGATGTCCAGGTTGCCCAGCGTCAGGCTGCCCGACTCCATGCGCGCATTGCGCGCCAGCGCGTCGGTGCGCCGCAGCAGCGCCTTCACGCGCGCCACCAGCTCCAGCACCGAGAAGGGCTTGGCCAGGTAGTCGTCGGCGCCCAGCTCCAGGCCCAGGATGCGGTGCACCTCGCTCGAGCGGGCGCTGATGATGATGATCGGCGTGTAGCGCGTCATGGCGCGGGCGCGCCGGCAGATCTCCAGGCCGTCGATGCCGGGCAGCATCAGGTCGAGCACCAGCGCGTCCCAGTTGCCGCGCTCCAGCTCGCGCAGGCCGGCGTGGCCGTCGGCGGCGTGCTCGACCGCGTAGCCCTCGTCGCGCAGGTGCATGCGCAGAAGTTCGGCAATGTGGGCGTCGTCCTCGACGATCAGCACGCGCTTGGCAGTGTCCATGGGGCGCCATTCTCCCGCGATCCGGCCCGGGGAGTTATCACGATTAATTGAACTTTGCGTGATGAATCGGCCATGGGGTGCGCCCAACAATCCGGCCCATGAACAGCACCGCCATCGCCCCGCTGGAAGCGCCCGAAGCCCCGGAAGCCCCGGCCTCGGCACCCGACCCCCGGCCCATCCACCCGCTGTGGATGCGCATCACGCATTGGCTCAATGCGCTGGCCGTGCTGGTGCTGGTCACCAGCGGCTGGCGCATCTACGACGCCTCGCCGTTCTTCCCGTTCACCATTCCGACGGTCATCACGCTCGGCGGCTGGCTCGGCGGCGCGCTGCAGTGGCACTTTGCGGCCATGTGGCTGCTGGTGTTCAACGGCTTCGTGTACCTGGCCATGAACATTGCCAGCGGCCGGCTGGCGCACAAGTTCTTCCCGGTGACGCCGGCGGGCATCTGGCACGACCTGCTGGCCGCGCTCAAGGGCAAGCTCTCGCATGCCGACCCGCGCCACTACAACAGCGTGCAGAAGCTGGCCTACCTGTTCGTGATGCTCGACCTGATCGTCATCGTGCTGTCGGGCCTGGTGCTGTGGAAGTCGGTGCAGTTCGCCGTGCTGCGCGACCTGCTGGGCGGCTACGAGTTCGCGCGCCGCATCCACTTCTTCGCGATGGCGGCCATCGTCGCCTTCGTCGCCGTGCACCTCGTGATGGTGGCGCTGGTGCCCCGCACGCTCCTCACCATGCTCCGCGGCCGTGCACCAGGCAAGCCAGCGAACCCAGGCAAGTGACCCAGCAATCATGAAGATCTTCAAAGCCCCCACCCTCGCCCGCGTCACCGGCATCGACGGCGACGCCGTGCTGCACGAAGCCCGCACGCTGATCGCGAAGAAGCTCGACCAGCCTTCGCGCCGCGCCTTCATGCAGCGCTCGCTCACGCTCGGCGGCCTGTCGCTGCTCACGGGCTGCAGCATCAGCGACAACACGCAGGTGGAAGCCGCGCTCACCAGAATCTCGCGCTTCAACGACAAGGTGCAGGGCCTGATCTTCAGCCCCACGCAGCTGGCGCCGACCTACACCGAGGCCGAGATCACCCGCCCCTTCCCCTTCAACGCCTACTACGGCGAGAACGAGGTGCGCGAGGTCGACGAGGCCAGCTACAAGCTCGAAGTGACCGGCATGGTCGCCGACAGGCACGCCTGGACGCTGGCCGAGCTGCGCGCCATGCCGCAGCACGACCAGATCACGCGGCACATCTGCGTGGAAGGCTGGAGCGCCATCGGCAAGTGGGGCGGCGTGCGCTTTGCCGACTTCCTGCGCCACATCGGCGCGGACACCACGGCCAAGTACGTCGGCTTCAAGTGCGCGGACGACTACTACACCAGCATCGACATGCCCACCGCGCTGCATCCGCAGACGCTGCTCACCCTCACCTACGACGGCCAGCCGCTGCCGCCCAAGTACGGCTTCCCGATGAAGCTGCGCATGCCGACCAAGCTTGGCTACAAGAACCCGAAGCACATCAAGGCGATGTTCGTCACCAACACCTATTCCGGTGGCTACTGGGAAGACCAGGGCTACAACTGGTTCGGAGGGAGCTGAGGGGCCGGTGAAGCCGCTCGACTGCCGAAGAAAGCGCGAGGCCGAGTTCAGGTTCACTGTAACCAGGCCGATCTTTGAAACGAAATCCAAACACACCCAAGGAATTCAAATGAACAAGCTCACCGCCACCCTGCTCGCTACCTGCATGGCCTTTGCCGGCGCCTCGGCCTTCGCCGCGGACGAAATGGCCAAGGACTCGATGTCCAAGGACAGCATGGCCAAGGACTCCATGTCGAAGGACGGCATGAAGAAAGACTCCATGGCCAAGGATTCGATGGCCAAGGACTCCATGTCCAAGGACGGCATGAAGAAGGACTCCATGGCCAAGGACTCGATGGCGAAGGACTCCATGTCCAAGGACGCCATGAAGAAGGACAGCATGGGCAAGGACGAAATGAAGAAGTAAGCCAGGCAACAAGCACCACGGCAATTGCCATTGACGCCCGGCGGATTCGGCGTCAATGTCTTGCCACCCTTCCGAGCTCCGCCACCTGCCGAACCGTCTGCCTCAAGGAAACCCCATGAAATCCCTCGCACTCACTGCCAGCACGCTGGCTGCCGCCGCCCTGGTGTGGCATGCGGTGCCGTCGTTTGCCGAAACCGCCCGCCGCGTGCCCGCGCCCACGGCCGACCTGGTGGCGCCCACCGCCAAGACCGAGACCGCCGTGTTCGCCGGCGGCTGCTTCTGGGGCGTGCAGGGCGTGTTCCAGCGCGTCAAGGGCGTGAGCAATGCCGTGTCGGGCTATGCCGGCGGCGACGCCAGGACGGCGCGCTACGACGAAGTGGGTTCGGGCCGCACCGGCCATGCCGAGTCGGTGCGCATCACCTACGACCCGCAGCAGGTCAGCTACGGCAAGCTGCTGCAGATCTATTTCTCGGTCGCGCATGACCCGACCGAACTCAACCGCCAGGGCCCCGACAGCGGCACGCAGTACCGCTCCACCGTGTTCGCCGAGAACGCCGAGCAGGCGCGCATCGCCACCGCCTACATCGCGCAACTGAACCAGGCCAAGACCTTCGGCAAGCCGCTGGCCACCACGGTCGAGATGTCCAAGCCCTTCTTCGCGGCCGAGGACTACCACCAGGACTACCTGACGCTGCATCCGAGCCAGCCCTACATCGCGATCAACGACATGCCGAAGATCGACGACCTGAAGAAGCTGTTCCCTGAGACCTACAAGGCGACGCCTTCGCTGGTGAAGGCGGCAAAGGCGGGTTGATCCACCGGTTGACGCAGCAGGCCTACAGCAACTTCGCCCGCTTCGCCTGCTCCGTCAACTCCGCCCGGAAATCCGGGTGCGCGATGCCGATCAGCTCGCGCGCGCGCTGCTTGGCCGACTTGCCGCGCAGCTGCGCGACGCCGTACTCGGTCACCACGTAGTTGATGTCGTTCTTGCTCGTGCTCAGGTGCGTGCCGGGCGACAGCGAGGGCACGATGCGCGAGATGGTGTCGCCCTTGGCCGTGGAAGGCAGCACGATGAAGGCCTTGCCGCCGCGCGAACGGTTGGCCGCGCGCACGAAGTCCGATTGCCCGCCCGTGCCCGAATACGGCGCATGGCCCAGGCTCTCCGAGCCGCACTGGCCCAGCAGGTCGATCTGCATCGTCGCGTTGATGGCCACGAGGTTGTCGTTCAGGCCCGCCAGCGCCGGGTCGTTGGTGAAGTTGACCGGGTGCATCTCCAGCGCCGGGTTGCGGTCCATGAAGCGGTAGAGCTTGTTCGACCCCAGCGCGAAGGTGGCGACCGACTTGCCCGGCAGGTAGTTCTTGCGCCGGTTGGTGACCGCGCCGCTCTCCACCAGCGTGAGGATGCCGTCGCCGATCATCTCGGTGTGGATGCCCAGGTCCTGCTTGCCCGTGAGCTGCATGACCACCGCGTCGGGAATGCCGCCATAGCCGATCTGCAGCGTCGAGCCGTCGTCGATCAGCTCGGCCACGTGCTTGCCGATGGCTTGCTGCACCGGCCCGATCTTCGGCAAGCCGACCTCCATGACCGGCGCGTCGCTCTCGACCAGCGCGGCCACCTGCGAGATGTGCACATGGCAGGCGCCGTAGGCAAAGGGCACGTTCGGGTTCACCTCGAGCACCACGGCGCGCGCCTTGGCGATGGCGGCCATGGTGTAGTCGGCGCCCAGGCTCACGGCGAAGTAGCCGTGCGCGTCCATCGGCGAGGCCATGCTGAACACCACCTCGGCCGGGATCTGCCCGCGCTCGATCTGCGCCGGGATCTCGGAAAAGTAGTTGGGCAAAAAGTCGATCCAGCCCTCTTGCCCGCCCGCGCGCGTGGCACCGCCGAAGAACAACGCGACGTGGCGCACATGCTCGACAGTCTCGGGATCGATGTAGGCGTACTTGCGCATCGCCAGGATCTGCGCGACCTTCACGTCGCGGAAATCGCGGCGCTGCTCCGACAGCGCGGTGAGCAGCGTGGGCGGCTCGCCGACGCCGGTGGGCACGACGATCATGTCGCCGTTGCGCACCTGGCGCACGGCATCGGCGGGAGATGCCAGCTTCTGGCGGTACAGATCCTGGGGGGTCGTCATGCGCGTGTCTATGCCTCTTCCTTGTAGTTGCCGCGGCGCGCGGCCTGGTTGGAGCGGGTGCGAAGCACCAGCGCCTGCTGGGCGACCGCCACGTTGGCACCGTCGCCCTTCCATGCATCGAGCGCGGGCTGCTGCACCGCGCGGGAGAACGAGAAGGTCAAGGCCCACGGCATGCGCGACTTGAACCGCACGTTCATTTCGTTCAGGCGGGCCGACGCCAGGTGCGCCGCCTGGCCGCCGGAGAGAAACGCCACGCCGGGCACGGCGGCAGGCACGGTGCGCAGCAGGCAGCCGACAGTGGCCTCGGCCACCGCCTCGACCGAATCCTGCGTGGCGGCCTTCTGCCCCGGCAGCACCATGTTCGGCTTCAGCAGCATGCCTTCGAGCAGCACGCCCTGCGCGCGCAGCTCGGCGAAGGTGCGGTGCAGCACTTCTTCGGTGACTTCGGCGCAGCGCGCGAGCGAATGGTCGCCGTCCATCAGCACCTCGGGCTCGACGATGGGCACGATGCCGGCCTCCTGGCACAGCGCGGCGTAGCGTGCGAGCGCATGCGCGTTGACGCGGATGCAGGCGCGGGTCGGCAAGCCCCTGTCGATGGCGATCACGCCGCGCCACTTGGCAAAGCGCGCGCCCATGCCGGCGTATTCGGCGAGGCGCTCGCGCAGGCCGTCGAGGCCTTCGGTGACGGTCTCGCCCGGGTGGCCGGCCAGCGGCTTCGCACCGGTGTCGACCTTGATGCCCGGAATGATCCCCACGCCGGCCAGCGCCTTGGCAAACGGCGCGCCGGCGTTGGTCTTCTGGCGGATCGTTTCGTCGAACAGGATCGCGCCGCTGATGCTGTCGGCCAGCCCCGGTGCCGTGACGATCAGCTCGCGCCAGTCGCGCCGCGCCGCCTCGGTCTGCGGGATGCCCAGCACCGCGAAGCGCTTGTTGCAGGTGGCGTTGCTCTCGTCCATGGCGAGCAGGCCCTTGTCCCCGGCGACCAGCGCGCGGGCGGTATCGATGAGTGTCTGTGCGGTCATGGTTGGGTGCACCTCTCTGGCGAAGATCGTACGCCCTCTCCCACGCACCGCCTAGCCAATGCCCCGGGGGCGAACCGGCATGCCGTATCGTCGGCGCATGTGGTCGATCCTTCTCGTTCCGGCTTGCGTCGTGCTCGGCATCGGCGCGTGCATCTACGCCTTGGCGCGCCGCGCGGGCGGGCAGCGCGTGCTCTCGGCGATCGCGGCGATCGCGGCGCTCGTGCTCTCACCGCTCGTCACTTAAGCAGGCGGATCGCCCGCCATCGAGTGCGACAGCTCCCTGTACCTCAAGCGCGAACTGCGCAAGCGGCTGAGCCCGGCGGAGTTCGCGGCGCGCAAGCCGGACCGGTGGCTTTGCCCTACCGGCTACACCTTTGCGCGCAATGGCAAGCCGGAATCGGCGTTCGCCGTGTTCGGGCTGTTCCGGACCAAGATCTTCCATGGAGACGAGAACTCGCCTTAGCCACCGGGCGCGTCGCCGGCGCTGTCAGATCACGTTCTTCTCGAGCAGCGGCCGGTTCTCCAGGATGCGCGCGAAGGACACCGGCGACAGGTCGAGGCTGCGGTAGGCGCCGTAGCGGATCAGCTCCGCAATGCCGCGCCCCGCCGCCGGGCACTGCTGCAGACCATGGCCCGAGAAGCCGTTCGCAAAGTAGAGGTTGTCGCAGTTTGGGTGCAGGCCGAGGATGGCGTTGTGGTCGAACACGTTCATCTCGTAGTAGCCGGCCCACGCCCCCGTCATGCGGACGGCCTCGAAGGCCGGCACGCGCTCGGCCAACGACGGCCAGATCAGGCGCTCGAAGGCTTCGTATTCCACGTCGAGCGGCATGTCGTCCGGGTCCTGGTCTGCGGGCGGCGCGAAGCCGCAGATGAACTGGCGGCCCTCGGGCCGCAGCCAGATGCCGGAGGTGTCGATCACCAGCGGGCAGCCGGGCAGCGTGTCGGGGCACGAGAAGCTGAACACGCTGCGGCGGCGGCCGCGCACCGGCAGGTCGATGGCGGCCCATTCCGCCACCTTCGCGGCCCAGGCACCCGCGGCGTTGACGACAACGTCTGCATCCAGGACCCGACCGTCGTCGAGCTGAACACCCGTCACGTTGCGAGCGTTGCGGCGCAAGCCGGTCGCATGCGCCTGCACGTAGTGCGCGCCCTGCGACGCCGCTTTCTTGCGAAAGGCTTGCAGCAGGCTGTAGCCGTCGTACCAGCCCTCGCCCGACAGCCCCAGCGAGGCAAGCGCCACGCCTTCGGTGGAGATCCACGGAAAGCGCGCCTTCAGTTCATCGGGTGCCATCAGCGCCACGTCGACCGCGTGCGCCTTCTGCATCGCATGGTTCTCGCGCAGCACCTGCTCGCCCGCCGGCGAGGCCAGGTAGAGATAGCCGGGCTCGACCAGCCCGATGTCGGGCACGTCGCTTCCCACGCGCAGCGTCTCGCCCAGCGTGCGGAAAAAGCCGATGCCGTAGAGCGACATCTCGATGTTGATGGCGGTGGAAAACTGCTGGCGGATCGAGCTGGCCGAGAGCGCCGACGATGCCTGCCGGTAAGAGAAGTCGCGCTCGACCACCGTGACCTCGAAGGGCTCTTCCTCCGGGTCGCGGGTCAGGAAATATGCGATGGCCGAACCGATGGCCCCGCCCCCGATGATCACCGCACGACGCATGAACTGCCTTTCTTGTCGTGCATCCGCCCGCACGCAGCTTGCAGAATAGCGCCGATGAGAAAAGACATTCCCAACCTCGGCGCGCTGCAGGCCTTCGAGGCCTCGGCGCGGCTGGGGAGCTTCACCCGCGCGGCGAGCGAGCTGGCGCTGACGCAGAGCGCCGTCGGCCGGCAGGTGGCCGCGCTCGAGCAGCGGCTGGGCGTGCCGCTGTTCTCGCGCGTGCGCAAGCGCCTCACGCTCACCGACGTGGGCCGCGAGTACGCGGCGCGCATCCGCCACCACCTCGACCAGATCCGCCGCGACACGCTGGAGATCAGCGCCGGGCATGAGATGGGCTTTGTGCTCGAACTGGCCGTGGTGCCGACCTTTGCCACGCAATGGCTGATACCGCGGCTGCCGGAGTTCAGCCGGCTGCATCCGAACATCACCGTCAACCTGTCGGCGCGCTCGCAGCCCTTCTCGTTCCAGGAGAACGCCTACGACGCGGCCATCTACTTCGGCGACCAGTTCTGGCCCAACACGCGCGGCGGCTTGATCTTTTCCGAAGGCGGGATGGTGCCCATCTGCAGCCCGGCGTTTCGCGACACGCACGGCCCGTGGGACGAAGCGAGCTTCGCGCGCTGCCGCCACGTGCACCTGAGCACGCGCGCGCATGCCTGGCGCGACTGGTATGCGCAGCAGGGCTGGGAGTACACGGTGCACGCCTCGCGCGGGCCGCGCTACGAGCTCTTCACCATGGTGGTGGCGGCCACGGCGGCCGGCATGGGCGTGGGCCTGGCCCCGCGCATCCTGATCGCGCAGGAACTGCGCACCGGCGAGCTCGTGATTCCGGTCGACCGGCACCTCGACGTGCGCCAGGGCTACTACTTCGCCTACCCCGAAGGCCGGCCGGCCTCCGGGGCGCTGGAAGACTTCAAGCGCTGGGTGCTGGGGCTCACGCCGGCTTAGACCGGATTCGGGTTGCGCTCCAGAAAGCCCTGCTGGTGCCAGTAGGGGTAGGCGCGCGTCGTGGCGCTGGCCGCGTCGAGCTCGGCGACCTGCGCGGGCGTGAGGTTCCAGCCCACCGCGCCCAGGTTCTGCCGCAGCTGCGCCTCGTCGCGCGCGCCCACAACCACGCTCGACACCGTCGGGCGTTGCAGCAGCCAGTTCAGCGCGACCTGCGGCACCGTCTTGCCGACTTCGGCGCCCACTTTTTCCAACGCCTCGACCACGCGATACAGCAGCTCGTCGGGCACCGGCGGGCCCATGTCGGCCGTCACGTGCAGGCGGCTGTTGGCCGGCAGCGGCTGGCCGCGGCGGATCTTGCCCGTGAGGCGGCCCCAGCCCAGCGGGCTCCACACCACCGCGCCCACGCCCTGGTCCTGCGCGAGCGGCATCAGCTCCCATTCGTAGTCGCGCCCCACCAGCGAGTAATAGGCCTGGTGCGCCACGTAGCGCGCGTAGCCGTAGCGCTGCGACACCGCCAGCGACTTCATCAGGTGCCAGCCCGAGAAGTTCGACACGCCGATGTAGCGCAGCTTGCCCGCGCGCACGAGGTCGTCGAGCGTGGACAGCGTTTCTTCCACCGGCGTGCTCGCATCGAAGCCGTGCAGCTGGAACAGGTCGATGTAGTCCGTGCCCAGGCGCTTGAGCGCCGCATCGACCGCCGCCACCAGGTGATGGCGCGACGACCCCACTTCGTTCTCGCCCTTGCCGCTGCGAAAGGTGGCCTTGGTGGAGATCAGCAACTGGTCGCGCGCCCGGCCCTTGATGGCTTCGCCCAGTACCGACTCGGCCGCGCCGGCCGAATAGATGTCGGCGCTGTCGAACATGTTGACGCCCGCGTCGAGGCAGATGTCGATGAGCTTGCGAGCCTCGGCCACGTCGGTGCTGCCCCATGCGCTGAAGAACTCGCCCTTGCCGCCGAAGGTGCCCGTGCCGAAGCTCAGCACGGGGACCTTGAGGCCCGATTTGCCCAGATGACGGTATTCCAAAGTGCTACTCCTTCGCGCGTGCGGATTCAAGAAATCGGCAGGCCGACCGGCCTGCCGTTGAAGGGCATTGTTGGGCGAAGGAGGGAACCTTGTGCGCGGGTGGGCTTTGCGCGAGAGCACCGAGCACTTCGGGCTTGGCTCCGAATTCCCTGCGGTAGCATGCGCCGGGAGGTCGTGCCGAGGCAGCCAAGCCACTGCCACAACGCAAGAGCTGGGCTGACGAACAACCACGCGAGGAGATCCGATGGAAGCACGGGGCGAATCTGGAATCTTCCCGCCCATGCCATGAGCAGAGCCGGCATCCTTTGGATAGCGCTGGCTGCAGCAGCGGTCATCGTCCCCGCTCATGCGGCCGACAAGCGATACCCGGGCGATTCCATCAAGCAGATCGACATCGTCGACCCCTCCAGCGGGTCTGCCTGGGAGAACAAGAACTTCCTGGATTGCGCCGATGTCGTGCTGACCGAGAACGACGTGCGCTACGCCCTGCGGAACATGCGCAAGGTCTCGAAGAAATCCTATTTCAGCGAGGACACGCAGAGAACGGGTTGCTCGGGAGGAGCGTCCGTCACGTTCAAGAATGGCAAGACCATCGTTGTCGGGATCGAACCTACGGGGCGAATCAATGTCTTCGAGTCGACTGCAAAACTCGATCCCATCGCTGGCACAGACAGCTTCTACGACTGCGAACCTTGCAATACCCGCAAGATGGCACTCTTGAAGGACGCACTGGGCCGTGCGACCGAACGACGGCTCAGGTCCGCCCGACCCGTCGATTGATCGACGGCCCGGATAGCATCGACCGATGCAGATTTCCCTCGAAAGCCCCGACCAACCCGACGTCGTCCAACTCATCGACGACCTCGACGCGTACCAGAAGCCGCTGTACCCACCGGAGAGCCACCACGGCATCGACATCGCGGCGCTGTCGGCCGCGAACGTGCTGTTCGCGGTAGCGCGCGACCTTGAAGGCAAGGCCGTTGGCTGCGGCGCCATCGTCGTCGGCCCCGAGTTCGGCGAACTCAAGCGCATGTTCGTGCGACCCGAGAACCGCGGACAAGGCATTGCGGCGAAGGTGCTGGGTTTTCTCGAGCACGAAGCGAAGGCGAAGGGATGCATGACGTTCATGCTGGAGACGGGACCTAGCCAGCCCGAGGCCATCTCGCTCTATGCACGCGCGGGCTACGAACGCCGCGGGCCGTTCGGCGGGTACGGGCCCGACCCGTTCAGCGTCTTCATGCAGAAGACGCCGGTGTGAACGGCGCTTGATGCGCGACGCTGTGCGGACTTGGTTCCGGACGCGTGCACAGAACACCGGGTGCTCGCCGATCAACGACCGCACCTGACAACGAGCACATCGATGGTGGGTCCTGTTTCGCGAAATAAAGGAGGAGGCCGCAGGCCGGGGGACATTCGCGAAACAGGGCCCGCCGTCGGCGGGATCGCACCCCGGGCGCAACCCGCCACCCTGGCCAGCCGTCATCTCCGTCAGCCTTTTGGTGGCTTCGGTGGCTTCGGTGCTTTCTTCTCCGACTTCACCTTCGCCCCAGCCTCCGCGGCCCGCAGGATGCGCCTGAACTTCGGGCATTCCATATGGCTGGGCGCGGAACACACGGCGGCATGCCGCAGCCCGTCGCGCATCACGCTCAGGTTGCGGATGGTCCGGTCGAGCTCGTCGGCCTTGGCCGTGAGCATCAGCCGGTCGATGCGCGGTTGGCCATCGGTGCCGAACATGCGCGCGATCTCGTCCAGCGAAAAACCCGCGGTGCGGCCCAGCGCGATCAGCGCCAGCCGTTCGAGCACGCCGATGTCGAACAGGCGGCGCAGGCCGCGCCGCCCGGTCGAGGCGATCAGCCCCTTTTCTTCGTAATACCGCAGCGCCGAAGCCGGCACGCCGGAACGCTGCGCCACCTCGCTGATGTCCAGATGCATCACTCTTTGGACCCTCCCCTCTTGACCTCAAGTCGGCTTGAGCTCGCATAGTGCGGTTTCCGCCTCGCGAAGGCAAGCCAAAGGAAACGAAATCATGGAAACCACCCAGTCCACGGGCAACGAGCAGGCACGGCTGTGGAACGGCTCATCGGGCCACGCATGGGTCGACGCGCAAGCCTCGCTCGACCGCCTCTTCAAACCCTTCGAAGACCTGCTGGTCGAAGCAGCCCGTGCCGCGGGCGCGCGCCGCGTGCTCGACGTGGGTTGCGGCACCGGCGGCACCACGCTCGCCGTGGCGCAGCAGCTCGGTACCGCAAGCCAATGCAGCGGCATCGACATCTCGCAGCCCATGATCGCCACCGCGCGCACGCGCGCCGAGCGGCAAGACATGCCCACCACCTTCGTCTGCGCCGACGCGCAGACCCACACGTTTGCACCCGGCAGCTTCGACCTGCTCGTCTCGCGCTTCGGCGTGATGTTCTTCGACGACCCGGTGAGCGCGTTCGCCAACCTGCACCGCGCCGCGGCGCGTGGCGCGTCGCTGCGGTTCATCGCCTGGCGCAGCGCCGCGGAGAACCCTTTCATGACCACCGCCGAGCGCGCCGCGGCACCGCTGCTGCCGAACCTTCCCGCGCGCAAGCCGGGGGCGCCGGGGCAGTTCGCCTTTGCCGACCGCGCACACGTCCAGGCCGTGCTGCAACAAAGCGGCTGGCACGGCATCGCCATCGAGCCGATCGACGTGCCCTGCACGCTGCCCGAGAAAGACCTGCTCGGCTACCTGAGCCGGATGGGGCCCGTCGGTTCGGCGCTGTCGCAGGCCGACGAACGAACCCGCGCGCAAGTCATCGACACCGTGCGCGCCGCGTTCGAACCCTTCGTACACGGCGATGAAGTCCGCCTGGTGGCCGCGTGCTGGTCGATCGGTGCCCGCGCCGAAGGGGTTGCCGCATGACCGCCGCAACCGACTGGCTCGCCCACGCGCTCGCCATCGGGCGCGGGCGCGACGGTGGTGATGGACATCTGGGCCATGGTGCGAAAGCGCCTGTTCGGCGTTCCCGCGCTGGACTACGCGTTGGTCGGCCGCTGGCTCGTCCACCTCACGCGCGGACGCTTGCGCCACAACCCCATCGCCGCGACGCCGCCCGTGCGCAACGAGCGGCTCATCGGATGGACGGCCCACTACGCCATCGGCATCGCATTCGCCGCCGTGCTGCTCGCCGTCTGGGGCATGGCATGGGCAAGCAACCCCACGCTCGGCCCCGCGCTGATCGTCGGCATCGCCGGCGTGGCCGCGCCCTTCTTCGTGCTGCAGCCGGGCATAGGTGCAGGCATCGCGGCCAGCCGCACGCCGCGGCCGGCCATGGCGCGCATGCACAGCCTGGTCACGCATGCGGTGTTCGGGCTGGGCCTCTATGCGGCCGGCCGCGCAATCAGTTGGCTGGGGATGCTTCTGTAGGTCGCGCGTTGAGTTCGGCGCGCATCGATTGAAGCGTCGCGTCGATCACGGCGAGCCGGCGGCTCATTTCCAAGTTCACCATGCCGACCAATGCAGCGAGCTCGGTGCGGGTCGGATGGACTTGTTCGGTGTCGCCCAACTCGGCCGGCTCGATGAGCTTTTCGAGGCATGCGTAGGCGGACAACACTTCGCGCAAGCTGTCGGTCTCGTCGCAGGCCTGGATGGCGAGAGATTCGGCAAGGCCGGTATCGAAGGGAGCGGGCGAGCAGGCAGAAGCAGCCATGAATGGCCTCCGTTGAGTCATCCAGAGGTGCTTCGAGACGCCAATCCCGAGCACGCCGAGCTTCGGCGTGCGGGTGGCAGCGTAGCGCTCGGCAAGAGCCAAGAGACCGACACCAGCGCTGGCAGACCGCGCGCCGCGCACAACACTCAGAGCCGCATCCCCAACCAGATCACCGACTCCGTCGACGCGGCAACCACAGGCCCGAGCAGCTTCGACCACACATGGTCCGTGCGCACATGCGACGCGGACCGGTCGTGGTGCAGCTGCTCCTCGTCGACGATCTGCGAGATCACCCGGACCGCCGCCTCGTCCTGCCCGGCGAGCGTGTGCAGCTGTTCCTTCAGGTGTCCGAGCACCACGCGCTCGACCGCGACGGTCGTTGCGGAAATGGCGTGCCGGCCCAGCAAACCGGTCACGCACCCGAGCACCCATCCACCGATCCCGCACAGCCAATAGCTGCGGCATCGGCGAACGCCGCGACGCTGCAACTCGGCCGCGAACAGCGCCCTGTGCTTCTCCTCGTGCGACTTGAACTCGCGCAGTTCACCCACCAGCGACGGCGCGGTCCAACGCGCCATGAAGATCTGTGCCCGGTAGATGTTCACCGCGCCCTGCTCGCCCGCGTGGTCGACTTTCAGGATGCGTCCGCCCAGGACCGACGCTGCGTCCAGCTTCTTTTTCTCGCCCATCTCACACCCTCCTGTTTGCGGTGGATTTTGACGAAGCAGCCACATCAGGGAAATCCCTAGAGGCCAGGCCCCGACGACGCCGGAAGGCCCGCCCCACAAGGGAAAACGCCGCGCGGCCCTGCGTTCAATGCCCCTTCACCGCTGGCCCGTTCCTTGCAAACACGATCAAAAATGACAGAAAATTTTCTTGTTTGACTTATATTTGTAAACTGGTTTTCAAAAAACGCACACTTTCGGGCACGCCGCACCTTTCATGAGCACGACCGTCGACACCCCAGGCACCACCGTGGCCCAGCGCATTGCGCAGGCGCTGCCGCGGCTGACGCGTTCGCACCGCCAGGTGGCCGACTACGTGCTGGAGCACCCGCTGCAAGTGGCCACGCTGCCCATCGACGAGCTCGCCGCCGCGGTGGGCGTGTCGGTCGCCACGGCCAACCGCTTTGCCCGCGCGCTGGACTTCGACGGCTACGCCACCTTCCGCGCCGAGCTCGTGCGCGGCTTCGAGTCTTTGGTGGCGCCCGTGGAGCGGCTGCGCGGCAACCTGGAGCGCCCGTCGACCGTGGCCGAGGTGTTCGCCACCGCGCTCGACGAGAGCCGCCGCAACATCGACGCCACGCGCCAGACGCTGGACTACGCCGCCTGCGAAGCCGCGGTGGAGCGCATCGGCAAGGCGCGCTCGATCTACATCGCCGGTTTCGGCGCCAGCGCCTGGCTGGCCGGCCTGCTGCAGCACGGGCTGGACGGCTCGTGCAACGACGTGCGCCTGCTCTCGGGCGTGAGCGGCGTGACGCACGCCGCGCGCACGCTGATGCACGCGGGTCCGCAGGACCTGTTCATCGGCCTGACCTTTCCGCGCTACCTGACCGACACGGTGGCGCTCTCGCAGATCGCGCGCGGCCAGGGCTGCGCCGTGCTCGCCCTCACCGACCGCCCCAGCTCGCCGCTCGCGCCGCTGGCCGACGTGGCGCTGTATTGCCAGACCGAAACCAGCTACCGCCCGAACTGCGAGACCAGCGTGCTCGCGCTGATCGAGGCCCTCACCAGCGCCGTGGCGCTGCGCGCGCCCGACCCGGTGCAGTCCGCCGGCCGCATCCTGCAGGCGGTGCGCCCGTGGCTGCACGGCGCCAACGGCTTGCCGCGCGGCACCGGCATGAACACCGTCGCGCGTTTCGACGACACAACCGAAGCCGCCGCCCTGAACGGCGCCGGCCAGAACAAGAAGAAAGCTTCCCGATGACACAGACCCACGTGCCCGTGATCGCCATCCACGGCGGTGCCGGCACCATCAGCGCCGCCACCACCAGCCCCGAACAGGCGCAGGCCTATCACGACGCGCTGAACCAGATCGTGGCCGCCGCGCAGGCGATGCTGCTGAAAGGCGCCTCCGCGCTCGACGCCGCCTGCCTCGCGGTCGAGATGCTCGAGGAGTGCCCGCTGTTCAACGCTGGCCACGGCGCGGTGTTCACGCACGACGAGACCCATGAGCTCGACGCCGCCGTGATGAACGGCGCCACGCTGGCCGCCGGCGCCATTGCCGGCGTGTGCCACGTGCGCCGCCCGGTGCGCGCCGCGCGTGCCGTGCTCGAAGACGGCGCCCATGTGCTGCTGGCCGGCGCGGGCGCCGAGGCCTTTGCGCGCGAACACGGGCTGGAGATGGTCGAGCCCTCGTTCTTCTCGACCGAGGCGCGCCGCCAGCAGCTGTATCGCGTGCGCGACACCGGCCGCGTGGTGACGGACCATGACGGCGCTTCGATGACCGCAACGACGGCAACATCGGCCGCAGCCGCCGCACCGCTCGACGAGGACAGGAAGATGGGCACCGTCGGCGCCGTCGCGCTCGACATGCACGGCCACCTGGCGGCCGCCACCTCCACCGGCGGCATGACCAACAAGCGCGTCGGCCGCATCGGCGACTCGCCGCTCATCGGCGCGGGCACCTATGCCGACGACCGCACGGCCGCGGTGTCGTGCACCGGCAGCGGCGAGATGTTCATCCGCGTGGCCGCCGCCTACGACGTGTGCGCGCGCATGGCCTACGGCGGCGCCACGCTCGAAGCCGCCACGCACGCGGTGGTGCAGCAGTCGCTGCCTGCCATCGGCGGCACCGGCGGGCTGATTGCCGTCGACCGCCACGGCAACCTGAGCCTGGCCTTCAACACCGAAGGCATGTACCGCGGCCACGCGCGCGGCAACGAAGCGCCGCAAACGGCCATCTTCGCCTGACACCGCGCGTTCCCCTTTTCTCTCGCATTCCCATGTCCACCCCTTCCCTTGCCCTGCCGGACGGCCGCGTTCTCGCCGTCGACGACCTCACCGTTCGCTTCTCGACCTCCGAGCGCACCGTCGATGCCGTGAAGAAACTGTCGTTCCACATCGACCACGGCGAAACGCTCGCGGTGGTGGGCGAGTCGGGTTCGGGCAAGTCGGTGACTTCGCTGGCGCTGATGCGCCTGGTGGAGCACGGCGGCGGCCGCATCCTCGACGGGCGCATGGCATTCCGCCGCCGCAACGGCGAGGTGCTCGACCTGGCCCAGGCGCGCGACCAGACGATGCGCGGCATCCGCGGCGCGGACATCGCCATGATCTTCCAGGAGCCGATGACCTCGCTGAACCCGGTGTTCACGGCCGGCGACCAGATTGCCGAAGCCATCCGCATCCACCAGGGCAAGAGCAATTCGGCCGCGCGCGCTGAAGCGCTTCGCATGCTGGAGCTGGTGCGCATTCCCGAGGCGCGCAACGTGCTCGACCGCTTCCCGCACCAGCTGTCGGGCGGCATGCGCCAGCGCGTGATGATCGCGATGGCGCTGTCGTGCAAGCCGCAGCTGCTGATTGCCGACGAGCCCACCACGGCGCTCGACGTGACGATCCAGGCGCAGATCCTCCAGCTCATTCGCGAGCTGCAGAAGGAGATGCGCATGGGCGTGCTGTTCATCACGCACGACATGGGCGTGGTGGCCGAGATTGCCGACCGCGTGCTGGTGATGTACCGCGGCGACAAGGTGGAGGCCGGCACGTCGGACGCCGTGTTCGCCGCGCCGCAGCACCCCTACACCCGCGCCCTGCTGTCCGCCGTGCCCAAGCTGGGCGCCATGCAGGGCACCGACCTGCCGGCCAAGTTCGAGCTGCTGCGCACCGAATTCACGGTCGACGCCACGGCCGATGCCGCGCCGGTGCAAGCGGCCACGCCGCAGAACACGGTGCGCGACGACGCGGGCCCGATCCTGCGCGTGCGCGACCTGGTCACGCGCTTCGACGTGCGCAGCGGCCTGCTCGGGCGCGTGAAGCGCCGCGTGCATGCGGTGGAGAAGATCAGCTTCGACCTGTACCCCGGCGAAACGCTGGCGCTGGTGGGCGAGTCGGGTTGCGGCAAGTCGACCACGGGCCGCTCGCTGCTGCGTCTGGTGGAAAGCCAGAGCGGCGCCATCGAGTTCGGCGGCCAGAACATCCGCGAGCTGCCCACGCGCGAGCTGCAGGCGCTGCGCCGCAACATCCAGTTCATCTTCCAGGACCCGTTCGCCTCGCTCGACCCGCGCGTGACGGTGGGCTTCTCGATCATGGAGCCGCTGCTCATCCACAACATCGCCAAGGGCGCCGAGGCGCAGCAGCGCGTCGACTGGCTGCTGCAGAAGGTCGGCCTGCCGCCCGAGGTGGCGCAGCGCTACCCGCACGAGTTCTCGGGCGGCCAGCGCCAGCGCATTG
Organism: Variovorax sp. OK605; assembly: GCF_900115445.1. Classification (NCBI taxonomy): domain Bacteria; kingdom Pseudomonadati; phylum Pseudomonadota; class Betaproteobacteria; order Burkholderiales; family Comamonadaceae; genus Variovorax; species Variovorax sp. OK605. Next base: position 618,972 of record NZ_FOWL01000001.1, read on the forward strand.
CCATTGCGCGCGCACTGGCGCTCAACCCCAAGGTGGTGGTGGCCGACGAGTCGGTGTCCGCGCTGGACGTGTCCATTCAGGCGCAGATCGTCAACCTGATGCTCGACCTACAGCGCGAGCTGGGCGTGGCCTTTTTGTTCATCTCGCACGACATGGCGGTGGTGGAGCGCATCAGCCACCGCGTGGCCGTGATGTACCTGGGCCAGATCGTGGAGATCGGCCCGCGCCGCGCGGTGTTCGAGGCACCGCAGCACGCCTACACCCGCAAGCTGATGGCGGCCGTGCCGGTGGCCGACCCGTCGCGCCGCCACAAGCCGCGCGCGCTGCTCGAAGGCGAGATTCCCAGCCCCATTCGCGCGGTGGGCGACGAGCCCGTGGTGCCGCCGCTGGTGCAGGTGGCACCGGGGCATTTCGTTGCACGGCATGCCATCGGCGGCGCGTTTTGAGCTGATCTTTTCAGACCCTATTTTTTCAACCGGCAGGCCCCCCCCTGCTTTTTTCCACGAACCGACTGGAGTTCTTCCATGACGCAATCTTCTTCCTCCCTTCGATGGGCATCCGCACTGCTGGGCCTGGCCGCGTTGGCCGCTTCGGGCACGGCACTGGCCGCCAAAGACGTGGTGCTGTCGATCGGCTACCAGCCGGAAACGCTGGACCCGTACAACACCAACACCACCATCACCACGGCCGTGACGAAGACCTTCTATGAAGGCCTGTTCCAGTTCGACAAGGACCTGAAGGTGCAGAACGTGCTCGCCGAGAGCTACGACGTGTCCAAGGACGGCCTGGTCTACACCATCAAGCTGCGCACCGGCGTGAAGTTCCACGACGGCACCGACTTCAACGCGGAAGCCGTCAAGTTCACGCTCGACCGCGTGCTGAACCAGGACAACAAGCTGCTGCGCTACAACCAGTTCAACCGCGTGAGCAAGGTCGAGGCGGTGAACGCCACCACCGTGCGCATCACGCTGAAGGAGCCCTTCGGCCCCTTCATCAACTCGCTGGCCCACGCCTCGGCCGCCATGATCTCGCCCACCGCGCTGAAGAAGTGGGGCAACAAGGACATCGCGTTCCACCCCGTGGGCACCGGCCCGTTCGAATTCGTCGAGTGGAAGCAGACCGACTCCGTCAAGGCCAAGAAATTCGACGGCTACTGGAAGAAGGGCTTCCCCAAGGTCGACACCGTGCAATGGAAGCCGGTGCTGGAGAACAACACGCGCGCGGCCATGCTGCAGACCGGCGAAGCCGATTTCGCGTTCCCCATTCCCTACGAGCAGGCCGACCTGCTGAAGAAGAGCGACAAGCTCGAAGTGGTGGCCACGCCGTCGATCATCACGCGCTTCCTGGCATTCAACATGCTGCAGAAGCCCTATGACAACCCGAAGGTGCGCGAAGCCATCGGCTACGCCATCAACAAGGAAGCGCTGGCCAAGGTCGCGTTCGGCGGCTATGCCTTCCCGGCGCAGGGCGTGCTGCCCCAGGGCGTGAAGTACGCCGAGAAGATGGCCCCCATTCCCTACGACGTGAAGAAGGCCAAGGAACTGCTGGCCGAAGCCGGCTACCCCAACGGCTTCGAGTCGGTGCTGTGGAGCGCCTACAACAACACGACCAGCCAGAAGACCATCCAGTTCGTGCAGCAGCAGCTCGCGCAAGTGGGCATCAAGCTGCAGGTGCAGGCGCTCGAAGTGGGCCAGCGCACGGAGCAGGTGGATGCATGGCCGGACGCCAAGACCGCCAAGGTCCGCATGTACTACACGGGCTGGTCGTCGTCGACCGGTGAAGCCGACTGGGGCCTGCGCCCGCTGTTCGCCTCGGAAGCCTGGGCACCCAAGCTGAACAACATGTCGTTCTACAAGAGCGACGTGGTCGACAACGCACTGGCCAAGGCGCTGGTGACGATCGACGAAGGCGAGAAGGCCGCGCTGTACAAGACCGCGCAAGAGCAGATCCGCAAGGACCTGCCGCGCGTGCCGATGGTCACCGAGCAGAACCTGTCGGCCCACGCCAAGCGCCTGTCGGGTGTGTTCGTGATGCCCGACGGCAACATCAACATCGACGCCGTCGCGGTGTCGAACTGATCCCCGGTTCCTCGTTTTCCTGACTGACTGTCCGACGGGCGGCGGCATGCCGCCGCCGCCCGATCGCGACAAACGCCTCCCATGCTGAATTACTTCCTCAAACGACTGTTGGGCCTGATCCCCACGCTGCTCATCGTGGCGGTGCTGGTGTTCCTGTTCGTCCACATGCTTCCCGGCGACCCCGCGCGCCTTGCCGCGGGCCAGGACGCCGACGAGCAGACCGTGGCCATGGTGCGCCAGGAGCTCGGGCTCGACAAGCCGCTGCCGCAGCAGTTCGTGAGCTTCTTCACCCACATGGTGCAGGGCGACTTCGGCACCTCGATCCGCACGCGGCGGCCGGTGTCGGTGGAAATCGGCGAGCGCTTCTTCCCCACGGTGATGCTGACCATCACCAGCATGGTGTGGGCGGTGATCTTCGGCATGGGCATCGGCATCGTCTCGGCGGTGTACCGCAACAAATGGCCGGACCGGCTGGGCATGACGCTCGCGGTCTCGGGCATCTCCTTTCCCGCATTTGCACTCGGCATGCTGCTGATGCAGATCTTCTCGGTCCAGCTCGGCTGGCTGCCCACGGTGGGCGCCAGCACCTGGAAGCACTACATCCTGCCCTCGATCACGCTGGGCGCGGCCGTGGCGGCCGTGATGGCGCGCTTCACGCGCGCCTCGTTCGTCGAGGTGATCCAGGAAGACTTCGTTCGCACCGCGCGCGCCAAGGGCGTGCACGAGTCGCGCGTGGTGTTCAAGCACACGCTGCGCAACGCGCTGATTCCGGTGGTCACCATGATGGGCCTGCAGTTCGGCTTTTTGCTGGGCGGCTCGATCCTGGTGGAGGCGGTGTTCAACTGGCCCGGCCTGGGCCGCCTGCTGGTGGACGCGGTGCAGATGCGCGACTACCCCGTCATCCAGACGCTGGTGCTGCTGTTCTCGCTCGAATTCATCCTGATCAACCTGGTGGTCGATGTGCTGTACGGCTACATCAACCCGACCATCCGATACAAGTGAGGCAGCCGACATGACGCAAGCTTCCGGCGCGCCTGCCGAAATCATTCTTCCGACCTCCCCGGTCGCCACCCTGCAAAGCGCGGGCAAGATCCGCACGCCCTGGGGCGAGTGCTGGCGCCGCTTCAAGAAACAGCCCGTGGGCCTCGTGGCCGCGGCGTTCGTGGCGCTGCTGGTGTTCATCGCGGTGTTCTCGCCGTGGATCGTGCCCTTCGACCCCGAGAACTTCTTCGACTACGACATGCTCAACAGCGGTCCGTCGGCCACCCACTGGATGGGCGTGGACCCGCTGGGCCGCGACATCTTCAGCCGCATCCTGGCGGGTGCGCGCATTTCGCTGATGGCCGGCTTCCTGTCGGTGCTGGTGGGCGGCTTCATCGGCACGGCCTTCGGCCTGCTGGCGGGCTACTACGAAGGCTGGTGGGACCGCATCGTGATGCGGGTTTCCGACGTGCTGTTCGCCTTCCCCGGCATCCTGCTGGCGCTGGGCGTGGTGGCCATCCTGGGCAGCAGCATGACCAACGTGGTGGTGGCGGTGTCGGTGTTCAGCGTGCCGGCCTTCGCGCGCCTGGTGCGCGGCAACACGCTGGTGCTCAAGCAGCAGACCTACATCGAGGCGGAGCGCAGCATCGGCGCGTCCGACTGGACCATCATCGTGCGGCACATCCTGCCGGGCACCATCTCGTCGATCGTGGTGTATTTCTCGATGCGCGTGGGCACCTCGATCATCACGGCGGCCAGCCTGTCGTTCCTGGGCATGGGGGCGCAGGCGCCCACACCCGAATGGGGCGCGATGCTCAGCGAAGCGCGCGCCGACATGGTGACCTCGCCGCACGTGGCGCTGTTCCCCAGCCTGGCCATCTTCTTCACCGTGCTCGCCTTCAACCTGCTGGGCGACGCACTGCGCGACGCGCTCGATCCGAAGATCGACCGCCAGTAACTTCCGTCCCCATGTCTTCCAGCCAGCAGCAAGCCACCCTTCCCTTCATCGGCAACCTGCTCCAGGGCGAGCGCAACGCCATCACCGACGTGGCCGGCGTCACCGTCGGCCACCGCACGCTGAACGACGGCGGCGTGCAGACGGGCGTGACGGTGATCCGCCCGCACGCGCTCGACCCGTTCCGCGACAAGGTGCCCGCCGCGGCCGTGGTGCTCAACGGCTTCGGCAAGAGCGTGGGGCTGGTGCAGCTCGAAGAGCTCGGCGTGCTGGAAACGCCGATCGCGCTGACCAACACCTTCTCGGTCGGCACGGTGGCCACCGCGCAGATCCGCCATTGCGTGGCGAACAACCCCGAAACCGGCCGCGCGCTGCCCACGGTGAACCCGCTGGTGTTCGAGTGCAACGACGGCTACCTCAACGACATCCAGCGGCTGGCCGTGAGCGAGGCCGACTACCTGCAGGCGCTGCAAGGCGCCGGCGCCGATTTTGCGCAGGGCTCGGTCGGCGCGGGGCGCGGCATGTCGAGCTTCCAGCTGAAGGGCGGGATCGGCAGCGCATCGAGGCGCGTGTCCGCACGAAGCAGCTGTCAAGGTGGCCAAGGTGGCAAAGGTGGCAAAGGCGGTTGCCACACCGTGGGCACGCTGGTGCTCGCGAACTACGGGCGCCAGCCGCAGCTGCTGCTGGCCGGCCATGCGGTGGGCGAGCGGCTCGCCGCGCGGCAGGCCGCGCGCAGCCTGCCGCCAACGGAAGACGCCGACAAGACCGAGAAGGGCTCGATCATCATCGTGGTGGCCACCGACGCCCCGCTGGACGCGCGCCAGCTGCGCCGCCTGGCGCTGCGCGCGGGCGCCGGGCTGGCCCGCACGGGCTCGGTCTTCGGGCATGGCAGCGGCGACATCGTGCTGGCCTTTTCCACCGCCTACACCGTGCCCGACAGCGCCGAACGGCCGATGCCGGCCGTGGCGATGCTGCACGACAGCCTGCTTGACGGCCTGTTCCAGGCCGCGGCCGACAGCACCGAGCAGGCGATCATTCATGCGCTGTGGCGCGCCGAGGCCGTGACCGGCCGCGACGGCAACCACCGCGCGGCGCTCTCCGAGCTGCTGCACCCCTCTTCCCTCTGACCCGATTTCCGATCGCACCGCCCATGAAAGTCCTGATCTCCACCGACATCGAAGGCGTCGCCGGCGTCTACCACCCCGAGCAGGTGCGCCCCGGCAACCCCGAGTTCGAACGCGCGCGCCTGCTGATGACGCAGGAAGCCAATGCGGCCGTTGCCGGCGCCTTCGACGCGGGCGCCACCGAGGTGCTGGTGAACGACTCGCACGGCGGCTTTCGCAACATGCCGCCCGACGTGCTCGACCCGCGCGCGCGCGTGGTGCAAGGCAAGCCGCGCTACCTGAGCATGGTGGCCGGCGTGGAAGAAGGCGTGGACGCGGTGTGCATGGTGGGCTACCACTCGCGCGGGCAAGGCCGCGGCATCCTGGCGCACACCATCAACAGCTTTGCCTTTGCGAGCATCTCGCTGAACGGGCAGGAGCTGGGCGAAGCCGGCCTGTACGGTGCGCTGGCCGGCGAGTACGGCGCGCCCGTGGTCATGGGCAGCGGCGACGACGTGTTCATCGCCGAGAACCGCCCGCTGTTCCCGCACGCGACCTTCGTGGAAACCAAGAAAGCCACGGGCTTCGGCAGCGGCATCTCGCTGTCGCCCGAGCAATCGCGCCGCGCCATCCGTGCCGGCGTGGAAGAAGCGCTGGCCCAGCGTGCCAACGCCAGGCCGCTGGTCTTCACGGGCCCGCAGACCGTGACGCTGCGCGCCCAGTCGCCCTCGCTGGCCGATCTGTTCTGCCAGTGGCCGGCCTTCGAGCGCCTCGACGGCGTCACCCTGCGCTTCACCGCCGAGACGGTGGAAGCGGCGGTGCGCATGCTGAACTGCTGTTCGGCGATGTCTTCGATGCTGCGCTGAGGCAGCAGCACCGGCCGACGCCCTTCGGCGTCGGTCTTTCGTCGCTTCTTACTGGAACGCGACGTCGCGCATGCCGATGCCGCGCGGTGCATTCGCCGCGAGAGCACGCGGCGAGCGGCCGCCTGCGCTGGCGCCTGGCTCCAGCTTGAACTGGCTCACGATTTCCGACAGGCTGCCCGCCTGCTCCTGAAGCGATTGCGCGGCGGCCGAGGCCTCTTCGACCAGCGCGGCGTTCTGCTGCGTGACCTGGTCCATCTGCGTGATGGCCTGGTTGATCTGCTCGATGCCCGAGGTCTGTTCCTGGCTCGCGGCGCTGATCTCGCCCATGATGTCGGTCACGCGCTTCACGCTGCCCACGATCTCGTCCATGGTGCGGCCGGCGTCGGCCACCTGGCGGCTGCCCTCCTCGACCTTCTCGACCGAATCGCCGATGAGCGTCTTGATTTCCTTGGCCGCGGCGGCCGAGCGTTGCGCCAGGCTGCGCACTTCAGACGCCACCACCGCGAAGCCGCGGCCCTGGTCGCCCGCACGGGCCGCTTCCACGGCCGCGTTCAGCGCCAGGATGTTGGTCTGGAACGCAATGCCGTCGATCACGCTGATGATGTCCACGATCTTCTTGGACGACGCATTGATGGAACCCATGGTCTCCACCACCTGGAACACCACGCTGCCGCCGCGCACGGCCACTTCCGAGGCGGAGGTGGCGAGCTGGTTGGCCTGGCGCGCGTTGTCGGCGTTCTGCTTGACGGTGGAAGTCAGTTCCTCGATGGAGGCGGCGGTCTGCTCCAGCGAGCTGGCCTGCTCTTCGGTGCGCGAAGACAGGTCCTGGTTGCCGGAGGCGATCTGCGTGCTGGCGGTCGACACGTTCATCACCACGCCGTGCACCTGCGAGAGCGAACCCTTCAGGGCGTCGCGCATCTGGTCGAGCGCGCGCAGCAGGTGGCCGGTCTCGTCCTTGGCGTAGGTGAGCTGGGGGGCGCCGGTCAGGTCCATTTCGGCGATCGATTGCGCCATGCTCTCGGCGCTGCGCAACGGTGCGGTGATGCTGCGCGCCAGCAGCCAGGCCAGCAGCGCACCCGCCACCAGGCTCACGGCCGAGCACACGATCAGCAGCATGCGGGTCTGCGATTGCAGGTCGTTGGCGCGGCCCGCGGCGGCGTCGAGCTGCTCGCGCTGGGTGTCCACGACCTGCTGCACGCCGGCCAGGTAGGCCACCGACGTGGGCTGGAACTGGCTGTCGAAGGCGCGGTTGGCGCCTGCCAGGTCGCCCGTCAGCTTGAGCTTGCTCACTTCTTCACGCGAAGCCAGGTAGGCCTTGCGCAGGTTGCCGACCTTCTCCAGCAGCGCCTTCTCCTCGGGCTTGACCAGCTTGCCCTCGATGAATTTCTGCAGTTCGTTGGTGTCCTTGATCGACTTGGCCGTGGCCGGCGCGAAGTAGTCGATCAGGCTGGCGTCGCTGCTCTTGGCAATGGCGGCGGCGCGCTGCACGCCGGAAGTGGTGTGGCGCAGCCAGTCGGAGCCGGCGCGCTCGGTCTTCACGTTGTCCTGGATCATCGTGTCGATCTCCTGGCTCAGTTGCTGCAGCTTCAGCACCGCGGCGACGCTGGTGGCAAGGAAAAGCGCCAGGATGGCGCCCAGCACGATGGCAAGGCGCTTGCCGATTGAGACATTGCTCAAGAACATGGTCGGGACTCCAGGGGATGTGAAGGAACTGCCGCCCGCGCACGGGCAGCAGCGTCGAATCTGAAAAAAAGCGACCGGTCGGCCGCTCTCCTAGGCTGGATATCGGCAGCGCCAATGAAAACTTTAGGCAACTTCCGCACGCCAGCCCGGACTTTCTTCACTTCCTAGAATTCCCGGGTCCGACAACCCGTTCGCGGCTCGCTCGCCTTATCCGGAATAAGCAACCAACCGTCCCGAAACCCGCATGGATACTGGTGAATAAGCTTATCCGCATAAGACGCGAACCAAAAAATAGTTTGTTTCCATAAGGCGCGCTTTCAGAATCTCGGCTTCTTGCTGGGGCGCCCCGTTGAACGTGCGGCACCGCACTTCCTCAAGACACACGCACGATGTACCAATACACAGAATTCGATCGCCAGTTCGTTCACCAACGGGCCGCCCAATTCCGAGACCAGCTCGAACGCTGGCAAAAGGGCCGCCTCCACGAGGACGAGTTCCGGCCGCTGCGGCTGCAAAACGGCTGGTACGTCCAGCGCTACGCGCCCATGCTGCGCGTGGCCGTGCCGTACGGCGAGCTTTCCAGCCGCCAGTTGCGCGTGCTGGCCCGCATCGCCCGCGAGTACGACGAGCCCGAAGCCGAGGTCTACAAGAAGGCCATCGAGACCCAGGGCCAGCTCGGCAGCCACAAGCTGCCCACCCACTACGCCCACTTCTCGACGCGCCAGAACGTCCAGTACAACTGGATTCCGCTGTCGAAGTCGGCCGACGTGATGGACCTGCTGGCTTCGGTCGACATGCACGGCATCCAGACCAGCGGCAACTGCATCCGCAACATCACGAGCGACGAGCGCGCCGGCGTCGCCATCGACGAGATCGCCGATCCGCGCCCGTACGCGGAAATCATGCGGCAGTGGAGCACGCTGCACCCCGAGTTCGCGTTCCTGCCGCGCAAGTTCAAGATTGCCATCACCGGCGCCACCGAAGACCGCGCGGCCACCGGCTGGCACGACGTGGGCCTGCACATCGTGAAGAACGAAGCCGGCGAGATCGGCTTTCGCGTGCAGGTGGGCGGCGGCATGGGCCGCACGCCCATCATCGGCACCGTGCTGCGCGAGTTCCTGCCCTGGCAGCACATCATGAATTACCTCGAAGCGGTGATTCGTGTGTACAACCGCTACGGCCGCCGCGACAACATCTACAAGGCGCGCATCAAGATCCTGGTGAAGGCCGAAGGCCAGCGCTACATCGACGACGTGGACGCCGAGTACAAGCAGATCCTGGAGCACGACGGCGCACCGCACACCATCACGCAGGAAGAGTTCGACCGCGTGGCCGCCTCCTTCGTGCCGCCGACGCTGGCCACCCGCGTGCTGCAGAGCGCCGAGAAGACCGATGCCGAGCTGCGCACCCACGCTGCCGACGACGTGCAGTTCGCCCGCTGGCTCGCCCGCAACGTGGCGCCGCACAAGAACCCCGCGCTGCGCGCCGTCACGCTGTCGTTCAAGCGCCTGAAGCAGGCCCCCGGCGACGCCTCGGCCGACCAGCTCGACACGCTCGCCCAGCTGGCCGACCGCTTCTCCGCCGGCGAGGCCCGCGTGACGCACGACCAGAACGTGGTGCTGCCCTGGGTGCATGCCGAGGACCTGCACGCGCTGTGGCTCGCCGCCCGCGCCGCCGGTTTCGCGAGCGCCAACGTGCACCTGCTGACCGACATGATCGCCTGCCCCGGCGGCGACTTCTGCGCGCTGGCCAATGCGCGCTCCATTCCCATCGCCGAAGCCATCACCGAGCGTTACCAGGACCTCGACGAACTCGACGACCTGGGTGAGATCGACCTGCACATCAGCGGCTGCATCAACTCCTGCGGACACCACCACAGCGGCCACATCGGCATCCTGGGCGTCGACAAGGACGGCAAGGAGTGGTACCAGGTGTCGCTGGGCGGCTCCGACGGGTCCGCGCTCAGCGGCGCGCCGGTGGCCGGCAAGGCGGTCGGCCCCTCGTTCTCGGCGGCCGAAGTGCCGGGCGTGATCGAGGCCGTGCTCACCACCTACCGCGACACCCGTGAAAACGGCGAGAACTTCATCGACACGCTGCGCCGCGTGGGCGCCGACCCGTTCAAGGCCGCGGCCAACGGTGCGCGTTTCAAGGTGGAGGAAGCAGCATGAACAAGACGTTGAACATCCTGGCGGCCGAAGACCACATCGACGACGGCGACCCGAAGGTGCTGCAACTGGCCAACGACGCCGACCCGCTCGCCATCGAGGTGTGCCTGGCCGACATCGAGCGCATCGACCTGAACTTTCCCAAGTTCACGGACGGCCGCGCCTACAGCCAGGCCTTCCTGCTGCGCCGCCGCCTGGGCTTCAAGGGCGACATCCGCGCCACCGGCGACGTGCTGATCGACCAGCTCGTGCAGATGGAGCGCACCGGCTTCTCCAGCGCCGTGCTGAAAGAAGGCGTGGACGCCTCCGACGCACAGCGCCAGTTCGACCGCTTCGCCACCTTCTACCAGGGCGACGCGGTGCAGACCGCGCCGCACTTCGTGGCCGGCAGCTGAGCACGCACGGAACCCTCGACATGAGCATCGCCACCGACATCGACTTCGCACGCATCAACACCGAACTCGGCCGCAACGCCGAGGGTTTGGTGGACTGGGCCACCGGCCTGGGCCAGCCGTCGATCATCACGACCAACTTCCGCCCTTTCGAGGCCGTGATCCTGCACATGGTCACGCGCGCAAGGCCCGACGTTCCGGTGGTCTGGATGGACAACGGCTACAACACCGAGGCCACCTACCGCTTTGCGGACGAAGTGACCCGGCTGCTGGGCCTGGACCTGCACATCTACCTGCCGCGCCGCTCGCGCGCGCATCGCGAAGCGGTGGAAGGCGCGACGCCGGCGCTCGACGATCCGCGCCACGCCGCCTTCACCGAAGAAGTGAAGCTGGAGCCCTTTGCCCGCGCGCTGCGCGAGACGGCGCCCAAGGTGTGGTTCACCGCGCTGCGGGCCACCGACACCGCGGTGCGCGCGCAGATGGACCCGGTCAGCGTCAACCCCGACGGGCTGATCAAGGTCGCGCCGCTGCTGCACTGGTCGTCCAAGGACCTGTACGAATACTGCGAGAAGCACGGCCTGCCGAACAACTTCGACTACGTGGACCCGACCAAAGGCGAAGACAACCGCGAGTGCGGCCTGCATCTCTCGCACTGAACCCACCGAGCGCACAGAGAGCCATCCCCTGACCGATTCTTCGCATTCAGCACCTCACCAGATGAACGCCCGTACCGAAACCGAACTGCTGCTGCCGCCGGCGCACCTCTCCAACACGCACCTCGACGCGCTGGAAGAAGAAACCATCTTCATCCTGCGCGAAGTGGCCGCGGCCTTCGAGCGCCCCACCCTGCTGTTCTCGGGTGGCAAGGACTCGCTGGTGCTGCTGAAGTGCGCGGAAAAGGCCTTCGGCGCGGGCCGCATTCCCTACCCGCTGCTGATGATCGACACGGGCCACAACTTCCCCGAAGTGACGGCCTACCGCGACCAGCGCGCCAAGGAACTCGGCGCCGAGCTGATCGTGCGCAGCGTGGAAGACTCGATGAAGCGCGGCACCGTGCGCCTGGCCCACCCGGGCGAGTCGCGCAACGCGCACCAGTCGGTGACGCTGCTGGAAGCCATCGAGGAGTTCCGCTTCGACGCGCTGATCGGCGGCGCCCGCCGCGACGAGGAAAAGGCGCGCGCCAAGGAGCGCATCTTTTCGCACCGCGACAGCTTCGGCCAATGGCAGCCCAAGGACCAGCGCCCCGAGCTGTGGACGCTGTTCAACACGCGCCTGGCCCCGGGGGAGCACTTCCGCGTGTTCCCGATTTCGAACTGGACCGAACTCGACGTGTGGCAGTACATCGCCCGCGAGGAAGTGGGCCTGCCCTCGATCTACTACACGCACAAGCGCGAAGTGGTGGAGCGCCGCGGCCTGCTGGTGCCGGTGACCGAGCTGACCCCGCCGCGCGACGGCGAGACGGTGGAAGTGCGCGACGTGCGCTTCCGTACCGTGGGCGACATCACCACCACCTGCCCGGTGGAAAGCCTGGCGGCCGATGCCGCCGACGTGGTGCTGGAGACGCTGTCGGTCGACGTCAGCGAGCGCGGCGCCACGCGCATGGACGACATGACCTCCGAAGCTTCGATGGAGAAGCGCAAGAAAGACGGGTATTTCTGATGAGCACGACGACAGCCACCTCCAACGAACTCGCCGTCCACGGCGACACCGGCACCGCCCTGCGCTTCATCACCTGCGGTTCGGTCGACGACGGCAAGAGCACGCTCATCGGCCGCCTGCTGGTCGACAGCAAGACCGTGCTGCAGGACCAGCTGGCCGGCGTGCAGCGCGGCGGCGAGACCGACCTGGCCCTGCTGACGGACGGCCTCTCGGCCGAGCGCGAACAGGGCATCACGATCGACGTGGCCTACCGCTACTTCTCGACGGCCAAGCGCAAGTTCATCATCGGCGACGCGCCGGGCCATGAGCAGTACACGCGCAACATGGTCACGGCCGCCTCGGCCGCCGACGCCGCCGTGGTGCTGGTCGACGCGACCAAGCTGGCCTGGGCCGCCGAGGTGGAAGACGGCACCGTGGTCAAGCGCGAGCTGCTGCCGCAAACGCGCCGCCACACGCTGCTGTGCCACCTGCTGCGCGTGCAGTCGATCGTGTTCGCGGTGAACAAGCTCGACGCCATCGCCGATGCCGGCCTGGCCTTCGAACGCATCTCGACCGCGCTGAACGCCTTTGCCGAAGCGGCCGGCGTGCAGGTGGCGGCCATCGTGCCGATCTCGGCCCTCAAGGGCTGGAACGTGGCCACGCGCCACGCCGACTGGGTCGGCTACGAAGGCCCGAGCCTGCTCGAGCTGCTCGAGGAACTGCCGGTCACCGCGCAGGACGAGGCCGTGCCCTTCGCCTTCCCGGTGCAATGGGTCGAGAAGTTCTCGGCTTCGGCCGACACCTCGCAGGGCCGCCGCGTGTTCTGGGGCCGCGTGGCCTCGGGCCATGTGGAGCCGGGCCAGCGCGTGACCGTGCTGCCGAGCAACCAGACCGCCACCGTCGCCCAGGTGCTCAACCACACGCGCCAGCCGCAGGCGGTGCATGCGGGCCACAGCGCGGGCATCGTGCTCGACCGCGAGGTCGACGTGTCGCGCGGCGACTGGCTGCTGGCGCCCGGCGCCTTCGAGCCGGTGCGCGAGATCACGGCCACCGTGGCCTGGCTGGACGACGAGCCGCTGGTGACGGGCCGCGTTTATTGGGCGCTGCAGGGCCACCGCTGGGTCAAGGCCAAGGTGGCGCGCATCGTCGACCGGGTGAACATCACCACGCTCGATTCGGAGCCCGCCACGCAGCTCGAAGCCAATTCCATCGGCGACGTGGTGCTCGCGCTGCAGCAGCCGCTGGCGGTGCTGCCGTTCACGCAGTCGCGGGCGCTGGGCTCGCTGGTGCTGGTCGACACGGCCTCGCACAAGACCGCTGCCGCGGTACTTGTGCAACCTTCCGCCGCAAAGGCCTAAAATCTAGGGTTTTTCCCGACCACTTCTGACGCAAAAAGACAAATGACCCACGTCGTCTCCGAAGCCTGCATCCGTTGCAAATACACCGACTGCGTGGACGTTTGCCCCGTCGACTGCTTCCGCGAAGGTCCCAACATGCTGGTGATCGACCCGGACGAATGCATCGATTGCGCCGTGTGCATTCCCGAATGCCCGGTCAACGCGATCTACGCAGAAGAAGACCTGCCGGCCAACCAGATCGCCTTCATCAAGATCAATGCCGAGCTGGCCCTGGCCGACGGCTGGAAGAGCATCACCAAGCGCAAGCCCGCGCTGCCTGATGCCGAAGAATGGAAAGACAAGACCGACAAGGTCGGGGAGTTGATTCGCTGAGCACCATGACGGCGCCCGGGGCTCCTGTGGCCCCTGTCGAAACCGACGCCCTGATCGTCGGTGCCGGCCCCGTGGGGCTGTTCCAGGCCTTCCAGCTGGGCCTGCTCGAAATCTCCTACCACATCGTCGACGCACTGCCCGCCGCGGGCGGCCAGTGCGTGGCGCTGTACGGCGACAAGCCGATCTACGACATTCCCGGTACGCCCGTGACCAGCGGGCGCGACCTGGCGCAGTCGCTGCTGCAGCAGGTGGCGCCGTTCAAGCCGCAGTTCCACTTCGGCGAGCAGGTTGCCACGCTCGAGCGCCAGGCCGACGACCGGCTGCTGCTGACCACGTCGGCCGGCAAGGCTTTCCTGGCCAGGACCGTGTTCATTGCCGCCGGCGTCGGGGCCTTCGTGCCCAAGCGCATCGCGCTGGAAGACATCGCGCGCTTCGAGGGCACTTCGCTCTTCTATCACCCCGAATCGCTGGACCGCTTCGCGGGACAGGCGGTGGTGGTCAACGGGGGCGATGACATCGCCCTGGAAACCGCCATCGCGCTCACGGCCATCGCAAAACGGGTCACGCTGGTGCACCGCCGCGACGGCTTCCAGGCCGCCGAAGCCACCGTGGCCGCCATGCGCGCGCTGGTGGCCGAAGGCAAGCTGGCCTTCCAGGTCGGCCAGCCCAGCGCCTTCGACGGCAAGCAGTTGCAGATCGCCACGCCCGACGCGGCCACGGTCGAGTTTCCGCTGGACGCACTCGTCGCCTGCCTGGGCATCTCGCCGCGCCTGGGCCCGATCGCCGACTGGGGCCTGGCACTGGAGCGCAAGAAGGTGCCGGCCGACACCGAGAAGTACGAAACCCGCGAACGCGGTGTGTTCGCAGTGGGCGACATCAACACCTACCCGGGCAAGAAGAAGCTCATCGTCTGCGGCTTCCACGAGGCCACGCTGGCCGCCTGGGGCGCCACGGCCATCGTGTTCCCAGGCAAGGCCGTGCACCTGCAGTACACGACCACCAGCACGCGGCTGCACGAGTTGCTGGGCGTGGCCGGCACGCGCTGACGCAGCGCTAACCGGCGCGGGGCAGCAACGCCTTGTGCTCGCCGATGAAGCCGCCGATGGCGGCGACGAAACGGTCGATGTCCGCGTCGGCCACCGGCAACGACAGCACCACGAAACCCCGCGGCGACGCGTAGATGCCCTGCGCCAGCAGGTGGAAGAACAGCAGCTGGCGCAGCCGCCCGTCGACGCCGGCCAGGTCTTCGCAGCGCACCACCTCGCCGTTCACGAAATGCGCGTTCATCAGCGAGCCCAGCCCGGTGAACTGCAGCCCGACGCCCTCCTTCGCGCACAGCGCATTGAGCCGTTCGCGCATGGCCTCGCCGCGCGCCGCCAGCGCACCGGCCGCCTCGGGCGGGAACAACTGGGTGAGGCCCGCGTAGCCGGCCGCCATCGTCATCACGTTGTTGTTGAAGGTGCCCGAGTGTGAGAGCGAACCGGTGCGCGGGTCGAACTGCGCCATCACGTCGGCACGCCCGCCGAAGGCGCCGAAGGACATGCCGCCGCCGATGTACTTGCCCAGCGTGGTGAGGTCCGCGCGGATGCCGAGCTGGTTCGCGAGCCCATGCGGCGCCAGGCGCGAAGTCATCACCTCGTCGAACACCAGCAAGGCGCCCACGCGCGTGGCCGATTCGCGCAGGGCCTGCAGGAAATCCGGCCGGCCCGGAATGCAGCCGCTCGCGCCCTGCATCGGCTCGACCAGCACCGCGGCAACATCGGCGCCGTGCTTTTCGATCTGCTCGCGCGCCAGCTGCGCGTCGTTGTACGGCAGCACCAGGAAGTCGAACGGCACGGTCGTCGGCAGCGGCCCGGCGCCGAAGCCCAGCACGCCGCCGTGGTAACCGCCCGAGAACACCACGATCTTGCGGCGGCCCGTGAAGTGCAGCGCCGCGGTGAGCGCCATCAGGTTGGCCTCGGTGCCCGAGTTGGTGAAGCGCAGCTGCTCGATCTGCGGAAATCGCTCGCAGATGAGCTTGGCCAGCCGGCCTTCGAGCAGGTTGTGGCCCGTGAGGTTGATGCCGCTGCGCATGGCCTCGATGACGGCGTCGCGGATCTCCGGCGCCGAATGGCCGTAGACGCCGGCCGTGTACTCGGCGATGAAGTCGGCGTAGCGGTGGCCGTCGGCGTCCCACAGCGCGGCGCCCTCGCCCCTGGCGATGGTCAGCGGGAACGGCGCATGGAACAACACCGAGCGGCTGTTGGCGCCCGGCATGTAGCGCGCCTGCTCGTCGAACTGGCGGCGGCTGGCCGGGTTGGCGTCGGTGAAGCGCCGGTGTGCGTCGGCAAGGGCCTGGTCGATGGGGTCGCTCATGGAATCGTCCTTTGCATGGTTGCGTGCCGAGCGTTGATCGTCATTTTTATTGATCAGTGCTCAATTAATATTGTTTATACCGCCAATTCAACTGCCACACAATCGCAGCCAATGTCCCCTCCCACGCCCACCCCCACCCCGAAAAAAGCCCCGCCCAGGACCGCCGGTCGCCCTTCAGGCGGCACAGCGCTGACCAGGCAGCGCATCGCCGAAGTCGCGCTCGAGCAGATCGACGAGTTCGGCCTCGGCGCCTTCAGCATGCGCGAGGTGGCGGCGCGCCTGGGCGTGTACCCGGCCACGGTGCACTGGCACGTGAGCACGCGCGAGGCGCTGCTGGCCGAAGTGGCATCCGCCGTCATGGCCCAGGTGACGCCGCCGCCGGGCAAGCTGGCCTGGCAAGCGTGGATGGCCGAGCTGTTCCGCCGCTGCCGCGCCGCCGTGCGCCGCCACCCGAACGTGGCGCAGCTGCTGGGCGCGCAGCTGGTGTCCAACGGCAGTCTGCCGATCGAGCTGGTCGAAGGCGTGCTGGCCGCGCTGACCGAGGCCGGCTTCGAAGGCGAGCCGCTGCTGGAGGCCTACAACTGCACCATCGCGGCGATGCTGGGTTTTCTCACGATGGAGTTCTCGCCGCTGCCCGCCGACAACACGCAGGCCTGGGCCGAGGAGCTGCGCGAGCGCGTGCACACCATTCGCCCGCTCGACCACCCGGTGCTCACGCGCAACCTGCCGCTGCTGGCCAACAAGGCCTTCATCCTGCGATGGGACAACGGCACGGCGGTGCCGCTGGACAGCAGCTTCGAGCGCCACGTGCAGATGACCATCGACGGGCTCGAGGCCTTCGCGCGCAGGGTCAAGCCGCGGTAGCCGTGCTTTCGCTGCGCCCGATGCGCCCGATGCGCAACAGCGCGTCCTTCAGCCACAGCACCCCCGCATCGGAATTCGAGCGCCGGTTCCAGCACACGACCGAGCGGTAGCCCTGCAGCTCGAACGGCAGCGGGTGCACCGCGAGCAGGTCGCGAAACCGGTCGGCCACGCGCAGCGGCATCACGGCCACGTGGTCGGTCTGCGCCAGCAGGTCGACGATCTGGCCGAAGCTGGTCATGGCGACGCTCATGTTGCGCGTGTGCCCCAGCCGCGCCAGCACCTGGTCGATGAGGTCGTCCAGCGCGGAGCTGCCATAGCCCAGGAACACATGCGGCGATGCGCAGAAGGCCTCGAGCGTGACGCCCGGCGTGGCGCCGTGGCCCATCGTCGGATGCCCGCGCCGCACCGCGACCACGTAGCGGTCTTCGTACAGCAGCGCCGATTCGCAGTCGCTCGGCGGCTGCAGGCGCGGCAGCACGGCAATGTCGAAGTCGCCCTTGCGCAGGCGCTCGGTCAGCGTGAGGAACGAACTGGTCTCCCAGTAGATGCGCACGCGCGAGCCGCACGCCACCAGCTCGTTGGCCAGCGTGGGCAGCAGCAGGTGGCTGGCGTAGTCGCCGCCGGAGATGCGAAAGATGCGCTGCGAGGCCGCCGGGTCGAAGCCCTCGCCCGGCTCCAGCATGGCCGACAGGTCGGCCAGCACGCGCTCCACCTGGCCGGCCAGCGCCTGCGCGCGCGCCGTGGGTTCCACGCCGTGCGCGGTGCGCGTGAACAGCGGGTCGCCGAAGGTGTCGCGCAGGCGGTTGAGCGAGGCACTCACCGCGGGCTGGCTCAGGAACAGCCGAGTTGCCGCGCGCGACACGCTGCGTTCGCGCATCAGCGCATCGAAGGTCCGCAGCATGCCGACGTCGAGGCTGCGGATATCACGTTGGGCCATATCTCATATCCAAAGCTTCGAATTGCCCATGGGGCGGGCGGTCCGTATCGTCGAGCGCACAAGTACAACACGACTGGAGACACGATGAATCGGTTCAGACCCTCGCCGCACGGAGGCGCCACGCGCCGCCGCACGCTCGGCATTCTTGGCGCGGGCCTCGCGGCACTCGCTGCCGGCCCCGCCTTCGCGCAGGCCCCGCGCTTTCCCGGCCGCGTGGTGCGCATCGTTCCCTTCGGGTCGCCGGGCGGGCCGATGGACGTCATCGCGCGCATCTACGCCGAGAAGCTCAAGACGCGCTGGAACCAGCCCGTGATCGTCGAGGCCAAGCCCGGCGCGAGCGGCACCATTGCCGCCGACACGGTGGCCAAGGCCGCGCCCGACGGCTATACCGTACTGCTGACGCTGCCGCTCACGCACATCAACAACGTGGTGCTGCAGCCCAGGCTGCCCTACGACCCGGTGAAGGACTTCGAGCCGCTGTCGCAGCTGGCCACCGGCGGCCCGATGCTGATCGCGCGCGCCTCGGCGCCGTTCTCGAACGTGCGCGAGTTCGTGGCCTACGCCAAGGCGCACCCGGGCGTGTCTTACGGCACCTGGGGCAACGGCTCCAACGCGCACCTGTTCGGCGAGCTGCTGGCGCGCCAGACCGGCATCGACCTGGTCCACGTGCCCTACAAGGCCGAGGCGGCGGCACACAACGACATGTTCGGCGAGGCGCTGGGCGTGGCCTGGGCCAACCCGGCCACGGCGCGTGCGCTGGCGCAGTCGGGCCGCATCAAGGTGCTGGGCATCACCGGGCGGCAGCGCGTGCGCTCAATGCCCAACGTGCCGACCTTCACCGAGCAGGGCTTCGCGGGCTTCGACCTCGACAGCTGGATCGGCGTGTACGCGCCCGCGAAGACACCGCAGCCGGTGCTAGACGAATGGTCGGCCGCGCTGCGCGAGATCACGAAGATGCCCGACGTCCAGGAGCGGCTGGCCGGCTTCGGCTTCGAGCCCCTGGGCAGCACGCCCGCCGAATTCCGGGCCAATTACAAGGCCGACTTTCCCCGTGTCGCGGACCTGATCAAGGCCGCAGGAGTCACCCCCGAATGAGCGCCGTCGCACCTCCCTCCTCCTCCTCCTCCTCCTCCTCCACGGCCACGGCTGCCGCGACGACCAGTGGCGATTGGCAGCCCATCGCGTTCGACACCGGCACCGCCTACGGCCGCAAGCCGCCGAGCCACAAGCCCGAGCTGACCGAGGTCGGTGCCGGCACGCCCATGGGCGAGCTGCTGCGCCGCTACTGGCACCCGATCGGCCTGGCCGCCGATGCCGGCGACACGCCGCGCCAGGTGCGCGTGCTCGGCGAAGACCTGATCCTGTTCCGCGACAGGAAGGGCCGCGCGGGCCTGGTGCACTGGCGCTGCGCGCACCGTGGCGCCTCGCTGTACTACGGCCGCGTGGAAGAAGAAGGCATCCGCTGCTGCTACCACGGCTGGATGTTCGACGTGCAGGGCCATTGCGTCGACCAGCCCTGCGAGCCCGACGGCGGCGCGCGCGGCCGCTCCCGCGTGCGCCAGCCCTGGTATCCGGTGCAGGAGCAGTACGGCCTGGTCTGGGCCTACCTCGGCCCGGCCGAGAAGAAGCCCGTGCTGCCGCGCTACGACTGCCTGGAAACGATGGACGAAGGCGAGACGCTGGAGGCCGACGGCAACAGCATCGGCGGCGGCGGGCCGCAGGTCATTCCGTGCAACTGGCTGCAGCACTACGAGAACGTGGCCGACCCGTTCCATGTTCCCGTGTTGCACGGCAGCTTCAGCGGCACGCAGTTCGTGGCGCTGATGGGCCAGATGCCCGACGTGAGCTTCGAGAGCACCGAGACCGGCGTGACGATCACCTCCATCCGCAAGCTGGAAGACGGCGCCACCTTCCGCCGCGTGGCCGGCCCGGTGCTGCCCACGCTGCGCGTGGTGCCGAACCCGCGCGTGGCGGCGTACGGGCGGGTGGAATCCATCGGCTGGGTGCTGCCCATGGACGACCACAGCTTTCGCATCTACACCGTGGGCCGCGTGAAGACGCCCGGCGACCTGGCGCGCGTGCGCTCGCGGCTGAACGGCAAGCTGTGGGAGGAACTGAGCGAGGCCGAGCACCGCGCCTTTCCGGGCGACTACGAGGCGCAGGTGAGCCAGGGCGCGATCACGGCGCATTCCGAGGAGCACCTGGCCTCGTCGGACCGCGGCATCGTCATGCTGCGCCGGCTGCTGCAGCGCCAGCTCGACGCGGTGCGCGAAGGCGGCGACCCGGCCGGCGTGAGCTTCGACCCCGCCGCACCGCCCGTGCATTTCGAGGCCGGCAACTTCCTCGTGCGCGAATGAGCGCTGTGCTCGCGGTCCGGGTGGCGCGCAAGACGGTGGAGGCCGAGGGCGTGGCGGGTTTCCGCCTGGTCGCGGCCGACGGCGCGCGGCTGCCGCCCTTCGCGCCCGGCGCGCACATCGACGTGGCATTGCCCGGAGGCCTGGTGCGCCAGTATTCGCTGTGCAACCTGCCGTCGCAGGACGAGCACTACGAGATCGGCGTGCTGCGCGACACGGCCTCGCGCGGCGGCTCACTCGCCATGCACGACGCGGTGCACGAAGGCGCGGTGCTGAACATCAGCCCGCCGCGCAACCACTTTCCGCTCGACGAAGGCGCCACGCACAGCCTGCTGCTGGCCGGTGGCATCGGCGTGACGCCCCTGCTGTCGATGGCGCAGCGGCTGGCCGCGCTGGGTGCGGATTTTTCGCTGCACTGCTGCAGCCGCACCGCCGCGCGTGCGCCCTACCGGCGCCGGCTGCAAGGCAGCGCGTTCGCCGCCAAGGTGTTCTTCCACCACGACGACGGCCCGCCGGCGCAGCGGCTGGACCTGGCGGCAACGCTCGGCCAGCCCGCGCCGGGCAAGCACCTGTACGTGTGCGGTCCGCAGGGCTTCCTGGAGGCCGTGCGTGCCACCGCGCGCGAACTGCAGTGGGCGGAAGCGCAGGTGCATTTCGAGTACTTCGCGGGCGCCGCGACGCCGGCTGCGGAGCCAGGCGACTTCGAGGTCGAGCTGCGCAACTCGGGCCGCGTGGTGCGCGTGCCGGCATCGCTCAGCGTGGTGGATGCGCTGGCGGCCGAAGGCGTCGCGATTCCCGTGTCGTGCGCGCAGGGCGTGTGCGGCACCTGCCTCACGCGCGTGCTCTGCGGCGACATCGACCACCGCGACCTCTACCTCACGCCCGCGGAGCAGGCCGCCAACGACCAGTTCCTGCCCTGCTGTTCGCGGGCCCGCTCAGCCCGGCTGGTGCTCGACCTGTAGCAGCTCGTAGAGCACCATGCGCGTCTGCCGGCCGCGCAGCTCGGCCATCTCCTCGATGCGCCGCGCGGCCAGCCGGCCGCCGAGCCCCGCGAAGGTGATTTCGGAGATCAGCGTGCGCGTGCCCAGCTCCTTGTTCGCTCCTTCGATGCGGCTCGCCACGTTGATGACGTCTCCCACGGCGGTGTAGGACAGCCGGTCGCTCGAGCCCAGCACGCCCGCGATCACGTGGCCGGTGTGGATGCCGATGCGCGTGCGGAACTCGCGCAGGCCTTCGGCGTGCCACTTGGCGTTGAGCTCGGCCATTTCGGCATGCAGCTCCAGCGCGGCCACGCAGGCGTGGTACTCCGCGTCTTCCAGGTCGGCCGGCGCGCCCCACAGCACCATGATCCCGTCGCCCATGAACTTGTCGACCACGCCGCCATGCCGCGCGAAGATGCGCGCCGCGAGGTTGAAGTACTCCGTGAGCTGCCTGACCAGCACGTCGGCCTCCAGCGATTCCGAGATGGAGGTGAAGCCTTCCACGTCGGTGAACATGGCGGTGATGCGCCGCGGCGAGCCGCCCGGCGCCAGCGCCTGCCCTTCGGCCACGAGCTGCTTCACGATGTCCACCGGCACGAACTTGCTGAACGCCTTCAGGCTGCGCGCCGACTCTTCCAGCGCCTGGTTGAGGTGCTGGATCTCCAGCACCCGGCTCGACGCGAGCGGCAGGTTGTCGAGCTCGAGCCGGCCGATGCGGCGCGCCACGCGCGACAGGTTCTCGATGGGTTGGGTCACGAGCTTGGACAGCCGCAGCGAGATGTACAGCGCCACGCCCACGAAGCCGAACGTGAGCAGCAGCGCCCAGATCACCGTGCGCTGCAGGTCGCCGAGCAGCAGGTCTTCGGGCTCCCAGCTGACCAGTTGCCAGCGCGTGGACGGCAGGTGCGAGGTCTGCACCAGGTAGCGCCGGCCGTCGTGCGTGACGGCGAAGGCCATGTCCTCGGTCTCGCCCGCGGTGCCCGCGGCCAGCATGTGCGCGTGCACCGTTCCGAGCACGCCGCTGTCGGGCGACTCCAGCACGCGCACCGGGTCGGGGTGGTCGCTGCGCGCGAGCACGTGGTGGTCGGCGCTCAGCAAGGCGCTGTCGCCATGGCCGAGCTCGCCGAAGATGCGCACCAGCTTCGACAGGTGACTCAGCGACACGTTGGCGGCCACCACCATGTGCTGCGTGCGGCCCTCGTCGTCGAGCCGGCCGGCGGGCTCCGAAAGGCTGATGGCGAGTTCCTGCGACGCCGCCGACAGAAAAGGCGCGGTCCAGACCGGGCGCCGGGCCTTCACCGCGTCGGTGAACCAGCTGCGGTGCGTCGGGTCGTAGTCGCTGCGAAAGGCGCTGATGCCGTGCGTGGCAAAGCGCTGCTTCGCGTCGCCGCCTTCGGCGTCGGGCGAGCGCTTGTACTGCCAGGTCTCGGTGCTGAATTCGGCGCTGCGCTGCACCTGGCGGATGGCCGGCGACGGGTAGCGCAGCGCCGCGGCCAGGTGGCCGTCGCCGGTGGCCACGTTGAGGCTGTCGAGCTCGGGGTTCTGCTCGAGCAGCGTCCAGAGCATCTCGGCGGTCTGCTCGCCGTCTTCGCCCGCGGCATGCAGGCTGGGCGAGTCGCCTATGGCGCGGACCACCGCCGCCGTCCGGGCGAGGAAGGCCAGCGCGTTGTCCTCGACGCGGTCGTGGTTGATCTTGTGCGCGGCCGTGCCCACCTCGGACACCAGCCGCTCGACCGCCCAATAGCCCAGCCCGACCAGCAGCAGCGACTGCACCAGCGCCACGGCGCAGATGATGGTGCCGACGTCGACCCTGAAGCGCCGCATGCGCATGCTTGCGAAATCGTCCGCCATACGGTTCATCCTCACGCGTGCGTGCACGCGCGCCCTCGTTCTTTCTGGTTTTTCTCCCTCGGGCGATTCTGAACCGCCACCGCGCAATGGCACGCCCGGCGTTGCGGCTTCCCGACACCGGATAGACTCCGCCCTGCGCCGTGGTCCGCCATGGCGCATTTGCTAGGGGTGCTGGGCGGCTTGCCGCCCGGCTGAGAAAGTCCCTTTGAACCTGATTGCGCCTGCCATTCATCTGGCAGGCCCGAGGTAATCCTCGCGCAGGGAAGCTGGTCCGGTGGTCTCTCACGTTCTCTCGCGTGACGGCCGCGCCGCTCGGGCCCCGCCCACCTGCCAAACCTTTTGCACTGGAGCAAACGGATGGCACACGACGACAACGACACCGCCCCCGGCGCCAACGAGGCGCTGACCCCGCTGCACGCATCGAAGCGCGTGTTCGGCTGGCACGACCATGCCTCGCTCTGGTTCAGCCTGGGCGTGGGCCTGCTGGTGATGCAGATCGGCGCCTACCTGGTGCCGGCCGTGGGCACGCGCGACGCGGCGCTGGCGATCCTGCTGGGCTCGTGCCTGGGCGCCGGCCTGCTGGCATGGACCGCGCGGCTGGGCTGCGAAAGCGGCCTGGCCAGCGCCGGCCTGATGCACGCCACCTACGGCAGCGCCTTCGCGCGGCTGCCGGTGCTGCTCAACATCGTGCAGCTGGTGGGCTGGACCACCTTCGAACTGGTCGTGATGCGCGAAGGCACGCAGGCCATCGGCCAGTCGGCGTTCGGCCCCTCGCTGGGCACCGCCTGGGGCGGCGTGCTGACCACGCTGCTGTGGGGCGCGGTGCTGCTGGCGCTGCTCGCGGGCTCGATGGTCAGGCTGGTGCGCCGCTTCGTGAGCCGCTTCGGGCTGCCGCTGGTGGTGCTGTCGCTGCTGTGGCTCAGCTGGCAGTTCGCCACGCAGCTGCAGGCCAAGGGGCTGGACGCCTTCTGGGCGCGCCCGGGGGACGGTTCGATGGGCATGTTCGGCGCGCTCGACCTGGTGATCGCCATGCCGGTCTCGTGGCTGCCGCTGGTGGCCGACTATGCGCGGCACGGCAAGCGCAGCGCGGGCGGGCTGGGCAGTGCCTTCAGCGGCACCTGGATCGGCTACGCGCTGGCCAACATCTGGTGCTATGCGCTGGGCGTGATGGTGGTGAGCGTGGCCGAACCCGGCACCGGGCTGGTCACCGCGCTGCTGCTGGCGCAAGGCGGGCTGGTGGCGCTGGGCCTGATCCTGATCGACGAGCTCGACAACGCCTATGGCGACGTGTATTCAGGCGCCGTGTCCACGCACAGCCTGCTGCCGCGCTGGAGCGTGAAACGCTGGGGCCTGCTGCTGGCCGCGCTGTGCATCGCGCTGGCGCTGGTGCTGCCGATGCACACGCTGGAGCCCTTCCTGCTGATGCTGAGCTCGGTGTTCGTGCCGCTGTACGGCGTGATCATCGGGCGGCTGGGCAGCGGCCGGGCGGTGTCGCTGGCCGGTGCGCGCAAGGTCGACGTGGCCGCGGCGCTGATCTGGATCGCGGGCATCGCGGCCTACCACGCGCTGGCCAGGTGGGCGCCGCAGTTCGGCTCGGCCCTGCCGACGCTGGCGGCGACCTTCGTGCTCGCCTGGCTCAGCCGCCCCAAGCCGACCGCTACAACGGCAGGCGGCGCGTCGGCACTGGCGCAAAGCCGTGGTTGAGGGGGCCATGACCCGCGCCGACCTTCACGTCCGCCCCGGCCGCCATGGCACCGAGGATGTAGGCACGCGCCTGCTCGACCGCCTCGGGCAGCGCCGCGCCCAGCGCCAGGTGCGCGGCAATGGCGGACGACAGCGTGCAGCCGGTGCCGTGCAGGTTGCGGCTGGCAATGCGCCGCGACGCCAGGCGCTTTCTTTGGCCACCGGATTGCAGCAGCACGTCGACCACCTCGTCGCCGGGCAGGTGGCCACCCTTCAGCAGCACGCCCTTCGCGCCGAGCGCGAGCAGCTCGTCGGCCGCGCCGTCGAGCGCGTCGATGCCGCCGATGGCATGGCCGATCAGCAAGGCTGCCTCGTCCAGGTTGGGCGTGACCACCAGCGCGCGCGGGAACAGCTCGCGCACCAGCACCTGCACCGTGTCGGCGGCAATGAGCCGGTCGCCGCTGGTGGCGACCATCACGGGGTCGAGCACCACGTTCTTCAGCTGGTAGCGGTCGATGGCCCAGGCCACCACCTCGACCACCTCGGGCGCGTGCAGCATGCCGAGCTTGACGGCGTCGACGCCGATGTCTTCCACCACGGCCTGGATCTGCGCCTTGAGGAACCCGGCCGGCACGCCGTGGATGCCCGACACGCCGAGCGTGTTCTGCGCGGTGAGCGCGGTGATGGCCGTCATGCCGTAGCAGCCGAGCGCCGCGAAGGTCTTGAGGTCGGCCTGGATGCCGGCGCCGCCGCCACTGTCGGAACCGGCGATGGAAAGCACGCGTGCGTAGCGCTGGGTGGGTCCTTGGGTCATGCGGAAAATTATCGGCGACGCGAAGGAGCCTGGCGATGAGCCGCTCTTCGATGAACCTCCCTTTCGAATCGGCCGCGATCCTCGGTGCGGGCCTCATGGGCCGGCTGCTGGCGGTGACGCTGGCGCGGCAGGGCTGCACGGTCGATCTCTTCGAAGCAGGAAGCCCCGACGCCGAGGGTGCCGCTGCGCGCGTGGCCGCGGCCATGCTGGCGCCGCTGGCCGAGTCGGCGGTGGCGCCGGTGTCGGTCGTGCGCATGGGCCAGCATGCGCTGTCGCGCTGGCCCGAGCTGCTCGCGCCGCTGGCGCAGCCGGTGTTCTTCCAGCGTGAAGGCACGCTGGTGCTGTGGCACCGGCAGGACGCCGCCGAGGCCACGCGGCTGGCGCGCGTGCTTGCGAACACCGGCGCGCAGGTGCCCGAACTCGCGCCGATGCAGACGCTCGACGGCCAAGCCATCGCCGCGCTGGAACCTTCGCTGGGCCAACGCTTCGCACAAGGGCTGTTCCTGCCGGGCGAAGGCCAGCTCGACAACCGCGCGCTGCTGGCCTCGCTGCGCGCAACGCTCGAGAACGACCCGCGCGTGACGCTGCACTGGCAATCGCCGCGCGCCCCCGCCGACTTTTCGCCCGGCACGGCCGGCCAGCCCGACTGGGTCATCGACTGCCGCGGCCTCGGCGCCAAGCCCCAATGGAGCGCGCTGCGCGGCGTGCGCGGCGAGGTGATCCGCGTGCATGCGCCCGAAGTGAGCCTGCAGCGCCCCACCCGCCTGGTGCACCCGCGCTACCCGCTCTACATCGCGCCCAAGCCCGGCAACCTGTTCGTGATCGGCGCAACCGAGATCGAGTCGGACGACATGTCGCCCGCCAGCGTGCGCTCCACGCTCGAACTGCTGAGCGCGGCCTACGCCGTGCACAGCGGCTTTGCCGAAGCACGCATCGTGGAGATCGCCACGCAGTGCCGCCCCACGTTGCCCGACAACCTGCCCGCCATCCGCCTGCCGCAGCCGCGCGTGCTGCAGGTCAACGGCCTGTACCGCCACGGTTTCATGATCGCGCCGGCCATGCTCGACGTGGCGATGGAGCTGCTCACGCATGGCCGCTCCGACCTCGCGCAGGCCTTCGGCATGCAGGCACCCGACACATGACGATGAACATCCTGATCAACGACAAGCCCTTCGCGCTGGCCGACGGTGCCACGCTGACCGACGCGCTGGCCGCACTGGCCGCCACGCCGCCTTTCGCGGTGGCGGTGAACCGCGAGTTCGTGCCGCGCTCGGCCTACGCCGCGCGCGCGCTGCAGCCCGGCGACCGCATCGAAGTGATCCGCCCCGTGACGGGCGGCTGAATGATGGAGACAGACAACATGACCGCCACACCCACTGCAGCCACTGCAGCCACCGCACCCGCCGCACCCACCGCAGCCGATCCGCTGGTTCTCTACGGCGAGACCTTCCAGAGCCGCCTGCTGCTCGGCACCGCGCGCTACCCCTCGCCCGACCTGCTCGAGGCCGCGGTGAAACGCGCCAGGCCCGCCATGCTCACCGCCTCGCTGCGCCGCCAGACCGCCAGCCAGGGCTCGGGCAACAGCGACCTCGGCAATGGCTTCTGGGAGCTGCTGCGCAAGCTGGCCGTGCCGGTGCTGCCCAACACCGCCGGCTGCCACAGCGTGCAGGAAGTGATCGCCACCGCGCAGATGGCGCGCGAGCTGTTCGACACGCCGTGGATCAAGCTCGAGCTGATCGGCGACGACTACACGCTGCAGCCCGACACGCTGAACCTGGTCGATGCGGCAACGCAGCTGATCCGCGACGGCTTCAAGGTGCTGCCCTACTGCACCGAAGACCTCGTGCTGTGCCAGCGGCTGGTCGACGTGGGCTGCCAGGCGGTGATGCCGTGGGCCGCGCCCATCGGCACCGGCCGCGGCCCGGTCAACCCGTATGCGCTGCAGGTGCTGCGCGATCGGCTCAAGGTGCCGATGCTGGTCGATGCGGGGCTGGGCCTGCCCTCGCATGCCTGCCAGGTGATGGAGTGGGGCTACGACGGCGTGCTGCTCAACACCGCCGTGGCGCTCGCGCAAGACCCCGTCGCCATGGCCGGCGCCTTTGCCGACGCCGTTCAGGCCGGCCGCACCGCGCACCGCGCCGGCGCCATGGCCGCGCAAGACGCCGCGCACCCCAGCACGCCCGTGCTCGGCACGCCTTTCTGGCACCACGCGCCATGAGCACCGCACTCGAAGCAGGCGCCGTTGCGCAAGCCATCGTCGCGGCGCACGGGTTGCGCTTTGGCGCCATTGCTTCAGCGCCCGTGAGCGCGCCGAATTTCTCGTCGGACGACCCCGTGTACCGCGGCGCCAAGCGGGCCTGCTCCGCGCTCGGCTTCATCGAGATCGATGCCGAATGCCTCGCGCTCGCGTGGCGCGCGCAGACGCAGCGGCTGAGCAGCTTCGACGCCGCGCTGTGGCCCGATGCACCCGAAGATTTCGGCATGCGGGCGTTTCCGCCAACCGCGCGCGGCGATGCGTTTCCGCCCTGCCCCGAGCGGCTCGGCCTCTACGCCGTGCTGCCCGATGCGCAATGGGTCGGCCGCATGGCGCGCGCCGGCGTGCCGACGGTGCAGTTGCGCTTCAAGTCCGAAGACGCCGCGGCCGTCGAGCGCGAAGTGCAGGCGGCCGTCGACGCGGTGCAAGGCACCGGCGCCCTGCTGTTCATCAACGACCACTGGCAGGTCGCCATTGCGGCGGGGGCTTACGGCATCCACCTCGGCCAGGAAGACCTGGACGCGCTCTCGCCCGAATCTCTCGCGCGGTTGCGCGCCTCCGGCCTGCGCCTGGGCGTGAGCACGCACGGCTATGCGGAGATGGTGCGCGCCGACAGGGTGAGCCCGAGCTACATCGCGATGGGCGCGGTCTACCCGACCACGCTCAAGAAGATGGCGACCGCACCGCAGGGCGTGGCCCGGCTCGGCGCCTATGCACGGCTGCTGCGCGGCTACCCGCAGGTGGGCATCGGCGGCATCGACACCATGCGGCTGCCCGAGGTGCTGGCCACCGGCGTCGGCTCGGTCGCCGTGGTGCGCGCACTGGTCGCCGCCGAAGACCCCGAACTCACGGCCGCGCAATGGATGGCGGCCATGCAGGCCGCCGCGGCCAGCCTTTGAACAGAATGAAGCAACACACTCTCTCGCCCCTTTCCCCTTTGTCGTGTGCCATTGCCGCGGCGCTGCTTGCTGCCGCGTGGGGCGCGCAGGCGCAACCAGCCCAACAGGCGCAACCGGCCCAGCCAGCCCAGTCGGCCGCGCTGCGTGAAGTCACCGTCACCGACGCGGTCGCCGCGCCGCAGGCCGACGTGAGCGGCTTCGGCGACGTGCCGCTGCGCGAGCTGCCGCTTTCCGCCACGATCGTCGACAGCCAGCAACTGCGCGCGAGCGGCGCGCGCCGGTTGGCCGACCTCACGCAGTTCGACGCCTCGGTCACCGACGCCTACAACTCGGCCGGCTACTGGGACTACCTGACGGTGCGCGGCTTCGTGCTGGACAACCGCTTCAACTACCGCCGCGAAGGCCTGCCGATCAGCGCCGAGACCTCGATCCCGCTGGACAACAAGGAGCGCGTGGAGATCCTGCGCGGCACCAGCGGCATCCAGGCCGGCACCAGTGCGCCGGGCGGACTGGTCAACTACGTCGTGAAGCGGCCGACCGAGCAGGACCTGCGCACGGTGCGCATCGAGACCACGAGCCGCGGCAGCGTGCTCGGCGCGCTCGACCTTGGCGGGCGCTTCGGCGAGAACCGCGAGTTCGGCTACCGGCTCAACGTGGCGAGCGAGAACCTGAAGCCGCTCACGCACAACCTCGACGGCAACCGCAACCTGTTCTCGCTGGCGGCCGACTGGCGCATCACGCGCGACTCGGTGCTGGAATTCGAGATCGAGCAAAGCCGCAAGACGCAGCCCAGCCAGAACGGCTACAGCCTGCTGGGCAGCGTGCTGCCCCGGCCGGTGGACCCGCGCATCAACCTCAACAACCAGCCGTGGTCGCAGCCGTCGGTGTTCAAGGCGCTGACCGGCACCGTGCGCTTCAGCCAGGCGCTGAACGCCGACTGGCGCTGGTCCGCGCAGATCGGCCAGCAGCGCCTGAAGAGCGACGACCGGCTGGCCTATGCCTTCGGCTGCAGCGCCGAGGGCAACTACGACCGCTACTGCTCCGACGGCACCTTCGACGTCTACGACTTCCGCAGCGAGAACGAGCGCCGCACGCAGACCGCGGGCAGCCTCAATCTCAAGGGCAACGTGATGACGGGCAGCGTGAAGCACGAGCTGGGCTTCGGGCTGCTGCAAAGCCGTGTGCGCAACCGCTTCGACAACCAGGCCTACAACTTCGCGGGCATCGGCAACATCTGGGGCACGGCCATCGTGCCGCCGAGCCCCGATGCGACCACGCCGCAGACCAACCGCGACGAGCGCTCGACCGAGCTGTCGGTGCAGGACGCGATCCGCTGGACCGAGCGCTTCAGCACCTGGGTGGGCGTGCGCCACACGCGGCTCGATCGCCGCAGCATCGGCAACGACGGCTCGGAACCGACGGGCTACAAGCAAGGCGTGACCACGCCATGGCTGGCGGCCAGCTATGCCCTCCAGCCGGGGCTGCTGGGGTATGCGAGCTGGGGCCAGGGTGTGGAATCGCAGGTCGTGCCGAACCGCGCGACGTACGGCAATGCCGGGCAGGCGCTGCCCGCGCTGCGTTCGCGCCAGTGGGAGCTGGGCGTCAAGGGCGGCAACGACGGCTTCAACTGGCAGGTGGCGTACTTCGACATCTCGCGGCCGGTCACCAACATCGACCAGTGCAGCGGGTTCTGCGACGTGCGCAACGACGGCCGCGCGGTGCACCGCGGCCTGGAGGGCGGCGCGCAATGGAACCAGGGGCCATGGCGCCTGGGCGGCAGCGTGACGCTGATCGACGCGAAGCGCCGCGACAGCACGGCGAACCCGGCGCTCAACGGCCAGTCGCCCACCAACGTGCCCAAGCAGGTGCTGCGCGCGCAGGCCGCGTACCGCGTGCCGGCAGTGCCGGGACTCGAGGTGGCGGGACAGCTGTCGTACGAAGGCCGGCGCAACGTGCTGCCCGACGGCTCGGTCACCTTGCCCTCGTGGACGCGCGTGGATGCGGTGCTGCGCTACGACACCAGGATGCGCGGTGTGAACACGACGTGGACACTCGCTGTCGACAACCTGTTCGATCGCCGCTACTGGAAGGAGTCGCCTTACCAGTTCAGCCATGTCTATCTGTTCCCTGGCGCGCCGCGCACGTTGCGGCTCGGGCTGACCGTGGCGCTCTGATCACGGTTGTGTCTTCGAAATCTGTGCGCGCTTGAGAACGAGCAAAAAAGCACGCTATAATCTAAGGCTTGTTCCTCGATAGCTCAGTTGGTAGAGCGCCGGACTGTTAATCCGTAGGTCCCTGGTTCGAGCCCAGGTCGAGGAGCCACAAAAAAGCACCAAGGCCACTGGATACTCCGCTACTCACAAGGTAGCGGGGCATTTTCATTTGTGCAGCGGCATCGACGGTGTTGCACACCGTTCAAAAAAATGAAGCGTCGATCCAAAATCGGCAAATCAATTGCATATAATCTAAGGCTTGTTCCTCGATAGCTCAGTTGGTAGAGCGCCGGACTGTTAATCCGTAGGTCCCTGGTTCGAGCCCAGGTCGAGGAGCCAAAACAAACCACTCCGGTGGTTCCTGAATGCCTCGCTACTCACAAGGTAGCGAGGCATTTCCTTTTGCGGCGCAGCTTGCGCGAAGCGCCCTATCGCGGCTGGAACGCGATGAGCCCCATGCCGACGAAGCACACGGCCACGCCGGCCAGGTCCCACGCCGTGGGCTTGATGCCGTCGACCGCCCAGAGCCACGCGATCGCCACGCCGATGTACACGCCGCCATACGCCGCGTACACCCGCCCCGCCGCCGTCTCGTGCAATGTCAGCAACCACGCGAACACCGCGAGGCTGATCGCAGCCGGCACCAGCAGCCATGCCGGGCGCTCCTGCTTGAGCCACAGATAAGGCAGATAGCAGCCGACGATTTCCGCGAGCGCCGTCGCAACATAGAGAAGAAAGGTCCGCATGGCTTTGATTGTGCGTGGCCGCATGCCGCTTATCGGCAAGGCACATGAGGCCTTTGCTTGATGCCCTCGGCTCACACACCTAAACTCGCGCGAATGTCTCCGTGGTCCACCTCCCGCAAACACCCTGCCGCATGCGCAGCCCTGCCCAAGGCAGCGGCCGGCCGTCGCGCGGGTGCAGCCGTTGCGGCGACCGCGGTGGTCTTGCGACGCACCTCCGCACTTTCCTGAGCCCGGCGGTCCGCTACCCTTCTTCTTGATGCGCGAACCATTGACCGCCGGGCACCCGCCGCGCGGCAGCGACGCCGTTCGTTCCTTCATTCAGGACGGCGACGCATTCAACTGGAGTGCTTCATGCTTGCAACCATTCACGGGGAGCGCACGCTCACCGAACTCGACTTCGTCCGTCTCGGCAAACTGACGGGCCAGCAACCTCCCGCGCTCGCCGAGCTGCTCGACCTGGCCGACGTGCTGCCCTCGCGCGAGATGCCCGCGGACATCGTCACGATGAACTCGCAGGTGGAGGTCGAGGACCCGTCCACGCAGCAGCGCCAGAAGATCACCTTGTGCTACCCCGGCGACTCGCAGCCGGGCGCGGGCTTCGTCTCGGTGCTGTCGCCGGTGGGCATCGGCCTGCTGGGCGTGAAGACGGGGACGCTCGCGCGCTGGGACATGCCCAATGGCACCGAGGGCGCGACGCGCGTGCTGGCAGTGCTCTACCAGCCGGAGGCCAGCGGCGACTACGCAACCTGAAGGCACACGCCGCGGCCTCGTCGAAGGCCGACATGTAACCGTGGCGACGCCGCAGCAGCCTCGCGTTTTCCTCGAGAAACAGCGCCGGGCGCCCGCCGCCGTTACGCCAATGTTAAAAAAAGTTTCCTGAGTAATAATGCCCCCGCTCCATGCGTCGTCCCCTCGAACAGAACGCCTGTTCGACGTTGCGGCCGGAGCGATCGAGGACCCGGGTTGCCCCCACCCACACGTCCCCGATTTCGGACTCCGGTCGCGCTGCTTCCCCATGCGATGCAAGGCGAGCGACCGGGCCGTGCGCACAGGCACATGACTTTCGGCACTGGTGTGCCGATTTCTCGGGTCGTATCGTCGCGCGGTCGCCGGCGGCGCGTCGAATCGGGAGGTCGTACAGGCCATGGCAATTCCATCTTCGGTTTTGACAAGTGACGTCCGCCACGGGCGCCGCATTCTTCTCACTTGACAGATCAGGACATGGCTTTTTCCAAACTTTCTCTCGCAAGCGCACTCGCCGGCCTTCTGGCCCTTTCGGGCTGCCAGACCATGGACATGCAGATGGGCAGCCAGTCGGCCAAGACCGTGGCCACCGGCAGCGCCGCAGGCGGCGCCACCTCCGGCGAAAGCAGCCAGCTCGAGCGCTGCGAATCGCCGCTGGGCACGGTCTCGCTGATCGAGAACCAGAGCGCAGGCTGGTACACGGTGCTCACCGGCGAATACAAGCTGCCGCCCACGGCCAACCTGCTGCGCCTGCTGGTGCAGCAATCGAACTGCTTCGTGGTGGTCGAGCGCGGCGCGGCCGGCATGAACGCCATGACGCGCGAACGCGCGCTGATGCAGTCGGGCGAAATGCGCGGCGGCAGCAACTTCGGCCGCGGCCAGATGGTGGCCTCCGACTACGGCCTGTCGCCCGAGATCGTGTTCAGCAACAGCGACGCCGGCGGCCTCGGTGGCGCGCTGGGCGGCCTGGTGGGTGGCGGCCGCGGCCGTGCCATCGCACAGCTCGGCGCCAGCATGCAGACCAAGGAAGCTAGCGCCCTGCTGACCCTCATCGACAACCGCTCGGGCGTGCAGGTGGCTGCCGCCGAAGGCAGCGCGTCCAAGACCGACTTCGCGGGCTTTGCCGGCCTGGGCGGCCTTTCCGGCGCGGGCGGCATCGGCGGCTACACGCGCACGCCGCAAGGCAAGGTGATTGCGGCCGCCTTCATGGACGCCTTCAACCAGATGGTCCGCTCGCTGCGCAACTACAAGGCGCAGACGGTGCGCGGCCAGGGCCTCGGCGGCGGTGGCCGCCTGGGCGTGGACGGCGGCGCTGCGCCGTCGCAAACCTCGGCACCTGCCGCTTCCACGAACCGCCGCCGCAAGTAAGCGGTGCGCACGATCGCCGGTCGGCGCTGCTTCGCTCAGAGGTAGCGCGTCTCGGCCGGCGGCTCGAACCAGTTGTCGTGACGCCCGTCCATGTAGCGGACGGGCGCCGTCGACAGCTCCTCGGTCGTCACGTCGTCCAGGCAGCTCAGGTTCACGCTGACATACGCCCCGCCGATCTGCGGCACGTTGCCGCGCCCGAACGGCCGGATGCCGCAGTGCCTGCAGAACAGGTGCTCCGTGCTGTGCGTGTTGAACTGGTACAGCGACAGGTCTTTCTCCCCCGACAGCAGCGTGAACGCCTCCGGCTTCACGATGGCGCCCCATGCGCGCGCCTTGGTGCAGATGGAGCAATTGCATTTGCCCGTGCCCTGCGCGAGGTCGATCAGGGCCTGAAAGCGAACCTTGCCGCAGTGGCAGCTGCCGTTGTATGTCTTCGTCGTCATGGGTCTTCGTCCAGTGGTTGAGATGACGTCCAAGGCTACGACCCATTGCGGACAGTTCCTGTCCTCGATGACAGGCATGATGCGCCCATGCTGTCCGCCACCGCCCGCCTGATCCGGCTGCTCTCGCTGTTCCAGGCGCAACGCTTCTGGAGCGGCGCAGAGCTTGCCGCCCGCCTCGAGATCACCGAACGCACGCTGCGCCGCGACGTCGACCGGCTGCGCAGCCTCGGCTACACCGTCGACTCCACCTCGGGCGTGGCCGGCGGCTACCGGCTGGGCGCGGGCACGGCGCTGCCGCCGTTGCTGCTGGAAGACGAAGAGGCCATCGCCGTCGCGCTCGGCCTGGGCAACCCGGCCAACGCCGCCGGCGACATCGAGACCGCTTCGATGCGCGCGCTGGCCAAGCTTGAGCAGCTGATGCCGCCGCGCCTGCGCCGCCGGCTCGACAGCGTGCGCGCGTCGGTGGTGCCGGTCATGCGCGGCAAGTCGCCGGTGCGGCTGAAGGCCGTGTCCTTTCTGGCCGACGCCTGCACCGCGCGGCTCGTGCTGCGTTTCGGCTACCGCGACCACCACGACGCCACCACCGAGCGCACGGTCGAGCCGCACCGCGTGGTGCAGACCGGGCAGCGCTGGTACCTGCTCGCATGGGACATGGCGCGCGAAGACTGGCGCACCTTCCGCCTCGACCGCATCGACGGCGCCGAGCCCACGGGCGCACGCTTCACGCCGCGCCGCTTGCCGCACGGCGACGTGGCCTCGTACATGGAACATGCGCTGCAGGTCTCGCCGTACCTGCACCATGCGCAGGTCGTGGTGCACGCGACGCCCGAGACGCTGGAGGCTTACCTCGGCTGGGTGAGCGGCGTGCCGGAGGCCCTCGGCAATGGTGCGACGCGCATCGCAACCGGCGCCAATTCGCTCGATGCACTGGCCGTTTGGCTGGGTTGCCTGCCGTACGACTTCGAGCTCGAATCACCGAGCGAGCTGGCAGATCACCTCGCACTGGTCGCGGCCCGGCTCGGCAAGGCAACACGCCGGGCGCCGACCCTGCCATCACGCCGTTCAAAGTCGAGCCACCGAAAGCCGTAAGCCGCCTCCCCCGTATATAGGATGGGCAGCGCAAGGACCGCCCCCTACCCTGCGAGGCGTCTTTCCCTGCATCTCGCCCCGCAACCGCCCGAGGAATCCCGTCGCCATGCGCCCTGCCTTCATGTCCTGCATGCCCGCATGCAGCCCTTCAGAAACCGCGCGCACATGACCGTGGAGACACAGGTTGCCCTCGTCGAAGACGACACCGGCATGCGCGAGCGCATCGCGCGGGTCGTCGACGCCGACCCCTCGCTGAGCCTGGCCTACAGCGCCTCGAACGCCGCCGACATCCTCGGCTGGCTGGCCGACAACCCGGTCGACGTGCTGCTGGTCGACCTCGGCCTGCCCGACCGCCCCGGCCTGCAGGTGATCAGCCAGTGCCGCAACATGCAGCCGGCCTGCGCGGTGATGGTGCTGTCGATCTTCGGCGACGAGGCCAACATGGTGCAGGCCTTCGAAGCCGGCGCCAGCGGCTACCTGCTGAAGGACGGCACCGAGGCCGACCTGGCCACCCACATCCGCCACCTGCGCGCGGGCGGCTCGCCGATGTCGCCGGTGATCGCGCGCAAGCTGCTGCGCCGCTGGCAGGCGCATTCGGGCGCCGCGCTGGGGCAGCCTGTTGCGGCGACGGCAGCGGCGGCGGTCGTCACCGCCGTCAAGCCCAGCAGCGCGGTGGCGCCCGAGCGGCTCTCGCCGCGCGAGTTCGAGGTGCTCGACCTTGTCTCTCGTGGTTTCACCTATGTGGAAGTCGGGGTGCAGATGGGAGTCTCTGCGTCCACCGTTCAAACCCATATCCGCAATATCTACGGCAAGCTGGATGTGCACAACAAATCGGAAGCCGTGTTCGAAGCACGCAACCTCGGCTGGCTTCCTTAGGGTGAACGCCAGCGGCGCCCGGCGCCTGCGGTGTCTGCTGTTCGCCGCGCTGTGCGCGTGCCTGTGGTTGTCGCTGCTGATGGCAGGCAGCGCGGCGCAAGCCGCCGAACGCACCGGTGCGAGCAACGGCACAAGCAGCAGTGCACGCACCATCGACATCGCATCGGCCGACGCCACGCTCGAACCCGAAGGCCTGCCCGCGCAGCAACGCCGGGTGCAACTGCCGTTTCGCTGGGACCATGAGTTTCCGGGCCGCGGCGGCAGGGCCACGTACCGCATCGCGCTGCCGGCAATGGCCGTGCCGCCCGACGAGCCCGCCGCCCTGCTGATGTCGGGCGTGGGCAACCAGGTGGCCGTGTCGTTCAACGGCGCGCTGGTCGCCAGCTACGGCGTGCAGGGCAACCCGGACCACGACGCGTCCAAGAGCAACCTGCTGATGCCCGTGGCGGCCGCGCTGCACCGCGAGGGGCAGGCCCAGTCATTGGTCGTGCGCACCACCATCCAGCGGCAGCGCGGCGCAGGGCTGGCCAGCGTGCAGTACGGCACCGAGGCGTCGCTCGCGGTGCAGTACCGCTCGCAGCAGAACTGGCGCAACACCTCGGCCATCGTCTACGCGGTGAGCCTGCTGCTCATGGGCGGGCTGGCCGGCGGGCTCTGGCTGCGCCAGCGCGATGCGCTGTACGGCTGCTTCGCGCTGGCCGCGCTGTCGGGCGTGGGGCGCAACCTCGACCGCGTGTGGCCCGACGTGCCGGTGCCCTGGCCGCTGTGGGGCGCGGTGGTGGCGGTCTGCTATGCCTGCCACATCGGGCTCATCGCGCGCTTCGTGCTGCTGGTGCTCGAGCGCAATCCGCCGTGGCTGGTGCGCTCCATTCATGGCGCGCTGGCGCTGTCGGTCACGCTGGCCTGCGCCTCCTTCGCCTTCGCGAAGCCGCTGCTGTGGACCGGCGGGCTGGTCATCCTGCAGCTGACCAGCATCGTCTGCCTGCCCTACGTGGTGCACGGCGCGCTGGTGGCGAAGCGGCGCATCGCGGCGGTGCTGATGGCGGCGGGCACCATGGCCATATTGGCGGGCGCGCACGACCTTCTGCTGGTGCGCATGGGCCTGTTCGGCGGCGCCGAGTACACGCTCACGCCGCATGCGATGTTCTTCTTCGTGATGATCCTGGCGGGCCTGGTGGTCGAGCGCTACAGCCGCACCGTGGACGACTACAGCGCGCTCAATGCCAACCTCGCGGCCCGCGTGGCGGAGCGCGAAGACCAGCTGCGCGCCGCCTTCGAAACCATGCGCCAGCAGCAGCAGACGCAGGCCGTGCTGCTGGAGCGCCAGCGCATCATGCGGGAGATCCACGACGGCGTGGGCTCGCAGCTGGTGGGCCTGCTCAACGTGGTGACGCAGGCCGCGCCCGACCGCGGCGTGGTCGAGGAACACGTGAAGCTCGCGCTCGACGAGATGCGCATGGCCGTCGATTCGCTGCAGCCCACGCACGACGACCTGCCCACCGTGCTCGCCACGCTGCGCTACCGCCTGCAGCCGCGGCTGGACGCCGCGGGCATCGAGCTGGTGTGGGACGTGGCGGTGATGCCCGCGCTCGCGCCGTTCGCCGCGCAGGCCGCGCTGCAGCTGCAACGCATCCTGCTCGAAGCCTTCACCAATGTGCTGAAGCACGCGCGCGCCACGCGCATCGTGATGCATGCCAGCTGGCACGGCGGCAGCACGCCGCCGCTGGTGCGCATCGTGCTCACCGACAACGGGCGCGGCCTGCCCGCGGCGCCCGACGACGGCCGGCCCGCGGGGCACGGCATCTCGAACATGCGCTCGCGCGCGCAGTCGATCGGCGCGCGGCTGCACATCGAGACGGCGAACGATTCGAACGGCGGAACGCGTGTGCGGCTGGACTGGCCGTGCGCCCTGCCCTGACGCGGGCCGAAAACGGGGCGAAAAACGGATCAGCGCAGCGCGAACGCCAGCGTGACCGCGCCGAGCGCCAACAGGCCGAGGCCGGCGATGAAGACCATCTCGCCCCAGCTCTCGAGCCGCGCGCCCGAACGGCGCGCCCGCATCGAGATGAAAGACAGCAACGCGCTGGCCAGGAAGACCAGCGCGTCGACCGCCAGCAGGCGGTCGATCAGCAATCGCATGTCGTCGCGCGGGCCGAGGTGGCCGATCGACATCACGGTCATGCACACGCCGATCATGGTGGCCGACGTGGGCAGGATGTGCGCCGAGAGGCCGGCGCCGGTCCGCTCGCTCACCGCGTTCGCTCGGCCGGTGTGCGGATCAGCCGATGCGCACCGGCACGAAGATCTTGTCTTCGCCGCGCTGGATCAGCAGCGCCACCGACTTGTTGGCCGCCTTCGCGACCACCTCGCGCACCTGCTCCACGCTTTGCGCCGGCGTGCCGTTGATGGCCAGCAGCACATCGCCCGCCTGCACGCCCGCCTGCGCCGAGGGGCCGGCGGCATCCTCGATCAGCAGGCCGGTGTCGATCGAGGCTTCGCGCTTTTCCTGCGGCTGCAGCGGGCGCAATGCCAGGCCCAGCTTGCCCTGGCCCACGTCGGCATCGGCCTTCGCGACCTTGGCCGGCTTGTCGCTCGCGTCGCCGAGCTTGGCCTGGAGTTCCTTGCGCTCGCCCTGGCGCCACACCTCGAGCGTGACGTTCTTGCCTGGCGCCTGCTGGCCGATCACCGCGGGCAGGTCGCCCGAGGACACGATGGCCTGGCCGTCGACCTTGCGGATCACGTCGCCGGCCTTCAGGCCCGCCTTGTCGCCGGGGCCGCCCTTCTCGATGTTCGAGACCAGCGCGCCTTCGGGCTTGTCGAGCTTGAACGAATCGGCAAAGGCCTGGTTCACCTCCTGCACCGCCACGCCAAGGCGTCCGTGCGTGGCCTTGCCGGTCGCGACGATCTGGTTCTTCACCTGGATCGCCACGTCGATCGGGATCGCGAACGACAGGCCCTGGTAGCCGCCGCTGCGGCTGTAGATCTGCGAGTTGATGCCCACCACCTCGCCGCGCGTGTTGAGCAGCGGGCCGCCGGAGTTGCCGGGGTTCACCGCCACGTCGGTCTGGATGAAGGGCACGTAGCTGTCGTCGGGCAGCGAGCGGCCCTTGGCGCTCACCACGCCGGCCGTCACGGTGCTCTCGAAGCCGAAGGGCGAGCCGATGGCCAGCACCCATTCGCCGACCTTCAGGTCCTTGGTGTTGCCCAGCGCGAGCACGGGCAGGTTCTTGGCGTCGATCTTCAGCACCGCGATGTCGGTCTTGGCGTCGGCGCCCAGCACCTTCGCGCGGAACTCGCGGCGGTCGGTCAGCTTGACGGTGACTTCCTTCGCGTCCTTCACGACGTGGGCGTTGGTGATGATGATGCCGTTCGCATCGACGATGAAGCCCGAGCCCTGCGCGCGCACCGGCACGTCGCGTTGCTGCTGCTGCTGGCCGCGCGGGTTCATCTGGCCCTGGAAGCGGCGGAAGAACTGGAACATCGGGTCTTCGGGGTCGATGCCCTGGACCTCGGCCGCGGCCTCGTCGTCCGACGCCTTCATGGTGCCGGTCACGCTGATGTTGACCACGGCCGGGCCGTCGCGCGAGGTGATGGTCGAGAAGTCGGGCAGCGTGACCATGGCCGCCGGCGCGGTGGCGGTGGCGTTGGTGGTCGGGGCGCCCACGGCACGGGCGCTGGTGTACGCACCGGCACCGACGGCACCGATCACACCCGCGGTCGCCAGGGCAATCACCAGGGCGCGGGGCGAAGTCAGACGGGAGTTCATTTGTCGGTTCCTTTCAAGGCGTATGGACGCAAACACGATGAAAGGAATGTCGCTGCGCTGGCTTAAGCACCGCTTAAACGGCGCGCCATCGCTGAAAGGCTCAAGGACTCAGGCGCGCACCGCAAAGCGCACCAGCACGCGCAGCCCGCCCAGGCTCGGCGACGTGTCGAGCGCCACCGTGGCGCCGTGCAGGTCGGCGATCGACTTCACGATGGCCAGGCCCAGGCCGCTGCCGGGCGCCTGCGTCTCGCCGGAGCGGTAGAAGCGGTCGAGCACGCGCTCGCGCTCCATGGGCGGCAGGCCCGGACCGCTGTCGTCCACGCTGAGCACGACCGCGTCGCCCTGCTGCGCGATGCCGATGTCGACACGGCCCTCGACGGGTGTGTACTTCACCGCGTTCTCCAGCAGGTTGCGCAGCAGCATGCGCAGCGCCTCGGGCTGGCCGCTGACCACCGCGGCATCGGCATGCGTGATGCCGATGTCGATGCCGCGCGCCTGCGCCGCGGCCACCGCGTCGGACACCGCGAGCCGCGCCACCTCGCACAGGTCAACCGCTTCGGGCTTCGCACCGGCCGCCATGCTGGCCTCGTGGCGCGCCAGCGCGAGCATCTGCTCGACCAGCCGTGTCGCGCGGTCGATGCCCGCCACGAGCCGGCTCACGGCCAGCTCGCGCGATGCGTCGTCGGGGGCGCGCTGCAGGCCCTGCACCTGCAGCTTCAATGCCGCCAGCGGCGAGCGCAGCTCGTGCGCCGCGTCGGCCACGAAGTGCTTCTGCGCGTCGAAGGCATGGCGCACGCGGTCGAACAGCAGATTGAGTTCCTGCACCAGCGGGCGCACCTCTTCGGGCAGGTCTTCTTCGCTGACCGGCGACAGGTCGTCGGCCTGGCGCGAGGCCACCTGCTTGCGCACGCGCGCCACCGGCGCCAACGACCGGCTCACCACCCACCACACGACCAGCATCAGCAGCGGCGCCATCAGCGCCACCGGCGCAATGGTGCGCAGCGCCAGCGTGCCGGCCATGTGGCGGCGCGCCGCCATGTCCTGGGCCACCTGGATCACCAGGCCGCGCGTCTGCATCGAGAACACGCGGTAGGTGGTGCCGCGCGCATGCACGTCGGCAAAGCCCAGCACCGCGAGCTGCGGCAGCGCGGCCTCTTCCGCCGACTCGAAGATGCGCACGCCCTCGGCCGTCCACACCTGCACCACGAAGTCGAAGTTCTGCTCGCCGGAGCCGATGCCGCCCACCGCCGCGCTCGGCGGCAGGCCGGCGCGCAGCGACAGCGCCATCTGCTGCATGTGGTAGTCGAAGATGTCGTCGGCCTCGGCCAGCACCGTGCGGTAGGCCACCAGCGCCTGCGCGCCCGCCGCCAGCACGATGGCCGCCAGCAGGAACCACAGCAGCCGCGCGCGCAGCGACCCCGTCAGCCTGCGCCTCATGCCTTGGGCACCATGTAGCCGACGCCGCGCACGTTGCGGATGAGCTCGGCGCCGAGCTTCTTGCGCAGCCCGTGCACGTACACCTCGACCGCGTTGCTGCTGATCTCGTCCTTCCAGCTGTAGAGCTTTTCCTCGAGCTGGGCGCGCGACAGCACCATGCCGGGCCGCGCCAGCAGCGGCTCCAGCACGGCCCACTCGCGTGCCGACAGCACCACCGGCTGGCCGGCCACCGTGACCTCGCGCGTGGCCGGGTTGATGCTCACGCCCATGTGCTCGTACACCGGTTCCGCGCGCCCCGCCGCGCGGCGCAGCAAGGCGCGGATGCGCGCCAGCAGCTCGTCGAGGTCGTAGGGCTTGAGCACGTAGTCGTCGGCGCCGGCGTCCAGCCCTTCGATGCGCTGCTGCACCGAGTCGCGCGCGGTGGCGATGAGCACGGGCATGCGCTGCTTGCGCGCGCGCAGGTTGCGCAGCACCTCGAGGCCGTCGCGCCGCGGCACGCCCAGGT
Source organism: Variovorax sp. OK605 (assembly GCF_900115445.1). Classification (NCBI taxonomy): domain Bacteria; kingdom Pseudomonadati; phylum Pseudomonadota; class Betaproteobacteria; order Burkholderiales; family Comamonadaceae; genus Variovorax; species Variovorax sp. OK605. The sequence goes on from NZ_FOWL01000001.1 coordinate 660,741, forward strand.
CGAGCATGACCAGGTCGTATTGCTGGGTGCGCAGGGCCGACTCGGCGGCCTCGCCGTCTTTCACCCAGTCGACGGCGTATTGCTCGGCGCGCAGCAGGTCGAGCACGGCCTCGCCGATCATCACGTCGTCTTCCAGAAGCAGGAGTCGCATGGTTGTGTCCGTTTCGGGGATTCGAGGCGTGCGGTGCGGCGAAAGTTCAGATCAGGGCGGGTCAGAGCAGGGAACGCACTTCGCGCGCGGCTTCGAACAGCAGCGGCAGCATGTCGCGCTGCAGCGCCTCCTCCTGGTAGCGCGTGCCCGACAGCACCACGTTGAGCGCGGCCACCGTGTGCCCCTGCATGTCGCGCAGCGGCACCGCCAGCGCCTGCACGCCGAGCTCGTGCTCCTCGCTGGCAAAACAATAGTCGTCCTTGCGCGCGCGGGCAACCTGCTGGCGCAGGCCGCGCGCCAGCGTGACCGTCTGCGGCGTGAGGCGGGCCAGGTGCCGACCCTTGAGCCACTGCGTGAACTGGGTGGGCGCCATCGCGGCCAGCAGCACACGGCCCGTGGAGGTGGCATGCGCCGGCAGCCGCGCGCCCAGGTGCAGGCCGTAGGCCAGCACGCGCGTGGGCGTACCGTAGCTGCCGCTGCGCGCGACGATGACCACCTCTTCGCCGTCGAGCACCACGGCCGAGTACGACTCGCCCGTTTGCGCCGCCAGCCGGTTCAGCGTGGGCTGCAGCGCGCGCGGCAGCCGGGACGACGCCAGGTAGCTGCCCGAGAAGCGCAGCACCTTGGGCGCCATCCAGAAATAGCTGCCGTCGGTTTCCAGGTAGCCCAGGTGCGCCAGCGTCAGCAGGTGGCGCCGCGCGGCCGCCCGCGTGAGGCCGGCACGCTCGGCGGCCAGCGTGGCGTTCAGGCGCTGGCGCTCGGTGTCGAAGCTTTCGAGCACCGCCATTCCCTTGGCGATGCCCTCGATGAAATCGGCTCTGGCGATGGTCATTCGGCGGGGGTCGGGTCGATCAGACGAAGTGTTGCGCGATGATCGCGCACGCGTTCGCATGATCGCACAGAGCCTCCGGTGCCGCCCCCACAGGGGCCCGAGTGCGCCCTACGCTGCGCAAAACCCTCCCGGAGACAACGAACATGACGAACATGCGCACCCAGGTCGCGATCATCGGCGGCGGCCCCGCCGGCCTTCTGCTCGGGCAGCTTCTGCACAAGGCCGGTATCGACAACGTCATCGTCGAACGCCAGAGCGGCGACTACGTGCTGGGGCGCATCCGCGCCGGCGTGCTCGAACAGGTCACGATGGACCTGCTGGCGCGTGCCGGCGTCGACGCCCGCGCCAAGGCCGAGGGCCTGCCGCACGAGGGCATCGAGCTGCTGTTCAAGGGCGCGCGCCACCGCATCGACATGCACGGCCTCACGGGCGGCAAGCAGGTGACGGTGTACGGCCAGACCGAGGTGACGCGCGACCTGATGGAAGCGCGCACGGCCGAAGGGCTCACCACCATCTACAGCGCGGCCAACGTGAGCCTGCACGACTTCGACTCGGCCAAGCCGCGCGTGCGCTACGAGAAGGACGGCCAGACGCACGAGCTCGAATGCGACTTCATCGCCGGCTGCGACGGCTACCACGGCGTGAGCCGCGCGAGCGTGCCGGCCGACGCGATCCAGACCTACGAGAAGGTCTACCCCTTCGGCTGGCTCGGCGTGCTGGCCGACGTGCCGCCGGTGTCGCACGAACTGATCTACGCCAACACCGAGCGCGGCTTTGCGCTGTGCAGCATGCGCAGCGCCACGCGCAGCCGCTACTACGTGCAGGTGCCGACCGAAGAGCGTGTGGAAAACTGGAGCGACGAGGCCTTCTGGAACGAGCTGCGCGCGCGGCTCGACCCCGAGGCGCGCGAGCGGCTGGTGACCGGGCCGTCGCTGGAGAAGAGCATTGCGCCGCTGCGCAGCTTCGTGGCCGAGCCGATGCGCTTCGGCGCGCTGTTCCTGGCCGGCGACGCGGCGCACATCGTGCCGCCGACCGGCGCCAAGGGGCTGAACCTGGCCACGGCCGACGTGGGTTACCTGTCGCGCGCGCTCGAGATCTTCTACGCGGAAAAGTCGGCCTCGGCGCTGGACCGCTATTCCGACCTGTGCCTGCGCCGCGTGTGGAAGGCCGAGCGCTTCTCGTGGTGGTTCACCTCGCTGATGCACCGCTTCCCCGAGACGGGCGCCTTCGGCCAGAAGATCCAGGAAGCCGAGCTCGACTACCTGGTGCACTCGCACGCAGCCTCCACCTCGCTGGCGGAGAACTACGTCGGGTTGCCGCTGGAAGACTTCTAGCCTTCCAGGCAGCTAGACAGCGCCCGCCGGTGCCGCCGCGGGGGCCGCGCGCCCCTCGAGCGCGGCCTTCATCGCCGCGCCGCCCTGCGCCATCATCGGCTCGATGTAGGCCGCCATGGCGTCGGGCAGCACGTCGGTGATCCAGACGAAGCGCGAGCGGCCCGCGCCCTCTTCGAACACCTGCGCCGTGGCGTGGTGGTGCGCGGCCTTGCCGCCGGTGACGGTGTAGGCCAGGCGGCGATGCGCGTCGTCGAGGCCGACCAGCATCTCGCGCGCGACGAGCCCGTTGGCGAAGGTCAGAACGCGCCCGCCTTCGGCGTCGATGGTGCAGGCGGTCAGGAAGCCCGGTGCGAGCCGGGTGTGCACCGCGTTGAAATCGCGCAGCGCGTCCCACACGTGGGCCGCATCCGCTTCGACGATGAATTCCTTGTAGATCGTGGCCATGGTGAACCTCGTGTCAAAGCGTGGCGCGCATCAAAGGCAGACCGCCTCGACGTTGTTGCCGTCGGGGTCGATCAGGAAGGCGGCGTAGTAGGTCGGGCTGTAGTCCGGCCGCGGGCCCGCGCCGCCGTTGTCGGTGCCGCCGGCCTTCAGGCCCGCCTGGTGGAACGCGGCCACGGCCTCGTGGTTCGGCGCGCGAAAGGCGACGTGGGTGCCCGGGCCGTTCGCATCTTTTGCATCTTTCGCCGCGTAGAGCCACAGCGCGGGCGCGTCGGCCGGCCCGATGCCGGCGTAGCTGTCGTCGTGGGAGCCCGGCACGTGGCCCAGCGGTGCGAGCGCGGCTTCGTAGAAGCGGCGGCTCGCGCAGAGGTCTTTGACTTTCAGTCCGATGTGGTCGTACATGATGGCTTCCTGCTCGATGGGTGGATCAGGCGGCCATCATCGAAAAGTGCGGCGATCCGGTCTTGGAAAATCTTGCGGTCGCCGCGCGCGGCCTTGCGAAAGCCGCTCGGCGACACGCCCGCCGCGCGGTGGAAGGTGCGCACGAAGTTGCTGAGGTCGGCAAAGCCCACGTCGAGCGCCACGTCGGTGACGGGGCGGCCCGCGTCGTCGGCCAGCAACCGCGCGGCATGCCGAAGGCGCGAGCGCACGAGGTACTGGTGCGGCGTGACGCCCAGCACCTGCGAGAACAGGCGCAGGAAATGAAAGGCGCTCAGCCCGGTCTCGGCGGCGGCGCCTTCCAGGCCGATGTCGCGCTGCGAATGCGCGTCGATCCACATGGCGGCGTCGACCGCGCGGCGGCGGTCGCGCGGCGCGGCATCCGATGGCCTGGCGGCCTTCTTGCCGCCGGAGACGACCTCGACGAAACGGCTCGCGAACCACATGCCCAGTTCGTCGAGCCCGGCATCGCCCTGCCCATCGGCCGCGGCCTGCGCGAGTTCACCGATGACCACGAGCTCGGCCAGGGGCGGCAGGCCGCCGGTGCGCCAGGTCTTCCGGTCGCCGCCGATCAGCTCGACGAAGCCGGGCGACAGGTGGAAGGCCAGGCATTCGTCGCCGCACACATGGTGGTCGTGCGTGCACATGTACTCGTCGCCCGGGTGGCCCACGAGCACCGAGCCTGCAACGAGTTCATAGGCCTGGCCGCGCGTGCGGTAGCCGAAGCTGCCCTTGCGCACGTAGGACACCGAGTAGCTCTCGTGCAGCTCGGTGAAGGGCTGCGCGTCGGGCCCCGCGTCGCAGCGGTAGCTGGCGACGCGGATGGGGTCGGTCTGCAGTTCGGTGGTGACGAGCATGGCTTTCGCCCTTCGAGCGGCACCTTCCGGTGCGGCGTCAGTCGACGGTCTGCATGGCCTGCCACACGCGCGCCGGGCTCAGCGGCATGTGCAGGCGCGGCGCGCGCGTGGCGAGGCCGTTGCGCGCGAAGGCGTCGGCCACCGCGTTGACGATGGCCGGCGTGGCGCCGATGGTGCCGAGCTCGCCCACGCCCTTCACGCCCAGCGGGTTGTTCTTGCAGGGCGTCGATTCGTCCATTTCCATGTTGAACATGGTGTCGACGATGTCGGCGCGCGGCGCGGCGTAGTCCATCAGGCTGCCGGTGACGGGCTGGCCGGTTTCGTTGTCGTACACCACCTGCTCGTACAGCGCCTGCCCGATGCCCTGCACCGCGCCGCCTTCGAGCTGGCCGCGCACGATCATCGGGTTGATCACGCGGCCCACGTCGTTCACCGAGCTGTAGGCCACCACGCTGATCTCGCCCGTGGGCGGATCGATCTCGATCTCGCAGATGTGGCAGCCGTTGGGCCAGGTGGGGCCGGCCACGGTGCTGGTGGAGTCGACGAAGATCTCGCGGTCGGGCTGCTTGCCGGCCAGCGTGAACAGGTCGAGCTCGAGGTCGGTGCCGGCCACGGTGAAGACGCCGCGGCTGTAGGTGATGTCGTCGAGCGCGGCTTCGAACTCCTGCGCCGCGAGTTCGCGGGCCTTGTCGATGGTGCGCTCCGCCCCGACGCGCACGGCCGAGCCGCCGGTGAACAGCGAGCGCGAACCGGCGCTGCCGAAGCCGTCGCCGCGGTCGGTGTCGCCGAGCACCACGCGCACCTTGTCGATGGGCACGCCGAAGGCATCGACCGCCAGCTGCGCCAGCGAGGTGGCAATGCCCTGCCCCATGGCGTTGACGGCGGAGAACACCTCGATCACGCCGTCGGCCTGCACCGAGACCGTGACGCGCTCTTCGAACACGTTGCCGCCGGTCCATTCGAGGAAAGTGGCAATGCCCAGGCCGCGCTGGCGGCCGTTGCGCGCCGACTCGGCCGCGCGGCCGTCGAAGCCCTGCCAGTCGGCCAGCGCCAGGGCCTGGTCCATCACCGACTCGAAGTTGCCGGTGTCGTAGGTCTGCGCCATCGGGTTCTGGTACGGCATCTGGTCGGGGCGGATGAAGTTGCGCCGGCGCAGCACGATGCGGTCGATGCCGGTCTGGCGCGCGGCCTCGTCCATCAGTCGCTCGATGGTGAAGATGGCCTCGGGGCGCCCCGCGCCGCGATAGGCGCCGGTGGGGGCGGTGTTGGTGAGCACCGCCTTGAAATGGAAGTCGATGGTCTGGATGTCGTAGACGCTGGTCTGCACCCAGGGCCCGATCAGCAGCTGGATCGCGACGCCGGTGCCGGTGGCGTAGGCGCCGACGTTGGCGAGCGTCTTGATGCGCAGCGCGAGGATCTTGCCGCTGGCGTCGAGCGCCATCTCGGCGCGGGCCTCGATGTCGCGGCCGTGCGCGCTGGAGAGAAACTCTTCGCTGCGGTCGGCCACCCACTTCACGGGCCGGTCGACCTGCAGCGCGGCGAAGGCGACCGCGATGTCTTCGGGGTAGGCGCCGGTCTTCATGCCGAAGCCGCCGCCGACGTCGCCCACCACCACGCGGACCTTGTCCTTGGCCAGGCCGATGGCCGCGCAGACGGAGTCGCGAACGCCCGAGGGCATCTGCGTGCTCATGCGGATCGTGAGGCGGCCGCTTTCGGCGTCGTTCGCGGCGAGCACGGAGCGCGGCTCGATCGTCAGGGCGACCACGCGCTGGTTGTTCACGTCGAGCGCGACCACATGGCTGGCCTTGGCGAAGGCCGCGGTGGCGGCGTCGCTGCTGCCATGGCGCATCTCGGCGGCGATGTTGCCGGTGGCTTCCTCGCACAGCTGCGGCGCGCCGTCGGCCGTGGCGCTGGCCAGGTCGACCACCATCGGCAGGTCTTCGTAGTCGACCATGATGGCCTCGGCCGCATCGCGCGCCTGCTGCACGGTGTCGGCCACCACGGCGGCCACCGCCTCGCCCACGAAGCGCGTGCGCTCGTGCGCAATGGCGCGGCGCGGCGGGCTGGCGCTGTCGCTGCCGTCGGCGCGCTTGAAGCCCGCGGCGCCCGGCATGGGCTGCACGCCCGCCTCGACCATCTCGGCGCCGGTGATCACGCGCAGCACGCCGGGCATGGCCGCGGCAGCGCTGGTGTCGATCGACACGATGCGCGCGTGCGGGTAGGAAGAACGAAGGAAAACGAGGTGCGCCTGGTGGGGGAGCGTGACGTCGTCGGTGTAGCGTCCGGCGCCCGACAGCAGGCTTTCGTCCTCCAGGCGGCGCACCGCCTGGCCGCTGCCAAAGCGGGTGGGATTGGGTTCAGTGGTCAACGTGGTCCTCTTGTGCTGGTCCCCGCGCAAAGCATGCATGCCTGCCGGATCCGCTGTGGTACTGCGAACGCAAGCTGTGCACTATATGGTCTTCGACGGGTCTTGTGGGTGTGTCGTGCCAACGGTTGCAGTGCCCCGGGGACTGTCGGTTGGACGGACCCGGGACATACGCAATTTTCCCGCAACCGGATTCAGTTTCTCGGGAAGCCGTGTATACCTGCATCCATGCGACAACTGCCTTGGCTCGAACCCGGAGACGCCCTTCCCGACCCCGCATCCGCATGGGGCATGGCCGACCCCGTGCCCGGACTTCTTGCCGCCGGCGGTGCACTCGACGTCGATACTTTGATGCAGGCCTACAGCAACTGCGTCTTTCCGTGGTTCAGCGAGGACCAGCCGATCCTGTGGTGGAGCCCGGACCCGCGCATGGTGCTGCGGGTGGCCGACTTCAAGCTGCACCGCTCGCTGCGCAAGACCTTGATCCGATTTGCGGAAACGCCGGGGTGCGAGGTGCGCATCGACCATGGTTTCGAGGCCGTCATCGAGGCCTGCTCGCGCTCGCCGCGCGTGGGCCAGTCGGGCACCTGGATCGTGCCGGACATGGTGAAGGCCTATACGCATTTGCATCGCGCCGGCTTCGCGCACAGCGTCGAGACCTGGATCGACGGCGAGCTGGCGGGCGGCCTCTACTGCGTGGCGCTGGGCCGCGCCGTGTTCGGCGAGTCGATGTTCACGCGCCGGCCCGATGCCTCGAAGATCGCGCTGGCGGCGTTGGTGTCGCTGTGCCGCCATTCCGGCGTGCAGATGATCGACTGCCAGCAGAACACGGCCCACCTCGCGAGCCTGGGCGCGCGCGAAATGGCGCGCAAACGCTTCGTCGCGCACGTGGCTGCCGCGCGACAACTGGAGGGCCCACGGTGGCGATTCGAGCCCGTATACTGGGCCGACATCCTTTCCGCGCGACCTCATTCTCCCGATGTGACGACGTGACGCACCTCAAGGACCTTCCGCTTCACACCCTGCAGTTCTACGCGACGGCGCCCTATCCTTGCAGTTACCTGCCGGATCGCCAGGCCCGCTCGCAGGTGGCCACGCCCAGCCACCTGATCCACAACGACGCCTATTCCGACCTGGTGCTCAGCGGCTTCCGGCGCAGCGGCATGTTCACCTACCGGCCCTACTGCGACGGCTGCCGCGCCTGCATTCCGCTGCGGGTGCTGGCCAACAGCTTCCACCCCAACCGCAGCCAGCGGCGCGCACTCAAGCAGCATGCCGACCTGCAGGCGCGCGTGCTCAAGCTGTGCTTCATGCCCGAGCACTACCAGCTCTATCTGCGCTACCAGAACGGCCGCCACGCGGGCGGCGGCATGGACCACGACAGCATCGACCAGTACACGCAGTTCCTGCTGCAGAGCCGCGTGAATTCGCGGCTGGTCGAGTTCCGCGAAACGCTGCCCGACGGCAGCGCGGGCGCGCTGAAGATGGTGTCGATCCTCGACGTGCTGAACGACGGCATCTCGGCGGTCTATACCTTCTACGAGCCGGACACCCGCGCCGCGCCGGGCAGCGCCAGGCAAGCGAATGGCCCCCAGGGGGGGCAGCAAGAACACGAAGTGTCCAGCGCGGCGACGACGTCCAACGGGTACGGCACCTACAGCGTGCTCTGGCAGATCGAGCAGGCGCGCAAGCTGGGCCTGCCGCACGTCTACCTCGGCTACTGGATCGAACACAGCCCGAAGATGAACTACAAGGCCCGCTTCTCCCCGCACGAAGTGCTGGTGGATGGACATTGGCAGGCATCAACTGATTTCACAAGGTAAAATGGCGCCCGGTCTTCACCGCAGAGCGCCATGAGAAAAAACCAATCAGACATTCCCGCCGTTCCCGTGATCCAGGTGATCGAGCGCATGTTCGCGCTGATCGACGTGCTGGCATCCCGCGAAGAGGCGATTTCGCTGAAGGAGATCAGCGAAAAGACCGGACTCCACCCGTCCACCACCCATCGCATCCTCAATGACCTGGCGGTCGGCCGCTTCGTCGACCGGCCCGAGGCCGGCAGCTACCGGCTGGGCATGCGCCTGCTGGAGCTCGGCAACCTGGTGAAGGGTCGGCTCAACGTGCGCGACGCCGCGCTGGGCCCCATGCGCGAGCTGCACAAGCTCACCCAGCAACCCGTCAACCTGAGCATGCGCCAGGGCGACGAGATCGTGTACATCGAGCGTTCGTACAGCGAACGCTCGGGCATGCAGGTGGTTCGCGCCATCGGCGGGCGCGCCGCGCTGCACCTGACCTCCACCGGCAAGCTGTTCCTGGCGGCGGACGACCCGCAACGGGTGCGCAGCTACGCCACGCGCACCGGCCTGGCCGGCCATACGCGCAACAGCATCACGCAACTGCCCGCGCTCGAGCGCGAGCTGTCGAAGGCGCGCCAGTACGGCATCGCACGCGACAACGAAGAGCTGGAACTGGGCGTGCGCTGCATGGCCGCCGGCATCTACGACGACCAGGGCAAGCTGGTGGCCGGCCTGTCGATCTCGGCACCGGCCGACCGTCTCGACGAAGGCTGGCTGCCCAAGCTGCAGGCGACGGCGAATGAAATCTCGGGGGCGCTGGGGTTCAAGGACGGCATGGCTGCAACGCCTGCGCCGGGCACTGGGGCATCCAGCGCATCTGCCACGGGCGCCTGAGTCGCTGGCGCTCGCGCCCTGCCCCGAAAAGCAAACAGGCCCTGAGAAGGGCCTGTTTTTCGTTGCGGGTCGGTCGACTCCGAGACTCTGAATCAGCCGGCCTGATAAGCCGCGATGTTGCGCGACGCGGCCGGCGAACCGGCGGCATGCGTCGCCTCGACCCAGCGGCGCACGCGTTCCGCATCGGCGATGCGACTGAACTTGCCTGCCGAATCCAGGAACACCATGATCAGCTTGCGGCCGGCCACGCGGGCCTGCAGCACGAGGCATTGGCCGGCTTCGGAGATGTAGCCGGTCTTCTGCACGCCAATTTCCCAATCCGGGCTCTTCACGAGGCGGTTGGTGGTGTTGAACTGCAGCATGCGGTTGCCGACTTCGACCTGGTATTCAGGCGAGGTGGACAGCGAGCGCACCGTGGCGTCGGCATACGCGGCATTGACCAGCAGCGCCAGGTCTTGCGCGCTCGACTGGTTGCGGCTCGACAGGCCCGTGGGCTCGACGTAGCGCGTGTCCTTCATGCCGAGCATCTTGGCCTTGGCGTTCATGATGCTCACGAAGGTCGACAGGCCACCCGGGTAGGTGCGGCCCAGCGCGTGCGCTGCGCGGTTTTCGCTCGACATCAGCGCCAGGTGCAGCAGTTCGCCGCGCGACAGCGTGGTGCCGACCGTCAGGCGCGAGCTGCTGCGCTTTTCGGTGTCGACGTCGTCCTGCGTGATGGTGATCAGCTCTTCATTGGGCAGATGCGCCTCGCTGATGAGCAGGCCGGTCATGAGCTTGGTGAGCGACGCGATGGGCAGCACCGCATGGTCGTTCTTGCTGAACAGCACTTCGTGCGTGTCCTGGTCGATGACCAGGGCGACGCTCGACTTCAGGTCGAGCACATCTTCGGTGCCATGCAGGCCGGCCATCTGGCCGAAGGACTGGCGCGGCGGGGTTTCGACGCGCACCACCGAGCGGCGCTGCACGGCCACCACGGTCTTGCCGTTCTTCTTGTGCAAGGTCGCAACCACGTTGCGGCCACCACGAACGACCTTCTCGGCTTTTTCGGGCTTTTCGGCCCGGCCGGCGCGTGCCGTCTTGGACGACGCGCTGCGCTTGACTTCGACCGGCACGGGACCCTTCGCCTTCTTGGCGACGGCGGTCTTGGTGGCAGCGGGCTTTTCTTTCTTCGCGGCCTGGGCGCCAGGCAGCAAAAACGCCGTGGCGCACAGCGCGACGGCGAGGAATCGGAATGCGGGTAGGAACCGCTGGCTGGAAACTCGGCGGAGACGGGCTTCAGGCATTAATAAATCTCCAGCGGCGACAAACGAGGACCGCAGTGTATCGAAATCAAAAAAGGCACGCAATATCAGTTACTTGCATCCCCTTCTTCAATCGAATACCAAGGAACGCCCGATAACCTAACCCTGTGCCGCAACTCTCTCAGCTTGGCTCTGTAACTTATTGAGGGCACTCAAATAAGCCTTTGCCGAAGCAACCACGATGTCTGGGTCTGCACCCACACCGTTCACCACCCGCCCTGCGTTTTGTAACCGGACTGTAACTTCTCCCTGGCTTTCCGTCGAGCCGCTGATGGCATTTACAGAGTAAAGAACCATCTCAGCGCCGCTCTTGACGTGGGACTCGATCGCCTTCAGGGAAGCATCGACCGGGCCGTTCCCGTCGGATTCGCCCGTGACTTCCTTGCCTTGGACCGTGAAGACGACTTTCGCCTGGGGACGTTCGCCGGTTTCGCTGTGTTGGGAGAGAGAGACGAAAGCAAACTGCTCACCAACGTTCGACACCTCTTCCGCGCTGACGAGCGCGAGGATGTCTTCGTCGAATATTTCGGACTTTCGGTCCGCGAGTTCCTTGAAGCGGAGGAAGGCGGCATTGATCTCGCCCTCGCTGTCCATTGTCACGCCAAGCTCGAGCAGGCGCTGCTTGAAGGCATTTCGGCCGCTGAGCTTGCCCAGCACGATCTTGTTGGCGGCCCAGCCCACGTCCTCGGCACGCATGATCTCGTAGGTGTCGCGCGCCTTGAGCACGCCGTCCTGGTGGATGCCGGAGGCATGCGCGAAGGCATTGGCGCCCACCACCGCCTTGTTCGGCTGCACGACGAAGCCGGTGGTCTGGCTCACCATGCGGCTCGCGGCCAGGATGTGCTGTGTGTCGATGTTGAGGTCGAGCCCGAAGTAGTCCCTGCGGGTCTTCACCGCCATGACCACTTCCTCGAGCGAGCAGTTGCCGGCACGCTCGCCCAGGCCGTTGATGGTGCACTCCACCTGGCGCGCGCCGCCGATCTTCACGCCGGCCAGCGAATTGGCCACGGCCATGCCAAGGTCGTTGTGGCAATGCACCGACCAGATCGCCTTGTCGCTGTTGGGAATGCGCTCGCGCAGCATCTTGATGAAGTTCCCGTAGAGCTCGGGAACGGCGTAGCCCACGGTGTCGGGCACGTTGATGGTGGTGGCGCCCTCGTTGATGACGCTCTCGAGCACGCGGCACAGGAAATCCGGGTCGCTGCGGTAGCCGTCTTCGGGGCTGAATTCGACGTCGCCCAGCTGGTTGCGCGCAAAGCGCACGGCGAGCTTTGCCTGCTCGTGCACTTCGTCGGGCGACATGCGCAGCTTCTTTTCCATGTGAAGCGGCGAGGTCGCAATGAAGGTGTGGATGCGTCCGCGGGCCGCACCCTTCAGGGCTTCGGCGGCACGCGCGATGTCGCGGTCGTTGGCGCGCGAAAGGCCGCACACCGTCGAATCCTTGATCGCATTGGCAATGGCCTTCACGGCCTCGAAGTCGCCGTTCGAGCTGGCGGGAAAGCCGGCTTCGATGACGTCGACCTTCAGCCGCTCCAGCAGCTTGGCGATGCGCATCTTTTCGTCGCGCGTCATCGAGGCGCCGGGCGACTGTTCGCCGTCGCGCAAGGTGGTGTCGAAAATAATGAGTTGGTCGGTCATCGTGGATCTCCTTTGTTCGTTCCCACCTTGCGCATCCGGCTCAAGCGAGCGCTGCAGCGTCAGGCGGCTTCAACCGCCGATTGTGCGCTGTGCGCGCCGCGGCCTCTTGCGCGCTGCACGCCCGAAACGATGGCCTTCAGCGACGCCGTGATCACGTTCGCATCGATGCCCACGCCGAACAGCGTCTGGCTTTCGTCGACGCGCAGTTCGAGGTAGGCCACCGACTTCGCATCGGCGCCGGCGCCGATGGCGTGCTGGTGGTAGTCCATCACGCGCACCGTGTGGCCGGTGGCCTTGCTCAGCGCCTGCGTGAAGGCATCGATGGGGCCGTTGCCGCGGCCTTCGATGGCGCGCACTTCACCGTCCCATGGCAGGTCGCCGCGCAGCATGACGGAGGCTTCGGCGCCCTCGCCTTCTTCCTCGATCACGCGGTGCTGCAGCGACTGCGCGGTCTCGATGCCGTACTCGCGCACGAACAGCTGCCAGAGGTCGGCGGCGGTGAGTTCCTTGCCGGCGACGTCCATCACGCGCTGCACGGTCTGCATGAACTCCATCTGCAGGCGGCGCGGCATCTCGATGCCGTATTCGCTTTCGAGCAGGTAGGCCATGCCGCCCTTGCCCGACTGGCTGTTCACGCGGATCACGGCTTCGTAGCTGCGGCCCACGTCCTTCGGGTCGATCGGGAGGTACGGCATGTCCCAGATGTCGCCTTCCTTGCGTGCGGCGAAAGCCTTCTTGATCGCGTCCTGGTGCGAGCCCGAGAACGAGGTGTAGACCAGGTCGCCCACGTACGGGTGGCGCGGGTGCACGGGAATCTGATTGCAGTGCTCCACCGTGGCGCGGATCTCGTCGATGTTGGAGAAGTCGAGTTCGGGCGACACGCCTTGCGTGTAGAGGTTGAGCGCAACGTTCACGAGGTCGAGGTTGCCGGTGCGTTCGCCGTTGCCGAAGAGGCAGCCTTCGATGCGCTCGGCGCCGGCCATCAAGGCCAGCTCGCCTGCCGCGGTGCCGGTGCCGCGGTCGTTGTGCGGGTGCACGCACAGCACGATCGAGTCGCGGCGCGCGAGGTTGCGGTGCATCCATTCGATCATGTCCGCGAAGATGTTCGGCGTGGAATGCTCGACCGTGGTCGGCAGGTTGACGATGCACTTGCGCTGCGGCGTCGGCGCCCACACTTCGGTGACCGAGTCGACCACGCGCTTGGAGAACACGACGTCGGTGCCCGAGAACATTTCGGGCGAGTACTGGAAGGTCCACTGCGTGTTCGGCTGCTTGGCGGCGAATTCGTTGAACATGCGCGCATGGGTGCTGGCGAGCTCGACGATCTGGTCTTCGTCCATGCCGAGCACCACGCGGCGCATGACGGGCGCCACGGCGTTGTAGAGGTGCACGATGGCGCGCGGCACGCCTTGCAAGGCTTCGAAGGTGCGGGCGATGAGGTGGTCGCGTGCCTGCGTCAACACCTGGATCGTCACGTCGTCGGGAATGCGGTCTTCCTCGATGAGCTTGCGCACGAAGTCGAATTCGACCTGCGACGCCGAGGGAAAGCCGACTTCGATTTCCTTGAAGCCGATGGCCACGAGGGTTTCGAACATGCGCATCTTGCGCGCGATGTCCATCGGCTCGACCAGCGCCTGGTTGCCGTCACGCAGGTCCGTCGACAGCCAGATGGGCGCCTTGGTCAGCACGGCATCGGGCCAGGTACGGTCCTTGAGGCCGATCGGGGCGAATGCGCGGTATTTGCTTTGAGGTTGCTTGAGCATGTCGATTTCTCTGAGTGGTTGGAATTCAACCAGCAACCCCAAAAACAAACGGCCCGTTGCTGGTGCGAACGGGCCGTGGTGAGGGATTAGCGCGTGCGCTACCGTCTCCGCCCGTGAGGGAGGGCTAGTAGGGCCAGCAGCGAAATCTTGGTCATGAGGGTTGCGAATGTAGCACAGCCTCCGCGGGCCTGTGAAGGCCCGCGAATCTCAGTTGTGCAGCCCCCGCTCGTCGGGCTCTTCGGTCGAGGTGCTGATCACGCTCACCGGCTGGCCCTTGGCCTTGCGCCACGCATAGACCACATAGCCGCTCAGGCCGTAGATGACGAACAGGCCGAACAGCACGGTCGGCGGATGGATGTTGATGACCGCGATGCCCAGCGCGATCAGAACGATCGCGGCGAAGGGCACGCTCTTCTTCATCTGGATGTCCTTGAAGCTGTAGAACGGCGCGTTGGTGACCATCGTGAGGCCCGCATACAGCGTGAACGCGAAGGTGACCCAGGTGATCTGCGTCCACGACAGGTACAGCACCTCGCCGCCACGCTTGCCCCATTCGTCCACGAGCCAGATGAAGCCCGCCACGAGGGCCGCGGCCGCCGGCGACGGCAGGCCCTGGAACCAGCGCTTGTCGACCACGCCGGTGTTGACGTTGAAACGCGCGAGACGCAGTGCCGCGCAGGCGCAGTACACAAAGGCCGCGATCCAGCCCCAGCGGCCCAGCCCCTTGAGCGACCACTCGTAGGCGATGAGCGCCGGCGCGGCGCCGAACGACACCATGTCGGACAGCGAATCCATCTGCTCGCCGAACGCGCTCTGCGTGTTGGTCATGCGGGCCACGCGCCCGTCGAGGCTGTCGAGAATCATCGCGGCGAACACGCCGAGCGCCGCGAGGTCGAAGCGCGCGTTCATGGCCATCACGACCGAATAGAAACCGCCGAACAACGCTGCGAGCGTGAACAGGTTCGGCAGGATGTAGATGCCCTTGCGGCGCTTGCGCGGCGGCACCTCGTCGGGAACCGTATCGTCATGCATTGAATTTGCCTCCGTCCCTCATGGGCACTGCGCGGTCAGCTATCCAATCGATAGCATCTTGGTCTGTAAATCGCATGGCCTGCAGTGTAGTTCAGGGGACCTCTTCGGCCCCTGCAAACAAAAGGGCCACCGCGACGGGTGGCCCTTGGGAAACGGGTGCCGAAGCACCCTCTCGCCAGGAAGATCAGTTGCGGGTCTGGTCGACCAGCTTGTTCTTCTTGATCCAGGGCATCATCGCGCGCAGCTTTTCGCCGACGACTTCGATCTGGTGCTCCGAATTCAGGCGGCGACGGCTGATGAGGGCCGGCTGGCCAGCGGCGGCTTCGAGCACGAAGCTCTTGGCGTATTCGCCGGTCTGGATGTCCTTGAGCACTTGCTTCATGACCTTCTTGGTCTCGTCGGTCACGATGCGCGGGCCCGTGACGTACTCGCCGTACTCAGCGTTGTTCGAGATCGAGTAGTTCATGTTGGCGATGCCGCCTTCATAGATCAGGTCGACGATGAGCTTGAGCTCATGCAGGCATTCGAAGTACGCCATTTCGGGCGCGTAGCCGGCTTCCACCAGCGTTTCGAAACCAGCCTTGATCAGCTCGACCGTGCCGCCGCACAGAACCGCTTGTTCGCCGAACAGGTCGGTCTCGGTTTCTTCGCGGAAGTTGGTCTCGATGATGCCGGCCTTGCCGCCGCCGTTGGCGGTGGCGTAGCTCAGCGCGAGGTCACGCGCCTTGCCGGTCTTGTCCTGGTGCACGGCCACGAGGTGGGGCACGCCGCCGCCTTGGGTGTACGTGCTGCGCACGGTGTGGCCCGGGGCCTTGGGAGCGACCATCCACACGTCGAGGTCGGCGCGTGGCTGCACGAAGCCGTAGTGCACGTTGAAGCCGTGCGCGAAGACGAGCGAAGCGCCTTCCTTGATGTGCGGGGCCACGTCGTTCTTGTAGACGTTGGCGATCTGCTCGTCGGGCAGCAGGATCATGACCACGTCGGCCGACTTCACGGCATCGGCCACTTCGGCGACCTGCAGGCCGGCCTTGCCGACCTTGTCCCACGAAGCACCGCCCTTGCGCAGGCCGACCACGACCTTGACGCCGCTGTCGTTCAGGTTCTGCGCATGCGCGTGACCTTGCGACCCGTAACCGATGATTGCGACCGTCTTGCCCTTGATGAGGCTGAGGTCGGCGTCCTTGTCGTAGTAAACCTTCATGATGCGTCTTTCCTATTTAGTCTCGATGCACCCCCATGTGCGGGGGTGCATTCACTCACAGTTGGCCGGAAGAATTCCGGTCCTTCATTTGCTGGTTGATGGACACGAGGTTGTCGTGAATGCGGAACAGCAGGATCAGCAATTCGCTATAGACGCGAACCATGATCGCGCCGAAGACCAGGATGCCGATGGCCGGCAGGATGTTCCCCTGGAACAATGACACGACGGTCATCACGAGCACACCCAGCAGTCCAAGGAAATACAGAATCCGAATGATGATGGGGGTCACCATCTTGTCGAAACCTAGCAAGTCTTGCATTCACCTTCTCCTCATGTGTTGATAGATATTGAAACTGAGGGGATCTGCACCCCCTACACGCGCAGAATGCGCTCGCCGCGCCCGATGCCGCTGGCACCGGTGCGGACAGTCTCGAGGATAGCGCTACGTTCGATCGCTTCCAAGAAAGCGTCGTTCTTGCCGTGGTCGCCGGTGAGTTCGATGGTGTAGCTCTTGTCGGTCACGTCGATGATGCGGCCGCGGAAGATTTCCGCCATGCGCATCATTTCCTCGCGCTCCTTGCCGACCGCGCGCACCTTCACCATCATGAGCTCGCGCTCGGTGTAGGCACCTTCGGTCAGGTCGACGACCTTCACCACTTCGATGAGGCGGTTCAGGTGCTTGGTGATCTGCTCGATCACGTCGTCCGAACCGTTCGTGACGATGGTCATGCGCGAGAGGCTGGCGTCCTCCGTGGGCGCCACCGTCAGCGACTCGATGTTGTAGCCACGGGCCGAGAACAGGCCCACCACGCGGGAAAGAGCACCCGGCTCGTTTTCCAGCAGCACTGCAATGATGTGTTTCATGTTTGCGTGACTCCTCTTTTCGCCGCCCTCCCCCGCGCACGGTAATGCGCGGGCTCGGCGGGCAATAGATTCGTCAGTGAAAGTTGCGAGAAAGAAATGCCCGAGGATCGTTCAGAGATCTTCGGAACCCATCAGCATCTCGGTGATGCCCATGCCTGCCTTCACCATCGGGAACACGTTCTCGGTGGGGTCGGTGCGGAAGTCCATGAACACCGTGCGGTCCTTGAGCTTGCGTGCTTCGCGCAGCGCGGGCTCCACGTCTTGTGGACGTTCGATCAGCATGCCGACGTGGCCGTAGGCCTCGGCGAGCTTCACGAAGTTCGGCAGTGCATCCATGTAGCTGTGGCTGTAGCGGCCGGAGTATTCGATCTCCTGCCACTGGCGCACCATGCCCAGGTAGCGGTTGTTGAGCGAGCAGATCTTGATCGGCGTGTTGTATTGCAGGCAGGTGGAGAGTTCCTGGATGCACATCTGCACCGAGCCTTCGCCGGTGATGGTGAACACTTCCGAGTCGGGCTTCGCGAGCTTGATGCCCATGGCGTAGGGAATGCCCACGCCCATGGTGCCCAGGCCGCCGGAGTTGATCCAGCGGCGCGGCTCGTCGAAGCGGTAGTACTGGGCGGCCCACATCTGGTGCTGGCCCACGTCCGACGTGATGTACGCGTCGGCGTCCTTGGTCATGTTCCAGAGCGTCTCGACCACGTACTGGGGCTTGATGACGTCCGTGTTGCCGCGGTCGTACTTCAGGCAATCGCGCGAGCGCCAAGCCTCGATGGTCTTCCACCAGTCGGCCAGCGCGCCGGCGTCGGGCTTGGCGGTGCTCTCGCGAATCATCGAGATCAGCTCGGTGAGCACGTCCTTCACGTCGCCGACGATCGGAATGTCGACCTTCACGCGCTTGGAGATGCTCGACGGGTCGATGTCGACGTGGATGATCTTGCGTTCGTTCTGCGCGAAGTGCTTGGGGTTGCCGATGACGCGGTCGTCGAAGCGCGCGCCCACGGCCAGCAGCACGTCGCAGTTCTGCATCGCGTTGTTGGCTTCGATGGTGCCGTGCATGCCCAGCATGCCCAGGAACTTGCGGTCGCTCGCCGGGTAGGCGCCCAGGCCCATCAGCGTGTTGGTGACCGGATAGCCGAGCATGTCGACCAGCGTGCGCAGTTCGTTGGTGGCATTGCCCAGCAGCACGCCGCCGCCGGTGTAGATGTACGGGCGCTTGGCGGCCAGCAGCAGCTGCAGCGCCTTGCGGATCTGGCCGCCGTGGCCCTTGCGCACGGGGTTGTACGAGCGCATCTCGACCTTGTCGGGATAGCCGGCGTACGGGGTTTTCTTGAACGAAACGTCCTTGGGCACGTCCACCACCACCGGGCCCGGACGGCCGCTGCGTGCGATGTGGAAGGCCTTCTTCATCGTCATGGCCAGATCCTTGGGATCCTTGACGAGGAAGTTGTGCTTGACGATGGGGCGGGTGATGCCGACCGTGTCGCATTCCTGGAAGGCGTCGAGGCCGATGGCCGCCGTCGGCACCTGGCCCGAGATGATCACCATCGGGATCGAGTCCATGTACGCCGTTGCGATGCCGGTGACCGCATTGGTCAGGCCGGGACCGGAAGTGACCAGCGCCACGCCGACTTCGCCGGTCGCGCGCGCATAGCCGTCCGCCGCATGGACTGCCGCCTGTTCGTGGCGCACCAGCACGTGCTGGATGGTGTCCTGCTTGTAGAACGCGTCGTAGATGTACAGAACCGCGCCGCCTGGGTAGCCCCAGATGTACTGGACGCCTTCGGCCTGCAGTGCCTTGACCAGCACTTCGGCACCCATGAGTTCTTGCGTGGAGTTGCCGGCGCCTGAAGACGCGGCTGCTGCGGAAGCGATTTCCGCCTTGGAGATTTCCATGATCAACCTTTGTTTATTTCGGGAACGAAATACCTTGGGTGCCCCTTGCCAACCCTTGTGAGGTCGCGCCAGGACTTGAGGCCAAAGCCATGAGCGGACTGATGTTCCGCCGGACCGTGACCCGTTTGCCTTTTGACTTGCAACGGCGATTATGGCACTTCCGCGCGTTCAGATTCGCTTCATCTGACTTGTAAACCTATAAAGGCATAATTCGCGGCCATAAGACACATAAGCGATCGCTAGCCCCTTTTCCCACGCTTCCCATGCGGCGCGCCCTGCGCGCCCCCTCTCGCTTGGCCACTGAACAAGAACTCTCCGATTTCCTGAAAAGCGTCGAACGACGCGCTTTCAAGCGCTCGGTCTATCACGTGCGGGATGAAGAAGCGGCGCTCGATATCGTGCAGGACAGCATGATGAAGCTCGCGCAGCACTACGGCGACAAGCCCGCCGCCGAGCTGCCGATGCTGTTCCAGCGCATCCTCTCGAACTGCACGCTCGACTGGTTTCGCCGCCAGAAGACCCGCCGCGCCCTTTTCTCCAACCTCAGCGACTTCGATTCCGTCGACGACGACGGAGATTTCGACCTCCTTGAGAACTTCGTCTCGCCGACCGACTCTAGGGAATCGGAGAGCGCCGAAGACACGACCCGCCGCGCCCAGGTCTTCCACGAAATCGAGGAACAGATCGCGGCATTGCCGGGCCGTCAACGCGAGGCTTTCCTGATGCGTTACTGGGAGGAAATGGACGTCGCAGAGACGGCCGCCGCAATGGGCTGCTCCGAAGGCAGTGTCAAAACCCATTGTTCGCGAGCCGTTCACGCTCTGAGCAAGGCGCTCAAGGCCAAGGGAATATCGCTATGAACACTAAGGTTCCAACCACATCATCCACCGCTGCCGAGGACGAGTTCGGCCAGCGCCTGACTGCCCGCCTTTCGGCCGGCAATCGCGAGTTGCCGCACGACATCGGCGAGCGGCTGCGCGTGGCGCGTGCGCAGGCCGTGGCCGCGCGCAAGCTGGCACCGCAATTGCGAACCGCCCCCGTGGTGGTGCAATCGGGCCACACGGTCGCGCTGGGTGGCGGCTGGTGGACGCGCATCGGTTCGGTGGTGCCCCTGATCGCACTCGTGGCCGGCCTGATCACCATCAGCGTGATGCAGGACGACGACCGCGCCAGCGAGCTGGCCGAAGTGGACTCCGCGCTGCTCACCGGCGACCTGCCGCCGGCCGCCTACACCGACCCCGGCTTTGCCCAATTCCTGAAGGCCGACAGCGCCTCCGACTGAACCTCTACAGACAGAAATTCCCGACCGACCGAATGCGACGCCGTTCCTCCTCCAGCGCGAACACGCCACGCCCGACGCGCCCGCTCCCGGCGGGCGCCGTCGTTTGGGCAGGCGCGCTTGCAGTCGCCGCCTTCGGCCTGACGCTTGCCAACGCCCAGCCGCACGCGGGCTCGGCCTCTGCCACCTCCGCGGCCGCGAGCAGCCCCAAGGCCGTCTCGACGACCAAGCCGCTGTGGAGCGAACTCACCGCCGAGCAGCAGCAGGCCCTGAAGCCGCTGAGCGTGCACTGGAACACGCTCAACATCGGCCAGAAGAGAAAGTGGCTGGCCCTCTCGCGCAACTTCGCGAGCATGTCGGCCGACGACCAGAGCACGCTGCACAGCCGGATGATCGAATGGGCCGCGCTCAGCAACCAGCAGCGCAGCCAGGCCCGGTTGAACTTCGCCGAGGTCAAGCGCATTCCGCCGGACGAGCGCAAGGCCAAGTGGGAGCAGTACCAGGCCCTGAGCGAAGAAGAAAGGCGCAAGCTCGCCGAGAGCGCGCCGATCAAGCCTCGCGGCGCGGCCATTCCGGTGCGCCCGGTGTCGTCGCAGCGGCTCGTGCCGGTGCCGGCGGTCACGCCCGGCGGCCAGCACACGCCGAGGATCCTGCTCGCCCCGCCTGCCCCGGCGACCGCTCCCGCAACGATCATGGTGGCGTCACCACCCGAACGCGCGTCTGGCGCAACAGCGACGTCCGCGGTCGTCGTCACCCCGGCGGCACCCGCCGCGCCCGCGCCGTCCAGCGCGGCATCGCCGCCGGTTCCTGCCGAAGCCCAGGTGCCCGCACCAGCGGCGGCCGACGCCCCCTCCTCCGCTCCCTGATTTCCGACACAAGGCTTCGATGGTTTCCAGCCCTCCCGAGGCGTCGGGGTCAGACCAGCCCGGCTCGCCCCTTGCGCCCGTCGCGCCTGCAACCACCGCTCCTGTTTCGATAGCTCCCCGCGCTTCCGGCACTCCCGGTCTCTGGCGCCGGATGGCCTGTTGGCTCTACGAAGGCATGCTGCTGTTCGCGGTGGTGTTCGTGTCGGGGTGGCTCTTCAGCACGCTCGGCCAGATGCGCGACGCCATGGATTCGCGGCGCCACCTGCTGCAGGCTTTTCTTTTCGTCGTATTCGGCGTGTACTTCGTGTGGTTCTGGACCAAGGGCCAGACCCTCGCCATGAAGACCTGGAACATCCGCATCGTCGACACGCACGGCCGCCCCGTCAGCCAGCGCCGCGCCCTTGCGCGCTACCTGCTGGGCTGGATCTGGTTCCTGCCGCCGCTGGCCGCCATTGCACCCTTCAAGCTGTCGGGCGGCGAATCGGCCGTGCTGATCTTCGGCTGGGTCGCCGTCTGGGCCTTGCTTGCACGTTTTCACCCCGAGCGCCAGTTCTGGCACGACGCCTGGGCCGGTACGCGGCTCATCACCTCCAAACCGATGAGTCGCCAATGAGTGCCTTGCCCAAACTGCCCGATCCCGCCGTCAACCCGCAGAAGGCGCGCAAGGGGTTCGAGCGCGTGTTCCACGCCACGCTGATTTCCCTGCAAGGCCTGCGCGCCGGCTGGAGCGAGCCCGCCTTCCGCCAGGAAGCCATCCTGTCGATCGTCATGATCCCGGTGGCCTTCTGGCTGGGCCGCAGCTGGGTCGAAGTGGCGCTGCTCGCGGGCAGCGCCATCCTGGTGATGATCGTCGAGCTGCTCAACACCGCCGTGGAAGCGGCCATCGACCGCATCGGACCCGAATGGCACGACCTCTCCAAGCGCGCCAAGGACATGGGCAGCGCCGCCGTGCTGCTGTCGCTCACGCTGTGCGGCGGCATCTGGGCCGCCGCGCTGTGGCAACGCTTCGTGTCATGAGCCGGCCCGCCGGCTGCGGCATGATGGCAACATGAATCCTGAATTTTCGATCTGTGTGTATTGCGGCTCGCGCCCCGGCGAGCGCCCCGAGTTTTCCCAGGCCGCCCAAGCGGTCGGCCAATGGATCGGACAGCACCGCGGCCAACTGGTCTACGGTGGCGGGCGCACCGGCCTGATGGGCACGGTGGCCGAGGCCACCCGCCAGGCCGGCGGCCGCGTGGTCGGCGTCATTCCCAAGGCGCTGGTCGACAAGGAACTGGCCAACCCCCTGTGCGACGAACTGCACGTGGTCGACACCATGCACGAGCGCAAGGCCATGATGGGCGAGCGCGCCGACGCCTTCGTTGCCCTGCCGGGCGGCATCGGCACCTTCGAGGAACTGTTCGAGATCTGGACCTGGCGCCAGCTCGGCTACCACGACAAGCCGACCGGCATCCTGAACACCGCCGGCTATTACGACGGCCTGCTGGGCTTCCTGGCGCACAGCGTGCGCGAGGGGTTCATGGGCGAATGGCAGATGAACCTGATCCGCACCGGCACCGAGGTGCCCGAGCTGCTGACGGCGCTGCGTGCCGAAGTGCCGCTGCATCCGCGCGAAGACAGGCTGTCGGAAAACCTCTGACCCGCCTCCCTCTCGCCATCGCCAGCAAAAAGCCCCCGTCACCGGGGGCTTTCTTGTTTCAGACGGCGTTTTCGTTCTCTTCACCGGTGCGGATGCGCACGATGCGGTCCACGCTGGTGACGAAGATCTTGCCGTCGCCGATCTTGCCGGTGCGCGCCGAATTGACGATGGCCTCGATGCAGCGCTCCACATCGGCCTCGTTCACGACCACTTCGACCTTCATCTTGGGCAGGAAGTCGACCACGTACTCCGCGCCGCGGTAGAGCTCGGTGTGCCCCTTCTGCCGGCCGAAGCCCTTGACCTCGGTGACGGTCAGGCCGGTGACGCCCACTTCGGCCAAGGCCTCGCGCACGTCCTCGAGCTTGAAGGGTTTGACGATGGCGGTGATCTGCTTCATGGGATTTGTGCTCCGGCGGTTTCGTTGAATTTGCTGGTGATAGGGTAACGCCAATCCTTGCCGAAGCTTCGATGGGTCACCCGGATGCCTACCGGCGCCTGGCGCCGCTTGTATTCGTTGATCTTGATCAGCCGTGCAACACGCTCGACCACCGCGCGGTCGTAGCCCGCGGCAATGATCTCGTCGATGCCCTCGTCGTCCTGCATGTAGCGTGCCAGGATTCCATCGAGGATGTCGTAGGGCGGCAGGCTGTCCTGGTCGGTCTGGTCGGGCCGCAGCTCGGCGCTGGGGGGGCGCGTGATGATCCGCTCGGGAATCGGCTGCGTGCCGGTTCCGTACGGGTCGTGGGCGTTACGCCAGCGCGCCAGCGCGAACACCGTGGTCTTCAGCAGGTCCTTGATGACCGCGAAACCGCCCGCCATGTCGCCATACAGCGTGCAGTAGCCGGTGGCCATCTCGCTCTTGTTGCCGGTGGTGAGCACGATCGAGCCGAACTTGTTCGACAGCCCCATGAGCAGCGTGCCGCGGATGCGGGCCTGGATGTTCTCCTCGGCCGTGTCGTCGGGCCGGCCCTTGAACTCCTCGGCCAGCGCGCCCTTGAACGACTCGAAGGTGTGCTTGATGGAAATCTCGTCGTAGCGCACGCCCAGGCGCTCGGCCATGTCGCGCGCGTCGATCCAGCTGATGTCGGCGGTATAGGGCGAAGGCATCATCAACGCGCGGACCTTGTCCTTGCCCAGTGCATCGACCGCGATGGCAAGCACCAATGCGGAGTCGATCCCGCCCGAGAGCCCCAGGATGGCGCCCGGAAAGCCGTTCTTGCCGATGTAGTCGCGCACGCCCAGCACCAGGGCGTCCCACAGCTGCGCCTCGGCGTCGCGCACCGGCGCAATGGCTGCCGGTTCCGCCGTGAAGCCCACGCCGCCGTGTGCCGTGCGCTCCAGCTGCACAAACAGCAGCTTCTCCCGGAAGCTCTCGGCCTGCATGGCGACGTCGCCATCGGCCTGCAAGGCGAAGGAAGCGCCGTCGAACACCACCTCGTCCTGCCCGCCGACCAGGTGCGCGTACACCAGCGGCAGTCCCACGGCTCGCGCGCGGTCGGCCATGCGCGCGACGCGCTCGCCTTCCTTGCCCACGTGGTACGGCGAGGCATTGATCACCGCCAGCACCTCGGCGCCGCTTTCGCGGGCCAAGTCGGCCGGCTGGTCGAACCACGCGTCTTCGCAGATCAGGAGGCCGACCGACACACCGCCCGCCTCGAACACGCAGGTGCCCTGCCCCGGCGTGAAGTAGCGGCGCTCGTCGAACACCTGGTAGTTGGGCAGCTCGCGCTTGGCATAGGTCTCTAGGATGCGGCCTTCCTTGATGACGCTGGCCGCGTTATGGCGCATCTGAACGGCCACCGAACGGCTGCGCAGGCTGCCACCGGTCGGATGCCCCACCACCACGACCATGTCTTTGAGGTCGGCCAGAGCGGCGGCAATGCCTTTCACGGCATCATCACAGGCTTCGGTGAAGGCGGGACGGAGGAACAGGTCCTCCGCTGCGTAGCCGGCAATCGAGAGTTCGGGCGTCAACAGCAGGCGCGCGCCCTGTGCATGGGCCCGGCGCGCGGCGTCGACGATCTTTTTTGCGTTGCCGGCGAGGTCGCCCACCACAAAATTGAGTTGCGCGATGGCGAGCTTGAGCGTCATACAGAAGGAAGAAAAAGGCTTGAACGATTATGTCATTCGGGTTCTGTCGTCGCCGTCGGACGTGAGCCCGGAAGCATGGAACGCGCTGCTCGCCGCCGAGGCCGAGCCCTCGCCTTTCATGCGCCACGAATACCTCGCGGCGCTGAACGACAGCCGCAGCGCCACGCCCGACAGCGGGTGGATGCCCCAGTTCGTCACGCTGTGGCAAGGCGACACCTTGCAGGCGGCGTGCCCGTTCTACATCAAGGACCATTCGTACGGCGAGTACGTGTTCGACTGGGCCTGGGCCAACGCCTACGAACAGCACGGCCTCGCCTACTACCCGAAGGCCGTGGTCGCGGTGCCCTTCACGCCCGTGCCCGGTGCACGGCTGCTGGCGCGCGACGCCCAGAGCCGCACGCTGCTGGTGCAGGGGCTCATCGCGCTGTGCAAGCAGGAGGCGCTGTCGTCGCTGCACCTGCTGTTCGGGTCCGACGCCGACATCGCGGCCTGCACCGAGGCCGGCCTCATGCTGCGCAACACGGTGCAGTTCCACTGGACCAACGCGCAGTACGCGGATTTCGACGCCTTCCTCGCCAGCCTCTCGCACGACAAGCGCAAGAAGATCCGCCAGGAGCGCCGCAAGGTGGCCGACGCGGGCGTGAGCTTTCGCTGGTCGCGCGGGGCCGACATCTCGAAGGCCGACTGGGACTTCTTCTACCGCTGCTACGAGCGCACCTACCGCGAGCATGGCAACCCGCCCTACCTCACACGCGACTTCTTCCGGCGCATGGCCGACACGATGCCCGAGGCCTGGCTGCTGTTCATCGCCGAGCGCAACGGCAAGCCCATGGCCGCCAGCCTGATCGCGCTGTCGACGCAGCCCGGCGAGCCACCGGTCGCCTACGGCCGCTACTGGGGTGCGCTGGAGCGCGTCGACTGCCTGCACTTCGAGGCCTGCTACTACCAGCCGCTGGCCTGGTGCATCGCGCACGGGGCGACGCGCTTCGAGGGCGGCGCCCAGGGCGAGCACAAGATGGCCCGCGCACTCATGCCGGTGAAGACCACCAGCGCGCACTGGCTGGCGCATCCGTCGTTCGCCGACGCGGTCGAGCGCTTCCTGGAGCGCGAGGGCGAGGGCATCGAGAACTACATGGACCACTTGGGCGAGCGCAGCCCGTTCAAGGCCGCCTGAGCGGGGCCACGGCCGCCAGAACTGCCCCCGCCCGGCCATGCGGGGCTGCTATAAACGCGCCCGACATCCACAACAACACAGAGGGAAACCCGATGCCATTCGTCGGACTGGGGCTGCACATCTTCATCGCGCTGTTCTTCGCCGTGCATGCGATGCGCCACGGCAAGCAGATGTACTGGCTCATCATTCTTTTCAGCTTCCCGCTGCTCGGCAGCATCGTGTACTTCGTGGTCGAGTACCTGCCCGCCTCGCGCATGCAGCGCACCGCCGGCAAGGTGGCCAGCGCGGCCATCGGCTTCATCGATCCCGAGCGCGAATACCGCGCCGCCGCCGAGGCCTACGACCTCGCGCCCACCGCGCAGAACAAGCTGCGCCTGGCCAAGGCCGCACTCGACCGCGGCCAGGCCGCCGATGCCGTGGGCCACTACCGCGACGCGCTCAAAGGCCCCCTCGCCTCCGACCCCGAACTGCAGTTCGGCCTGGCCAGCGCGCTGCTGGCCGCGGGCGGCCCCGCCGCCGGGCGCGAGGCGCTGCAGGCGCTCCAGTCCCTGCGCGCCACGCGCGACGACTACCGCCGCGACGAGGTCGCCGTGCTCACCGCCCGCGCCCTGGCCGCCGACGGGCGGCAACAGGAGGCACGCGAGGCCTTCGAAAGCGCGCTGCGCCAGCACAACACGGTCGAGACCCGCGCCCGCTACATCGCATGGCTGGCTGAACAAGGGGATGCCACCGGCGCGCAACGCCAGTGGGATGAGCTCCAGCAGGCGGCACGCCACTGGAACTCCCACGCGCGAACGGTCAATCGCGAGTGGATGCGGCTGGCCTCGGAAGCCTCGAACAGGCTCCGGGCCTGAAGCCGCTGGTCCAAGCGGCCGCATGCGCATGCGGCCCCTCGGACGCCGCCTTGCGGCGGCAACAACTTACTTCTTGTAAGCGGCGATGCCGTCCAGGATTTCCTTCTTGGCGGAGTCGATGCCTTCCCAGCCCAGCACCTTGACCCACTTGCCGGCTTCCAGGTCCTTGTAGTGCTCGAAGAAGTGGCTGATGGCCTTCAGGCGCATCGGGTTCACGTCGTCGACCGACTTCCAGTGGCTGTAGATCGGCAGCACCTTGTCGGTGGGCACGGCCAGCACCTTGCCGTCGACGCCGGCTTCGTCTTCCATCATCAGGATGCCCAGGGGGCGGCACGGCACCACCACGCCCGGCAGCAGCGGGTACGGTGCGATCACCAGCACGTCGACCGGGTCGCCGTCGCCCGACAGCGTCTGCGGCACGTAGCCGTAGTTGGCGGGGTAGTACATGGCCGTCGTCATGAAGCGGTCGACGAAGATCGCGCCCGATTCCTTGTCGACTTCGTACTTGATCGGGTCGGCGTTCATCGGGATTTCGATCACGACGTTGAAGGCATCGGGGACGTTCTTGCCGGGGGAAACTTTGTCGAAGGACATGACGTTTTTCGAGTAGTTGAAAAGTATGAGAAGGATGGGGACAAACCCGGAGTTTACTTTCCGCGTCACCGCACGGTCGCACACGCGCTCGTTTTTGCCTGTAAATTGCAACCGTTGGCCAATCGGCTCCGCACCCAAAGTGCAGTGAGCTTCGAGGAAGCAACGCGGCGGAAATCATGCTCCCGTACGCGTTGCACGCAGGGTTCATGGCGTCCGTCTCCACAAGTCTTAAACGAACGAATGGAGAAGCAAAGCATGATCGGCAACACCCCCCTGATACTGGCCGTCGTCTGTGGCCTCGTGGCCGTGGCCTACGGTTTCTGGGCCCGAAGTTGGATTCTCGCGAAGGACCCCGGCAACGCCCGCATGCAGGAGATTGCAGCGGCCATCCAGGCCGGCGCCTCCGCCTACCTTGCCAAGCAGTACAGCACCATTGCCATCGTCGGCGTGGTGCTCGCCGTGCTCATCGCCCTCTTCCTCGACCTGACCACCGCGGTCGGCTTCGTGGTGGGCGCGGTGCTCTCGGGGGCCTGCGGCTTCATCGGCATGAACGTGTCGGTGCGCGCCAATGTGCGCACGGCGCAGGCGGCCACGCACGGCATCGGCCCGGCACTCGACGTCGCGTTCCGCGGCGGCGCCATCACCGGCATGCTGGTGGTGGGCCTGGGCCTGCTGGGCGTGTCGGTCTTCTACTGGGTGCTGGCCGCCGGCGGCATTCCCGCCGGGCCGCACGGCCTCTCGGCCCTGCTCAACCCGCTGATCGGCTTTGCCTTCGGCTCCTCGCTGATCTCGATCTTCGCGCGGCTGGGCGGCGGCATCTTCACCAAGGGCGCCGACGTGGGCGCCGACCTGGTGGGCAAGGTCGAGGCCGGCATCCCCGAAGACGACCCGCGCAACCCCGCCGTCATTGCCGACAACGTGGGCGACAACGTCGGCGACTGCGCCGGCATGGCGGCCGACCTGTTCGAGACCTACGCCGTGACGCTCATCGCCACCATGGTGCTGGGCGCGCTGATGGTCACGGCCGCGCCCACCAACGCGGTGCTGTACCCGCTGGCGCTGGGCGGCGTGTCGATCATCGCGTCGATCATCGGCTGCTTCTTCGTGAAGGCCTCGCCGGGCATGGTCAACGTGATGCCGGCGCTCTACAAGGGCCTGGCGGTGGCGGGCGTGCTGTCGCTGATCGCGTTCTGGTTCATCACGAGCTGGCTGATTCCCGACAACGCCATTGCGCCCAGCGGCAGCCAGCTGAAGCTGTTCGGCGCCTGCTTCGTGGGCCTGGCGCTCACGGCGGCGCTGGTGTGGATCACCGAGTACTACACCGGCACGCAGTACAAGCCCGTGCAGCACATCGCGCAGGCGTCGACCACCGGGCACGGCACCAACATCATCGCGGGCCTGGGCGTGTCGATGCGCTCCACGGCCTGGCCGGTGATCTTCGTGTGCATCGCCATCCTGGCCTCATACACGCTGGCGGGCCTGTTCGGCATCGCGGTGGCCGCCACGTCGATGCTGAGCATGGCCGGCATCGTGGTCGCGCTGGACGCCTACGGCCCTATCACCGACAACGCCGGCGGCATTGCCGAGATGAGCGACCTGCCCGCCAGCGTGCGCGCCGTGACCGACCCGCTCGACGCCGTGGGCAACACCACCAAGGCCGTGACCAAGGGCTATGCCATCGGCTCGGCCGGCCTCGCCTCGCTGGTGCTCTTTGCCGACTACACCCACAAGCTCGAGAGCTTCGGCCAGGCCATCAGCTTCAACTTGAGCGACCCGATGGTGATCGTCGGCCTGTTCATCGGCGGGCTGATTCCCTACCTCTTCGGCGCGATGGCCATGGAAGCCGTGGGCCGCGCGGCCGGTGCGGTGGTGGAAGAAGTGCGCCGCCAGTTCCGCGACATCCCCGGCATCATGGAAGGCACCGGCAAGCCCGAGTACGGCAAGGCCGTGGGCATGCTGACCGGCGCGGCCATCAAGGAAATGATGATCCCGTCGCTGCTGCCGGTGCTGGTGCCGATCGTGGTGGGCCTGGTGCTCGGGCCGAAGGCGCTGGGCGGGTTGCTGATGGGCACCATCGTCACGGGCCTGTTCGTCGCCATCAGCATGTGCACGGGCGGCGGCGCGTGGGACAACGCCAAGAAGTACATCGAGGACGGCCACTTCGGCGGCAAGGGCAGCGAGACGCACAAGGCCGCCGTCACCGGCGACACCGTGGGCGACCCCTACAAGGACACCGCCGGCCCGGCCGTGAACCCGCTGATCAAGATCATCAACATCGTGGCGCTGCTCATCGTGCCGCTGGTGGTGAAGTTCCATGCCGGCGATGCGGCCGCGGCCGTGCCGGCCAAGGTCGAGACGCCGCCTGCGGCCATGGCACCGGCCGCGATGGCGCCATCGACACCCGCTGCCGTGGTGGCGGCGGGCGCCGTGTCGGCCGCGGAAGCCGCGGCGGTGAAGGTCGAGAACGGCGTCGTGAAGTTCTACTTCGCGAGCGCCAGCGCCGAGGTGGCGCCCAACGCCAAGGAGGCGCTGGCCGACGTCATCAAGGCCGTGCAGAGCGGCAGCACCGTGCTGGTGAGCGGCTACCACGACGCCAGCGGCGACGCGGCCAAGAATGCCGAGCTGGCCAAGCAGCGCGCCATGGCCGTGAGCGACGCGCTCAAGGCGGCCGGTGCGCCCGAAGACAAGATCGAGCTGGCCAAGCCCGAGCAGTCGCAGGCCGACGGCCCGCCCTCCGAGGCGCGGCGGGTGGAGGTCAAGGTCAAGTCCTGACATGCCCACGCCCGAGCGGCTCGAAGCCTTCATTGCCGCCGTCGAAGGCGGCGCGCATGCCAAGGCCATCGTGGACTACTACACCGAGGACGCCACCATGCGCGAGAACCAGGCCGAGCCGCGGCGCGGCCGCGCCACGCTGGTGGCACAGGAAAGCGCCGTGCTCGCACGCACCGAGTCGGTGGCGTCCACCTGCGTGCGGCCGGTGCTGGTGAACGGCGACCACGTGGCGATCCACTGGGTCTTCGACTTCACCTTCAAGGGGGGCAGCGCCATGCGCATGGAAGAAATCGCCTGGCAGCGCTGGGAAGGCGAGCGCATCGCGGAGGAACAGTTCTTCTACGACCCCGCGCAGCGAAAGCCGGCCTGAACAGTCCTGAACGGGCCTCGCTTGCAACAGACCGTCATGGCGCTTGAGACACACTAGCGCCATGCAGTACCTCCACGCACTGTTTGCCGGCACCTGGGCCATCGCCCGGGCCGAGCTGGCGATCGTGCGGCGCTTTCCGCGCATCCTGCTGGCGGTGGTGGCGGTGGGCGTGGTGCCGGCGATCTACGCGCTGATCTACCTCACGAGCGTGTGGGACCCGGCCGGCCACACGGCCGACCTGCCCGCGGCCATCGTGAACCAGGACAGCGGCGTGACCTACATGGCGCACTCGGTGAACGTGGGCGACGAGCTCACCCGCTCCCTGCTCGAGAAGCGCGCCTTCGGCTTTCGCACCATGACCGACCCCGAGGCCGCGCGCGCCGAGGTGCGGCGCGGCACCCTGGCCTTCGCGCTGCTGATTCCGGCCGACTTCAGCGCCAATGCCGTGCCAGGCACGCACCGCGGTGCCGGCCAGCTGGTGGTCTACACCTCGGAGGGCAACAACTACAGCTCGGCCGGCCTGGCCCGCCGCTTCGCGGGCGAGCTCGGGCACCAGGTCAACGAGATGCTCAACGAGCAGCGCTGGGAGCTGGTGCTGAACGCCGCCTCGGGCTCGCAACAGCGGCTGGAGCAGCTCAAGCAGGCGCTGCTGCAGCTGCGCGACGGCAGCCAGACGCTGGCCAACGGCGCCATCCAGTACAGCGCCGCGGCCCAGCAGGTGGGCAGCGGCTTCAAGCAGGTCAACGGCGGCATCCGCACCATCCAGTCGAAACTGCCGGCCGATGCCGACCTGCGCGCGATCAAGTCCGGTGCACAGCAGCTCACGGCGGGCCAGCGCGAGCTCGGCAGCGGGCTCGCGCAGATCGACGACGGCCTCGACCAGCTGACCGGCGGCGCCAGCCAGCTCGGCGACGGCGCGCGACGGATGCAGAAGGAGTCGGCCGACATTCCCTTCGTGGGCGACCGCCTCGCCCGGGGCGCCGGCGAGCTCGCGGCCGGCGCCGACAAGCTGCGCGGCGGCCTCGGCCAGGCGCAGGCCGCCATGGCCAAGGCCGAGGAAGGCAACCAGAAGCTCGTGGCCGGCGCCTCGGCGCTGGAAGGCGGCGTCGGCAAGCTCACCGACGGCATGGGGGCGCTGTCCGCCGGCATCCGCACCATGGCCGGCAAGCTGCCCGAAGACCGCAAGCTCGACGAATTCATGCAGGGCGGCGCGCAACTCTCGCAAGGCGCGCAGCGGCTGCTGACGGGCGTGCGCACCATCGAGGCCGCCCTGCCCGCTTCGATCACGCGCATCCAGGGCAGCGCCTCGGGCCTGGCCGACTCGGTCGAGCCCAAGGTCGAGGTGGTGGCGCCGGTGGCCAACAACGGCAGCGCCTTCGTGCCCAACATGGTGTCGGTGGCGCTGTGGATCGGCGCGGTGATGGCCGGCTACCTGTTCAACATCCGCATCGTGCTGGCCGACCACACCCACTACCCGAGGCTGGCGAAGACGCTCGGCAAGATCACCATGCCGGCGCTCATCGTGCTGCTGCAGGTGGCGCTGGTGCTGGCCACGCTGCTGGGCGTGCTGCAGGTGCAGGCGCCGCGGGTGGCGGCGCTGGCGCTCACGATGGCGCTGGCCTCGCTGGTGTTCCTGGTGGTGCTGTTCGCCATCCTGCATGTGTTCGGCGACTTCGGGCGCATCCTGACCGTGCTGCTGCTCACGCTGCAGCTGTCGGCCGGCGGCGGCGTGCTGCCGGTGGAGCTGTCGGCCGGCTTCTTCCGCGACGTGCACAGCTGGCTGCCCTTCAGCTGGGTGGTGCAGGCCTTCCGCGCCGTGATGTTCGGCGCCTTCGACAACGGCTGGGCGCACGCCTGCGGCGTGGTGGTGCTGTCGGGCGCGGTGGCGGTCGGGTTGATGGCACTCTTCGGCAAGTGGAAGGAAGTGCTGCTCGCCGACTACAAGCCGACCATCCAGATCTAGAACCGATCTATGTGACGTTTACGATGTAACATTCAATCCGTCACATGAACACCACCGCCGCTCCCGACGCCGATCAAGCCCTTTCCATCGAGGAACTGGCCGCGCGCACGGGCGTCACGGTGCGCAACATCCGCGCCTACACCACGGCCGGGCTGCTGCCGCCGCCCCGCCTGCGCGGACGCCTGGGGCTGTACGGCGACGAGCATGCCCAACGCCTCGGGCTGATCCGCGCGTTGCGCGACCAGGGCTTCGGCATCGAGGCCATCCGCCGCATCTTCGCGCGCGCGCCGGCCTCGTCCTGGCCCGACCTGGTGGCCGTGGCGCGCTCCGTCTCGGGCAGCCTGTTCGCCGAAGAGCAACCGGTGGTGGTCTCGGCCAAGGCGCTGGCCGCCAAGTGGCAGGGCCAGATGACGCCCGCCCTGCTCGCGCGGGCCACCAAGGCCGGCCTGATGCGCGAGCTGCCCGACGGCCAGGTGCAGATGCTCAGCCCCGCGCTCGGCCAGGTCGCCGAACAGCTGGCCGCGCTCGGGCTGCCCCTGGAAGCCGCGATCGGCATGCAGGAAACCATGGCCCGCACCTTGCGGACCGTGGCACGCCACTGGCTGCGCACGCTGGCCGACAGCCTGCTGAGCGGCAACCCCATCGACCCCGAGCGCACCGCCCAGCTGCTCGAGAAGGCGCGCCCGCTCGCTACCGGCGCGGTGCAGGCCGCGTTCCCCGTGATCCTGCAGCAGGAGCTCGACGCCCTGCTGCGCAAGGCCGCCTGAAACGATGACACGACCTCGCCCCGCCCTTCTGCCCTCCCTGCTTCTGCTGCCGGCCATGCTCGGGCTTGGCGCCGCGGCCTTCGCGCAGGCGCAGGCGCAGGCGCAGACGCAGGTGCAAACGCAGGCCCAGCCCCGGGGCGACGCCCTGTCGCTGAGCTTCGACGCCGCTCGCGCCCGCATGATCGACCGCTCCGACAAGCTGGCCGCCGCCCGCGCCGCGGTCGAGTCCAAAGAGCTGCAGGGCGAAGGCGTCAAGCGCCTGGGCGGCCCGGTGGTCAGCATCTCTGGCCTGGCCTATGCCTACAACGCCAACCTGAACCTCGACCTCGATCCGCTCAACCAGAAGCTCGGGCAGATCGGCTCCTCGCTGCCCTCGTCGATCCAGAGCTTCATCTCGCGCGTGCCGATTCCGCAACTGCCCAACAGCTACACGCTGAACCGCCACGACACCGGGACCAACACCTCGATCTCGGCGGTGTGGCCGCTGTACGTGGGCGGCGCCACCGACGCGGTGCGCGGCTTCGTGTCGGCGCAGACGCGCGAGGCGCAGGCCGATGCCGAGCAGGCCGGCCACGAGGTCGACACGCTGCTGGTGCAGCGCTACTTCGGCGCCCAGCTCGCGCAGCGCGCGGCCACGCTGCGCGCGCAGGCCGAGCGCACCATCGCGCAACACGATTCGGCGGCGCAGAAGATGCTCGCGGCCGGCGTGATCTCGCGCGTCGAGCGGCTGCAGGCCAGCGCGGCGTACGAGGAAGCCCGCCGCAATGCGCGCAAGGCGGAAGACGACGCCGCGCTGGCGGCCGTGGCGCTGGCGCGCACGGTGCGCGCCGACGGCAGCGTGGCACCGCAGACGCCGCTGTTCATCATCAGCACGCCGGTCGAGCCGCTGGGCTACTTCATCGATTCGGCGCTCACGCGGCACCCCGGCCTGGGCAAGGTCGCCGCCAAGAAGTCGCAGGCCGAGCAACTGCACGAAGGCGAGGAGGCACTGCGCCGCCCGCAGATCATTGCCTTCGGCACGCGCGAACTCAAGAGCGGCAATGCCGACTGGGTGGCCGGCGTCGGCGTGCGCTGGACGCTGTACGACTCGGTCGACCGCAGCGCCCTGTCGGCCGCCTCGCTCAAGCAGATCGAGCAGGCCGAGCGCACCGACGCGCAGGCGCGCAGCGACATCTCGCTGCTGGTGGAGCGCAACTGGCGCGCGCTGGAGAACGCGCGGCGCCAGTACATGGAAATGAAGGCCTCGGTCGCGCTGGCGCAAGAGGTCGTCAAGCTGCGCACCTCGGGCCTGCGCGAAGGCACGAGCACCACGCTCGACCTGATCGACGCCGAGACCAACCAGGCCAAGGTGCTGACCGAACGCGCGCAGGCCGCCAACGACTACGTGCAGGCGCTCGCGCAACTGCTCGAGAGCGCCGGCCTTTCCGACAGGTTTTCCGACTACGTCGCGCGTGCCGACGTAAGGGTGAATTGATGATGAGTGCCAAGACCCGCAAACTGATCGCGATACTCGCCGCCCTGCTGGTGCTGGCGGTGCTGGTGTGGGGCTTCTGGCGCGCGTCGCAGCCCGCACCCGAGGTGTTCCAGGGCCAGATGGAGGCGCGCGAGACCGACGTGGCCGGCAAGGTGACGGCGCGCGTGGCCGAAGTGCTGGTGAAGGAAGGCGACCGCATCGCCGCCGGCGCGGTGCTGGTGCGCATGGACAGCCCCGAGGTGCGCGCCAAGCTGGCCCAGGCCACCGCCGCCGAACAGGCCGCGCAGGCCGTGGCCGAGAAGGCGCAGAACGGCGCGCGGCCGCAGGAAATCGAGATGGCGCGCATGCAGTGGCAGCGCGCCGAAACCGCGGCGCAGCTTGCGCAGACCTCGTTGCGCCGTGTCGACGGGCTGGCGCGCGAAGGCCTGGTGGCCGACCAGAAGCGCGACGAGGCCGAAGCCAACTGGAAGGCCTCGCGCGACGCCGCCATCGCGGCCAGGGCGCAGTACGACATGGCCCGCAGCGGCGCACGGCCGGAAGACAAGGCCGCGGCCAGCGCGCAGGCCCGCCAGGTGGCCGGCGTGGTCGCCGAGGCCGAAGCCGCCAAGGCCGAGACCGAGCTGCGCAGCCCCGTCGGCGGCGAGGTGGCGAAGGTGCTGGCCAAGGTCGGCGAGCTGTCGCCGCAAGGCGTGGCGGTGGTCACCGTGGTCGACCTGGCCGACCAGTGGCTGGTGCTGAACGTGCGCGAAGACCGTCTCGCGCGCTTCGCGCTCGGCAGCGAATTCGATGCGCGCCTGCCCGCGCTGGCGGAAGGCAAACGCACGGCGCGCTTCAAGGTCTACTACAGCGCCGTGCTGCCCGATTTCGCGACGTGGCGCGCCACGCGCGGCGGCAACGGCTTCGATGTGCGCACCTTCGAGGTTCGCGCGCGGCCCGTGAAGCCGATCGAAGGCGCGCGGCCCGGCATGAGCGTGCTGGTCGACTGAGCCCGCACGGACTTCTTCGATGAGCCTGCGCGGCTTCTCCACCGCCAGCGCACGGCGCGAATTCGCGCTGCTGCGCACGCGCCCGTGGGACCTCGCCATGATCTCGTGGGTGCCGCTGCTCGCGGTGTGGCTGATCTGGTGGATCTTCTCGGCCGGCCTGCCCGAGCGACTGCCGATCGGCGTGCTCGACCAGGACCACTCGTCCCTCTCGCGCCAGCTGGTGCGATTTCTCGACGCCACGCCGGGCCTGCGCGTGGTGCAGCAATACGGCGACGAAGGCGAGATGGCGCGCGCGCTGACCAACGGCGCGGTCGATGCGGCGGTGCAGTTGCCGCGCGACCTGAGCCGCGACGTGAAGCAAGGCCGCGTCGGCCAGGTCGTGCTGCTGCACAACGCGCAGCTGGGCACGCATTCGAGCCTGATCCAGCGCGACGTGCGCACCGCGGTGGCCACCGTGTCGGGCGGCGTGGAGCTCACGGTGCGCAACAAGCGCGGCGAGTCGATGCGGGCCGCGCGCGTGAGCATGGAGCCGATCAAGGCCAGCATGGTGGCGCTGTTCAACACCTCGACCGACTACGAACAGTTTCTGGGTGCCGCGCTGATCCCGGCGCTGCTGCACATCCTTGCGATGACGGCGGGCGCGTGGGCCGTGGGGCGCGAGCTGCGCGACCGCAGCATCGGCGAATGGCTGGGCGCGGCGCCGCGCTGGCACGAGGCGCTGGCCGCGCTGGCGGGCAAGCTCGCGCTGCCGTTCGCGAGCCTTTCGACGGTGGCGGTCGCGGCCATGCTGTGGATCACGGCGGGACGCGGATGGCATCCACCCGGCTCGCTCGGCTGGACGCTGTTCGCGCTGGTGGTGTTCCTGGCGCTGTCGATCGCGCTCGGCGCTTTCGTGTCGGGTCTCACGCGCTCGCTGCGCACCGCGCTGTCGGCCACGGGCTTCATCACCGCGCCGGCCTTCGCGTTCGGCGGCGTGGGCTTTCCGCTGGTGGCAATGCCCTTCTTCGCGCACGCATGGGCCAGCCTGCTGCCCTACACGCACTACATCCGCGTGCAGATGGAGCAGCTGCAGATGGGCGCGCCGCTGGCGCACTCGGCGGCGACGCCGCTGTGGATGGTGCTGGGCACGGCCGTGCTGCTGGCGCTGTGCGCCGGGGCGCTGGCGCGGGCCGCCAGGGCACCCGAGAGCTGGGGCGCACGCTGATGGCGACCAACGAACGCACCCACCTCGGCGCCGCATGGCGCGACACCGCGCTGGCCGTGCTGCGCGACAAGGGCGTGGTGCTGATCATGCTGCTCGCGCCCATCATCTACGGCTTCTTCTACCCGTGGCCCTACGGCACGCAGGCCGTGACGCGCGTGCCGGTGGCGGTGGTCGACCAGGACCACAGCTCGCTGTCGCGGCAGATCGCGCGCTTTGCGATGGCCAACCCGCGGCTCGACGTGCGCATGGTCACGGGCGACGTGCACGAGGCGCAGCAGGCGCTGTGGCGCGGCGAGATCGAGGGCTACGCGCTGCTGCCGGCGGACCTCAAGCGCGACGTGCTGCGCGGCACGCCGGCGGTTGTCACCATCGAGGGCAACGGCGCGTATGCCTTGCTCAACAAGGCGGTGCTGTACGGCTTCTCCGAGGCCGTGGGCACGGTGTCGGCGGGCGTGGAAATCCGCAAGCTGCAGGCCGGCGGCCAGAGCGCGGTCCAGGCCGCACGCAGCCGCAGCCCGCTCAACACGCAACTGGTCGCGCTGTTCAACCCGACCGAAGGCTACGGCAGCTACGTGGTGCCGGCGGTGGCGCTGCTGATCCTGCAGCAGACGCTGCTGATGGGCGCCGCAATGCTCGCGGGCACCTGGGCCGAGGCCGGGCGGCTGCGGGCCTCGATGGGTGCGTGGCTGGGACGGCTGGGGGCGCTCTCGGTGTTCGGCTACCTGAGCGGGCTTTTCTACTTCGGCTGGGTGTTCTTCCTGCAGGACTATCCGCGCGGCGGCAACCCGTGGGGCGCGCTGGTGCTGCTGGCGTTCTACGTGCCGGCGATCTGCACGCTCGGCCTGCTGCTGGGCTGCTGGTTCCGCGACCGCGAGCGGGCCCTGCAGGTGCTGCTGTTCACTGCCCTGCCGATGGCCTTTCTCTCGGGCTTCTCGTGGCCCGTGGAGGCCTTGCCGGGGCCGCTGCAGGCGCTGCGCTGGGTCTTCCCGAGCACCTCGGGCATCCAGGCCTCGCTGCGGCTGAACCAGATGGGCGCGCCGTTGCATGACGTGCTGCCCTGCCTCGGCGTGCTGGCCGCCCTGATCTTCTCAGGCCTCTTGACGCTGTGGCTCGCGGCCACGCCGCGCGCCGCCGGCGCGAAACCCGTTCAATCAGCCTAGCGTCGGCTCTCGGCGGCCACCGCGCGCACCAGCCGCGTGGCGGGCGCCACCAGCTCGCGCAGGTCGCCCGCACGGTCCTGCTCGATGGCCTGCAGCACCAGTTCGTTGATGCCACCGACCACGGTCATGGCCATTTCGCCGGTCAGGTGCGCGGGAGGGCCTTCGGCACTGCCGCTGCTGTTGATTGCCACCTGGATGAAGTTGGCGATCTCGTCGTTCACGCGGCGCCGCACCACCAGGCCGGGCATGCCCAGGCCGAGGATCTCGACGAAGAGCGTGCGCAGCAGCACGGGGTCTTGCGCCAGGTAATCGAAGTACGCGGTCATCGCCTGCTCGACCTGCGCGTGCCAGGGCTGCACCGGGTCGAAGGCCTCGCTCACGGCCTGCAGCGCGAGGCGGCTGGCGGTTTCATAGAGCGCGATCAGGCACTCGGTCTTGGTGCTGAAGTGTTCGTAGAAGGTGCGGCGCGACACGGCGGCCTCGCGCACGATGTCGGCAATGGTGGTCTCGGCATAGCCCTTGGCGGCCACGGCTTGCGCCATGCCCTGGAGAAGACGCGTGTAGTGCTCGCTGCCCGGGCCCTCGGCGGACTTGGAGGGGGCTGCTTTATCGATGGTTTCGCTCATGGAAGGTACATTTTCCTACGGCCCGGTACTTGACAGTAC
This sequence comes from Variovorax sp. OK605, assembly GCF_900115445.1. Taxonomy (NCBI): domain Bacteria; kingdom Pseudomonadati; phylum Pseudomonadota; class Betaproteobacteria; order Burkholderiales; family Comamonadaceae; genus Variovorax; species Variovorax sp. OK605. Next base: position 699,402 of record NZ_FOWL01000001.1, read on the forward strand.
CAGTTCACAATTGCACCATGACGGCATGCGGTACGACGTTGTACCAACGTTGCGCCGGTTTTCCACTCCACGCATGCCGTGTTTTCCCGAGGCCCGCTCCCCATGACCGAACTCGTCGTCCGCCGTCTCCTGATCGACCTGCAGTCGCCCTTCGCCCGCAACTGGTGTGGCGGCGACGCCTTCTCGAGCGCCTTTTTCAACGCCCTGTCGATGAGTTTTCCCTTCGGCGAGCAGTTCTTCATCGACGCGGTGCGCGACGCCGTGGCCACGCTGCCGCCCGAGGCGCAGGACAAGCACCGCGCCGACGTGCGCGGCTTCATCGGGCAGGAAGCGACGCACCGGCGCATCCATTCGCTGTTCAACAACCACCTCGAGAGCCAGGGCCTGGTCGACGGCTGGACCGCGCGCGCCAGCAAGCGCTTGACCCTGATGGAGCAAGCCGATCCGCGCCATGCCTTGGCGGTGACGGCGGCCACCGAGCACTTCACGGCGATGTTCGCCGAGTGGCTGCTGGCGCACCCGCAGATCCTCGACGGCGCCGAGCCCCGCCTGCGCACCATGTGGCTGTGGCACAGCGCCGAAGAGCTGGAGCACAAGAGCGTGGCCTTCGACGTCTACAAGGCCGCAGGCGGCTCCGACGAATGGCGCAACCGCTGGTTCCGCCGCGTGACGATGATGTTTCTCGGCGACCTGATGCGCCAGACCATCGACAACCTGCGCCACGAGAAGCAGCTGTGGAAGTGGTCGACCTGGAAGAGCGCCGCGCGCATCCTGCTGAGCCGCGACGGGCTGCTGCGCGGCAACCTGGCCGGCTGGCGCAGCTACCTGCGCGCGGACTTCCATCCGGCGCAGCAGGACAGCAGCCTGTCGGAGCGTTGGCTGGCGGACAACCGCGCGCAGTACACGCCGGTAGGCGCTGGCGCCGCAGCCTCGGAGGCCGCGGCTACCCCTACCGCTGCTTGAAGCCGAATCAGTTGTAGCTGGAGCGCTGCGGCACGCCGGTGGCGATCTGCTGGTGCTCGGGGCGCAGCGTGAGGTCATGCAGCGTGTCGAAATCGGAGGGTGCATCGGGCACGCGCATCACGGTTTCGAGCTCGTGCATAGAGATGACCCAGCGGCCGGCCGGCGACTCGGCCGGTTCGTCGTTGGCGAACACACCGTCGCGGATGTAGAAGGTCTCGCCTTCCGAGCGTTCGGCGTGCAGTTCGAGCAGGCGGGCGATCGAGAAGTTGTACGTCACGAGCTTCTCGCGCGTCTTGCGGTCCTTGCCACCGCAGTTGAACGAGCCTTCGGCCGCGATGACGATGCAGGAGCCGTCCACGCCCCCGTCCATGTCGATCTCGTTGCCCGAGCGCCAGATGGCGTTGGGCAGGCGCACGCGGACCTTGTCGATCACCAGGTCGCGTTGCCGGTTGAGGCTTCCCAGGGGCGGCACCAGCGAACGCAGCTGACGCAGGCGCTCGGCGAAGTTGTCGTCCATCAGGAACTCGACATGGTGGGTCGCGCTGCCCGAGGAGCGCTTGACCACCTGCATGATGACGGCGCGCGGTTTAGCCATGGCTCAAACCCTTTGCAAGCATTGAATTCCATGTGGTCCCGCCCGGGGCGTCGATGGCGTGGCTGCAATTCATTGGAAATCGACTACAAATTAGAACTTAGGAATAAATGCAATTAGCTGCATCATTTGTTTCCAACTGTATAGCGATTGGGGCCGATGTGGAAGCCAATCCGTGACTTATGCACGTGGGAATGTCGCCAAAACGTCTCGCGGGCGTGCTAACAGGGTACCCTGTCGGCCGCCCGATTCTGGCCCCTATTCCAGGGATTCGTCGAGCGCCTTGCACGAAGGCGCGCAAACGGTCTGGGACTTGCCCAGCACCTGGCGGGTGCGCAGCTGCGAGCGCACGCGGTGCTTGCCGCACATGAAGCACGACATGGTCGCGCCGCTGAAAGACGCCGAAGCGCGGAACGGCGAACCCGGCGCCTTGGACTTGTAACGCAGGCCGTCCGCCACCACCGCCGTTTTCACTTCACCCTTCGCCATGCATCTTGTCCTTGCTGTTCGGTTCGGCACGGCGCATGGCGCGTGCAATGGCTTCCCGGGCGCTGACTTCAGCAGCCAGGGAAGCGTCGAGCGCCGAGCGGCAAAGCCCGGCGTGCTGGTAGTTGAGGTTCTCATAAACCTCGGCCGCGGCCGGATAGGCATCGAGCAGGCGGCCGAGTTCGGCGCCTTGTTCGACATCTTCGAACTCGTGCACAAGGTGCTCGACGACGGAGCGGTATTGCTCTGCGCCGACGGGCACCGGGCTGTGCTCGAGCTTTTCCAGCAGTTGCGCCAGCACGTGGGTCACTGCCAGATCGGTCTTGGGAGACGGATTATCGGTGGTGTTCATGATTTTCCATCTGGGGGCAGCATACGCCTATGCAAGTGGCTGCTCGTACAGGGATGTCTCCGACTCCCCCGCGCGCTGCGCCGCCTGCATCCGCTGGAGCAGGCTGTGGAGCATTTCGGTCGACAAACCGTGGATCACCAGCCGGTGCCCGGCCCGCAGGGTCGACAGCGGCACCAGCGGGTGCTTGTTGTTGACCAGAATGAGGTGTTCCGGCGCGTCCAGCAGGGTTGCCGTGTAGATGCCGATGGTTTCGTCCAGTTGCAAGGAATTCGCCGCCCGCCAGAAATCGTTGTCCGTGAGCATCAGCTGGTAGAGCGGCGTGAACAGCTCGATGGCGCTTTGCAGGTCGAGGAAGTTGAGCCTGCCCTGGGGCATGTCCTCCAGCCGCAGCCCGGGCTCCTTGATCATCGAGAAATCGACGTTCTCGGCCTTGCACAGCGTCAGGCCCTTGTCGCGCAGGGCCGTGTTCAGGCGGATCACGAAATTGAACAGGTTCAGGTCGTGCTTGAGGAACATCTCGTCCTTCAGCGCGTCGATGTCGGCCGGTTCCAGCGGGTTCGTGGCCACCGGCGCCGGCGAGTTCCGCCCGATGAAGGCCAGCACCTGCGAGCCCAGGTGGAAGTGCCGCAGGATCAGCCAGTTGGCCTCCGGCGACACGAAGCGCTTGAGCCCCCACGCCAAAAACCGGTGCAGCAGCATCGAATGCGACCAGTTGCGCGGAACAAACACTTTCACGATCTGGATCAGGATGATCGTCAGCCGCGCCAGCGGCCGCAGGAACGGCAGCAGGTACTGCCGCGAGCCCGAGCTCGAGTCGGCCAGCCACGCCGACTTCACGTTGTCGGGCAGCGGCGTGCTCTGGTCGAGGTACAGCGCCAGCCAGGGGCTGGGGTCGCGCTCGTCGTGCGCCTGGGTCAGGAAATCAGGGGTTCGGTCCATGGGGCCTGTGCTCGGTGATTCATTCGGAGACTCGTTCGGTGCGGTTTTCGGTGATGTGCTGGAACTGCATCAGGTACAGCGCGGCCGTGTGGCGCGCGGTGTCGGCAATCTGGCGCGCGGCACGTGCCTGCCCTTCCACGGCCATCACCATCTCGACCGCCGTGAGCCAGCGGCTCAGGTGATGTTCGTCGTTGTGGCCGTGGTACTCGAGGAAGCGGAAGGCGTCGGGCGGCAGCTTCAGGCTGGCCTTCAGCAGCGGCAGCAGCGCCGGCACGATGCGCTGGCCCGTGCCCTCGATGATGTAGATCGCGCCCAGCAGCCCGATCGGGTCGCGCGTGGCCGCCAGCCCGTGCAGGTAGGCGTTGAGCGCTTCGCCGCCGGGGTTGCGGCGCAGGTCTTCGATGCGCTCGACCGTGCCGCCCGCCTTGCGGTAGTCGCTGAAGAGGATATTGAAGTCGTTCTGTTCCTCGCCCGCATGCACGCCGATCAGCGAGGCCAGCATCTGGTACGGCTCGCTCAGCGAGGCCGCGCCTTCGCGCATCCACAGGCTGCCTTCACGCACCTGCGGCACCCATTGCGCCATCCAGTTCAGGTAGTCGGGCACGGCGAAGCGGCGCTCGCGGATCTGGCGCACCAGCGGCGTGCGCCAGACGCGCGAGCGGTAGTCGTGCCAGATGGCTGCCAGCTCGGTGAGCAAGGCGCCCAGGCCTTCGGGCGCGGCGGCCGGGTCGTGCGGGGGCGCGATGACCAGGTCGTCGTCGGGCACTGCCGCGGCGCGGGGCGCAACCGCCACGGGCGCGGCCCCCACCGGTTCCACCGCCTCCACCTCGAGCAGCATGTACGCGGCCATGAAGCGCCCCGACTCCGGCACGTAACAGAAGATCTGCTCGCCGGGCTTCAGCGTCTTCGTGTGCAGAAACTCGGCCAGCATCACCAGGATCGACGCCGCCCCGGTGTTGCCGCGCCAGGCCAGGTTGCTCCACCAGCGTTCGCGCGGAATCGACAGGTCGGCCTTGGCCATCAGGTCCTCGACCACCGGGATGAATTTTTCCGACGAGTAGTGGCACAGGAAGTGATCGACCCGCTTCGGATCGACCCAGCCGTCGCGCACGAGACCCGCGTACTCGTGGATGCCGATGTCGAACAGGTGCGGCAGCAGGCGAATGTCCTGCCGCAGCGACAAGGCGCCCGCCGCTTCCGCCTCGGCCCACGAGCCGAAGTCGAGGTGCCCGCGCGCGCGGTCTTCGGTCAGGCCCAGCTGCATGCAGACCGGGTAGTCGCCCGAGAAGGCGCGCTGGTGCACCCACTTCAGCTTCAGGCGCAGCCCCGGCACGCCGGCCAGTGCGGGCGTGCCGTCGGACAGCAGCAAGGCGCCCGCGCCATCGGACAGCATCCAGCGCAGGAAGTGCGAGTCGAAGTCGGTCTCGTAGCCGCGCGCCGCGAAGCGCGAGCGCTTGAACAGGCGCGACGGCATCTCGCTGGCCACCGCCATGGCCGAGCGGTGCGCGCCCAGTTCGATGCCCTGCGCCGCCGTCTGGATCGCCGACACGCCCGCCGCGCAGATGCCGTGCACCGAGTGCGTTTCCATCGGCTGCGCGGCCAGTTCGCCCTGGATCATGTTGGCGAAACCCGGCATCAGCGTGTCGCCGCCCGACGAGCCGCTGGCCAGCAGCGACACGCGCGACAGCTCCGCCCCGCCGCGCCGCAGGCAGTCGCGAATGGCGCCGGCCGCAAGCTGGGCGTTGGTGTGCTGCGTCACGCCTTCCGCGTCGATGGCGTAGTGCCGCGTGAGGATGCCGTTCTCCGCCAGGATGCGCCGCTTGATGCGCTCCGACATGCGGTTGAGCGGCGCGATGTACGCGTCCATGCGGTCGTTGGGAACGGGCTCGCCCGGCATGAAATAGCCGGCGCTTTCGAGGTAGACGCGTTGGAATGAAACGGGCATGGGTTCAGGTGATGGATGAATCGGGAGGCATCAGCGGGCGGCTGCGAAAACGCGGCCACACGGGCCCCAGCACGAACACGCGCACCATGTACGGCACCAGCCCGCCCTCGTTGAGCACCGGGTCCACCTGCGCGCGGTAGCGCGTGTCGTGCAGGCGGGTGAGCTCGGACCAATGGGCATGCGGGTTCTCGTGGTGTGCGGTGTGCAGGCCGATGTTGAACAGCAAGGGGTTCACCAGCCCCTCGAAATTGCGGGCGTAGTTCAGCCGGGTACCTGGGGTATCGCCGGGCGCCTCCTTCGAGGAGGCCGCGGGCCGCGTCTTTCGGCCATCGGCGTGCGCGTGCTGCAGGTAGTTGGTCGCCAGCAGCCAGTGCAGGCCGTGCAGCTGCGGCACGATCACGAAGACCAGCGCCTTGCGCCAGTCGAGCGCCAGCAGCACCGCCCAGCTGCCCAGCCACAGCACGTACTGCGCGATGCAGTAGCGCCACGCGCCGCGCCGGTGCCGCCTGAGCCGCCCGAGCCACGCGAAGAACACCGGCATCAGCACCCACACCGCCTGGAACGGGTGCAGCAGGTAGCCCCGCAGGTGGTTGGTGTCGCCGCCGAAACGGTAGGTGCGCGCCACGTCCTTCGGGCCATGCCGGTGGCGATGGTGGTTGGCCACGTGCGCGGGCCAGAACACGAAGGTCGGGTGGCCCTGCAGCAGCGTGATCCACGAGTCGGTCAGCCGGTTCATGCGCCGCCCGCGCCACATGCGCAGGTGCACGTGGTTGTGGTGGATCACGCCCACGCCCAGCGTGAGGAACAGCATCAGCGCATAGAGCACGGCATGGAAGCCGTGCACCCACTGCCACGCCGCCAGCGCGGGCAGCGCCGCGAGATAGGCCAGGCTCTGCCAGTCCCGCCAGTGGCGCAGCCTCGGCCAGCGAGGTCGTGCGTCAGGCGGTGGTCGTGGCGCCATGCTTCTTGCGAAAGGCCTGGAAAAGCGGCTCGGCGGCGTCGGCCGCGATGCGGGTGCGGAACAGCCGGTCCATGAACGTGAACTGGAAGCCGTAGTTCCCGTTGTGCACGGCGTGGTGCAGGTGGTGCCGCCGGCTCGCCGCGAACCAGTGGCTGTACGACACGCCCGTGAAGAAGTCGTAGTTCGAATGCCCGACGCAATTGAAGAACAGGCTGAACACCGGCACCGCCGCCAGCGCCCAGAAGCTGAAGTCGTGCACCACCATCGGCAGCAGGATCACGTTGCCCAGCATCAGCGCCTCGATCGGGTGGAAGCTGTAGGTGGCCCAGGGCGTGGTCACGAACGAGCGGTGGTGCGGCCCGTGAAAGCGCCGCAGCCAGCGCGTGTGCAACAGGCGGTGGTTGACCCAGAAATGCACGTCGTTCCAGACCGCGAGCACGAGAATTTCAAGCGCGACCTGCCGCCAGCCCGCTTCGCCGTCGAGCCGCGCCCAGCCCAGCTGCAGCAAGCCCCACGGAAACACCATGCCCAGCCCGAAGATCAGCACCGACACGCCCGACTGCCCCAGTTCGCGCCGCAGCTGGCCCGGCTGAAGCGGCCGCGGGTCGAGCACGCGCCCGATGCCCAGTGCCGGCAGCACGCGCTTGGTCAGCAGCCACGTGAGGCCGCCGAAACCAAGGTAGATACCGCCAAAAAAAAGCACGCCCCACAGCATGACCTGGGGGGCGGACAACGAGGTGAAAGTCTGCGCCATCCCCCGAGGCTACAACAGCATCTCGGGAACGATCGGCGCAATGAGCATGTTGTAGAAGCGCTGGAAGAATCCCGACTCCGGCTCCGAGGTCAGGATCATTTCCTTCTCGCCGTCGTTGGTGAGCCACTGCAGCGTGCCGGTGTCCTTGGCCAGCCGCAGCCGGTAGGAGTTCTGCAGCTTGCTGATGTTGATGATGCGCAGCATCTCGCGCGCCAGCTGCGGGCTGTCGACCACCACGCCCATCTCGGTGTTCTGGCTCGCCGAGCGCGGGTCGAGGTTCATCGAGCCGATGAAGATGCGCGTCTTGTCGATCGCCGCCGTCTTGGCATGCAGCCGGCCGAGCGACTTGCCGAACATGCCGAAGCGCTCGCCCGCGCTGGTGCGCTGCGGGCTCAGCTCGTACAGGTCGGCGCCGCTTTCCAGCAGCCGCTGGCGGTAGCGCGCGTAGCCGGTGTGCACCAGCGGCTCGTCGTTGGCCGCCAGCGAGTTGGTCAGCAGCGTGAGCTTGACCTTGCGCTTGGCCAGGTCCTCGAAGGCGGCCATGCCGCGCTCGCCCGGCACCAGGTACGGCGAAGTCAGGTCGACCTCGGTCTTGGCGTCCATCAGCAGGCCCCAGACCTTCATCGTCACGCTGGTGGCGATGGCCTCGTCGGCCGTCATGGTGGCGGGCTTGGTGGGCGGATCGGCGATGGCGCGGGCCTCGCCCCACAGCAGGCCCATGCGCCCGGCGTCGAGCTCTTCGGCGATCGGGCCGTAGCCCAGGATGTCGGACGGCGGCAGCACGATCTTGGGCGGCGGCGCGGCCATGCCCACCCAGTTGTCGAAGTCGGCGCCGCCGGGCTTGCGCCCGCCCTCGCCCGTCACGATGTCGGCAATCGGCCAGACCTGCACGCTGTTCCAGTAGGCGTCGAAGATGTTCTCGAGCTGCGGCACCACCTTGCCGACCACCAGCGCGTCCATGTCGATGAAGTTCTGCGCCTCGCTCAGCACGAAATATTCGTCGGCGATGTTGCGCCCGCCCACCACCGCCATCACGCCGTCGGCAATGAAGAGCTTGTTGTGCATGCGGTGGTTCAGGCGCCCAATCTCCCAGGGCGACGCCGCGAAGCGCGACAGGAAGCCGTTGCGCCCGCAGCAGAACGGGTTGAACAGGCGCACGTCCACATTGGGCGTTTCGGACAGCGCCAGCAGCAGTTGCTGGCTCTTCACGGTGTACAGGTCGTCCACCAGCACGCGCACCTTCACGCCGCGGTGGGCGGCTTCGCGCAGCGTGCGCAGCAGCAGCCGGCCGACAGCGTCGTTCTCGAGCTGGTAGTACTGCACCTCCAGCGTGCGCTGGGCCCGCTGGGCCAGCTGGATGCGCGCGTCCAGCGAGTACACGCCCAGCGGCATGAGCCGGAAGCCCGAGTGCTCGTCGGGCGGCGTGGAGGCGGTGGCGATCTTGGCGAGCGTGGTGGTGGGATCGACGGCGGCGGAGAATTCCGCGGGCCGCTCCCGCGCCGGCGGCAGCGAGCCGCAGGCGCCGAGCGCCGCGAGCAGCGCGCCCGCCAGCGCGATGCGCAGAAGGGAAAGCCAGGCGTTCATGATGGTGCGTCCATTGCGTGGTTTTTCAGTTGTTGTATTCAGTACGCCAGCCGGCCGGTGCCGGTTTCAGGGGGCCGTCCCGCGGGTGCGCAGGCCTAGAATTCTGCCCATCCCGCTCAGGAGTTACATCATGGTCCGTTCGCTTTTTTCTCGCATCGCCCTGATGACGGTTCTTGCAGCCTCGACCCACGCCGCCTGGGCTGCCCTGGACATCGGCGACCCCGCGCCCAAGTTCACCGCCAATGCCGCGCTGGGCGGCAAGACCTTCCGCTACTCGCTGGCCGACGCGCTCGCCAAGGGGCCGGTGGTGTTGTACTTCTTTCCGGCCGCCGACTCCAATGACTGCTCGATCGAAGCCCATGCCTTCGCCGAGGCCATCGACAAGTTCGCCGCGCTCGGCGCCACGGTGATCGGCGTCTCGGCGGACGACATCGACACCCTGTCGAAGTTCTCGGTCAAGTCGTGCCAGAGCCGGTTCCCGGTGGCGTCGGACGAAGGCAAGTCGGTGATCCAGGGCTTCGACGCGGTGATGCAGACGCGGCCCGACTTCGCCAACCGCCTGTCTTACGTGATCGCGCCGGACGGCAAGGTCGCGTACTACTACCAGAACCTGAATCCGGACAAGCACGTGGAGCGCACGCTGAATGCGGTGCGGGCGCTGCCGAAGGCGACCGCGGCGAAGTAAGCCGAAGCCCGGGACTCGAGGGACAGCGGCCCGCCCGGCCACGGATTTCGCGCGCTTCGCGCAAAATCCGACCCCATGCAGCTCAACTACATCGCCAACGCGGACGTTCCGTCCTCTTCCGGCCGCACCCTGCCGGTCATCGACCCCTCCGACGGCCAGGTCTTCGACGAAATCCAGCGCAGCAACGCCGCCGACATCGACTCGGCCGTGCGCGCCGCGCGCGACTGCTTCGAAGGCGTGTGGCACAAGGTCAGCGCCGCCGACCGCGGCCGCCTGCTCTACAAGCTCTCGCAGAAGATCGCCGAGCATGTCGACGAGCTCGCGCTGATCGAGCAGCGCGACTGCGGCAAGCCCGTCAAGCAGGCCCGCGCCGACGCGGTGGCGCTGGTGCGCTACTTCGAGTTCTACGCCGGCGCCTGCGACAAGCTGCATGGCGAGACCATCCCCTACCAGGACGGCTACAGCGTGTTCACCTGGCGCGAGCCGCACGGCGTCACCGGCCACGTCATTCCCTGGAACTACCCGATGCAGATCTTCGGGCGCAGCGTGGGCGGCGCCCTGGCGGCGGGCAACGTGTGCGTGGTGAAGCCGGCCGAAGATGCCTGCCTCTCGCTGATCCGCGTGGCGCAGCTGGCGGCCGAGGTCGGCTTTCCGGCCGGCGCGCTCAACATCGTGACGGGCTACGGCCACGAGGTGGGCGACGCGCTGGCGCGGCACGAGGGCATCGACCACATCAGCTTCACCGGCAGCCCGAAGATCGGCACGCTGATCCAGCAGGTGGCGGCCGAGCGCCATTGCCCGGTCACGCTGGAGCTGGGTGGCAAGAGCCCGCAGATCGTCTTTGCGGACGCCGACCTGGACGCGGTGATTCCGGTGGTGATCAACGCCATCGTGCAGAACGCCGGCCAGACCTGCTCGGCCGGCTCGCGCCTGCTGGTCCAGCGCGACATCTACGAGCCCCTGCTCGAGCGCCTGGGCCATGCCTTCGAAGCCCTGCGCGTCGGCCCCGCCGCGATGGACCTCGACGTGGGCCCGCTGATCCGCCAGACGCAGCAGCAGCGCGTGTGGGACTTCCTGAGCGACGCGCAGCATGCCGGCATCCCGATGGTGGCGCAGGGCATCGTGGTCGACGAAGCGCCCGAGACCGGCTTCTACCAGGCGCCCACGCTGCTGCGCGACGTGCCGGTGGGCCACCGGCTGGCGCAGGAAGAAGTGTTCGGCCCGGTGCTGGCCGCCATGTCGTTCACCGACGAGGAAGAGGCCGTGGCGCTCGCCAACGCCACGCAGTTCGGCCTGGTGGCCGGCGTGTGGACCACCGACGGCGCGCGCCAGTTCCGCATGGCCAAGCGCGTGAAGAGTGGCCAGGTGTTCATCAACAACTACGGCGCGGGCGGCGGCGTCGAGCTGCCCTTCGGCGGCGTGAAGTCCTCGGGCTACGGGCGCGAGAAGGGTTTCGAGGCGCTGTACGGCTTCACGACGCTGAAGACCGTCGCCGTCAAGCACGGCTGAGGCCTGCGAGGCCCTGAAGCTCTTCGGCCTGCGCCGGGCTGCCTCAGCCCAGCGCGGTGTCCAGCAGCATCATCAGCACGAAGCCGATCATCAGCCCGCTGGTGGCAAAGGCTTCGTGCCCCTTGCGGTGCGATTCGGGAATGATCTCGTGGCTGATCACGAACAGCATCGCCCCCGCCGCAAAGCCCAGCCCCCAGGGCAGCAGCATCGCCGAATGGCCGACCACGGCCGCGCCCAGCACGGCGCCCAGCGGCTCCACCAGCCCTGACGCCATGCCGATCAGCACCGCGAACAGGCGGCTGTAGCCGGCGGCCAGCAGCGCCACCGCGACCACCAGGCCTTCGGGCACGTCCTGGATGGCGATACCCGTGGCCAGCGCGTCCGCGCGCAGCCCGTTGTTGGCCGCGTAGCCCACGCCGATCGCCAGGCCCTCGGGCACGTTGTGCAGCGCAATCGCGAACACGAAGAGCCAGGTGCGGCGCAACTGCCTGGCCGTCTGCCCTTCGCGGCCCTTGATGAAGTGCTCGTGCGGCAGCACGCGGTCCATCAGCATCAGCACGGCGGCGCCCAGCAGGATGGCCGAGCCGATCACGCCGCCCGCGGCCCAGCTGCCGCCGCCGAACACGCCCACGTGCCTGGCCGCTTCCAGCCCCGGAATGATCAGCGAGAAGGCGCTGGCCGCCAGCATCACGCCGGCGCCGAAGCCGAACAGCGTGTCCTGCACGCGGTCGGGCAGCTTCTGCGAGAACAGCACTGGCAAGGTGCCGAGCGCTGTGGCCAGCGCGGCCACCGAGCCGCCGAGCAAGGCGCTCCACACCAGCGGGTCGGCGCGCACGAACTGCCAGAACTGCGCGGCCAGCACGAGCACGCCCGCCGCGACGATCGCGAAGCCGAGGCGTTCGCGCGTCGAACGCATCCAGCGCGCAGGCCTGGGCCGCTCACCTGCCACCGTGACCTGCCGCGGATCGTTCATGGGGCTGCTCCTCAGCCGCCGGTTGCGGCGGCGTAGCGCCGGGCCACTTCGGCCCAGTTCACCACGTTGTAGAAGGCCGCGATGTATTCCGGGCGGCGGTTCTGGTACTGGAGGTAATAGGCGTGCTCCCACACGTCCAGCCCCAGGATGGGCGTGTTGCCGGAGCCGACGCCCTTCATGAGCGGGCTGTCCTGGTTGCCGCTGCTTTCCACGGCGAGCTTGCCGCCGGCGCCAACCGACAGCCAGGCCCAGCCGCTGCCGAAGCGCGTGAGCGCGGCCTTGGTGAAGGCGTCCTTGAAGGCATCGAGGCCGCCCAGGTCGGTGTCGATGGCCTTGGCCAGCGCGCCCGCGGGGGCACCGCCGCCGCCCTGGCCGACCGGCGCCATCACCTGCCAGAACAGGCTGTGGTTGGCGTGGCCGCCGCCGTTGTTGCGCACCGGCGCGCGCAGGGCGTCGGGCAACTGCTCGACGCCGGCGATCAGTTGTTCCACCGGCGTTTCCCCGTGCGGCGTGTCTTTCAACGCGGCATTGAGGTTGTTCACATAGGCCTGGTGGTGCTTGCCATGGTGGATTTCCATCGTCTGCGCGTCGATGTGAGGCTCGAGCGCGTCGAAGGCATAAGGCAGGGCTGGCAGGGTGTACGGCACGGTCGAAAAGCTCCTTGGTTGGAAGAGCCCTTTGCGTTGTCGACGTGTTGCGTACTCAGGCACCCAAATGATAGGAATTCTCATTGTCCACGTCAAGACATCGCAGCCAACGATGGCGCAAACCGGCCAGTACCAGGACGCGTTTGGCAACGCTCGATACACTGCCCTGGGTAGCCTTCCGGGAGATTCCAACGATGAGTTTCAAGCGCATCCTTCCCCTTGCCCCGAGCTTTGCCCTCGCCCTCGCCCTCTCCCTGGCCCTCGGCGCCGGCATCGCCGCCGCCCAGAGCGCCACCCCACCCGCCGGCGACTACATCTACGAGCGCGGCAGCGGCCAGTTGCGCGTCAAGGCCGACGGGCACTTCGACATCACCACCATCGGCGCCAACGCCCACACCTGCGCGCTCGACGGCGCCATCGTGCGCGGCAAGGCCAGGATCGACGACACCACCTGCGTGGTGAACTTCTCGGTCGATGCCGACAAGGTGAAGGTCACGACCAATGGCGCCGACCAGTGCCGCGACAGCTGCGGCGCGCGCGCCATGTTCGAGGGCACCTACACGCGCCCTGCCCCGGGCTGCACCGACAAGGCCGTGGCCGGCGCGCGCAAGACCTTCAAGCGCCAGTACGACGCCAAGAACTACGCCGCCGCCCGCACCACGCTGGCGCCCGTGCTGTCGGACTGCGACGCCACGCTCGACTGGATCACCCAGGGCTGGATCCGCAACGACCTTGCGCTCACGCAGTACAAGCTCGACGACCGCGCCGCCTGCCTGAAGACGCTGCAGCCGCTGGCCGAAGACGCCGCCCTGAGCGACGACGGCGTGAAGGAAAACTACCCGCCGGCCGACGCCGAGATCTTCCTGCCCGTGGTGCGCGCCACCCGCACGAACCTGAAGCTCTGCCGCGGATAGCCCAGGGGCCGCCAAGGCTCGCCAGGGACTCGAGATACAGGCGGCGCCAAGACCGCCCTGCCCGGTTTTCCATTCACCACAAGACGGAGACAAGACCATGAGATTGCTCAAGCGCAACCTGAGCGCGGCCGTGCGGGGCTTCGGGCTGGCCCTTTCCCTTGGCCTTACCCTTGCCCAGCTTCCCCTGCTGGCGGCGGCGCAGCCGCTGCCCACGGCCCGGCCCGAGCAGGTCGGCCTGTCGAGCGAGCGGCTGCAGATGCTCACCGACGTGCTCAAGGCCGACGTGGCCGCCGGCAAGATCCCCGGCGCGGTGCTGCTGGTGGCGCGCCAGGGCAAGGTGGCGTGGTTCGAGCCGGTCGGCAAGCTCGACCCCGCCAGCGGCGCGCCGATGCCGCGCGACGGCATCTTCCGCATCTACTCGATGAGCAAGCCCATCACCACGGTCGCCGCGATGATGCTGGTCGAAGACGGCCGCCTGAAGCTGGACGACCCCGTCGCCGCCTACCTGCCCGAGTTCGCCAGCATGACGGTGGGCGTCGAGAAGCCCGGCGCCGACGGCAAGCCGGTGCTCGACACCGTGCCCGCGCGCCGCCCCATCACCGTGCAGGACCTGATGCGCCACACCTCGGGCCTGACCTACGGCTTCTTCGGTCCCGGCCTCGTGAAGCAGGCCTACAACGCCGCCAACCTGGGCGCCGGCGACCCGACGCTGGCCGAGTTCTCCCAGCGGCTGGCCAGGCTGCCGCTGGCCTACCAGCCCGGCACGACCTGGGAGTACAGCCAGTCGACCGACATCCTGGGGCGCGTGATCGAGGTGGCCTCGGGCCAGTCGCTCTACCAGTTCGAGAAGACCCGCCTGCTCGACCCGCTGGGCATGAAGGACACCAGCTACTACGTGCCCGAGCCGGCGCGCCAGCCCCGCATTGCCGAGCCGCTGCCCAGCGACCGCAGCTTCGGCGTGGGGGCCGACTTCAACGACCCGCGCACCGTGCGCAACTACGAGTCGGGCGGCGGCGGGCTGGTGTCGACCGCGAACGACTACGCGCGCTTCCTGCAGATGCTGCTCAACGGCGGCACGCTCGACGGCAAGCGCTACCTGGGCCCGCGCACCCTGGCGCTGATGACCTCCGACCACGCCAACGCGGGCGCCGGCATCGTGCCCGGCCCGTTGTACCTGCCGGGCCCGGGCTACGGCTTCGGCCTGGGCTTCGCGGTGCGGCGCAACGACGGCGAGGCGCCCTACCCGGCGGCCGGTGGCGAATACAACTGGGGCGGCGCGGGTGGCACCTACATGTGGGTCGACCCGAAGAACGAGATGTTCGTGGTGCTCATGCTGCAGTCGCCCAAGTACCGCACCCACTACCGCAGCCTCGCGCGCAACATGGTCTATGCGGCGGTGCTGAAGTAGCCTGCGGCCAGTGGGTCCATGGGGGATGGCGCAAAATCGGCGCCTCCCCGTGAAGCCATGAAGAACAGCAGCAGCACTGTCATCCCGATCTCCGCAGTCGGCCACGCGCGTCCCGCCGTCGCCGTGCCGGAGACGGCCGTGCCCGCCACCGGCGTGCTGCACGACCGGCTGGGCCGGCCCCTGACCGACCTGCGCATCAGCGTGACCGACCGCTGCAACTTCCGCTGCAGCTACTGCATGCCGAAGGACGTGTTCGACAAGGACTACAAGTACCTGCCGCACAGCGCGCTGCTGAGCTTCGAGGAAATGACGCGGCTGGCCCGCCTGTTCGCGGGTCACGGCGTGCGCAAGATCCGCCTGACCGGCGGCGAGCCGCTGCTGCGCAAGAACATCGAGGGGCTGATCGAACAGCTCGCCGAGATCCGCACGCCCGGCGGCGAAGCGCTGGCGCTCACGCTCACCACCAACGGTTCACTGCTCGCGCGCAAGGCCGCCGCACTGAAGGCCGCCGGGCTGCAGCGCGTGACGGTGAGCCTCGACAGCCTCGACGACGCCGTGTTCCGCCACATGAACGACGTCGACTTTCCGGTGGCCGACGTGCTGGCCGGCATCGACGCGGCGCTGGCCGCGGGCCTCGGGCCCATCAAGGTCAACATGGTGGTCAAGCGCGGCACCAACGAGCAGGAGATCCTGCCGATGGCGCGCTATTTCCGCGCGCACCACGGCGCCAAGGTGGTGCTGCGCTTCATCGAATACATGGACGTGGGCGCCACCAACGGCTGGCGCATGGACGAGGTGCTGCCGTCGGCCGACGTCATCGCGCGCATCCATGCCGAATTTCCGCTGGTGCCGCTCGAAGCCGCCACGCCCGGCGAGACCGCGCAGCGCTGGGCATATGCGGACGGCGGCGGCGAGATCGGCGTCATCAGCAGCGTGACCCAGGCCTTCTGCCACGACTGCAGCCGCGCGCGCCTGTCGACCGAAGGCAAGCTGTACCTGTGCCTCTTCGCCACCGCGGGCCACGACCTGCGCCCGCTGCTGCGCGGCGCCGCGAGCGACGACGACATCGCCTCGGCCATCGGCCACATCTGGCAGGGCCGCGCCGACCGCTACTCCGAACTGCGCGCCCTGCAGGGCCCAGATGACGGCAGCGGTAGCGCCCAAGGCAATGGCAGCGACAAGGCGCCGCGCCGCGTCGAGATGAGCTACATCGGCGGATGACGCAGGCGGCCGCCATGCCCGCGCACGCCATCGCGCCTGCCGACATCACGGGACTGCTGCTGGCCGGCGGCCGCGGCTCGCGCATGGGCGGCGTCGACAAGGGGCTGCAGCCTTTCAACGGCGAACCGCTGGCGCTGCACGCGGTGCGCCGGCTGGGGCCGCAGGTCGGCACGCTGATGGTCAACGCCAACCGCAACCTGGGCGACTACGAGGCGCTCGGCGCGCCGGTGTGGCCCGACAGCCTGGCCGACTACCCGGGCCCGCTCGCGGGGTTCCTGAGCGGCCTCGCGCACTGCACCACGCCCTGGCTGCTGACCGTGCCGTGCGACACGCCGCTGTTCCCGCTCGACCTGGCCACCCGGCTCGCCGAAGCCGCTGCTGCCGGCGACGCAGAGATCGCCATCGCCAGCGCGCCCGAAGCCCTCGACGGCGCCGTGGCGCTGCGCCCCCAACCCGTCTTCTGCCTGCTGCGCGCCGATCTGCGCGAGAGCCTGCGCCGCTACACCGAAGCCGGTGGGCGCAAGGTGCAGGCGTGGACCGCGCAGCACCGCAGGGTGCTCGTGCCCTTCGACCGCCCCGGCGACGCACCCGACGCCTTCTTCAACGCCAACACCCTTGCCGAACTGCACGCCCTCGAGAACCGATGAGCCCATGAGCCGCATTGCAGACATCGCAGCTGCCCTCCCGGGCTACAACGACGCCGACCTGAGCGTCGAGGCCGTCCACGCCTTTCTCGCGCGACTGGCGGCGGGCGCCGTGGTCACGCAGCGCGAAAGCGTTGCGCTGTTCGACGCGCTCGGCCGCGTGCTGGCCGAGGACATCGTCTCGCCCATCAGCGTGCCGCCGCACGACAACTCGGCCATGGACGGCTATGCCTTCGACGGTGCCGTGCTGCCGGCCGACGCGCCCATCGACGCGCCGGTGACCCTGCGCGTGGCCGGCACGGCGCTCGCCGGTGCGGCCTGGCGCGGTGCGCTGGGCGCCGGCGACGCGGTGCGCATCATGACCGGCGCGATGATGCCGGCCGGCCTGGACACGGTGATTGCGCAGGAGTTCTGCAAGGTCGACGGCGACCGCGTGAGCTTTCCGGCGCGCGTGCTGCGCCGCGGCGACAACCGCCGCCTGGCCGGCGAAGACCTCATGCAGGGCCAGCCCGCGCTGCGCCGCGGCGAGCGGTTGTCGCCGGCCGCACTCGGCATGGTCGCGAGCCTGGGCCTGCCGAGCGTGCCCGCGCTGCGGCGCCTGCGGGTGGCGTACTTCTCGACCGGCGACGAGATCCTGAGCCTGGGCGAGACGCCGCGCGAAGGCGCCGTGTACGACAGCAACCGCTACACCGTGTTCGGCCTGCTCACGAAGCTCGGCTGCGAAGTGATCGACCTCGGCCTGGTGCGCGACGACCCCGCCAGCCTGGCCGCCGCGCTGCAACGCGCCGCGCGCGAGGCCGACGCCATCGTCACCAGCGGCGGCGTCAGCGCGGGTGCGGCGGACCACACACGCGACGTGATGCAGCAGCTGGGCGACATGGCGTTCTGGCGCGTGGCGATGCGCCCCGGCCGCCCGCTGGCGGTCGGGCTGATCCCGCGCGAAGCCGGCGCGCCGACACCGCTCCAGCCGGCCGTGCTGTTCGGCCTGCCGGGCAATCCGGTGGCGGTGATGGTGACCTTCCTGGCCTTCGTGCGCCCCGCGCTGCTGCGCATGATGGGCTGCCACGAGGCGGCTTGCGCACCGCCGCCGCTGCTGCGCGCGCGCAGCACGGGGCCGATCCGCAAGAAGCCGGGCCGCACCGAGTACCAGCGCGGCTTTGTCAAGCCCGTGACGGGCGCCTTGCCTGAAGTGACCGTGAACGGCAATCAGGGTTCGGGCGTGCTGAGTTCGATGGTCGAGGCCAATGGCCTCGTGGTGCTGCACCACGCCCAAGGCAGCGTCGCGCCGGGCGACGAGGTCGACGTGATGATGTTCGACGGCGCGATCTAAGCCTGGGAAGGGCTCTCGTGCCCGCGTTCCTCGAGCATGGTCACCACCTGCTGCGCGAGGAAGCGCAGTTGCTCCAGGTCTTCCGCGCTGACCGTGCGCGGCTGCGTGTCGATCACGCACACCGTGCCCAGTGCCTCGCCGTTGCTCATCACCAGCGGCGCGCCCGCGTAGAAGCGGATGCTCGGGTCGCCGGTGACCAGCGGGTTCGCCCTGAACCGGTCGTCCGCCAATGCGTCGGCCACGACCATCACCTGGCCGGGCATCTGGATGGCATGCGCGCAGAACGCATGCTCCCGGGGCGTTTCGGTCGCCTTGAGCCCCACGCGCGACTTGAACCACTGGCGCCGCTCGTCGATCAACGAAATGAGCGCGATGGGGGTGCCGCACATCTGCGCCGCCAGCCGGGTGATTTCGTCGTAGGCGGCCTCTTCGCTCGTGTCGAGGATGGCCACGCGGCGCAGTTCCGCCAAGCGTGAGAGTTCGGTCATGCCCCGATTATCGGCGGCTGGCCGGCATCTTTTGCTGTTGCGCGAAGCCTCGCCGGCCATGTCAGAGCCATGTCAAAAAACCATCTGAGGCCTTGTCAGGGCGCGAGATAGGTCTTTGAAATGCCCGCCCCCACCGTGTACTTCGGGTCGACAAAGTTGCCCAGGCGCACCTTGCCGCACTGGCTCAGCATCATGTAGGCATCCCAGCGGTCGTAGCCGTATTCGGCCTCCATCCAGAGCACCAGTTCCTTGTAGGCGATGCGGGTGGCGTCCTCGAGCGGCCGGGCACTGCCGATGGCCATGATCATCTCGGCCGTCTCCAGCCGCGGCCATTCGAGCTTCCAGCCCTTGATGAGGTCGACGCGAATGGTCGTGAGGCTCGGGTACTCCACCGCCGTGCCGCACACCTCGCCGTCGCCCTGGCAGGCATGCGCGTCGCCAATGAACAGCCGCGCGCCCGGCGTGCGCACCGGCAGGTAGGTGATGCTGCCCGGCCCCATGTCGGGCAGGTCCATGTTGCCGCCGTGCTGGTCGGGCGTGAGGCTGTTGATGGAGTCGATTTCCGGCGAGGTGCTCAGCGTGCCGATGTGCGGCTTGTAGGGCAGCGTGACGCGCTTGCTCCAGTACACGCCCTGCTCGTCCACGTCGATCTTGCGCACGCGCTCGGGCAGCGGCTCGTTCAGCAGCGCGGTAAAGGCGGTGCCGCTGAGCGCGCCGAACTCCGGAATCATGCAGCAGGTGCCGCGCGGGTTGGGCCCGCGCGGTGCCATCGATTCGATGTGCACCGCCAGCGTGTCGCCAGGCTCCGCGCCTTCGACCATGACCGGGCCGTTTTGCGGGTTGACGAAGGGCATGGTGAGCACCTTGGAGGGCAGGTCTTGCTCGGTCTTCACCTTGCCGTTGAAGGCGTCGCGCGTTTCCACGACGATGCGGTCGCCGGGCTTCACGGTCATCACGGCGCTGGAGTACGGCCCGATGGTGAAGTGAAAGGTGCCCTGCTTCGCCTCGGTGAGTTCGTGCGTGACGGTGCTGCGTTCGCGGCCGATGCCGCGGGTGTGCATGATCGATTGGTCGAGCCAGCTCATGGGGTGTCCCTTGCGTTGTCAGATCATCAGGTGGTTGCGCACGGTCTGCGCGTTCATGTGGCCCGCCTCGATGCGGCCCACCACACGGCCCTTCTCCATCACGTAGGCGCGTTCGCCGACGTCGAGGATGGTGTCCAGGTTCTGTTCGACGAAAAGAATCGTCGTGCCCAGGTCTCGGCGAATGGCGCGCAGCACGTCGCAGATGAGCTGCACGATGGAGGGCTGGATACCTTCGGAGGGCTCGTCGAGCAGCATGAGCGCGGGGTTGCCCACGAGCGCGCGGCCGATGGCCAGCTGTTGCTGTTCTCCGCCCGACATGGTGCCGGCCAGCTGGTTGCGACGTTCCGCCAGGCGCGGGAAGTACTGGTAGACGAGGTCGGGCAGTTTCTTGCCCTGCGGCCCGCCGACGAGTTCGCCGACCATGAGGTTCTCTGCCACCGTCATGCGGGCGAACACCTCGCGCCCTTGTGGCACGTAGCCGATGCCCAAGCGCGCACGTGCATCGCTCGGCAAGGTCGCGATGTCCTGCCCCAGGAATCGCACGGTGCCGCCGCGTGTGCGCAGCAGGCCCATGAGGCAGCGCATGGTGGTTGTCTTGCCGACGCCGTTGCGTCCGATGAGGCTGACGATCTCGCCTTTGCGGACCTGCAGGTCGACGCCTTGCAGGATGGGCGTGGCGCCGTAGCTGGCCTGCAGGCCTTTCACTTCCAGGACCATGTCAGTGCTCCGTCTTGCGTTGTTTGCGTTTGCAGTGCTTTTGTTCCGGGGGGTGCCTTGCGCAGCGAAATAAAGGGGGAGCCCGAAGGGCGCAGGACATTCGCGGAGCAAGGTACCCCGTCGGCGTGAGCGCGCCCCGAACAGCGACCGAGCGAATTCGAAAAGCAGCGCCTCATCCAATCAGTCATGCGTTTTCCCAAGGTAAATCTCAGCCACCCGCGGATCGGCAATGACCTCGCCAATGGAACCTTCGGCGAACACCTTGCCGAAATGCAACACCGTCACGCGCTGCGCGATCTGGCGAATGAAGGCCATGTCGTGCTCCACCACCAGCACCGTCATGCCCTCGGCGTTGAGCTTCTGGATGAGCTCTCCCGTCTTGAAGGTCTCTTCGGGCGACAGGCCTGCCGTGGGCTCGTCCATCAGCAGCAGCACCGGCTTGAGGGCAAGCGCCATGCCGATCTCCAGCCACTGCTGCTGGCCGTGCGCCAGTTCGCCCGCCGGCTTCTTCGCATCGGCCGAGAGGTCGAGCAGCGCCAGCAGACGGTCTTCCTCGCGCGTCAGTTCGGCTCGGCCGGCCACGTGGTGCTGCAGCGCGATGTGGATGTTCTGGCGCACCGGCAGTTCCTTGAACACGCTGGGCGCCTGCATCTTGATGCTCATGCCCTGCTGCACGCGCTGGAACGGGCGCTGGCGCGTCACGTCCGCGCCCTGGAAGGCGATATGGCCCGAGGTGGCCTCGTGCGTGCCCACGATCAGCTTGAACAGCGTGCTCTTGCCCGCGCCGTTGGGGCCGATCAGGCAATGGATTTCGCCCTGCGTCACCGACAGGTCCACATCGGACACCGCCGCGTGGCCGCCGAAATGCTTGGTCAGCGAACGGGTTTCCAGCAAGGGGCTCATGCGCGAACCTCCTGCGCGTCGGGCACTTCACGCACCGGCGCCGCGGCAACGGCCGCGCCGGTGCCACGCCGCGCGAACAACCGCCGCACCGCCTGCACCACCCCGATGACGAACCCCTGCGGCGCCACCATCACCGTGCACAGCAGCATTGCGCCCATCAACAGCAACGCGGCTTGCTGGCTGTACACCGTGATCGTCTGGAACGCCCACAGCACCAGGAACGAACCCACCAGCGTGGCCGTGATGTCCCCGCGCCCCGAGAACGCCACCCACACGATGGGCATCGCCGCCGCTGGCAGGCCGATGCTCGCCGGCGTGATGAACTGCCCCCACGAGGTGTAGAGCACGCCGCTCACGCCCGCCAGCGCCGAGCCGATGACGAAGGTCGCCAGCTGGTACTTGCGCACGTCGTAGCCCAGCAGCTCGGCACGCTGCGGGTCTTCGCGCACCGCGACGATCACGTTGCCGAAACGGGAGTTCAACAGCATGCGCAGGCCGAGGTAAACCACCAGGATCAGCCCCACCACCAGGTAGTAGAGCGCCATGCCGTCGAAGTACAGCGTGTCGCCGCCCAGCCACGGCACGTTCAGCGGCGCCATGTCCTTCATGCCGTTGAAGCCGTTGAGCCGCGCGCTGCCGATGTGCCATTCAGGCCCCGCCGTCTGCCCCAGGAAGAAGGCCAGCACCAGCGTGGCCGACAGCGTGACGATGCCGAAGAACACACCACCCACGCGCCCCCAGATCATGAAATAACCCAGCACCGCCGCGGCCAGCGCCGCGAGCAGCAAGGCCACCAGCAGCGCCAGGAAGGTCGTGCCCGCCTCGCCGCCCAGGTTGATGGCGAGCACGCCGTACCCATAGCCCGCAATGCCGAAGAACAGCGTCTGCCCGAACGACAGCATGCCGCCGTAGCCCCACACCAGGCACAGGCCCATGGCCATGAAGACCCAGGTCAGCAGGTAGGCCATGTTGCCCACGTCGTAGGCGTCGGCGAACGCCGGGTACAGCAGCACCGCGGCCAGCACCGCCAGAAAAGGAAGCCAGAAGACGCGCGTGGTGCCGAGCGTCTGCGGGCCGTTGATGAGTTGGAACATGCGAGGTGACTCCGTCAATTCAAGAACTTCGACAACTTCGGCAACTTCAACGAGGTCAGCGGGTGCGCCGGGCCAGCCAGCCCGACACCCCTTCGGGCAGGATGCGAATGACGACGATCACGGCCAGCAACATGCCGATCTGCCCCACGATCTGCCCACCCCAGCCGTTCAGCCCGGTGCGGATCACCGCCAGCAAAATACCCGCCGGCGCCGTGCCCAGCAGCACGTTGGCACCGCCCACCACCACCGTGACGAAGCTCTCCACCAGAAAGGCCGCGCCCATGGTGGGAATCAGCGTCATGGTGGGCGCATAGAGCGCGCCGCACAGCCCGGCCAGCGCCGCGCCGATGCCGAAGCTCAGCGCATACACCCGCCCGGTGCGCACGCCGGTGGCCTGCGCGATGCTGGCGTTCTGCATCGTTGCGCGCGCATGCACGCCGAAGCGGGTGCGCATGAAGATGAAGTAGATGCCGCCCAGCACCGCCACGGCCGCCGCGAACAGCACCATGCGGTACACGGAGAAGGTGTAGCCCCCCACCACGAAGCTGCCTTCGGGCGTGCCGATGCCGGTGACCGACGAGCCCACCGTGAGCAGCATGCCCTGCGTGACGATCAGGCTCAGGCCCCAGGTGGCCAGCAAAGAGTCGAGCGGGCGCTTGTAGAGCTTGCGCACCAGGCTCCACTCCAGCACCACGCCGATGAGCCCGGCAGCCAGCGTGCCGCACAGCTGGGCGAGCGGCAGCGGAAAGCCCGCATGCACCAGGCCCACCGTCACGTAGGCCCCGCACATGATGAACTCGCCGTGCGCCATGTTGATCACGCCCATCATCCCGAACACGATCGCCAGGCCGGCGGCCGACAGGATGAGGAACGCGAACACGTCCGCGAACTGGTAGAAGAAAGAGAAGATTTCGGCGAACACCGCAAGGTCCTCGGCGCTCGGGTGTCAGGACTTCTTGGGCAGGTCGGACGGCGTGTACTGCTTCTTGTCGTTGTTCTTCGTCAGGTCGCAACCGATCTTGCCCAGCCAGTACGGCTGGATGGTTCCGTAGTCTTTCAGCACGTTGACCTTGTGCTTGTCGTCCACGGCGATCAGCCGCATCTGGTGCGAGGCGTGCTGGCTCTTGGGGTCGATGCAGACCTTGCCTTCTCCCGCGTCGATGCAGGCCTCGCCCGCCGCGATCACCTTGCGCAAATCGGCCAGCTTGGTCGACTTGGCCTTCTCCACCAGGGTCTTGTACATGTACAGCGTGTTGTAGGCGTTGTAGCCCATGTCGTTGATGTACGGTTCGCTGGGGAACTTGGCGTGCCAGCGCTTCTTGAAGTCGGTGGCCGCGGGCGAATCGATTTCCTCGAACCAGTTGGCCGTGGCGTGCATGCGGTTGAGCGCGGGCGGCGCAAAGCGCTTGTGCTCGAAGCCCAGCATCACCTTCACCGACGAGCCCATGGGCAGGTTCAGCTTGGCGGCCGCGGCCTGCTCGAAGAAGGAGTCTTGCGCGGCGCCCACGTTGAGCATCAGCAGCCAGTCGGGCTTGGCCTTCTGGATGTTCTGGATGGTCTGCGCGAACTGCGACACACCCAGCGGAATGAACTCCTCGCCCACCACCGTGCCGCCGATGTCCTTCAGTATCGAACGGTTCCACTCGGCGCTGATCTGGCCGAAGTTGTAGTCGGCCGCCACCACGTAGACCTTCTTGCCGAACTTCTCGACCATGTAGGGAATGAGCGTGGAGAACTGCTGCTCGGGCACCGCGCCCATGCTGATCATGTTGGCGTCGCACACGCCGCCTTCGTACTGGTTGGTATAGAAGTACGGCGTCTGCGTGCGGTCGACAATGGGGCGCACGGCCTCGCGCGAAGCCGAGGTGATGCCGCCGATGAGCACGTCGACCTTGTCCTTGCTCAGCAGGCGGCGCGTGAACTCCTGGTAGCGCGCGTTGTCGCCCTGCGGGTCGAGATGAATCAGCTCCACCTGACGGCCCATGATGCCGCCGGCCTTGTTGATCTCTTCCACGGCCAGCAGCGAGCCGTTGAGCTTGGGCTTGCCCATGAAGGCGAGGTCGCCCGAGACGTCTTCCATCAGGCCGACCTTCAGCGGGTCGGCCGCCCATGCGGATGTGACCAAGGTGGAGGTGGCCAGGGCCACGGTGCAACCCAGGGAGAAAAGCGCGCGACGTAGTTTCATGGTGATGCTTTCGAGGGATGTGATGAGAAGAAGAATGGGGTTTCAGAGCGCCGGGTGCCGGCGGTGCCAGTCGGTCGCCTGCTGGAAGGCCGCGCCGGCACGCACCAGCAGGGCTTCGTCGAAGTGGCGCGCCACGAACTGGAAGGCCACCGGCATGCCCGCGGGCGTGAAGCCGCCGGGCAGCGTGAGGGTCGGGCTGCCGGTCATGTCGAAGGGGCAGGTGTAGCGCAGCATCGCGGCCATCAGCTCCGCATCCACACCCATCTGCGCCATGCGCGCCATGGTGGGCGAGGCGATGCCGGTGGCGGGAATCAGCAGCAGGTCGATGCCCTCGAACATCGCCCTCACCTTGCCGCTGAAGTCGTGGCGTCGCAGCACGATCTTCTGGTAGTCGACACCGCGTTGCGCCAGGCCCAGCTCGACCAGGCCGGCCACTGCGGGGCCGTACATGTCCTTGCGCGACGGGTAGGTCTTCTCGTGCACCACGGCGGCCTCCATGCCGCACAGCGGGAACCAGTCGTCGATGGCCTGCGTGGGGTCGGGAAAGCTCACCTCGCGGATCTCGCCGCCCAGCGTCTTCACCGTTGCAATGGCCGCGTCGAGCACCGCGCGCGTGGGCGCGTCGACGCCGTCGGTGGTCCAACGGGTGTCGATGCCCACGCACAGGCCGGCCAGGCCCTTGCCGATGCCGGCCAGGTAGTCGGGCACGGGCAGCAGGCTGGCGGTCGGGTCTTTCGGGTCGGCGCCGGCAATGGCGCCGAGCATTGCACCCGCATCGGCCGCGCTGCGGGTCATGGGGCCGATGTGGTCGAGCGTGGCGGCCAGCTCGAAGGCGCCGTAGCGGCTCACGCGGCCCCAGGTGGGCTTCAGGCCCGTGAGGCCGTTGGCGGCCGACGGAAAGCGAATGGAGCCGCCCGTGTCGGTGCCCAGCGAGCCATAGCAGAGCCCCGCCGCCGTGGCCACGCCCGAGCCGCTGGACGACACGCCCGGCCAGTGCGCCGCGTTCCACGGATTGACCGGTGGCGACACCGAGGGATGATGGTCGGCATACGCGCTCTCGGTGAGCTGCAGCTTGCCGAGGATGACCGCGCCGGCCTCGCGCAGCTTGCGCACCACGGTGCCGTCTTCGGCGGGCACGAAGTCCTGGTAGAGCGTCATGCCGGCGGCGGTGGGCACGCCCGCGGTCCAGCACAGGTCCTTCACGCCCACCGGCACGCCGTGCAGCGGGCCGCGCAGTTGGCCCGAGGCAATTTCTGCATCGGCGCGCGCGGCCTCGGCCAAGGCCGAATCGGTCATCACGCGCACATAGCTCTTCAGCGCGCCGTCGACCTTGTCGATGCGCGCGAATTGCGCCTTCGTCACCTCCACCGAGGACAGCTCGCGGGACTGGATGAGGCGGCCGACTTCAAGAAGTTCGAGATAGTGAAGATCGGGCAGATCGTTGTTCGACATGGCGGGAGGACTCCGGTCGTTGGGGAAGAAAGACGTTGGAAGCTGTGACCGAAGTTATCGGCCCGAGGCCCGGGGCGCTTTGCTCACAGCGCCATTGCGATGTGCTGGTTCTGTCAGCCGGCGACTTTCGTCAAAGCACAGGGGCGCGTCGATGGAAAGCGGTCGCAAGCTGGAAGGCGTGGCCGGCACGCAGCAGCGTGGCTTCCGCAAAGGGCCGTCCGATGATCTGCATGCCGATGGGCAGGCCGCAGGGGTCGAAGCCGCAGGGCACATTCAATGAAGGCAAGCCCGTGAGGCTGGCCACGCCGGTGAACTGCATG
The DNA here is from genome assembly GCF_900115445.1 of Variovorax sp. OK605. Taxonomy (NCBI): domain Bacteria; kingdom Pseudomonadati; phylum Pseudomonadota; class Betaproteobacteria; order Burkholderiales; family Comamonadaceae; genus Variovorax; species Variovorax sp. OK605. Next base: position 725,553 of record NZ_FOWL01000001.1, read on the forward strand.
ATGGCCGAGAGCATGTCCTCGGGCTTGCCGGGTTCGATCTCGACGCGGGTCTCGCCCACCCGCGTGGCCACGAAAGGAAGCGAGGGGCAGATGAACACATCGACCTGACCAAATGCTTCCAGGAATTCATTGCGCAGCAGCGCGCGATAGCGTTGCGCCTGCAGGTACTGCGTGGCCAGCAGCAGCTCGCCGGCCTCCAGCAGCGTGCGCACGTCGTCGCCGTAGTCGTCGGGCCGCTCGCGCAAGGTGCGCTGGTGGTAGGTGCTGGGCTCGGCCGACTCGATGGTGAGCTGCGCGGAGATGTTGCCGTGGATGTTGCGGATGTCGACATCCACCAGCCTAGCGCCCATGTCGACGAAGGTGGCGAGCGCCTCCTTCACCGCGTCATGCACCGGCGCCTGCAGGTGCTCGAAGAAGTAGCCCGGCACCACGCCGATGCGCAAATGCCTGCAGCCGCCGGCCATGTCCCTCAGGCAGTCATCGGTGCCGCGTTGTGCGCTGCCGGCGTCCTTCGCGTCGAAGCCGGCGATGGCACCGAACATCAGCGCGCAGTCTTCCACGGTGCGCGTCATGGGGCCGACCGTGTCCATGCTCCAGGCGAGCGGCACCACGCCGTGGTTGCTCACACGGCCATAGGTGGGGCGCAGGCCCACGATGCCGTTGACGGCCGAAGGCAGCCGGATGGAGCCGCCCGTGTCGGTGCCGACGGCACCGAAGCAGAAACGCGCCGCCACCGCCACGGCCGAGCCGCCGCTGGAGCCCGCGGGAAAGCGCGATGGGTCCCAAGGGTTGCGCACCGCGCCATAGTGCGGATTGGCCGAGGTGCCGCCCCAGGCGAACTCGTGCATGTTGGTCTTGCCGATGAACACGGCACCGGCCTGCCGCAGCCGCGTCGCAACGGTGGCATCGGCCTCCGGCAGCCAATCGGACAGCACCTTGCTGCCCGCCGTGGTGCGCGTGCCGCGCACGGCGATGTTGTCTTTCAGCGCAATCGGAATGCCCTGCAGCGGACCCAGCTCGTGACCCGCGCCGGACAGCAACTCGGCCGCGCGCGCCACCTGCATCGCCTGCTCCTCGAACACGGTGATGAAGGACTTGAGCACGCCGTCGTGCGCGCGGATGCGCGCCAGCGAGGCCTCGACCAGCTCCACCGGCGACAGCTTGCGCTCCCGCACCATGCGCGCGGCCTGCGAGAGCGTGAGTTCGAGGATGTCGCTCATGCACCCTCCTCGGGCTGTTCATGCGCGTGCGTGAACGTGGTAACGGGCAGCAGCGACTGGTGCGCGGGCTCGCTCATCTTGCGGCTGAGCTCGTTGGCCGCGGGAATCCAGGCGGACAGGATCGCTTCGACAGCGGCCAGGCGCTCGGCGCTCAGGTCCAAGGCCGCGCAGCGGGCCAGCGCGGCGACATCCACAGGCCGTGTGGGGGGCGGGGTTTGCATCGTCGTCTCCATGCGTGAAGGGCTGGCTTCACGATAGGGAGCAACGGCAAGGAAGACTTGGCTGCCAGAGCCAATCGGGTGGGCTGGGACCGCCAGCCACGCTATCGCGTCATCGTTATCGCGTCATCGCGTTATCCCGGTCCGGCGATATGGCGATATGGCGATCTCGACCGGCTTGCTTCTAGTGCCGGCGCAGCAGCGTCTGCGGCGTCACGCCATACGCTTTCTTGAAGACCCGGCAGAAGTGCGACATGTCGCTGAAGCCGTACTGGAACGCTGCCTGCGTGACCTGCCGCACACGGCCTTCCAGCAACGCGCGGTGGCTGGCCTCGAGCCGCTGCTTCCACAGCCACTGGATGGGCGTGGTGCCCTGCTGCGCGAACACCCGCGCCAGCGTGCGGGCCGAGACGTTGTGCGCACGGGCGATCTGCTCGACGTCGAGTTCGCAGTCGTCCAGGTGCGCCACGATGTAGTCGCGCGTTTTCTGGAACAGCGCGTCGTGCGCGGAGCGCGCCGAGTCGGTGCCCGCTACCTGCACCTGCAGCGTGGCCGAGAGCATGTCGAGCAGCGAGCTCGCGATGCTGGCCTGCATGGCGTCACGCCCCGACAGTTCGAGCACCGCGGCCTCGCGGATCATGCTGCCCAGCAGCCTGGCGACGGGGTGGCCTTCCGCCAGGTGCATGGCCGTGAGATGGTGCGCCTCGGGCACCCGGCACAGCAACTGCCGGCGCGGAATGCGCACCAGCAGCGCCGATTCGGGCGCAAGGTCGAAGGTGAAGGGGCGCGCGGCGTCGTACAGCACGATGTCGCCGTTGCGCTGCACCACGCGCCGGCCCGACTGCGAGAGCACGCCGTGCCCCGACACCATCAGGTTGAGCATGAAGTCTTCGTTGGGGCCGCTGCGCAGGTGCTGTTCGTCGCGCTCCCACAGGTGGCGCGGGGACGACATTTCGGCGAGCGTGAGGCTGCCCAGCGAACGCACCGAGAAGCGGGCGTTGAAATGTTCGCGGTCGGGCACCAGGCTCTTGGCGGGAATGAAGTGCCTGCAGACCACGTCGCTCCAGTAGTCGAAGCGCTGGCTGGGGTCGACCGCATCGGTGGAGTAGTCGAGGTTCATGCTGCGAACGAATGAGTGGCCGTGGGACGGGAACCGCCCCCGAGCGCCTGCGGATACCCGCAGTTGCCCTAAAACACTCTAGCAACATTCATGCCCCTTGCGGAGCGTGCCAACCCTCGTTCAGATCCGCCCGAGCGCCTTGTCCACGCCCTTGTTGGCCAGCATGTCGGCGCGCTCGTTGCCCGGGTCGCCCGAGTGGCCCTTGACCCAACGCCATTCGATCTGGTGGCCGCCCTCTGCCACCAGCTTGTCCAGCCGCTGCCAGAGCTCGACGTTCTTCACCGGCTGCTTGCTGGCCGTGACCCAGCCCTTGGCCTTCCAGCCGCGGATCCATTCGGTGATGCCCTTGCGCACGTACTGGCTGTCGAGGTACAGCAGCACCTTGCAGGGCCGCTTGAGCGCGGCCAGGCCTTCGATGACGGCGGTCAGCTCCATGCGGTTGTTGGTGGTGTTGAGTTCACCGCCGAACAGGTCCTTCTCGGTGGCGCCGGACTTGAGCCACGCGCCCCAGCCGCCCGGTCCGGGATTGCCCTTGCACGCACCATCGGTGTAGATCACGACTTCGGTCAAACTGGCTTTTCCTTCTTCATTCGTTCGTTCATTTTCGTTGCGCTCTTGTTCTTTCAGTTCTTGCCGGCGTCGTTGCGGTGCACCTTGCCCGCAATGGGCACCGGCGCCGTGGCGCGGGCCCCGGCACGCCGCCAGTCGGCGCTCAGCATGCGCATGCCGCGCACGCGCTTCACCGCCACCAGGAAGTAGGCGGCACCGAAGATCGGCCACCAGCGCTCGCCGGCGGCGTCCATCCAGCGCGCGCGCTCCAGCCAGGCCTCACTGCGCACGGCCGGCCGGTAGATGCCGAAGCGGCCCGACTCCACCTCGAAGCTCAGCAGCCGCAGCCAGTCGCGCATGCGCCAGTAGCCGATGAACTCGCCGCCCTCGGGCAGGTAGAGGTCGCCGAGGCCCAGGCGCCGGTAGATGTGCGCGCGGCGCTGCCGCATGCCCCAGAGGCTGGTCGGGTTGAGCCCGCAGATCACCACCCGGCCCTCGGGCACCAGCACCCGCTCGACCTCGCGCAGCGTGGCGTGCGGGTCGGGGCTGAGTTCCAGCGCATGGGGCAGCACCACCAGGTCGAGGCTGTTGGCCGCGAACGGCAGCGCGGCAAAGTCGGCCAGCAGCGTCGCCTTGCCGGCGCGCGCCGGGTCGTCCAGCGCCAGCCAGCGGTGCGGCATGCGGTTGGCGCGCAGGCCGTCGACCTCGGCCGCGCCCAGCTGCAGCGCGTGATAGCCGAACACGTCGGCCACCGCCTGGTCGAACTGGGCCTGCTCCCAAGCCAGCAAGTAGCGGCCCGGGGGGGTCGCGAACCAATCGTGCAAACCTATAATTTGACCGCTCATGACCCTTGTTCCGCTGCCCGCCTTCGCCGACAACTACATCTGGATGCTGCACGACGGGTCCCACGCCATCGTGGTGGATCCGGGCGATGCCCAACCGGTGTTCGACGCGCTGGCGCGCCACAAGCTGCAGCTCGCCGCGATTCTAGTCACGCACCACCATGCCGATCACACCGGCGGCGTGGCGGCATTGCACGCGGCCACCGGCGCGCCGGTGTGGGGCCCCGCGCGCGAGCGCATTCCCGAGCCGTTCACGCCGCTGGCGCAAGGCGACGTGGCCGAGGTGCTGGGCATGCGCTTCCAGGTGATCGACGTGCCGGGCCACACGGCCGGCCACATCGCCTACTTTCTTCCTGCGGCGCCTTCACAGGCGCCGCTCCTTTTCTGCGGCGACACGCTGTTCTCGGGCGGCTGCGGCCGGCTCTTCGAGGGCACGCCCGCGCAGATGCTGGCTTCGCTCGACGCGCTGGCCGCACTGCCCGGCGACACGCGGGTGTGCTGCGCCCACGAATACACACTTGCTAACCTGCGTTTCGCCCTCGCGGTGGAACCCGGTAACGGCGAACTGACTCAGTACAACGCGCGCTGCGAAAGCCTGCGCGCACAGGGGCAGCCCACGCTGCCATCGCAACTGGCCACCGAGCGCCAGGTCAACCCTTTTCTTCGCAGCCGCGAAGCCACTGTCCTTCGAGCGGTGCGTGCCCACGCCGAGCTGGCTGCAGATGCAGCCGATGCCGACGTGTTCGCCGCACTGCGCCAATGGAAAAACGACTTCCGATGAAATTTTTCGCTGCCACCTGCCTTGCAGGTTCACTGGTGCTCGCGGGCTGCGCGGGCACGAACACCAACAGCTCCTCCTCTTCGTCATCCCAGGCCGGCGGCACCGGCGCCAAGGTCGCCGGCAGCGCGGCACCGGTCTACCCGCGTGACGCCCTCAGCCCGCTCGGCAACGGCCAGGCCCGCTCGACGAGCGTCGTCACCCTCGCCCCGCCGGTGGACATGTGGGACCGCATTCGCCGCGGCTTCAAGATGCCCAACCTCGAAAGCGACCTGGTGCGCGACCGCGAGCAGTGGTATTCGAGCCGGCCCGACTACATCCAGCGCATGACCGCGCGCTCGGACAAGTACATCTTCCACATCGTCGAGGAACTCGAGCGCCGCAACATGCCGACCGAGCTGGCGCTGCTGCCCTACATCGAGAGCGCGTTCAATCCGCAGGCCGTGTCCAGCGCGCGCGCCGCGGGCATGTGGCAGTTCATGCCGGCCACCGGCAACGACTTCGACCTGAAGCAGAACATCTTCCGCGACGACCGCCGCGACGTGGTCGCCTCCACCCGCGCCGCGCTCGACTACCTGCAGAAGCTCTACGGCATGTTCGGCGACTGGCAGCTCGCGCTGGCTGCCTACAACTGGGGCGAAGGCAGCGTGAGCCGCGCCATCGCCAAGAACCAGCGGCTGGGCCTGCCCACCACCTACAGCGACCTCACCATGCCCGCCGAGACACGCCTGTACGTGCCCAAGCTGCAGGCGGTGAAGAACATCGTGGCCAACCCCCAGGCGTTCAACACCGAGCTGCCGGTGATCGCCAACCACCCGTACTTCCAGACCGTCACGCTCTCGCGCGACCTCGACGTCGAACTGGCCGCCAAGCTGGCCGACGTGCGCCTGGAAGACTTCCGCGCGCTCAACCCCGCCGCGCACAAGCCGGTGCTGCTTGCCGCGGGCACGCCGCAGATCCTGCTGCCGTGGGACAACGCGGCCGTGTTCCAGCGCAACTTCGACGCCTACTCGCAAGGCCAGTACGCCAGCTGGACGGCCTGGGTCATTCCCACCACCATGACGGTGGCCGACGCGGCTCAGCGCTCGGGCATGAGCGAGAACGACCTGCGCGCGCTGAACAACGTGCCGCCGCGCATGCTCATCAAGGCCGGCTCCACGCTGATCGTGCCGCGCGGCGCGCGCGTGAAGGAAGACGTGGCCGCCGTGGTGGCCGACGAGGGCCACCTGGCCTTCCAGCCCGAGATCGTCACGCGCCGCACGACGGTGAAGGCCGGCCGTTCGGACAACGTCGCCAGCATCGCGCGCCGCTACAACCTCAAGCCCGCCGCCGTGGCCGAGTGGAACGACGTGCAGCAGAACCACGCATTCAAGCGCGGCTACAGCGTGGTGGTGTACCTGCCCATCCGCGCGTCGGTCGCGGCGCGCGTGGGCACCGGCGTGCGGCCCGTGTCGCACACGGTGGCCGCGGCACCGCGCCGTGGCGGCGCACCCTCCAAGGCGTCGGCGCCGCGCGGCGCCAACGTGGCCAAGGTGCCTGCCAGCAGCAAGCAGCAGGTCGTGCGCGAGAAGCGCGGCGGCACGCCGTCCAAGAAGAAGCGCTGAGGCGCCGGGAAGCAGCAGCCGGGGCGGCTCTTGGCTCTCGCCGGCCCTCCCGGATGCTTCCGGCTTTTTCAGTGGGTCTTTGCGGCCAGTGCCCTGCGGCGCACCACCGCTTCCAGCGCGGCCACGCCAATCATGATGACCGTGGTCACCGCGCCCACCGCCATCACCGTCATGTGCGACGCGAAGACCGCGAGCACCGCCAGCAGGCCCAGCCCATAGAGGTGCGACTGCGGCAGGAAGCCGCGCACCACGCGCTTGAACAGCGCATTGCCGAACAGGTAGATGGCGGGCCCGCCGATCAGCGCGCCGAGGTACTTGAGCTCGGCGTGATGCGAGCCTTCGCCGATGGTGAGCTCGTCCGCCACCGCGCAAACGATGATGCCGGCCACCAAAATCACGTGCGTGTAGTGGAACTTGGCGCCGATGCCGCCCGGGTCCGCCGCATGCTCGATGACGTGGGTCGCCTCCTTGGCGCTGGTGTCGAAGTACATCCACCACATCGCCAGGCTGCCCGCGAAGCCCACCAGCAGCGCGAACAGGTCGACGGCATGCCATTCGGCGTGGTGCCCGAAGGCGATGCCCGTGGCCAGCACCGACTCGCCCAGCGCGACGATCACGAACAGCTGGCAACGCTCTGCCAAGTTGCCGCCGTCGATGGTCCAGTCGCTGGTGAGCGAGCGGCCCAGGCCCGGAAAGCGCAGGCCGATCATCGGCGCGATGTACTCGCACAGCACGCCGCCGAACCACAGTCCCAGCCGCACCGGCCCCTCGGCGAAGCCGCCCGCGATCCAGAACGCCCCCGCCAGGCAGTTCCAGGCCAGCAGCCGGCGGAAGTTGGGCGTGAGCGGGTCGTTCGGGCCGATGGCCACCAGCATGCACAGCGTGCGTCCCGCCTGGATGCCGACGAAGCACAGCGCGAACACCAGCCCGCGCTCGGCGAACGCGCCCGGCAGCGCCGAGGCCATCACCATGGCCAGCAGCATGATGCCGAACAGCACGCCGCGAACGCGCAGCGTGCCGGGGTCGAACCAGTTGGTGGTCCAGGCCGTGTACTGCCAGCCCAGCCAGACCGCGAACCACATCACCAGCGTCTGCAGCGCCCCCATCAGCGTGAGGTGGTCCAGCAGGTAGTGGGACAGCTGCGTGACGGAAAACGCGTAGACCAGGTCGAAGAACAGTTCTTCGTTCGACACTCTGGCCGCCTGGTCGCGCGAGCGCAAGGTCGTGGCCCGTCGGTGGTCGTGGCTCATTGTTACCCCCATGAATCGTTGCGGCGCCCTCGGCGCCGCGCGGGATCATCGCATGGAGGAACGCGCTGCATGCGATGCATGCACTGCACGTGCCGCACGTGCCGCAAGCGCCACACCTGCTACAGCTTCTCGGTTTCGCCGGTCCTGGGCTGCCACTTCATGAGGCGCCGCTCGATGAGCCCCACGATGCCGTCGAGCACCAGCGCGAAGGCCGTGAGCACCACGATGCCGGCGAACACGGTGTTGACGTCGAAGGTGCCCTCGGCCTGCAGGATCAGGTAGCCCACGCCGCGCGCCGACCCCAGGTACTCGCCCACCACCGCGCCCACGAAGGCCAGCCCGACCGACGTGTGCAGGCTGGAGAACACCCAGCTCGTCGCGCTCGGCAGGTACACGGTGCGCAGCAGCTGCCGCTGGTTGGCGCCCAGCATCTTCGCGTTGGCCAGCACCACCGGGCTCACCTCGCGCACGCCCTGGTAGACGTTGAAGAACACGATGAAGAACACCAGCGTCACGGCCAGCGCCACCTTGCTCCAGATGCCCAGGCCGAACCACAGCGCGAAGATGGGCGCGAGGATCACGCGCGGCATCGAGTTGGCGGCCTTGATGTAGGGGTCGAGGATCAGGCTGGCCGTGGGCGCGAGCGCCAGCCAGAGCCCGCAGGCCAGCCCCAGCACCGTGCCGATGCCGAAGGCCAGCACCGTCTCCAGCAGCGTGGTGCCCAGGTGCAGGTAGATGTCGGCGTTCCCCTTGAGCCCGTCGGGAAAGAGCGCGTTGGGCGGCACCTCGAACGGCAGGAACCAGCTCCAGATGCGCCCCGCCACCTGGATCGGCTCGCCCACGAAGAAGGCGAACTGCTGGTTGCGCGAGGCAAGGTGCCACGCCACCAGGATGACCGCCAGCAGCGCCAGCTGCCAGAAGCGCGCGTTGCGCTCGTTGAGGCCGAAGCTTCCGGGGCGGGCCATCACGCGGCCTTCTTCAGTTGCTGCGCGTAGCCCTTGAGCACCTCGTCGCGCAGCACCTCCCAGATCTGGGTGTGCAGCTCGACGAAGCGCGGCTGCGTGCGCACCTCGGCCACGTCGCGCGGCCGTGCCAGGTCGATCGCGAATTCGCCGATCGGGTGCGTGGCCGGGCCGGCCGACAGCACCACCACGCGGTCGCTCATGGCAATGGCCTCGTCGAGGTCGTGCGTGATGAAGAGCACCGCCTTCTTCTTCGCGCTCCAGAGGTCGAGCACTTCGTTTTCCATCAGCTGGCGCGTCTGGATGTCGAGCGCGCTGAAGGGCTCGTCCATGAGGATGATGTCGGGGTCGAGCACCAAGGTCTGCGCCAGCGCCACGCGCTTGCGCATGCCGCCGGAGAGCTGGTGCGGATAACGGTCGCCGAAGCCCGAGAGGCCCACGCGCGACAACCAGGCCTCGGCCTGCTCGCGCGCCCGCGCATCCGGCACGCCGCGGTACTGCAGGCCCACCATCACGTTGTCGATGGCGCTGCGCCAGGGCATCAGCGCCTCGGTCTGGAACATGTAGCCGGCGCGCGTGTTGATGCCCGCGAGCGTCTGGCCGAACACCTTCACGGTGCCCGACGACGGCTCCAGCAGCCCTGCCCCCACGTTCAGCAGCGTCGACTTGCCGCAGCCCGTGGGGCCGACCACCGAGACGAACTCACCGGCCTTGATGCGCAGCGTGGTGTCCGCCACCGCCGTGTAGCGCTGGCCGGGGTTGTCCTTCGAATGGAAGGTGCAGCTGATGGAGAGGAGTTCGAGTGCGTGGTCGGACATGGTCGCGCCGGGTCGGACGGGGCAGAAAAAACCCGGCCGAGGCCGGGTCGCGGGGACGTTCGGAATCAGGCTTTGAACCTGTCTTTCGCGCGCCGGGCAAAATCGTTGGTGTAGGTTTTCGCGAGGTCGATCTTCTCGGCCTTCACGCTGGTGTCGAAGCTCGCGATCGCGGTGAGCGCGGTCTTGGGGCCGTCGGTCGGCACGAGGCCGTCGGTGGCGATCGACTCGCGCACCTTGTCGAAAGACGCGAGGTACAGCGCGCGGTCGCCGAGCAGGTAGGTCTCGGGCACCGTCTTGATGATGTCGCCGGGGCCCGCCGTCTGCAGCCACTTGAGCCCGTGCACGATGGCATTGGCCAGCGCCTGGCAGGTGTTGGGGTTCTTCTGGATGAACTCGCTCGACGCGTACAGGCAGGCCGCCGGCATCGTGCCGCCGAACACCTGCTGCGTGCCCTTGAGCGTGCGCGTGTCGCTGATGATCTTCACGTCGCCCTTCTGCTCGAGCATGGTCATCACCGGGTCGGTGTTGCTGATGGCGTCGATCTGGCCCGAGCGCAGTGCGGTGAGCGCGCCAGCCGCGACACCCACGCCGATGAAGCTCACGTCGCTGGCCTTCAGGCCGCCGCGCGACAGCACGAGGTTGGCGACCATGTTGGTCGACGAGCCCGGCGCCGAGACGCCGATCTTCTTGCCCTTGAGGTCGGCGATGCCGGTGTAGCCGGCCATGTTCTTGGTCGACACGCCCACCGCGATCTGCGGCGCGCGGCCTTGCAGCACGAAGGCCTGGAAGAACTGGTTCTTGGCCTGCAGGTTGATGGTGTGTTCGTAGGCGCCCGAGCACACGTCGGCCGAGCCGCCGACCACCGCCTGCAGCGCACGCGCGCCGCCCGCGAAGTCGGAGATCTCCACGTCGAGCCCTTCGGCCTTGAAGTAGCCGAGCTGTTCGGAGATGGTGAGCGGCAGGTAGTAGAACGCCGCCTTGCCGCCGACCGCGATGGAGATCTTCGTCTTCTCCAGCTTTGCCTGTTGCGCAAAGACACGCGGCAGCGCGATGGTTGCGGCAGCGACGGCGGAAGCGGAAATGAGGGTGCGGCGATGGAGCATGAAACGGTGCCTGAAGCTGTGCCTGTGGGCTCTGTGATTCTTGTGGACTGAATCGAGCTTAGGGGCCGCACCACGCCGCTGCATCGGGGTCATCCCGTGCGGGTTTTTACGTAAACACGAAGGCCTCGCCGAGAAGCCTTCGCCGAAGGCTCATCGCGCCAGAAAAAGTATCGCGATGTTGACCAGAAAAGCGAGAGCCCACACGGCACTGCGCGCGCTGCCGATGCCCTTGATGTAGAGCGCGATGTAGACCATGCGCAGCACCACGTAGGCCGCGGCGAGCATGTCCAGGTGCGGCTGCGATGCGCCGAGCTGGTGGGCGATGACCACCGCGCCGATGAAGAACGGCAGGCCTTCGAAGCTGTTCGCCTGCGCACTGTTGGCACGCGCGCGCCAGCCGCTCTGCTTGGCGGCCCAGTCGCGCGGATGCTGGTTGTCGCGCGGGCCGAAGCTGCCGGCCTTGGCGACCCATGCCGCAAGGTACGGCAGGCCGCAGGCAATGAACACGCACCAGTAGGCGATGGTGAGCAACGAGAAGGTCATGGGTGATGAGGTGTCAGCGGCGATCGACCAGCGCGTGCGCGATGGTGCCGAGGTCGACGTATTCGAGTTCGCTGCCGGCGGGCACGCCGCGCGCGAGCCGCGTCACATTGAGGCCGCGCTGCTTGAGCCCTTCGCCGATCACGTGCGCGGTGGCTTCGCCTTCGGCCGTGAAGTTGGTGGCAAGGATCACCTCGCTCACCGTGCCGTCGAGCGCGCGGTTGAAGAGCTTCTGCAGGCCGATGTCGTTGGGCCCGATGCCGTCGAGCGGACTGAGCTTGCCCATCAGCACGAAGTAGTAGCCGCGGAACGCACCGGTGCGCTCGAGCGCGGCCTGGTCGGCCGGCGTCTCGACCACGCAGAGCTTGGTCACGTCGCGCCGCGAGTCCATGCAGACACTGCAGATCGGCGCTTCGGTGAAGGTGTTGCAGAGTTCGCAATGGCGCACATTGCCCGCGGCCTGTTGCAGCGCGCGCGCGAGCAGCTGTGCGCCGTCGCGGTCGTGCTGCAGCAGGTGGAACGCCATGCGCGAGGCCGACTTGACGCCGACACCGGGCAGGCGGCGCAGCGCATCGACCAAGGCGTCGAGCGAACTGGCGTCGGCCATGTGCCGCTTAAAACGGCAGCTTCATGCCGGGCGGCAGGCCGGGCATGCCGGCCGTGAGCTTGCCCATCTTCTGCTCGCTGGTTTCCTCGGCCTTGCGCACGGCGGCGTTGAAGGCTGCGGCCACCAGGTCTTCGAGCATGTCCTTGTCGTCCGCCAGCAGGCTGGGATCGATGGTGATGCGCTTCACGTCGTGCTTGCAGGTCATGACGACCTTGACGAGGCCGGCGCCGGACTCGCCTTCGACCTCGATGTGCGCCAGTTCTTCCTGGGCCTTCTTGAGGTTGTCCTGCATTGCCTGCGCCTGCTTCATGAGGCCGGCGAGTTGTCCTTTGTTGAACATCGTGTGGTCCTGATCGGTTGAGATGGGTTGAAAAAGGGGAAGGATAAGAGAGTCGGGCCAGCCAGTGGCGCGATCAGACCGGCTTCAGCGTGCCGGGAACGATCTTCGCGTCGAAGTCGCGCATCAGCGCCTGTACCTCGGGGTCGCTCAGGATGGCGTCTTCGGCCACGCGCTGGCGCTCTTCGGCTGCCTGCTTGTTGCGGCGCGCGGGGCTGTCGACCACGCCGCCGATCTCGATGGCCAGCTTGACGTCGTGGCCCATCGAATTGATCGCGACCGTCAGCTTTTCGCGGCTCGACGGCTGGTTGAGTGTCTCGCGCTCGATGCGCAGCATCCACTGGTCGGTGTCGCGCCCAACCAGTTGCGACTGCAGCGCCAGCTCGCGTGCCAGCGCCGTGATGGCCTCGGCCGCGACCAGTTGGGTGACGGTGGCGTACCAGAAATCGCCGTCTTCGCTGGTCGGAATGGGGACGAAGGCGCGCGGCCGGTCGGCGTTGGGCTCGTCGCGCGCACCGGGCGGGGGCTGCACGCGGATGGGCATGCCGACCACCTTGGCGGGAGCGTCCTGCGAGGCAGGTGCCTGGCGGGGATCGGCGTGGCGGGGTTCGTCGACCACGGCAAGGCGGTGGCCTGCCGGAACCGGCGAAGCGGCATGAACGGGCGCGGGGGCCGGTGGTGCTTCGACGGGCGGCCGCGCCATTGCCGGTGGTGGCACCGGTAACGGCTGCGCCTGAGGCGCTGGCGCTGGCGCTGGCGTGGGTGCTGGTGGCTGGGGCGTCGGCGCGGGTGGCGCGGCACGCACAGGCGCCTGCGGCGGGGCCGCCGCGGCTTCATTCAGAGTTTTTTTTTCCGTGGAGGCCGTCGAAGCAGCCGCGTTGGAGGGCTTGAAGGCCAATAGCCGCAACAGCACCATGGTCAGTGCGGCGTACTCGTCGGGCGCCAGGCCCAGCTCGCCGCGGCCGTGCAGGCACAGGCTGTAGAGCAGTTGCGTTTCGTCGGCGGGCATCAGCGCGGCCAGGCGCGCGGTGTCGGCAGCATCGGGATCGGTGGCCGCATCGGCCGACTCGGCGCGCGAGGGCACGGCCTGCAGCACGGCCATGGCCTGCAGCACCGCCGTCATTTCCTCGAGCGTGGAGGCAGCGGACATGCCGTCGACGCGCAGCGCCTCCGAGGTCTCGACCACTGTCTTGCCGTCGCCTTGCGCCAGCGCCTCGATCAGCTTGAAGACATGGCCGCGGTCCACGCTGCCCAGCATCTGGCGCACACCGGCTTCGAGCAGTTCGCCGTTGCCGAAGGCAATGGCCTGGTCGGTCAGCGACAGCGCATCGCGCATCGAACCGCGCGCGGCACGCGCCAGCAGGCGCAGCGCCTGCTGCTCGGCCGGCACCTGCTCGGTCTGCAACACGCTCGTGAGGTGTTCGAGCACCGTCTCAGGCGCCATCGGCCGCAGGTTGAACTGCAGGCAGCGCGACAGCACCGTCACCGGCACCTTCTGCGGATCGGTGGTGGCCAGCACGAACTTGAGGTATTCGGGCGGCTCCTCGAGCGTCTTCAGCATCGCGTTGAACGCGGTGTTGGTGAGCATGTGCACTTCGTCGATCATGAAGACCTTGAAGCGCCCCTGCACTGGCTTGTAGACGGCTTGCTCGAGCAGCGACTGGACCTCGTCCACGCCGCGGTTGGAGGCCGCGTCGAGTTCGGTGTAGTCCACGAAGCGGCCGGAGTCGATGTCGCGGCAGGCCTGGCACACGCCGCACGGCGTGGCCGTGATGCCGCCCTGCCCGTCCGGGCCCTGGCAGTTCAGCGACTTCGCCAGGATGCGCGACACCGTGGTCTTGCCCACGCCCCGCGTACCGGTGAAAAGGTAGGCGTGATGCAGGCGTTGCGTGGTCAGCGCGTTCTCGAGCGCCTGCACCACATGCCCCTGGCCGACCATCTCAGCGAAGGTTTTCGGGCGGAACTTGCGAGCGAGCACGAGATAAGACATTGCGGGCATTCTAAAAGGCACAAGGCGCCGATCCGGCCGGGTCCGCAAGAAACGCGGTGCTTCTGTTCTCTTTCCACAGGGCCGCCGCGCACGGCCGTCCGCGGCAACCGCCCCGCCCCCTGAAGGGGGTTAGTGAAGCGGCACGAAGTGCCCGAAAACTCGGGGTTAGAATGCAGGTTGACGGGCCTCCCTGCATGGTGAAGTGGCCAACCGGGTCAGGTGGGGAACCAAGCAGCCCTAACTGCGTAGTCAGTGCCAGGGGTAAGGCTCGTCAACCTCTTCAAAGCTTCGTTTCATTCCATGCGAAATGAAACGGGGCTTGCAAAAACTCTCAGCGAAAAACGAAACTCCAACGGCAAGAGGCCTTCACAGGCCCAGCCGCTGGATGGCGCCGCGCGCCGCCGCAGCACCGCTGGCCATCGACGCCGTCAGCAGATAGCCGCCAGTCGGCGCCTCCCAGTCGAGCATCTCCCCTGCCGCGAACACGCCGGGCAGCGCCTTGGCCATGAGTTGCGCATCGAGCGCATCGAAGCGCACGCCGCCGGCCGTGCTGATCGCCTCGTCCACGGGCCGCGTCGCGACCAGCTTCAACGGCACGGCCTTGATCGTGGCGGCCAATTGGGCCGCATCCGCCATCGCCTCGCGGCTCAGCACCTCGTGCAGCACGCCGGTCTTGATGCCTTCCAGCCCGAGCCGGCTCTTCAAATGGCTGCTCAGCGAACGCGCGCCGCGCGGATGCTTGACGGCCGCCAGCACCTGTTCGGCGCTGCGGTCGGGCAGCAGGTCGAGCAACAACGTGGCGCTGCCGTTCGCGGCGATCTCGTCGCGCAGCAAGGCCGAGGCCGCATAGACCAGGCTGCCCTCGATGCCCGTCGCCGTCGCCACGAACTCGCCCTTGCGCGCAAAGTGCCGCCCCTGGCTTTCGGTGAACGAGATTGCCACCGACTTGAAGGGCTGCCCCGCAAAGCGGCTGGAGAAATGCTCGGTCCAGCCGCTGCCGTCGAAGCCGCAATTGGCGGGCAGCAGCGGCGCGATGTCCACACCGCACGCCTGCAGCCACGGGGCCCAGGCGCCGTCCGACCCCAGCCGCGCCCAGCTCGCACCGCCCAGCGCCAGCACCACCGCATCGGCCTTCGCCGTGGCCTCGCCTGCGGACGTTGCAAATCGCAGGGCCGCCAGATCCACCGCGCCTTCGCCGAGCCAGCGATGCCGCATGTGAAATTGCACGCCCGCCGCACGCAGCCGCTGCAGCCATGCACGCAGCAGCGGCGCGGCCTTCATGTCCTTCGGAAACACGCGTCCCGAGGTGCCGACGAAAGTCTCGACGCCCAGGCCCGTCGCCCAGTCGCGCACCTGCTGCGGGCCGAACTGCGCGAGCATCGGCTCGAGCTCGGCGCGCCGTTCGCCGAAGCGCCCCATGAACACGTCGAAAGGCTCGGAATGCGTGAGGTTGAGCCCCCCGCGACCGGCCAGCAGGAACTTGCGGCCCACCGAGGGCATGGCGTCATACACGTGCACCTGCGCGCCGGACGCGCTCAGTACTTCGGCCGCCATCAGCCCGGCGGGTCCGCCGCCGATCACGGCAACGGTAGGAGAAACAGTCATTCGAGATTTACCAGTTCGCCCTGCCCGGTGAGGAACGCGACGCGCACCGTGGCACCGGGGTAGGCATGTTGCACTGCGGCGCGGTAGCGCTGCATCTGTGCGATCAGCGCGGCGTCCCGTTCGGGGCGCGCCGCGGATTTGTAGTCGAGGATCCACCAGGCGCCGCCGTCGCGCTCGCGCACCAGACGGTCGATGCGCAAGGTCTCGCCTTCATGCACCAGCGTGACTTCATTGCCATGCCAGTCGACCCTGCGATCGTCCCACACCCAGGCACCCTCGCCCGCGCGGATGCGCTGGGCCAGCGCCGCGGCGCCGCGCGCCTGCTGGGCATCGAGCATGAATTCGCGGGCCGCGGCACGCACATGCGCCGCCGGCAGCGCCTCGCCCGGCACGGCCCATTCGAGCAGCCGGTGCATCGCCTGACCGAACGCGGCGGCCCGCGCGTCGACGGTGGTGTCCGCGGCCTTCTTCTTGGCGTCCTTCGCGCCCTGCGCGCCCTGCGCGTCCTTTGCATCCTTGGCGATGGGCGCCTCGGCCGACGGCGGCACCTCGGGCATCCGCTTCATCGAGAAGCTCGCTGCACCGCCCGCAACAGCCAGCTCGACGAGCGGCTCGCCCGCCTCCGTGGGCTCGCACAGCGGCTCCAGCCGGCTCCACCAGCTGCTTTCATTGGCGCGCGCCGGACGCACCGACGACAGCACCAGCCGCTCGCGCGCCCGCGTGGTCGCGACGTAGAGCCCGTTGAGTTCCTCGCGATGCCGCGCGCGCTGTTCTTCCTCCAGCAGCGAGGCCGCGCAGGCAGGCGGCGTCTTCTCGCTCGCGAGGAACACGAAGCGCGTGGGCGCGCTGTCGCTGCCCTTCCATTCGACCAGCACGCCCATGGTCTGCGCGCGCGGCGGTGCGGCGTCGCAGTCCAGCATCAGGACGGTGTTGGCCTCGAGGCCCTTCGCGCCGTGCACGGTCAGCAGTTGCACCGCGTCGGGCGCGGCCACGGTCGGCGCACGCACGCCGCCTGCGCGCAATGCACGCACCAGCGCGTAAGGTGTGACGAAGCGCGCACCGTCGATCTCCAGCGACGCGGTCAGCACGCCGCGCAGGTTGGCCAGCGCGCTGGCGCGCATGGTGGCCGGCACGGCGGCGCCGAATTTGGCGAGCAGGTCGCCGTCGTGAAAGATCGCGTCGAGCGCGTCGTGCGGCGGCAGCGTCATCAGCCAGCGCTGCCACTTCTTGAGCTTCACACCCGCCTCGATCAGCACCGGCGGCAGGGTCTCGTCCTTCTGCACCAGCGCGAACCAGCTGACCATGCCGCGCTCGCGCTGGCGCAGCGCGAGCTGCACCAGGGCCTCGTCGTCGACGCCGAACACCGGCGACTTGAGCGCGCGCGCCAGCGACAGGTCGTGCGCGGGCGACACCAGCACGTCGATCAGCGCGACCACGTCCTGCACCTCGGGCGCGTCGTACAGCTCGTTCTTCTCGGGCTGCTGCACGGGAATGTGGCGCTGGCGCAGCGCGTCCTGCATGGCCGACAGGCGGCTGCGGCGGCGCGCCAGCACCATGATCTGCCGCGGCGGCGTGCCGTCGGCGATGCGCTGCGCCACCCATTGCGCGGCCTGCTCGCATTCCTTCTGCAGCAGCTGCTCCTCGGGCAGCACGCGCGGCGTGACGAGGCTGTCGCGCCAGTGCAGCATGCCGTCGTCCGCAGGCGCCGCCTCGGTGGCGTCGCCGAGCGCATCGCGGTCGATGGCCGGCAGCTTCAGCAGTTCGCCTTCGTCGGCGCGCTCGGTGGTGTGGGCGCGGTAACCGTCGAACTCGCCAGCGTCCTGCGCGGCCAGCATGGCCGCATTGACCAGCCCGACCACGTTGCGTGCGTTGCGGTGCGTGTGGTCGCAGTTGAGCAGCTCGCCGCCCAGCCCTTCGCGCACGAACTTCTTGGCCGCGATGAACACCTGCGGCTCGGCGCGGCGGAAGCGGTAGATGCTCTGCTTGGGGTCGCCCACGATGAACACGCGCGGCGCGCTGCTGCCCGCGCCGACGTAGGCGCTGAGCCAGCCGTACAGCGCCTGCCACTGCAGCGGGTTGGTGTCCTGGAACTCGTCGATCAGCAGGTGCGCGATGCGCGCGTCGAGCCGCTCCTGCACCCAGCCCGACAGCGCCGACTGGCCGAGCAGCAGCTGCGCGGCCTGCTCCACGTCGTTCATGTCGACCCAGCCGTGCGCGCGCTTGACCTCGGCGAAGGCGGCGATCAGCAAGCGAGTGAGGCGCGTCATGCGCTGCTGGTAGAGCCACGCCGCGTGCTGCGCCTGCGCGCCGCACAGCACCTGCAGCTCGGTCTCGGCCTCCACGGCCGCGGCGAACTTCAGCAGGTTCTTGTTGAGCCGGTCTTCGGTGGCAACGAAGAAGTTCTTGCGCAGGTGCGCGAGCGCGGCCGGCAGCGAAGCGGCATCGGGCTCGCCGGTGCCGAAGATGTCGATGATGGCTTCGGCCGCCTTCTGCGGCGTCTTGTTGGTCTCGCGGCCCAGCGCGGCCGCGCGGTCGAGCCAGCGGCGGCGCACGTGCTCGCCGCGCAGCGCGTCGGTCGGCTCTTCCAGCCCGTCGAGCGAGGGATAGAACGCGCTGAAGTGCTGCACGGCGTTTTCCGCATCGGCCAACGAGAACTCGACCCGCTTGGACAGTGCCTCGCCCAGCGCCTTGGCGGTCTGCGAGCGGCCGTGCGTGGCAACCACCGCGTAGTAGTCGGCCAGCGCGCCCTTGTCGGCCGTGACGGCCTCGAAGAACGGGCGCCACGTGTGGCCGCGCGCCTCGGCATCGTCCTCGAGCAGTTCGTAGTTCGACGGCAGGCCCAGTTCGCGCAGCACCGCCAGCGGCGCATTGCGCAGCAGGCCGGCAAACCACGCGTGGAAGGTGCGGAACTGCACCGGCCGGCCGCCTTCGAGCAGGCGCCGGTACAGGCCCTTCAGGCGCGGCACGGCGGCCTGCGCTGCGGCGGGCTCGACACCACGGACCACGAGTTCGTGGACCAGTTCTTCGGGCGGGCGCTCGGCGAAGTCTTCGAGCCACATGTCGAGGCGCTCGCGCATCTCGCCGGCGGCCTTCTTGGTGAAGGTGATGGCCAGGATCTCGTGCGGCTCGCAGGCCGATTCGCCCTCTTCCAGCAGCGCGCGAAGAATGCGAGAGACCAGCATCCAGGTCTTGCCCGCGCCGGCGCAAGCCTCCACGGCGACCGAACGGCGCGGGTCGCAGGCGACGGTATAGAAGGCCTCGCGCTCGACGTGGCGGCCGTTGTGTTCGTAGGCGGCGCCGCTCATTTCGACAGTTCCCAGAAATCCTTGCGGCACAGGCCGCGGGCCGCGCAGTAGTCGCACACGGCGCCCTCGCCCAGCGGCGGCAGCGCCGCGCCCTTCGCGATGCGCGTGAAGTCTTCGATGATGCCGGCCACCAGGGCGTCGCGCGCCTCGACCACGGCTGGCTGCTCGACGGTCTGCGTGCCCGACGACTTCTCGCCGACGTTCACGTAGGCCGCGCGCAAGGTGTCGTCGGCCACCAGCGCCGCGTAAAAGGCAAGCTGCGTGTCTTCGGTCGGGTCCTTCACGCGTTCCTTGGTCACCGACGACGACTCGGTCTTGTAGTCGATCACGAAGGCCTGGCCGTCGGGCATGCGGTCGATGCGGTCGAGCCGGCCGACGAGCCGCAGGTTGCCCAGCGCCTGCTCCTTCCAGGGCTCGGCCTCGACGAAGACGGCGCCATTGGCCTCGTGGCCCGCGAGCCAGAGCAGGTAGCCGTCGCGCACCGCCGGCCATGCCGCGGCGAACGGCAGGAACTCGGCGTCGGACAACGCCATTTCGCGCGTGGTGCGTCGGGCCGCATCTTCGATGAATGCCAGGCGTTGCTGCGCGTCCTGCGTCGGGGTTTCGACCAGCGCTTCGTGGAAGTGACCCAGCACGGCGTGCAGCCAGTTGCCGAAGTCGCGCTTGTCGACTTCGGCGTCGAGCTCGTCGGCGCTGCGCAGACCCAACTGGCGCAGCGCGAAGAAGCGGTAGGGGCAGCGGCGCAGGTCCTCGTAGACGCTGGTCGAGATGTTCTCCAGCGGCAGCAGCGCACCGCAGGGCTGCGGGTACGCGGTCGGCTGCACGGCCACCTCGCGCGGCAGGCGCGGATCGGCGGACGGCTGCAAGAGGTGGTCGAGCCGCAGCGCCTGCACCAGCGGGCTCGGGCTCACGGGTTCGCCAGTGACGTCGGACTGGCGCCAGAGCAGCTCGCAACACGGGTTGCGCAAGGCCGCGGCCCATGCGGCGCGTTGCGCGGCCTCGAGCGTTTCGCGCAGCGGCAGCCCGAGCTCTTGGCGCTGGGCTGCGCTCCAGTTGCCCGGCGGCTCGGGCGATGCAGGCAGGCGCCGGTCGTCGCAACCCGGGATGACCACGGCGCCGAAGGCACGGCCGAGCAATTGATACAGCGGAAGCACGACGACGCGCGGGGCCTGGTCGCCCGCGGGCGGCACGAAGCTCGCGTCCTCGAGCACGTCGCGCGCCCAGGCGGTGAACTCGGCCAGCGTGTGGCGCCCGCCGGGGAATTCGTCGTCATCGCCGTGCGCGCCGGCATCGAGCCACAGTGCACCGATGACCTTGCCGCCAGCGAAGTCGTCGACCAGCAGTTGCCATTGCCCACCGGCTTCGAGCAATTCACGCAGTGCGCCGAGCCATTCGGCCAGCGGGCGCGAGCGGGCCATCGGCATGCGGCGGGCCTCGATGGCTTCGGTGAAAGGCAGCAGCGCGACGTCTTGCGGCTTCTCGCTGCGCGCCACCAGCGCGCACCACACGGACCAGTCGCGCAGGCCTTCGCGGCGCAGGCGCGCCTCGAGCGACTGTACGGTGGGCGCGTCGCCGTCGGCGCCGCCCTTGAGCCATTCGAGCACCTGGTCGCTGCTGGCGTCGTGCGCGCAGGCGCGCAACGCGGTCATCAGCGTGGCGGCGGCGCGCGTGGTCGACAGCTTCCAGCCGGTCTCGTCGTGCGTGACGATGCCTTGCGCCGCAAGCTGGGCGCTGATGCGGCGGGTCAGTGCGCGGTCGGTGGCAATCAGCGCGACCGGGGCACGCTCTTCGGCCAGGTGGCGCAGCACGCAGGCGGCGGCGAGCTGGGCTTCGTCCTCGGGGTCGAGCGCGACATGGGAGGCCGCGGGTGCCGGTGCGGCGCCAGCGGGCACGAGCGAGAAACGCAACGCATCGCCGCCCCAGATGCCGCACAGGGACTGCGTCAACGGGTCGGTCTGGAAGCCCTCGAGCACGATCAGCGCATCAACCTGCGCGCGCGTGGACGCGCGCATCAGCACGTCGGTCGCATAGCCCGAGGTCGACACCCACGCGACGGCAATGCGGATCAGCGCGCTTTCCATGCGAAACCACTCCGATTCGCTGCCCGCCTCCGCCACGCCCGCGGCGCGCAGGGCCCAGTCGCCGACGCGCTCTTCAGGTGTCACTGCCGCAGCGAGCGGTGCCAGCTGATAGGCCAGCTCGACCACGCGCCCGGCCATGGCGAAGCGCTCGGCATGGAAGCCGGCCTGCGACAGCAGCGCCTGCGCGGTCACGAGATCGCGGGCCATGTCGTGCGCGATGTCGTAGCCGGTGGGCACGAAACCGCCCGCGCTGCGGGCCCAGTTGTGGGTGGTTTCGAAGCGCGGCACGAAGCCCGCGCTGCCGCAGCGGGTCCACATGGCACGCGCCACGCCCATGAGTTGCGCGTAGGGCACCAGCACCACGGTGCGGGCGGCATGCAGCTCGCGTTCGGCCAGCGCGCGGACGATCCGCGCGACGACGCCGTCGGCGGGATCGCACCACAGGGCCTGGACGGGGTGGCCTTCGTTCATGTTCTATCGAGGGGTTTGAGAGCGTGGGTGCGAGCGTCGGAGCGTTGTGCGCAAGGGCTTTGGCTATCGTCGCCATAGCGTCCCCGCATGGCACGCCACCCCTTGGTTTCTGTCACAATGACCAGCACTTTAGCTGCACCGAAACTCTCTGCGCACAAGGACCCATCACATGGCCAGCGAACTCATCAAACACATCTCCGATTCCTCTTTCGAGGCCGACGTGCTCAAGTCCAGCCAGCCCGTTCTGGTCGACTACTGGGCCGAATGGTGCGGCCCCTGCAAGATGATCGCCCCGATCCTCGACGAAGTGTCGGCCACCTACGAAGGCAAGCTGCAGATCGCCAAGCTGAACGTGGACGAGAACCGCGACATCCCCGCCAAGTTCGGCATTCGCGGCATCCCCACCCTGATGCTGTTCAAGGACGGCCAGCTGGCCGCCACCAAGGTCGGCGCCATGAGCAAGGCGCAACTCACGGCCTTCATCGACCAGCAACTCGCCTGAGCGATTTCAGCCGGCCAGCGCGCAATGCGTTGGCCGGCGCGTTTTTCCTGTCATAATCTCCCACAGATCACCGGCCCTTTCAGGCAACCGGTTCGAGTTCCCCGGTTAGTGAAGCACTTCTCGCTTCACATTCAACCTCCCCCCGTTTTCCGTTCGATTACCCCGCGAGGGGTCATTCCATGCACTTAAACGAACTCAAGGCACTCCACGTGTCTGAAGTCCTCAAGCAAGCTGAAGCGCTTGAGATCGAAAACGTCGGCCGCATGCGCAAGCAGGAGCTGATGTTCGCGATCATCAAGAAGCGCGCCAAGGCCGGCGAGCAGGTCTTCGCCGACGGCGTGCTCGAAATCCTGCCGGACGGCTTCGGCTTCCTGCGCAGCCCCGACACCAGCTTCACGGCCAGCACGGACGACATCTACATCTCGCCCAGCCAGGTGCGCCGCTTCAACCTGCACACCGGCGACATGATCGAAGGTGAAGTGCGCACGCCCAAGGACGGCGAGCGCTACTTCGCGCTGACCAAGCTCGACAAGGTCAACGACGGTCCGCCCGAGCAGAACAAGCACAAGGTGATGTTCGAAAACCTGACGCCGCTGTTCCCCAAGGAGCAGATGAAGCTCGAGCGCGACGGCATCAAGGGCGAAGAGAACATCACGGGCCGCATCATCGACATCATCGCCCCCATCGGCAAGGGCCAGCGCGCCCTGCTCGTGGCGCCGCCCAAGAGCGGCAAGACGGTGATGATGCAGCACATCGCCCACGCGATCAGCGCCAACTACCCCGACGTGCACATGATGGTGCTGCTGGTGGACGAGCGCCCTGAAGAAGTGACCGAAATGCAGCGCACCGTGAAGGGCGAAGTCATTGCTTCGACCTTCGACGAGCCCGCTGCACGCCACGTGCACGTGGCCGAAATGGTGATCGAACGCGCCAAGCGCCTGGTCGAGCTCAAGAAGGACGTCGTGATCCTGCTCGACTCGATCACCCGCCTCGCCCGCGCCTACAACAACGTCGTGCCCTCGTCGGGCAAGGTGCTGACCGGCGGTGTCGATTCCAACGCGCTGCAGCGTCCCAAGCGCTTCCTGGGCGCCGCGCGCAACGTGGAAGAAGGCGGCTCGCTGACCATCATCGGCACCGCGCTGATCGACACCGGCAGCCGCATGGACGAAGTGATCTTCGAAGAGTTCAAGGGCACCGGCAACTCCGAAATCCACCTCGACCGCCGCCTGTACGAAAAGCGCGTGTTCCCGTCGATCCAGCTCAACCGCAGCGGCACGCGCCGCGAAGAGTTGCTGCTGGCTCCCGAGATCCTGCAGAAGACCCGCATCCTGCGCCAGCTCATGTACAACATGGACGAGATCGAGTCGATGGAGCTGATGCTCAAGAACATGAAGGCGACCAAGACCAATGTCGAGTTCTTCGACATGATGCGTCGCGGCGGCTGAGCACCACGCTCTTCCGCAAAAGCGCGTCGGCCCTCACGGGTCGACGCGCTTTTTTCATGGGCCTCAGGTCTTGATGGCGCGGCCCTCGAGGGCGCTCTGGCGGCCGATGTCGAGCAACTCCATCAGCGCGACAGCCTGATCGGGCGGCACGGGATTCGGGCCGCCCCCCAGGATCGCATCGCGCACCGCAGCGTAGTAGTCGACGTAGTTGCCGGGGCGCGTGGGCACGCTGCGACAAATGGACACCCCCTTGCCGTCGACCAGCGTGAGCTCGCCGTCCAGCGGATCGGCGCCCCACCCTTCAGCCGGCGGCCGCTGGCCGGCGCGCAACGCGTCTTCCTGCGTGTCCACGCCGTGCTTGACGTAGCTGCCGCGCGTGCCGTGCACGATGTAGCGCGGCGCGGCATGGGCCGCCAGCGTCGTCGAGTGCAGCACCACGCGCAGCGGTGCGTGCGGGCCTTGCTCGTAGCGCAGCACGGCATGAAAGTAGTCCTCGACCAGCGCGCCGTCGCGCAGCACGGCGGTGTCGAGTTGCAGCATGTCGGGCCGGCCGAAAAGCTGCACCGCCTGGTCGACCAGGTGGGCGCCCAGGTCGACCCAGAGGCCCGAACCCGGCACGGCCTGCTCGCGCCAGCGCACCTTCACTTCAGGCCGGAAACGGTCGAAATGCGACTCCACGTACACCGGGCGGCCCAGTTCGCCACTGGCCAGCAGGTCTTTCAGCGTCAAAAAATCGGCGTCGAAACGCCGGTTCTGGTAGACAGCCAAGACACGATTGTTGCGCTTCGACAACAATTCGAGCTCCCTCGCCTCCGAGACGTCGAGCGTGAAAGGCTTGTCCACCACCACGTGCTTGCCGGCCTCCAGCGCCGCCTTGGCAACCGGGTGGTGCTGGGCGTTGGGCGTGGCGACCACGACCAGGTCGATGTCCGGCCGGGCGACCAGCGCGGCCACATCGGGCACCACGGCCACGCCGGGCCAGTCCGCGTGGACCTTGTGCGGCTGCGAGCTGGCCACGGCCGCCAGTTCGAGACCGGGCACGGCGGACAGCACCGGCGCATGGAAGGTCTGGCCGGCAAAACCATAGCCGACAAGGCCGGCGCGAAGGGGTGTAGCGGTCATGGGATGGGCTGGTTTGCTGGGAAAAGCGGCAGTATGCGATAATCATGGGCTCCGCGAAAAGTGCGGCTGGGCACGTCGTCCGGCTTCCCTAGAAGGCAGCGCGCCAGACCACTGGCCGCTGGTGGCTCTCGCATCGACCGCGCATTGATTCCAACAGCGCAAAAGGAAACACCATGGCAAAAGAAGGCATCCACCCGAATTACCGCGACGTTCTGTTCGTCGACATGTCGAACGGCTTCAAGTTCGTGACCCGTTCGTGCGCGAACACCAAGGAAATGGGCAAGACCGAAGACGGCCGTGAACTGCCGCTGTTCAAGCTCGACACCACGAGCGAATCGCACCCGTTCTACACCGGCACGCAGAAGTCGGTCGACAACATGGGCGGCCGCGTCGAGAAGTTCCGCAACCGCTTCGGCAAGACCACCGGCGCTGCTTCGAAGTAAGGCACGCGCTTTTGCGTCGAGGGCAGCCCGGTTTACCGCGCTGCCCTTTTTGTTTCCGAATCCAGCTCTTCGCCACTTGAACCAGCCCACCCCCGCGATCGTTGCCCAGAATGCCGTGCGCCGCTTGCCGCGCATCGCGTTGCTGCTGTTGTGCGCGGCCTACCTGCTGCCGGGCCTGGTCGGCCGGGGTCCCTGGAAGAGCGCGGACATCACCGCCTTCGGCTACATGGCCGAACTGGCCCGCAGCACCGAAGGCATCGCACGCTGGTTCGACCCGATGCTGCTGGGCCTGCGCCCCGAAACGCCTGCGCTCATTCCCTACTGGATCGGTGCGCTGGCCATCAAGATCGCCCCGTCGTGGCTGAACCCCGACCTGGCCGTGCGCATCGTGTTCGCGTTCCTGCTGTGGGGTACGTTCACCGCCACCTGGTACGCCGTGTACTACCTGGCCCGCACCGCGCGCGCCCAGCCCGTGGCGTTCGCCTTCGGCGGCGAGGCCCGCCCGACCGACTACGCGCGCGCCATTGCCGACGGCGGCCTGCTCGCGCTGATCGCCTGCCTGGGCCTGGCCCAGCTCGGCCATGAAACCACGCCCGCGCTGGCGCAGCTGTTCTTCGCCTCGCACCTGTTCTACGGCGTCGCCGCCTTGCCCTACCGCCGCGCCGGGCCGGTCACGGCGCTGGTGGTGGGCACCCTCGGCATCACGCTGAGCGGCGCGCCCACCGTGGGTCTGGCGCTGGCCATCGGCAGCGCGCTGTACATCGCCTACGAACGCCGGCTCGCCGCGCGCGCCCAGGCCGACGCCCTCTACGACGAAGACAGCGGCCCCGGCTACACGCGCGGCGCCCTGCTCACGACGGTCGGCGTCACCGTGCTCGCCGCCGTGCTGGTGTTCGGCCTGAAGCTGCCGCAATGGAAGATCACGATGACCGGCGGCTCGCTGCTCGTCGACGTGCGCAGCCAGGCCAAGCTGCTGCTGTGGTTCACCTGGCCGGTCTGGCCGCTCGCCCTCTGGACGCTCTGGCGCTGGCGGCGGCAGCTCACCGCGCGCCATGTCGCGCTGCCTTTCTGGTTCGCGCTGGTGCCGCTGGCCGCCACCTGGAGCACCGACTTCTCCGACCGCTCTCTGCTGCTGGCCCTGCCCGCCTTCGCCACGCTGGCCGCCTTCGCGCTGCCCACCTTCCGGCGCAGTGCCTCGGCGCTGATCGACTGGTTCAACGTGCTGTTCTTCAGCGGCCTGGCCGTGCTGGGCTGGGTCTACTGGATCGCCATGCAGACCGGCGCACCGCCCAAGCCCGCGGCCAGCGTGGCCCGCCTGGTGCCCGGCTTCGTGCCCGAGTTCTCGCCCATCGCCGTGGTGCTGGCCGCCGCCGCGACCCTCGCGTGGTGCTGGCTGGTGCGTTGGCGCACCGGGCGCCACCGCGCCGCGCTCTGGAAGACGCTGGTGCTGCCCGCGGGCGGCACGGCCCTGTGCTGGATGCTGCTCATGACGCTGTGGCTGCCGCCCATCGACTACGCGCGCAGCTACGTGCCGCAGGTCAACGCGGTGGTCGAGCGCGTGGGCAAGCAGCCGGGCTGCATCGCCGAGCTGGCTCTGAGCCGCGCGCACATCGCGGCACTGCGCCACCACGGCCAGCTCGACATGAAGCCGCTGCTGCTCGACAACAGCTGCACCTGGCTGCTGGCCAGCCCCGAGACCATCGAGCGGCTGCACACCATCATCCCGTTCGACCAGTGGCGCTTTGCCGGCACGCTGCGCCGTCCCAGCAGCCCCGCGGACGACCTGCTGCTCTACCAGAAGATCGCGCCCTAGCACGTGGCCGGCGAACGCAGCCTGATCGCGCGGCACGCAGGCACGGTGCTGGTCGGCCAGCTGGCCGTGATGGCGTTCGGCGTCACCGACACCATCATCGCGGGCCGCTATTCCGAGCACGCGCTCGCCGCCCTTTCGGTCGGTGCCGCCGTCTTC
This sequence comes from Variovorax sp. OK605, assembly GCF_900115445.1. Classification (NCBI taxonomy): domain Bacteria; kingdom Pseudomonadati; phylum Pseudomonadota; class Betaproteobacteria; order Burkholderiales; family Comamonadaceae; genus Variovorax; species Variovorax sp. OK605. The sequence continues at coordinate 752,434 of NZ_FOWL01000001.1, forward strand.
GTGAGCGTGTATGTTTCGCTCATGGGCGTGCTGCAGGCGCTGCTGCCGGTCTGGGCCGAGCTGCACGGCGGCGGCCGCGGCGCCGAGGTGGGCCGCTCGGTGCGGCAGTCCCTGTACCTGGCGGGCATCGCCGTGGTGGCCGGCATGGCGGTGCTGCTGTCGCCGGGCGCCGTGCTGCGGTTCACGCAGGTGCCGCCCGAGATGCGCGGCGAGGTCGAGGCCTACCTGGTCGTGCTGGCCTTCGGCCTCGCGCCCGCGCTGCTGTTCCGCCTGTTCAGCACGCTCAACCAGAGCCTGGGGAAGCCGCAGCTCGTCACCTGGCTGCAGCTGGGTTCGCTGTTCGTGAAGCTGCCGCTGTCGATCTGGTTCACCTTCGGCGGCGCGGGCCTTCCGGCGATGGGCCTCGTGGGCTGCGGCTGGGCCACGCTGTGCGTCAACTGGGCCATGCTGGGTTGCGCCGTCTGGCTGCTGCGCAGCAGCCCGTTTTACCGCGGCTACCGGCTGTGGCAACGCATCGAGCCGCCCGACTGGCACACCATCCGCCAGTTCGCGCGCATGGGCGTGCCCGGCGGCCTTGCCGTGCTGGTCGAGGTGACCTCGTTCACGCTGATGGCGCTGTTCATCGCGCGCCTGGGCACGGTGGCCGCCGCGGCGCACCAGATCGCCGCCAACCTGCTGGCCGTGGCCTATATGGTGCCGCTGTCACTGGCCATTGCGACCAGCGCCCGCGTGAGCTTCTGGCTCGGGGCGCGCGACGCCGCCAAGGCGCGCCACGCCTGCAGGCTCGGCTTCGAGCTGACGGTGCTGTGCGCCCTGCTCTTCGCGGCGGCCATGCTCACGCTGCGCTTCCAGCTGGCCAACGTGTATTCCGACAACCCGGCGGTGATCGCGCTGGCCGCCACGCTGCTGCTGGTGGTGGCGGCCTACCACCTCGCCGACGCGCTGCAGACGCTGTGCGTGTTCGTGCTGCGCTGCTACCGCGTCACGCTGGCGCCGCTGGTCATCTACTGCACGATGCTCTGGGGTATCGGCCTGGGCGGCAGCTACCTGCTGGCCTACCGAGGCCTGGGGCCATGGCCCGCGATGCAGTCGCCGCTGGCGTTCTGGATCATGAGTGCCGGCGCGCTGGCATTGGCGGCGCTGCTGTTCGGCACGCTGCTGCGCTGGACCATGGCCCAGCGCGCCAGATAAGCCGAAGACCGCGAAAGAAGGTTTACTTGGTAACCAGCACGCGTGCTTCGTGCACGCGCGTCGCCGGGAACACCAGCGCAAAGCGCGAGCCCTTGCCCACCGAGCTCTCGATGCGCAGCTCGGCGCCGTGCCGCTGCGCAATGTGCTTCACGATCGCCAGCCCCAGCCCCGTGCCGCCCGTCTCGCGCGAGCGGCTGCGGTCGATGCGGTAGAAGCGCTCGGTCAGCCGCGGAATGTGCTCGGCGGCAATGCCCGGGCCCGTGTCCTTCACGGCATATTCGCCGCGGCCGTCGGGCAGCACGCGCCAGCTCACGGCCACCTCGCCGCCGCCTGGCGTGTAGCGGATGGCGTTGCTCAGCAGGTTCGACATGGCGCTCTGCAGCTCGGTCGGCGCGCCCGACACCTCCGACTCGGCATCGATGGTGAAGGACAGCTTGTGCCCCAGCGGCGCCAGGCGCCCCGAGAGCCCGCGCCCTTCGTCCTCGCACTGCGCGAGCAGCGCGCGAATGCGGATCCACTGGTTGCCCGAAGGCGCCGCGCTGCCTTCGAGCCGCGACAGCGTGAGCAGGTCATTCACCAGCGTTTCCATGCGGTGCGACTGCTGCCCCATCAACGACAGGTAGCGCGTGCGCTCGTCCACGTCCAGCGGCAGGTTCTGCAGCGTCTCGACAAAGCCGGCCAGCACGGTCAGCGGCGTGCGGATCTCGTGCGACACGTTCGCCACGAAGTCGCGCCGCATCGCCTCGGCCTGTTCCAGCGCGGTGATGTCGCGCGTGAGCAGCATGCGGCGGTTGCCGGCGTAGGGATGCACCTGCACCGACAGCCGCACCACGTGGCCGCGCTGGTGGGCGTGGCTGCCGATGCCGGGCGCGTCGATGACCACGTCGCGGCTGTAGTTCCAGGACGCCAGGTAGGCCACGAAGGCCGGGTCGCGCACCAGGTTCGCCAGGTGCTGGGCCAGGTCGCGCTCGGCGTCGATGCCGAACTGCGCGGCCGCCGTCTGGTTGCACCACTCGATGCGGCCGTGCTCGTCGAGCAGCACCACACCGTTGGGCGAAGCCTGGATGGCCGCCAGGAACTCCTGCAGCCGGTCTTCCGCTTGCCGGGTCTGTTGTTCACGTTCGCGCAGCAGCTTGCGGATGCGCTCCGACAGCTCGCCCCACACGCCCGGTCCGCGCGTCGGCAGGCCGGCCGCGTCGTTGCGCAGCACCTGAAGCAGCCGTTCGGCGCGCCAGGCGTCCAGCACCAGCCAGACCACGGCACCCACCCAGGCGCCCAGCCATATGAACTTCAAGCCGAAAGCAGCAACAGCGCCCGCTCCGATGACGAGGGACGCTATTAAAAATGTAGCAATGCGAAAAGGCATGGCGGGCGATTATCCGCGCCCGCCACCGGCGGACACCACAGCGTTCAAACCGTCACTTGGGCCGTCAGGCGATAGCCGGCACCGCGGACGGTTTCCACCATCGGCGCGGCCGCACCCAGCGACTCGCGCAGGCGCTTGACGTGCACGTCGACCGTGCGCTCTTCGATGTAGACGTGGTCGCCCCACACCTTGTCCAGCAGCTGCGCGCGGCTGTGCACGCGTTCGGCGTGCTGCATCAGGTAGGCCAGCAGCTTGAACTCGGTCGGGCCGACCTTCAGCGCGCCGCCCTGCCAGGTCACGCGGTGCGTGGAGGTGTCGAGCGCGAGCTCGCCGATTTCCACGCGCTCCGTCACCACTTCCGGCGCCCGGCGGCGCAGCACCGCACGGATGCGGGCCAGCATTTCCTGGGTGGAAAAAGGCTTGGTGATGTAGTCGTCGGCACCGGCGTCCAGGCCGGCCACCTTGTCGGGTTCGTCGCCGCGCGCGGTCAGCATCAGGATCGGAATGGCCTTGGTGCGCGGGTCCTTGCGCCACTGGCGCGCGAGCTGCAGGCCGCTCTGGCCGGGCAGCATCCAGTCGAGCAGGATCAGATCCGGCAGGAAGGCGTCGATCTCGCGCTGGGCTGCCGCGCCATCCTCCGACCAGATCGGCTCGAAGCCGTTGTGGCGCAGGTTGACGGCGATCAGCTCGGCGATCGAGGACTCGTCTTCGACGATCAGGACTCGGGGTTTCTTCATGCTTTTTTGGGGAGTCTTGCCGCCATCTTCACTGCAGCGCGGACTCGATTTCTTGCATCGAAGTGTGCCGCACATCGGCACCCTTGACGATGTAGATGATGAACTCGGCGATGTTCTTCGCGTGATCGCCGATGCGTTCGATCGCCTTTGCCAGGAACAGCAGGTCCAGGCTGGCGGAGATGGTGCGCGGGTCTTCCATCATGTAGGTGACCAGCTTGCGCACGAAACCGTCGAACTCCTTGTCGATCAGGTCGTCGTCTTTCAGGATCGACAGCGCCGCGGCGGTGTCCAGGCGCGCGAACGCGTCCAGCGCCGTGCGCAGCAGGCCCGAAGCCAGGTCGGCCGCGATGCGCAGCTCGGTCGTGGGCAGTTGGCGCGCCGATCCGCTCTCGATGATCGACTTGACCATGCGCGCGATCTTGTTGGCCTCGTCGCCCACGCGCTCGAGGTTGGCGGTGGTCTTGCTGATGGCGATCAGCAGGCGCAGGTCGCGTGCGGTCGGCTGGCGGCGCGCGATGATGGACGACAGCTCGCGGTCGATGTCGATCTCCATCGCGTTCACGCGATGCTCGGTCTCCATCACGCGGTCGGCTGCGTCGGCGTCGAACTGCAGCAGCGCGTACACGGCCTGGTGAATCTGCGATTCGACCATGCCGCCGAGCTCCATCACGCGCGACGAGACGCCATTGAGTTCGCTGTCGAACTGGCTGGAAAGGTGTTTCTCGGTCATGTTGTCTCCTTTGACTTCAACCGAAACGGCCGGTGATGTAGTCCTCGGTCTCCTTGCGCTGCGGCTTGAAGAACATCTGTTCGGTGGCACCGAACTCGATCAGGTCGCCGAGGTACATGTACGCGGTGTAGTCGCTGCAGCGGGCGGCCTGCTGCATGTTATGCGTCACGATGACCACCGTGTATTCATTCTTCAGTTCGGCGATCAGTTCCTCGATCTTCGCGGTGGAGATCGGGTCCAGGGCCGAGCAGGGTTCGTCGAGCAGCAGCACTTCGGGCTTGATCGCGATGCCGCGTGCGATGCACAGGCGTTGCTGCTGGCCGCCGGACAGGCCCGAGCCGCTTTGCTGCAGCTTGTCGCGCACTTCGGTCCACAGGGCCGCCTTCTTCAGCGCCCATTCGACGCGGTCGTCCATTTCGCTGGCCGAGAGGTTCTCGAACAGCTTCACGCCGAAGGCGATGTTGTCGTAGATCGACATCGGGAACGGCGTGGGCTTCTGGAACACCATGCCGACCTTGGCGCGGATCAGCGCCACGTCCTGCTTGGACGTGAGCAGGTTCTCGCCGTCCAGTGCAATCGTGCCTTCGGCGCGTTGCTCCGGGTAGAGCTCGAACATGCGGTTGAAGGTGCGCAGCAGGGTCGACTTGCCGCAGCCCGACGGGCCGATGAAGGCCGTGACCTTGTTCTCGGGAATCTCGAGGTTGATGCTCTTGAGCGCGTGGAACTTGCCGTAGTAGAAGTTCAGGTCCTTGACCGAGATCTTCGAGCGCGACGGTTGTTGTGCAACGGTGTTTGGCATGTTGGCGTCTTCTTTGATTAGTGTTTGGTGCGCGTCAGCACACGCGCCAGGATGTTGAGTGCAAGCACGGCGACGGTGATCAGGAACACGCCGGCCCATGCCAGTTGTTGCCAGTTCTCGTACGGGCTCATCGCGAACTTGAAGATCGTGACCGGCAGGCTGGCCATCGGCTGGCTCACGTCGGCGGTCCAGAACTGGTTGTTCAGCGCAGTGAAGAGCAGCGGCGCGGTTTCACCGGCGATGCGGGCCACGGCCAGCAGGATGCCCGTGACCACACCGGCGCGTGCGGCGCGCAGCGTGATGCTCAGGATGACCTTCCACTTCGGCGTGCCCAGTGCATAGGCTGCTTCGCGCAGGCCGGGCGGCACCAGCTGCAGCATGTTCTCGGTGGTGCGAATCACCACCGGGATCACGATCAGCGCCAGCGCCAGCGCGCCGGCCAGGCCCGAGAAGCTCTTGAAGTAGGCCACCACGACGGCGTACACGAACAGGCCGATCACGATCGACGGCGCCGACAGCAGGATGTCGTTGACGAAGCGCGTGACGGAAGAGAGCCAGCCCTTGGGGTTGTACTCGGCCAGGTAGATGCCGGCCATGATGCCGATGGGCGTGCCCACGAAAGTGGCCAGCGCCACCATCACGAACGAACCGAAGATCGCGTTGGCAATGCCGCCCGCTTCGTTCGGCGGCGGCGTCATTTCGGTGAAGGTGGCAATGGCCAGGCCGCCGATGCCCTGGCGCAGCGTTTCCCAGAGGATCCACACCAGCCAGAACACGCCGAACGCCATCGCGGCGAGCGACAACGTCAGCGCGATCTTGTTGACTCGGTTGCGCGAGGCGAACTTCGCCTGGCGCATGTCGGCGAGCGCCTGCGCGCTCAGGAGGTTTTGGGCTGTACTCACGACTTGGTTCCTTCGCTCTTCTTCATCTGGGCCAGCAGCATCTTGGACAGCGACAGCACGACGAAGGTGATGAAGAACAGCACGAGGCCGAGGTACATCAGCGCGGCCTGGTGCAGGCCGGCGCCGGCTTCGGCGAATTCGTTGGCGAGTGCCGAGGTGATGCTGTTCGCGGCCTCGAACACGGAGAGGGAGTTGAGCTGGTTCATGTTGCCGATCACGAACGTGACCGCCATCGTTTCACCCAGCGCGCGGCCCAGGCCGAGCATGATGCCGCCGACGACGCCGGCCTTGGTGTACGGCAGCACCACCTTGGAGACGACTTCCCAGGTGGTCGAGCCCAGACCGTAGGCCGATTCCTTCAGCAGCGGCGGCGTCACTTCGAACACGTCGCGCATCACCGAGGCGATGAACGGAATGATCATGATCGCCAGGATGATGCCGGCCGACAGGATGCCGATGCCCACCGGCGGGCCGGAGACCAGCGCGCCAAGGTACGGGATGCCGCCCAGCAGCTTCTGCAGCGGCTGCTGCACCCAGGCCGACAGGATCGGGCCGAACACCAGCAGGCCCCACATGCCGTACACGATGGAGGGCACGGCCGCCAGCAGTTCAATGGCGGTACCCAACGGGCGCTTGAGCCAGTTGGGCGAAAGTTCGGTAAGGAAAAGCGCGATGCCGAAGCTCACCGGCACGGCGATCACCAGTGCGATGAACGAGGTGGCCAGCGTGCCGTAGATCATGACCAGGCCGCCGTACTCTTCCTTGACGGGGTCCCACACGCTGCTGGTGAGGAAGCTCAGGCCGTACTTCGAAATGGCGGGCCAGGCACCTGCGATGAGCGACAGCAGGATGCCGATGAGCATCGCCAGCGTCAGCAGCGCGGCGCCCTTGGCGGCCCAGCCGAACAGGCGGTCGGCCATGGGGCCGGAGCGGGGAGCCTTTGCAGGCGGCGGAGAGGCAGTGGCGCGACCGCGCTCGGCCGAGAGGTCGAGGGAGGTGGCTGCAGCGGGAAAGGTGGATGACACAGGTCGCTCCGGCAAAGACGAAAGCGGCGCGTCCTTGAGCGAAGGAATGCTCATGGTCGCGCCGTTCTGGACTGAAGGTTGGATTTACTTGAACGCGACGGCCTTGCCCGACGCGTCCTTCACATCGCCCCATGCCTTGGCAATGGTGGCCTTCACGGCGTCAGGCATCGGCACGTAGTCGAGGTCGTCAGCCGTCTTGTCGCCGCTCTTGTAGGCCCAGTCGAAGAACTTCAGCACGGTGGTCGCGTTGGCGGGCTTGTCCTGCACCTTGTGCATCAGGATGAAGGTCGCGCCGGTGATGGGCCATGCGCCCTTGTCGGCCTGGTTGGTCAGCACCTGGTAGAACGTCTTGCTCCAGTCGGCGCCGGAAGCGGCAGCCTTGAAGGCCGAATCGTCGGGCGACACGAAGGTGCCGGCGGCGTTCTGCATCTGGGCGTACGTCATCTTGTTCTGCTTGACGTAGGCGTATTCGACGTAGCCGATCGAGTTGGGCAGGCGGTTCACGAAAGCGGCGACGCCTTCATTGCCCTTGCCACCCGCACCGGTGGGCCAGTTCACGGCCGTGCCTTCGCCGACCTTGCTCTTCCACTCGGCGTTGACCTTGCTCAGGTAGTTGGTGAACAGGAAGCTGGTGCCCGAACCGTCGGCGCGGCGAACCGGGGCGATGGCAGCGTCAGGCAGGTTCAGCGAACCGTTCAGGGCCTTGATGGCGGGGTCGTTCCACTTGGTGATCTTGCCCAGGTAGATGTCGCCCAGGACCTGGCCGTTGAGCTTCAGTTCGCCGGGCTTGATGCCGGTGATGTTCACCACGGGGATCACGCCGCCGATGACGGTGGGGAACTGCATCAGGCCCTTGGCTTGCAGTTCATCGTCTTTCAGGGGAGCGTCCGAAGCGCCGAAATCGACGGTCTTGGCTTCGATCTGCTTGATGCCGGCGCCCGAACCGACCGACTGGTAGTTGATCTTGACGCCGGTGGCCTTGTTGAAGTCCGAAGCCCACTTGGCGTACAGCGGTGCCGGGAAGCTGGCGCCAGCGCCGGTCACGTCTTGTGCGAAGGCGGGAATGGTGAACATCGCGGCCAGCAGGCCGGCTGTTGCAAATTTGAACGTCGTTTTCATGAAGCTTCCTTTTAGAGGTAAGAAGTAGTCCCTTTCGGGCTTGGCACGGACTCTAAAAAGCTTCTGTGACATCGGTGTGACACCCCTCTGTCGAGGGAAAATGCCTTTCTTTGCCCGGTGCTTCATGTGACGCTGTCACATAACCGTCATGCGCCGCGCCTAGCCTTGCGACCCTCGCCACTGCGCGATTGGGGAGGCGGCGCGCCCGGATACAGCCGATCAGGGCCGATCACGGTCCATCACGGGCCGGTCCTGGCGCTACGATCAAACACAACAAAGACAACCCCGCTTCTTCTTCGGAATTACATGCAAAACGGCACCCGCCTCGCAGCAGTCGACCTCGGCTCGAACAGCTTCCGGCTCGAAATCGGCCAGGTCGACCACGGCCAGATCCACCGCACCGAATACCTCAAGGAAACCGTGCGCCAGGGCAACGGCCTGGACAGCGCCCGCAACCTGACCACCGAGGCCATGCAGCGCGGCTGGGACGCCCTTGCCCGTTTCGGCGAGCGGCTGGCCGGCTTCAAGCGCTCGCAGGTGCGTGCCGTGGCCACGCAAACGCTGCGCGAAGCGCGCAACCGCGAAGAGTTCCTGTTGCGCGCGCGCACCATCCTGGGCTTCGGCATCGACGTGATCCCGGGCCGGGAAGAAGCCCGCCTTATCTACCAAGGCGTGGCGCACATGCTGCCGCACACCGACGCATCCGACTCCGAACGGCGGCTGGTGGTCGACATCGGCGGGCGCTCCACCGAGATGATCATCGGCCAGGCGCTGGTGGCCGACCGCATGGAGTCGTACCGCGTGGGCAGCGTCGCCTGGTCGATGAAGCATTTCGGCGAAGGCCTGTTCACCCCCGCCGCCTTCCGCGCCGCCGAGGTGGCGGCCAAGGCCGTGCTCGACGACGCGCTTGCCAGCTACACCCGCGACCAGTGGGACGTGGCGTACGGCGCCTCCGGCACCATCGGCGCGGTCGGCGACGTGCTGGCCGCCTCGGGCGCCGAACCCGGCATGGTCACGCGCGAAGGCCTCGACTGGCTGCTCGACCGGCTGCTGAAGGCCGGCAGCGCCGACAAGCTGCGCATCGACGGCATGCGCGAAGACCGCAAGGCCGTCATCGGCGGCGGCGTGAGCGTGCTGCGCGCGGTGTTCGACCTGCTCGGCATCGAGGAAATGAAGGTCGCCCAGGGCGCGCTGCGCCACGGCGTGCTCTACGAACTGCTGGAACGCGACGAGAGCGTGGCCGACATGCGCACCGCCACGGTCGCGCGGCTGGCCAACCGCTTCGCCGTGGACACGGCGCAGGCCAAGCGCGTGGGCGACATCGCCGCCGCGTTGTTCGTGCAGCTCTCGCCGGCCGCGCGTGGCGGCAGCACGTCGAGCCGCGCCGGCCGCGCGCTGCGCAAGCTGGGCTGGGCCGCGCAGCTGCATGAAATAGGCACGCAGATTTCGCACAGCGACTATCACAAGCATGGCGCCTACATCCTCGACAACACCGACGCTCCGGGCTTCGCGGTGAACGAGATGCATGCGCTCGGCCAGCTGGTGCTGGGCCAGCGCGGCAAGCTGCGCAAGCTCGAATTGGCGCTGGACGACGAAACCTTCGTCATGCAGCTGCTGTCGCTGCGGCTCGCCATCATCCTGTGCCATGCGCGACGCGACCCCGATCCGCAGGCGCTGCATGTCGCGGCACTGGGCGTGCGGGCCTTCACGATTGCCTGTGCGCCGGACTGGGCCGATGCCTATCCGCAATCCGCGCACCTGCTGCGCGAGGAAGTGCTGGCCTGGCAGAAGACCAGCAACTGGCGCGTGGAACTCAGCGGCTGCTGAGCCACCCGCCTCCTAAAACCCAAGAGCCAAGAGGCAAGAGCCAGGACCGAAAGCGTCAGAGCAGCTCCGGCGACTGCACCGTCACCACGACGGTCTGCACGTCGCCGTCGCGCTCGCGCGTGCGGATCCACCACAGCGCGCCCTTGCGCACCGGGCAGCTGTCCTGCTTGAGGCCCAGCAGCAGCGAAATCGCCTGCCCCACCGACGGCTGGTGGCCGATCATCAGCACCACCGACTTGCCGTTGGGCCAGCCGGCCGCGCCGAGCATGGCTTCGGCCGTGGTTTCGGGTGCCAGCTCGGAGCGCAGCTTGTACTTGCGGCCCAGCGCCAGGGCCGTCTGCTCGCAGCGCCGCGCGGGGCTGCAGATGATGCGCGTACCGTCGGGCAATTGCCGGTCGAGCCAGCTGGCCATCCGCTTGGCCTGTTTTTCGCCGCGTGCGGTGAGCGAGCGCTGCATGTCGTCGCAACCCTCGGTCCAGTCCTCGGCTTCGGCGTGGCGCCAGAAGATCAAGTCCATGGTCATCGTCTTTCGGTCGTCAGTTGCTGGATGCATCTCTGAGATGCCCTCTTGATGCGTAGCGGTTCATGAGCGCGGCCTGCGCACCGTGGGCCTCGATGGCGCGCGACGCGCCCTCCTCGCCCGGGTGCGTGTCGTGGTCGATGCGCGTGTAGATGCCGTCGGCGCCCAGGTCCCAGGCGTCGCGTCCGTCGTGCAGGTAGGCCACCAGGCATTCGTCGATCAGGCGCTGGCGCAGGCCGGGGTCGGTCACCGGCCAGGCCAGCTCGATGCGCCGCATCATGTTGCGGTTCATCCAGTCGGCGCTCGACAGGTACAGCGACTCGTCCTCGCCGTTGCGGAAATAGAAGACGCGCGAGTGCTCCAGGAAGCGCCCGATGACCGAGCGCACGCGGATGTTGTCGGTCAGCCCCGGCACCTGCGCGGGCAGCGTGCAGGCGCCGCGCACGATCAGGTCGATCTTCACGCCCTTCTGCCCGGCACGGATCAGCGCACCGATGATTTCCTCGTCGGTCAGCGCGTTCATCTTGGCGACGATGCGCGTGGTCTGCCCCGCCGCGGCGGCCAGGCCCAGCGCATCGATCTGCGCCACGATGTTCTTGTGCAGGTCGAACGGCGCCAGCCACATGCGGTTGAGCTTGGGCAGCCGGCTCTGGCTGGCCAGGTGCACGAACACCGCTTCCATGTCGGCGGTCAGCAGCGGGTCGGCCGTGAGGTGGCTGATGTCGGTGTACAGCCGCGCCGTGCGCGGGTTGTAGTTGCCGGTGGAGAGATGGCCGTAGCGGCGCATCTGCTTGCCCTCGCGGCGCGTCACCAGCAGCATCTTGGCGTGCGTCTTCAGGCCGACCACGCCGTACACCACCTGCGCGCCGATCGACTCGAGCATTTCGGCCCAGTTGATGTTGGCCTCTTCGTCGAAACGTGCCTTCAGCTCCACCACCACCGTCACTTCCTTTCCGCGGCGCACGGCTTCGCGCAGCAGGTCCATCAGTTCCGAGTCGGCGCCCGTGCGATAGATGGTCTGCTTGATCGCCAGCACCTGCGGGTCGAGCACCGCTTCGCGCAGGAACGCGAGCACGCCCTCGAAGCTCTCGAAGGGCTGGTGAATCAGCACGTCGCCGCGCTGCAGCCGCTCGAAGAACGACTGCGAGGGCGACAGCGTGACCGGGTAAGAGGCCGGGTACGGCGGAAAGCGCAGCTGCGGCTCTTCGAGCAGGTCGGCCAGCTGCGTGAGGCGGGCCAGGTTCACCGGCCCGTGCACGCGGTACAGCGCCTCGGGCGGCAGGTTGAACTGCGCCAGCAGGAAGCTCGCGAGCGACTCGGCGCAGCTCGCCGACACCTCCAGCCGCACGGCCTGGCCGTAGTGGCGGTGCTGCAGGCCCTGGCGCAACGCGGTGCGCAGGTTCTTCACGTCTTCCTCGTCCACCGCCAGGTCGGAATGCCGCGTGACGCGGAACTGCGAGAAATCGCCCACCTCGCGCCCGACGAACATGCTCGCCAGGTGCGCGCGCACCACGCTCGACAGCGCCACGAACAGCGTCTTGCCGTCCGACACCTTGGCCGGCATGCGGATCAGGCGCGGCAGCACGCGCGGCACCTTGACGATCTGGATCGGGTTCTCGCGGCCGAAGGCGTCCTTGCCGCCCAGGCGCACGATGAAGTTCAGCGACTTGTTGGCCACCTGCGGGAACGGGTGCGCCGGGTCGAGGCCGACCGGAATCAGCAGCGGGCGCACTTCGCGCTCGAAATACTCGCTGACCCACTTGCGCTGCGCCGGGTTGCGCTCGCCGTGCGAAATGATGTGGATGCCGTGGGTGGCAAAGGTCGGCATCAGCTCGTCGTTGTACAGCGCGTACTGGCGCGCCACGAGCTTGTGGGCCGCCTCGGCCAGCCGCTCGAACGACTCGACCGTGTAGGTGCCCTTGTGGTCGCCGGCGCTGCCCGCGATCAGGTGCGGCGCGGCGCGAACCTCGAAGAACTCGTCGAGGTTGGAAGACACGATGCAAAGGTAGCGCAGCCGCTCGATCAGCGGCACCTCGGGGCGATGGGCCCAGTCGAGCACCCGTTCATTGAACGACAGGATGCTGTGGTCGCGGTCGAGCAGCGTGAACGTGGGCGCCGCGACGGCGGGCAACCGGTCTGCGGAGGCGATTGGCATGGGGACTGATTCTGGAGCAAGCGGCACGGGAGCACACGTAGGCGGAAATATGACAGTGTCGACGTCGTTTGTGACGTTCTCATGACATTCCCGTGACGCCTTCAAAAGCCCCGTTGCATGGGTCTTGCGCGGCTCCATCATGCCTGGAGGCAGGGCGGGCGGCCCGCTGTGCGGCGAGGCGGCCGCTGCGGTGTCTGACGGAGCGGCCGCCCCTGTTTGTGACAGGACGGCCGCTGCTTTCATGCGCCCAGGAAGTGCTTGCGGTAGCGCGCCGGCAAATCGTCGATGCGCATCAGCATCGGCAGGTCGGCGGCGTTGAAGTCTGGATCCCAGGCCGGTGCGCCCAGCACCTTGGCGCCCAGGCGCAGGTAACCCTTGATGAGCGCCGGCGGCTCCACCTCGAGCGTGCTGTCCAGCCGTTCAACCGGCAGCGGCAGGCGCGGCTGCACCTGATATTGAATCGGGGCCATGTGCTTGGCCGACACCTGGCGCCAGATGCTGGCGGCCGCGTCACCGTTGGTCACGCCGTTGTGCGACATCGGGATGCTGGCGCAGCCGATCATCGTGTCCAGCTTGTTGCGGTGCATGAAACCGGCCAGCGCACCCCACAGCGCGAGGATCACCCCGCCCTGGCGGTGCTCGTGGTGCACGCAGCTGCGGCCCAGCTCGACCATGCGCTCGCGCAGGTCGCGCAGGCGGGTCAGGTCGAATTCGGTGTCGCTGTAGGTGCTGCCCACGCGGCGGGCCTGGGCCGGCGTCAGCACGCGGTAGGTGCCGATGACTTGCTGGGTCAGTTCGTCGCGCACCAGCAGGTGCTCGCAGAAATCGTCGAACAGGTCGATGTCGTGGCCGGCCAGCGGCGAGGACACGCGGGCGCCCATTTCACCGACGAACACGTCGTAGCGCAGGCGCTGGGCGGCGCGCACGTCGTCGAGGTGGCGGGCCCAGCCCACCGTGATGCCTTGCCTGGATTCGACGGCCGGCGGCAGGATGGCGGCCGGGGCCGGGGCCGGAATGGAGACAACCGAGGAAACCGAAGGCATCGATGTCTGGGCAACCGTCGAAACGCCGGTTGCGGGAGCGGGCCACAAGGCCGCGCGCAGCCCGATCTGCGAAAGCGGAAACGTCGGGTTGGGCAGTTCTTTCATGGGGAACCCTTTCTGCCGAGGGAGTCTCCGCACCTGCCATGAAGCGTGCATGTCAGGAAGATTGCAGGTGCATGACGGTGTTACAGCGCGTCAAAACCCCGGCAAACCCGCTCTGGCATTGCATGCGCGCCGCTCGGGCACCAGGTTCGTCGTTTAATGCGATGGATTCGCGACATGGAGTTTTCAGACATGGCCCTCGACGCAAACGGCACCGACACCAGCCGCCTTCACCAGACTTTCCCCGTTCTCAGTGACACCGAGATTGCGCGCATTGCGCGCTTCGGCAGCGTGCAGCAGTTCGCGCGCGGCAGCCGGCTCTTCACCGCCGGCGAAACCGCCCCCGGCATGTTCGTGCTGCTCAAGGGTGTGGTGGCCGTGACACAGCGCGACGGCCTCGGCCACGTCGTGCCCATCGTGCGGCAGGGGCCGGGCGAATTCCTGGCCGAAGTCGGCCAGTTGAGCGGCCGCCCGGCACTGGTCGACGGCCATGCCGACGAAGACGTCGAAGCCCTGCTTGTCTCGCCCGCGCAACTGCGCGCCCTGCTGGTGGCCGAGGCCGACCTGGGCGAGCGCATCACCCGCGCACTCATCCTGCGGCGCGTGGCGCTCATCGAGTCCGGCGCCAGCGGCCCGGTGCTCATTGGCGCGCCGCAGTCGCCCGACATGGCGCGGCTGGAGAACTTTCTTCGCCGCAACGGCTATCCCTATCACCTGGTCGACGCCGAGCACGACCCCGACGCCGCCGCCCTCCTCGCGCAATACGGCGCCAGCAAGCTGCTGGCCGTGTGCCCCGACGGCTCCGTGCTCGTCAACCCCGGCGACGACGCGCTCGCGCGCTGCCTGGGCATGGTCGACACCGCCGAGCGCGACGAGCTGTTCGACGTGGCCGTGGTCGGCGCCGGGCCGGCCGGGCTCGCCACCGCCGTCTATGCGGCTTCCGAGGGCCTGCGCGTCATCGTGCTCGACTGCCGCGCCTTCGGCGGCCAGGCCGGCGCCAGCGCGCGCATCGAGAACTACCTGGGTTTTCCCACCGGCATCTCGGGCCAGGCGCTGGCGGGCCGGGCCTTCGTGCAGGCGCAGAAGTTCGGCGTGGAGATGCTCATTCCGGCCAAGGTGACGTCGCTCGACTGCTCGCGCAACAACGCACTCGACTGCCTGCGCATTGCGCTGGCCGACGGCCGCACCATCAACGCGCGCACCGTCGTCATTGCCAGCGGCGCGCGCTACCGCCGCCCGAACGTGCCGCGCCTTGCCGAGTTCGAAGGCCGCGGCGTCTGGTACTGGGCCTCGGCCATCGAAGCCAAGATCTGCTCGCAGCAAGAGGTGGCGCTGGTCGGCGGCGGCAACTCGGCCGGCCAGGCCGCCGTGTTCCTGTCGCGCCATGCGGCCAAGGTCAACGTGCTGGTGCGCGGGCCGTCGCTGGCGGCCAGCATGTCGCGCTACCTCATCGACCGCATCGAGGCCACGCCCAACATCTCGCTGCAGCCGTACACGGAGCTCGTGCGCCTGCACGGCGGCTCCGACGAAGGCCTGACCGGCGCGACATGGCGCTGTCACACCACCGGCGCCGAACATGACTGCCCGGCGCGCAACATCTTCCTGTTCGTCGGCGCCGAGCCTGAAACCTCGTGGCTCGAAGGCTGCGGCGTGGGCGTCGACAAGAACGGCTTCGTGCTCACCGGCAGCGCCGCGAGCAGCGGCTTTCCGGCGCGGCCGGCCACGCAGCTCGAGTCCAGCGTGTCGGGCGTGTTTGCCGTGGGCGACGTGCGCTCGGGCTCCGTCAAGCGCGTGGGCGGCGCCATCGGCGAAGGCGCCGCGGCCGTTGCGCTCATTCATCAGCACCTGTCACAGTCGACCGCCGTGGCGTGACGCCGAGGCACACCGCCGAACACGGCAACACGACACACACACACAACACAAAGACCGAGGAGCCTTCACTTGCAAATCAAACCTTGCGACCACGTGCCAGCCGACATTGCGCAACCCCACACCCTGCGCGGCTGCGAAGAGTGCCTGAAGACCGGCGACACCTGGGTTCACCTTCGCCTGTGCGTGCACTGCGGCCACGTCGGCTGCTGCGATTCGTCGCTGAACCGGCATGCCACGAAGCATTCACGCGCCGAAAACCATCCTGTCATCCAGTCGCGCGAGCCCGGCGAAGACTGGATGTGGTGCAACGCGCACCAGCGCCAGGTCGGCTGAATTCCCGCGCCTGCACGCGTTGCGGAGGCCGCGTATATGCTGCCGGGCTCCCGTCACACGCGTCCACGCGCATCACATTCACCGGAGTCCGAGACATGCCTGCTGCATCGCCCATCGAGGTCTATTCCTGGCCCACGCCCAACGGCCACAAGGTTCACGTCATGCTCGAGGAGTGCGGCCTGCCGTACCACGCGCACCCGGTGAACATCGGCAAGGGCGACCAGTTCGCGCCCGAGTTCTTGCAGATCAGCCCGAACAACAAGATCCCCGCCATCACCGACCCCGACGGTCCGGACGGCAAGCCCATCTCGCTGTTCGAGTCGGGCGCCATCCTCGTGTACCTGGCGGGCAAGACCGGCAAGTTTCTGCCCACCGGCGACCGCGAGCGCTACGACGTGCTGCAGTGGCTCATGTTCCAGATGGGCGGCGTCGGCCCCATGCTGGGCCAGGCGCACCACTTCCGCCTGTACGCGCCCGAGAAGATCGCCTATGCCATCGACCGCTACAGCAACGAAGCCAAGCGTCTGTACGGCGTGATCGACAGGCAGCTGTCGAAGAACAAGTTCATTGCCGGCAAGACCTATTCGATTGCCGACATCGCCATCTTCCCGTGGCTGCGCAGCTGGGAGAACCAGGGCATCACCCTCACCGACTTCCCGCACCTGAAGGCCTGGTTCGACGGCGTCGCCGCCCGCCCCGCGGTGCAGCGCGGCGTGAAGGTGCTGGCCGACCTGCGCCAGCCCCTCACCGGCGACAAGGAGCGCGAAGTTCTCTTCGGCAAGACGCAGTATGTGAAGCGTTGAAGAGAAATTCTGGAACCGGCCAATATCCGGGCTAGAATAGAAGGCTTGTCGGGGTGTAGCGCAGCCTGGTAGCGCATCTGGTTTGGGACCAGAGGGTCGAAGGTTCGAATCCTTTCGCCCCGACCAAAAAATGTGAATGGTGACAGCAACTCAGGTTGCTGTCACCGTTTTGCTTTGTGGCCCTGCCCCGCGAAGTCAGGCGAGAAACGCGAGCGCCCTGCTCACGAAGTCGGCGTGAAACTGGAACACCGCGCCGTGCCCGGAGTCGGGATAGATGACAAGTTCGCTGTTCGGAAGCCGCAGCGCCAGATCCCGCGTGTTCTGACTCGGAACCATCCGATCGCTGTCGCCGTTGGCAACGAGAACCGGGTGCCGAACCCCCGACAGATCCACCGGTTTCTTCGCGCCCCACCGGCGCAGCGCTTTCAGCTGCGCCTGCAGCGCGGTCACCGTGATCTCCTTGTCGCGATTTCCTGAGCGTTCCTTCAAGCGCAGCAGAAACGCCTTTCCCGCTTGAATGCCGGCGGGCGTCCTGGTGAAAAACAAAAACTGCTTCGGATCCTGGCGGGTGAGCAAACCCCGGACCATGTCGAGGTACGTCACCCGCGCCACCTTGCCGATGCCTTCGCCGCCCGCGGGACCTGTCCCCGTGACGATCATCCGGCGCACGAGTTGCGGTGCCATCAGGACAATTTCCTGCGCAATCATCCCGCCCATCGAAAAGCCGAACAGGTCGACCTGTTCGAACCCCATGGCCTCGATGAAGGTGATGGCGTCCCGGGCCATCTCCTCGATCGACGACACCGGCTTGCCGCTGGACGCGCCGACGCCCCGGTTGTCGAAGGTCACGACGCGATGCTTTGCCGCGAAGCCGTCGACAACCCGCGGGTCCCAGTTGTCCAGGACGGCCGCCAGGTGGATGAGAAAGATCACCGGCGTGCCCGTGTTCTGCGTTCCGAGTTCGCGGTAGGCGAACTCCACGCCGCCCGCGGTGAGCGTCCGCGTCGGAACGTCCTTCCAGGTCACGTTCGGCCTTTGCGTCGCACCCATGGTGTTCGGCCTTCGAGGTATCTCGATCAGGCCGCGAGGGCCGGATAGTCGGTGTAGCCCTTGGCACCCGGCGTATAGAACGTCGCCATGTCCAAGGCGTTCAGCGCCGCATCGGTCCGCATGCGCTCCACCAGGTCGGGATTGGCGAGAAACGGGCGCGCAAAGGCGATGAGATCCGCCTGGCCGGCCTTGAGCGCTGCATCGGCACCGGCGCGATCGAAGCCTCCGGCCAGGATGAACAAGCCCTTGAACGCAGCGCGAAGCCGGGACTTCAACTCGCCAGGCACGGGCGGCGCGCCCATGGCCGAATGGTCCAGCAGGTGCACGTACCGCAGGCCAAGCGCCGACAGCGCCTGCACGAGCGCCAGGTACTGCGATTCGACATCGGGAAAGGCGCCCGTGCTGTTGAACACGCCATGAGGCGACAGCCGCACGCCGACGCGATCGGCACCGATGACGTCGGCCGTGGCGCGGGCCACCTCGAGCGCGAAGCGGTTGCGGCCTTCAATGCCGCCGCCGTAGGCATCGGTGCGCTGGTTCACATTGGCGTTCAGGAACTGCTCGATCAGGTAGCCGTTCGCGGCATGCAGCTCGACACCGTCGAATCCCGCCTCGATGGCGAGTTGCGCCGACTTCGCGTACTCGCCCACGGCGTGGGCAATGTCGGCGGCTGTCATCGCGCGCGGCGTGCCGTGCGGCTGCATGCCCTGCGTGTCGGTGTACATCTCGCCGGGGCAGACATCGGCCGCCGGCCCGATCACCTCCGCCCCCACCGGCAGGTTGGCCGCGTGGCTCACACGGCCGGTGTGCATGAGCTGCACGAAGATCTTGCCGCCCTTGGCATGGACCGCGCCGGTGACTGCTTTCCAGCCGCGCACCTGCGCGTCGTTGAAGAGCCCGGGGATGCGTGCGTAACCCAGGCCGTTGGGCGACGGCGAAGTGCCTTCGGTGACGATCAGGCCGGCGGTTGCACGCTGGCCGTAGTACTCGGCCATCAGGTCGTTGGGCGTGTTGGCATCGACGGCGCGGCTGCGCGTCATGGGCGCCATCACGGCGCGGTTGGCAAGTTGAAACGCAGGCGTGGCGAGAGGTTCGAAAAGCATGGTCATTCCTGGAAGAGACGAAAGAATCGGGTCGCTGGCAGCTGGCCGGAGCCAGCTCAGGCCAGCTGCGGCAGATAGCTCGGCCGTGCCGCCGTCATTCCTTGCTTGACCTGCAGCGTGAGCGCATCGGCCAGCACCTCGTCGAGGCCCGATTCGAGGCCGTCGAGCGCGCGCCGGACGATTTCCTCGGGGCTGGACTTCGGCACCTCGAACCCACGCGTCAGGTCGGTATCCACATAGGCCATGTGCAACCCCAGCACCTGCGTCTTCTGCGCCGCGAGCTCGTTGCGCAGCGCGTTGGTGAGCGACCAGGCAGCCGACTTGCTCGCCGAGTACGCGGCCAGCTCGCCGCCATTCACCCACGAGGCGACCGACAGCACGTTGAGCAGCGCGCCGCCGTGGTTGGCTTTGAGGATCGGCGCAAAGGCCTTGCTCATGCGCAGCACGGCGAAGAAGTTGGTTTCGAAAATGCGCCGGGCGACGTCTTCGCTGTCCGCTGCAAGAAAGCCGCCGGGCTGGGCGATGCCGGCGTTGTTGATCACCAGCGTGACGTCCGGCGCTTGCGCTGCGGCAGCGGCCACGTCTTCAGGCTGGTTGACGTCGAGCCGCAGGGGCGTCACCCCGGCCTGCGTGACAGTGACGGGGTCACGTGCGCCGGCGTAGACCTTGCGGGCGCCTCGGGCGAGCAGTTCGCGCGCAAAAGCCAGGCCGATGCCGCGATTGGCCCCGGTGACGAGGGCGACGGCGTTTTCAATCTTCATGAGAGGCTCCAAAAAAACGGATGGGTGGGTTGATGGGTTGGCGGGTTGGCGGCTGAGGAATCGGGTTCACTTGACCTGCACGACGACCTTCCCCTTCGCGCGGCCGGCCTCGACATAGGCCAGGGCCTCGTTGGTGGCGGCAAACGGAAAGATCCGGTCGATCACGGGGCGGATGGCGCCGGCGTCGATGAGCCGTGCAATCTCGTGCAGTTGCGCGCCGTTCGCCCTCATGAACAGAAAGGCGTAGTCGACGCTCCGGGCCTTCGCCCTTCGCCTGACGCCCAGGCTCAGCAGGCGCATGGCCAGCTTCACGAACCCGGGGGCTGCGATTTCCTTGCCGAAGTCGGGGTCCGGCGGCCCGGAGATGGAAATCAGCTTTCCGCCGGGCTTGAGCACGCGAAGCGATTTCTCGAGCGTCGTGCCGTCCTGGCTGTTCAGGACCACGTCGTAGTCGCGCAAGAGCGCCTCGAAGTCCTGCGTCTTGTAGTCGATGACCACGTCCGCACCCAGGCTCTTCACCAGTTCGACATTGGCCGTGCTCGTCGTCGTGGCGACGGTGGCGCCCAGGTGCTTGGCCAGCTGAATGGCAAAGGTGCCCACGCCGCCCGAGCCTGCCTGGATGAAGACCTTCTGCCCCTTCTTCAGCTTCGCCTTCTCGACCAGTGCCTGCCAAGCCGTCAGGCCCACCAGGGGGATCGACGCGGCTTCGGCCATCTTGAGGCCCTTGGGCTTGAGCGCCAGCGACGCCTCCTTGACCGCGACGAACTCGGCGAAGGTGCCGATGCGGAAGTCGTCCGGCCGCGCGAACACCTCGTCGCCCAGCCTGAACTGCTGCACGCGCCGGCCCACCTGCACCACGACGCCGGCCACGTCGTGCCCCAGCACCAGCGGCAGCCGATAAGGCAGGATCAGCTTGAACTCGCCGTCACGGATCTTGGCGTCCAGCAGGTTCACGCCCGCGGCATGCACCTCGACCAGGACCTCGTCGTCGCGCAGTTCCGGCGTCGGCATGTCCGTCAATCGCAATGCGCGCTTTTTTCCATAGCGCTCCAGCACGAATGCCTTCATCGTTCTTCCTTGTTCCCGGCACGCCAGGTCTTGTCGATCTCTTCATTTCGCATGATGTTCGTCATATGTAAAGGCGAAAAAATGGGCCGCTTCGTCCATCGGCGGATTCAGCTGCCCGTGGGGCTCAGGTGCTTGAGCGCGGCCTGGCGCAAGGCATCGGACAGCGCAGGCTCGTCGACTGCGCGCGCCAGCAGCAAGGCGCCCACCATCGTCGAGATGGTCACGAGCGCCCGTTCATGGGCGCCCGGTTGTCCCCAGTCCGGCAACTGGCGGGCCATGAGGTCGATCATTTCCTTGATGTGCAGCGTGGTCACCCGGCGCACTTCAGGCACCTGGCGCGAAGTTTCGCAGCCCAGCGCGGCCAATGGGCACCCCACGTCGATGTGCTCCAGATGCTCCTTGGAGAGATAGGCGCCCAGCATGGATGCCAGCGCCTTGTCGGTGGGCGTGGTGGCCACGACCTGTGCGGCCGCGGAAGCGGACTCCGCGCACGCCCTGCCCGCAGCTTCGGCCAGCATGGCCTCGCGCGAGGCGAAGTGGGCATAGAAGGCGCCGTGCGTCAGGCCGGCCTCCTTCATGATGTCCGCGACGCCCGTGCCGTCGTAGCCACTGCGACGGATCGCGCGGGCGGCCACGGACACGATGCGCTCGTGCGTGGCATCTTTCGCGGCGGCCCTGGCGCTGGTCTTCTCTTTTCGCATGACGTGCATCATATAGAACGCGACAGCAGCCTGCAACCGTTGACAGAACACCTGCCGGAATCCGGCCTCGGCGCACCGTGCTTGCTGGGGCCATTCACCGGAAGCGGGAGCCGCCGCAGCCCGAGCTCACAGGCGCGAGGCCAATGCGGAACTGGGTAGAATTCGCCGCGGCCAGCCTGGAAAGAATGACGCCTAAGTCATTGATTCTTCAGGCTTCTCTCAGGCCGCAAATCTGCCCGTAGCTCAGTTGGATAGAGCACCTGCCTTCTAAGCAGGTTGTCGGGGGTTCGATCCCCTCCGGGCAGGCCAATTTAGTGTTCCACGAAGCCCCACAAAGCACCAAGAGCAGCCATTTCTCCTCTGTCGAGCGGGATTTTTTGCTCCATGAGCAATCACGATGAACCGTTGAGATTCGTCGAAATTGGGGGAACTGGGCTACTTGACCATTCGCCAGCATCCGCAATACGGCTTCACTGCATTGGGGTAGACGGGATCCATCGGCTTTGAGCAGCTGGAGAAACAGGGGGGTGAAGGCCGCGATCTTGAGGCACGCGCGTTTCCAGCGCGGCCCTCAGAAAGCCTGAACACGGGCTTTGCGGTTGCGATTCTTTGGCATCATCAGATGCTTCAAAACCGGATTAGCTCTAAAAATGCCTGCTTCGCGATTGGCCTGCGTCATTCTTCTCGCGCTCTTGACCGGCTGCGTCGCACCCACGCTTCGTGGGGAGCATGAGGATCGCTTCAAATTCCGCGCTGCAGGCGCAATCCCATCGGAAAAAGTTCTGGCGTTCTTGGAATGTGTTCAAGACGGGCTCACCGCTGAACAGCGGCACATCAACGCCATGGTCTACCAGACAAGGCGGGTCAACGGCTACCGCGTTGACCTGAGGACCGACAAGTACATCCTGCTCAGCGCGGACATACTCGAGGATGGCCGCACGCAGTTGGTCGAGGGGCCTGCCGCTGGGATGATCCCTACGGGCGCCGAGATCGGCCAGTATGAAGAATGCGTAAAACGGTTTGGCAAACCCCTCAGCGAAAGCCCGATACCCCGCGGCTGAGTGCACCTTCCGGCACCGCTCGACGTCGCACTCGGCGCAGCGGCCTCACCACGGGAGCCCGCCTCGCGCGGGCTTTCTCATGCCCGGGACCGGAATCGAACCGGCATGTCTAGTGGCCTTCATGCAGGATCCTGGCCGCGCCAAGCACGACTGCCACCCTTGGTGACAAAGACAGCGTAGGGCCTTCTGACCGTATTCGCGGCCTCGCAGGTGATCTCTCGGAACGCGATACGCGGCAAAACTACTTGTCGACGACGTCCCCACCAGTTTTGGCTGCGGCTTTGCGCTTGGCCAACTGCGCCATGGCGTCGGCAGTTCGCTTTTCCTGTGCGCTGTCAGCCTTCGCTTGCTCGGCTCTACAGCCCCTCCTCTACCGCCCATCCATTTCCAGAAATACCCAATCCTGGGGATGGGCAGGAAACACTTCATTTACAAAAATCAACAATTAGAAACTTCTCAGACTTCCAGCCTGACCTGCTTCTTTTTCGTGGATCAATAAATTTAACGAGGGGCAGAGGATGCTGTTTAGTCAAGCGAGTTTCTACGGGCGCTGCGGCGCCGTGGCCGGTGCGATCGCGCTGCTGGCGTCTTGTGGTGGTGGCGGAGGCGGAAGCAACGGCGGGGGCTTCTTTTTTCCAACGGCGGCCCCGGCGCAGCCCGTGACCCCGGTCGCCGAACAACGTGCGATCGGCGGCACCGTGACCGGCATGGTCGGCAAACTCGTGCTGCAGAACAACGCGGGCGACGACCTCACGCTGACGGCCGACGGCAAGTTCAGCTTTGCCGGCACCGTCGCCACAGGATCAGACTACGCGGTCAGCGTGCGCAACCAGCCCTACTGGCAGTTCTGCACCGTGACCAAGGGCAGCGGCACGGTCACGGCCGAGGTCGGCGACGTGGCCGTCACGTGCGCGGAGGCGGCCGCACAGGTCTCGACATTCGTCGGAACCGGCAGCCCCGCTTCGCTCGACGGCAACCGCGACACGGCGACGTTCGACAACCCCATGGGCGTCATCGTCGGCAAGAACGGCGAGCTGTTCGTGTCGGAACCGGGCAGCAACCGCATGCGCAAGGTCGCGGCCAACGGCGACGTCAGCACCTTTGCCGGCAACAACACGGCTGGCACGATCGACGGCAACGCAACCGCGGCCTCTTTCAACGGCCTGATCGCCATGGCCCTTGCGCCGTCGGGCGATTTCTACGGCGCGGAATTCGGCGGGAACGTGATCCGCAAGATCACCCAGACGGCTGACGTGAGCGTCTTCGCGGGCGCTGGCAGCCCTGGTTCAGGGGACGGCAACGCCGCCACCGCGACGTTCAACGGCCCCATCGCAATGACGATCGACGGTGCGGGCAACATCTTCCTGGCCGAGCTCCACGTCTCTCTCATCCGCAAGATCACGCCTGCCGGAGATGTCAGCACACTGGCCGGCTCGTCGCCCCTCGGCTTTGCCGACGGCACCGGCACTGCGGCACAGTTCGCCCGGCCCTATGGCATCGTGGCCGATGCCGCCGGCAATCTCTTCGTGGCCGACAGCGAAAACCACAGGATCCGCAAGGTGACGCAAGGTGGCGTGGTCACGACCTTCGCGGGCACGGGAACGCCCGGCTCCTTGGACGGCGCAAAAGATATCGCGACCTTCCAGCGCCCTGGCGGCCTGGCCTTCGACGCCCTCGGCAACCTCTACGTGGCTGACACCGACAACAACGTCCTGCGCAAGATCACGCCGGCGGGCGTGGTGTCCACGGTTGCAGGCAAGGCTGGGGTGATGGGCAGCCAGAACGGCATCCGCGAGGCTGCGAGGTTCTCTCAGCCGTACGGCATCGCGATCGCCGCCGACGGCACGATCTACGTGGCCGACAGCTTGAACCACCGAATCCGCAAGATCGAACCCGTCGCCGCGCCCTGAGTCGCGAGCGAGTCAAAGCCAATCGCGTGTCAACGCGCCGGCGTGCCACTCACATGTGGCGCTGCCGGCGCGGCGCTCATCTGCGATGTGCGCCAGTTCGCCGCCTTGAGCATCTGCCGGGCCGTGCGGCAAGTGTTGAATTGGTGGCCTCGAAGATCGATGCGCACAACAACGCATCGGCGGATTGAACCCCAAGCTGCCTAGCGTGCCCAAGGAGCCTGCGAGTGTGTGCTCTTGGGCGGCGGCTCCAGTGCGACGATATCCGCATAGAGACGATCCGTTCGCACCTTGATGCCTGCGGCGCACTCGTTTGCACGCGCAATGATCGCCGGCCAATGATCGGGCGCATCGGCTTGCCTCATACGCTCATGCCCCTTCTTGGCACTGTGAAGAAGTGCTTTGCCCAAACTTTCAGAAACAGAGAGCCCTTCGATAGCGCTGTGCGTTTCGAATCGGAGGTAGTCAGTGCGTGACAGCGCACTCACCAACACCTCAAGCTCAATCGCAAGATGGAAGAGGTCCATCAGCACGGGAGGTCGAACGCACCCGATGCTTGCGATCTTCTCGGCGACGCTGTACACGCCGCTCATCACCTGCAACGCGCCCTGCAGAGCTGCGCGCTTGGTTTGCCAGTCTGCAATTGCTTTCCGCCGGAGTTCCAGCCGATGCTGGCGCTGTACAACCCAGACGGCGAGACCGATTGCAGCGACCGAACCAACGGCCTGTACCCAAGAGGAAAACCCCGCGTTTTCGTTTGCCCATTTCAAGGCAGGAGACCAACCCGCAAGCAGCGCAATGACCGCACCGACCAGCGTCCACAGACCGAGCACCACGAGTCCGTTCATCGCCGCCTCCATTCTTTGGAGCGCGGAGTATCGCGCCGATCAATCCTCCAGGTCGAAGCGCATCTGCAGCTCGCGCACGATGCGCGCGATGTCGACGCGGTGCGTGCCCCGGTCGGTGCGCACCGGCACCGTCCAGTTCGCGCCGCCCTCGCCGCCCGGGTCTGCCCACACGACGCCAGCGCCGTGCACATCGGTCGGCACGCCGCGCAGGTCGGGAATCGTCTCGATGCGCTCGAGCAGCAGGGACCGAAGCTGGGCGGCGGTGCGTGTCGGCTTTGTCATCTGTTTCACCTAAGACCTCAGCGCATCCACCCACAGCCACCAGGCCCGGTTGTGCGCCTCGGTGATGCTGCGATATGTCTCACCGTCACCAGGAAGAGACTCGAGACCAGGGCCCTCGATCGCATGGATCGACACGGCTTGACCATCTTGATGCATCACGGCAAAAGCGCTTTGCGCATCCCGCTGCATCTGCAGTCGGATCACCTTCGGTTCGGGCTTCCCCATCTCGCTTCCCCCAAATAGTCAGGAAACGAATGATGCACCGCGTCGAGACCTCACTCGAGCGTGAGCGCCCCGCACCAGCAACTCGCGCACAGGCCAGCCTCAGCCGTCTCATGCGGACATTGTTTCGACCCCAGGCAGTCGAGAACCGCGGCGCGCAATGCCCGGTTCTCGACAAGCCTCGGCAAGTCCCGGCAAGTCTCTTCAATGCCCCGTCAAAAGGGCCGTGCCCGGTGGAACGCTGCCCCTAGTGCAAGCCGCACTGCACGCCCGCGTCCGACGCCATCCCCCGCGTCGCCCACCCCAGCCGGGCATCGCCCGCCCCGTCCCCCACCGCAAAGAACCTGCACAGCCCATTGCCCACATCGAAGTGCCCGCCCTGCGTGCGGTTCACCGCCCGACCGTCCGCCAGCCGATAGGACACATCCCCC
Source organism: Variovorax sp. OK605 (assembly GCF_900115445.1). Classification (NCBI taxonomy): domain Bacteria; kingdom Pseudomonadati; phylum Pseudomonadota; class Betaproteobacteria; order Burkholderiales; family Comamonadaceae; genus Variovorax; species Variovorax sp. OK605. The sequence continues at coordinate 778,392 of NZ_FOWL01000001.1, forward strand.
TTCTTCGGGCTGTACTCCTTGTGCAGGCTCACGCGCAGGAAGAACGTCGTGTACTCGATGACCGTGCTCTGACGGTCTTCTGCGTCCACCACGTTGAACCTGCCGGTTTCGCGGATCACTCTTTCGTAGGTCGCCATGGCTTTTCTCCTGCGCCAAGTGGGAAAACGGCGTGGCCCCGCTGAAAAATTCGGGCCATCCGACGGCTCTACGCAGCAACCTCACAAACAGATTCACTTTTTTTGCTTTTTTTGCCTTTTTCGCCGTTTAGTGCACGAACGGCTTGGCTTTCTCCTGGAAGACCTTGTACAGAACGTCGAGCTCTTCCAGCTCCCGCTTCAGCGCCTGCCGGTCGTAAGGCTCGCCGGCAGCAATCTGGGCCATCAGGTTGCGGTGGGACTCGCGCTTGGCCTCCAGGGCCTGGAAGGCCGCGAAGAATTCGTCCTGCTGGATGGACATGGCATCTCCTTCGAAAACCCGACTATGCCCAGAACGGCCGCGCCGGGCCATGGCCTTAGGCAGCCGGCGCCAGGTGCCAGTTCTTGCTGCGCATCCACGCGCCCCAGTCGCTCCACGGAAAGAAGGCGCTGGGGTGGCGAATGAACAGGAACGCCATCGAGCGACCCTCGTGCGTCGCGGTGAGCTCCGACGGCTGAACGCCCGCGATGGGGTCGCACTTTCGGCGGGTCACGTTCTCGGCGCCGCACAGGCCGCGCAGCGCGTCGATCTTCGGCCCCTCGGTGCCGTAGACAACGCAACGCTCGGCGCCCAGGGCAGCCGCCACGGTGAAGAACGACGCCCACCCGTGCAGGTAGTCGGTGTCGTCCGGGCGATGCTTGCGCGTCTTCATCGGGCGATGAACCAGGTTGAAAAACGCAAGCTCCGACCACAGGCGCTGCCGCTCCGCCGGCGATGTCTTGCGCTTCAGGTAAACGGCCCGTTCGAAGTTGCGAACATAGGTCGCGCGCCCCACCTTCTTCGAGTTCAACGCAAGCGCGCGATTCAGGTGCATCTTGCGCAGCGCGCCGCTGCTCGCCACGTAGGCCAGGCTGGCGGCATGCGCGTCGTTCTTGCCGAAGGCGTACACGCTTTCTCCGAGCACGATGGTCTTCTTCTGCGAGCTCGCGTAGCGGCTTCCCACCCACGGCAGCGAAGGCAATGCGAGCGAAGCGAAGGTCGGGTCGAACGACGTGTCCAGCAAGCCCTTGTAGTCAGTCTCGACGCTCATTTCTTCCTGCCTCTCACACGTTGCATGCAGCGTCTTCACGCGATTTCTTCGAGCTGAAATTGTCTCGCGACAAGACACTTTTCAAACCAATTGGAAGCTCATGAAATAGCGCACGCCTTGCGCCATTTCCTTGCGCAAGCCGCACACCCCGCGCGCCCGCAACAGCACTCGCTCGCTGATCATCGAGGTTCATGGCCCTCAAGAAATCCCCCAAGGCAAGACCCGGTCGTGCTCCGCTCCAGGAGGGCGTCGCGTCCATCCCCATCACGGTTCGCATGACGCCGGCGCAGAAGGAGAAGTTCGCTTTGCTGCGCGGTGCCCGTTGGGTTCGGGCCTGCATTGCCAAGGCGGGGTTGCCCAAGCCAAAGCCATGAGCCACCACCGCCGCGCCTCATGGCGGGGACAACGCAAGCCGCGTTGTCCGCAGTGAGGCACAAAAGGCGACGGCCACAGGGGGTAGGACCCCTGCAGCCGTCTGACCACAACGTGCACCCCTGTAGAAAGAACCGCACATCATGGCTACCAGAAATGTATCGCAGCGCCCTGCCCGCTCCACCTCGAACGCGCTGGGCGCACCGGCCAGGCTCGACGTGACGCTTCACGCCACTTACCAGGTCGAGCAGTTGCTGCTTGCCATGCGTCACGCCGCGGAAGAAAACGCCGAAGGCCTCCCGCATCTGGTGCTCGGCATGCTGCCGCGGCTGGAGCAGCTCAACGCGATGATGATGAGCGCGTCGGGCGACGCGCTGCAGTCGGTGCAGCACCTGATCCTCGAGGGCCAGCTCTGGCGCCCTCGCCCATAGCGGCGACGGCAACCACTGCCACCGCACCTGGCGCGCCGCTGAAACGGCGCGCTCCAGCTTCAGATCGGCCGCACGTCGAAGAACGCTTCGTCGGTGTCGCCCAGGTCGCGAAAGCCCGCGGTGCGCGCCGCGTCGTAGGCCTTGGCCCAGCGCTTGGCCATCGCGATCTCGGCCTTCGACAGATCGCTCTCGCTCGACTCGCTCGCGTTCTGGAACGCGCGCAGCGCAGCGACCACATCGCCGCCCAGTTGCTTGTCGATCTCGCGGCGAAAGCGCTGCTCCGCGACCTTCACCGCGTCCGCGGCGGGGTGCGGGTAGTCGGCCAGCCGAACGGTGTAGGTGACGCGCGCCTCGACCTCGACGTTCTCGAACCGGAACGGCTCGTCGCGCTGCACCGCGCGCGCGGGTGCTGGCGTCGACGCGAGCGAGGGCGCGGGCATGTGCCGCACGGCTGGTGATACAGGCACCTGCATCGGCATTGCCATGGGCATCGCCGCTGCGGCAGCCCGCGGAAAGAAAAGCTCAGATTGATTCATGGTTCATCGCCCCCACGCGCGTAGCGCGCTCATCAAAGGCCAGTTGCCAAAAAAGACTGTATGAATATACAGTTTTTAAGAACAGTAAACCAGCCCTCGATGCATGGGCTTCGGCATGAAGCCCACAAGGCGCTCGCGGAGAGTGCGAAAGGTGTTCGGCGGCGTGACGAAAGAAAGAGCGCGAAGCGCCCCTGCGGCCCGCGAGGCCGCGGCTCGAAGCCTTTGCACCGCGCGTTCAGCGGCCGTCGTAGATCATCCGCCAGACATTGCAGCCGCTCGGGCATGCAGGGGTTGTCTGGCTGGTGTTCGCGGCAGCCACCACGGGTGAGGCCGAGACAGAAAGGTCGGCAGGGTCGCTGCCCGGTGAAGGCACGCCGCCCATGACAAGGGCCGTTGCGCCGACAACCATCACCTTCGCAACCATCAACATGATCGTCTCCAGCAGTTGGTCACAAGCCCAAGATAGACCTGCCGCAGACAAAAATCGCCGGGATTTACCCTGAAGAAATTCGGCCGATCGGCCGTGCGATCAGGCGGCTTTTGTAGGCAGATCGCCTTCGCGCAGCTTGCGGCCCACCCACATCATTCCGGTCTCGTAGTTGGCCGCGCCCACCTGGATGCCGCCCACGGTGCGCAACGCGCCCGTGCCGTCGTCGGTGGCCGGGCCCTCGCCGGTGTATTCGCCAGGCACCAGCACGCGGCCGTCTTTCTGGAAATCGGCAATGCGCAGTTCGCGCATGGCGCGGCCCCAATGCCATTGCTTCTTGAGGTCGTAGGTGCCCTTGGCTGAAGACTTGGCCGGGGGTTTTGGTTTCTTCATGTCGTTTCTATCGCGCAAATAACTCGCACGAGCATAGCCCCGGGAAGGCGGCAATTCGAAACCGTGGTTGATCGATTCGAAACCGCGTCGAAGAAAGCAGGAGAGATGTGCGAGTGCTACTCGGTGCAAGGCCTCGTGCCCGGCATCTGAACAGGCGGCGCAGGCTCGACAGCCTCGCCCGCCTCCACGTAGTTGAGTTCGACCGGGTGAATGATCACCGCGGCAAACTCGCCGTCGAACTTCACGAGCAGGTACTCACCGCTGGCACCGGTGATCACACCGAATTTGCCTTGCAGTTCGACCCGCCCGCCGCGCCGCGCGGGAACCTTGAAACGCACTCGGATGTAGGGCAGGCCTACACGGAAATACTCGACCATCGAAACTCCCCGACATCTTGTGAGCACGGCCATGGTGTGCATGTGCACAGGCCGCAACGCACAGAAGCGGCCCACACCGGGTGTGGCCGCCTGTGCAGGTGCAATGTCTCCGGTCCGCCATGGGGAGGCGTGTCGGTCAGAGCCTACGCTTGGTGACAGCCATTGGACATCCGCCATTTGGCGGACGCACCCCATGTTTGTGGCTTCCGCCAATCGGCATAGGCGCGCAGCATGCAGCGATGGGTCGGCATGCCTCGGCGGGCTCCGGCGGCGCGATGCAGCAGGCCGCGCGGCTGCGCGGCCCACCAATGCCGGCGTGCGCTCAGTCGAACTCGCCGACCGCGCTGTCTTCCGTGAAGGCCGATTCGTCGGCCTCCTCGCGCGGGCCGACGTTCAGGTCTTCCGACAGGCCGCGCAGCACGGCGTAGCCCGCCTGCAGCGCTTCGGCATAGGTGTGGAAGCCCTTGGCGGCTTCCATGAGCGACTCGAACTCCATCGAGTTGTCGAAGGACTCGAGCAGCACCCAGAAGTAATCGCCGCCGTCGTGTTGATCGACGGTCAGGGCGATGGAGATAAGTTGACCAGACATGCGCGCATGGTGGCCCGCTCAAATTACAGATCGAAGACGCGCAGGTGCAAGGCCCATGTCGCGATCTCCCGACTCCTCTATTCGAGGGACTCCACGGAAGCCACGGACTCCAGAAACTCGAACCCCATGGTGCGTGCGTGGTAGTGCAGGCCACCGTCCTGCACGATGAGAAAGCGAGCGCCTTGCACGCCCGCGTTGTGGTGCGAGTGCGGCGCGCCCGGCGGCGTGACCAGCGTGGACCACGGCGCCCACGGGCACCTGGCATCGCCCACCATCGAATGGCAGCCCTCGCCCTGCACCACCAGCGTGATGGCGGCGGAGTTGTGGCGGTGGGTGCGCTGGTGGGTGTGCGGCTGGAGCGTGTTGAAGCTCAGGGTGAGCGTGGGCGTGAGGTTGCGCGCGGCCGATTGGCGGTCCGACGAGAAGATCAGCGCGCGGCCCGAGGTTTCGTCGCGCGTGGCGGTGGAGAAGATCAGCGCGAACTGGCGCTCGATTTCCTCGGCCGTGTAGTGCACCGCGTCGATGGTCGCCTTGGCCAGCGGTGCGGGCTGCGCGCGCTCGAAGGCCAGCTGCGGCTCGTTGCCCACGGTCCACAGCAGGAGATCTTCAGGGCCGGCCTCCAGCCGGTAGCCCGCGGCGCCGGGCAGCAGGAACACATCGCCCGTGCCGAAGGCGAAGCTGTCGGCACCGCCGGCCAGGCGGCCGCTGCCGGCAATCACGTACCAGACCGAGCCGGTGGCGTTCACGTCGAGCGGCAGCAGCGCATCGCGCGCCGCAACGCGCACATAGCGCGCGAGCATCAGCGGCGTGGTGGCCGCGAAGCCGCAGCCCAAGGCGCGCGACTGGTCGCAGTCGAACACGCCGAAGCGGCCTTCCTGCGGCGGCGCGAACATCTGCGCGGGCACCACGGGCAGCTTCACGTTGAAGGCGTTGCCCGAGTTGAAGAAGCGCGCCCGCGCCTGCGCGGCGCTGGCGGGCGCGCGCGGGTGCTGCATGGGCAGGTCTGCCATGTCGAGCGTGGCGGGCATGGCGGGCATGGCGGCCTCGTCATGCACTGCGGCGGTGGCTGTCGAGTTCATGGCTGTGCGCCCTCTCCTGCATACGGCAGCAACACGCGCAGCAGCACGTTCGCCCCGGCCGCCACGTGCGTGGGCTCGGCCCACTCGTGTTCCGCATGGCTCACGCCGTCGCGGCAGGGAATGAAGATCATCGCGCTCGGGCACAGCGGCGCCATGTGGCGCGCGTCGTGGCCGGCGGCCGAAAGAATGGGCATGTGCGGCTCGCCGATGCGCTCGGCGGCCTGCGCAATGGCTTGCTGCAACGCGGGGTCGAACACGTTGGAAGGCGCGTCGACCAGCGGCGTCACGCTCACGTGGCACGGCGCGGCCAGCGTCTCGCACAGCGTCACCAGGCGCTGGCCCAGCAGCTCGAGCACGGCGTTGTCGGGGTGGCGCAGGTCGATGCGCAGCGTGGCGCGCTCGGGCACCACCGACGGCGCGTTGGGCTCGACCTGCAGGCGGCCGATGGTGAACTTCACGATGTCGTCATGCCCGCCGACCTGCGCATACAGCGCCACGGCGATGCGCGAGAAGGCTGCGAGCGCATCGCGCCTGTCGGCCATGGCCAGCGTGCCGGCGTGGCCGCGCTCGCCCTCGATGACGATGTCGAATGTCTTCTTGCCCTGGATGCCGGTGACCACGCCGATCACGTGGTCCTGCGCCTCCAGGATGGGCCCCTGCTCGATGTGCGCCTCGACATACGCCGCCAGCGCAAAGCCCAGCGGGCGCCTGCGCAGCGCGGGGAACGCGGCATGCAAGGCGTCGAGTGCGTCGGCCACCGACACGCCCTTGGCGTCGCGCACCGCGCGCACGTCTTCCAGGCTGCGCACGCCGGCAAAGGCTTCGGAGCCCATCATGCCGGGCGCGAAGCGCGAGCCCTCCTCGTTCATCCACGCCACGCAGACGATGTCCACCGGCGGGCGCACGCCGCGCGCGGCCATGGTGGTGAGCACCTCCAGCGCAGCCGCCACGCCGTACGCGCCGTCGAAGCGCCCGCCGCCGGGCTGGCTGTCGAGGTGGCTGCCGGCCAGCACGGGCGGCGCGTTGCGGTCGATGCCGGGCAGCGCGATGAAGAGGTTGCCCACCGCGTCGGTCGAAGGCTCCAGCCCCGCCGACAGCGCCCAGTCGATCATCGTGTGCCACGAGGCGATTTCTTCCGCGCTCAGCGCCTGCCGGTCGACACCGCCGCCGGGCGTGGCGCCGATGCGCGCGAGCGTCATGAGGCGGTCCCACAGGCGGTCGGCGTCGATGCGCCAGATGCCCTTCTCGCCCGCGGTGCCGTGCCCGGCCTGCTCTGGCTTCTCGGTCCGCGCGGTCTGATCGGTGGCTGCTTCGGCGTTCATCAGTCGGTCTTCATGATCTGGCTGGGCAGCGCACGCGGATCGCGCGGCTTCCACTGGCCGGCCTCGACCTGCGCGAAGAACTCGGCCAGCAAGGCGTTGAACGCGGCGGGCTCTTCCAGGTTGAGCGTGTGGCCGGTCTTGGGCATCACGGCAAGGCCGCAGGCGGGCACGGTCTTCTTCAGGAAGATGCCGGGCTGCAGGCAGTGGTCGTCCTCGTCGCCGACCACCACCAGCGAAGGCACGGCCATCGCGCTCAGGTCGCTCTCCAGGTCGTAGATCGACGGGCGGCGAACCTGCACGCCGCGCATCGTGTTGGCCGCGCCCACGGCGTCGTGCTCGCCGAGCCAGGCCGCAAACTCCTGCCAGCCGCGCGGGTCCTTGTTCTGGAACTGCACGCGGCTCGCGCCCAGCGAATAGGTGCGCGCGAATTTCTCGGCGCCTTGCGCCTCGAACTGCCTGGCCACTTCGAGCGAGACACCGCGAAAGTAGTCTTCGTGTTCCTTCTCCGCGCCGTAGCCGGCGCCGGCAATCACCAGCGAGGCCGCGCGCTTCGCGTGGCGCAGGCCGAAATGCAGCGTGGCGAAGCCGCCCATCGACAGGCCCACGATGTGCGCGCGCTCCAGCTCCAGCGCGTCCATCACGGCAACGATGTCGTCGGCCGCGGTGGCCTGCGAATAGCGCTCCAGGTCCTGCGGCACGTCCGACGGCGGATAGCCGCGCGCGCCGAAGGTCACGCACTGGTGGCGCCGCGCGAAGTAGCGCATCTGCGGCTCCCAGCTGCGGTGGTCGCCGCCGAACTCGTGCACGAACACGATCGGCGTGCCGCTGCCGGCGCTCTCGTAGTACAGGCGGGTGCCGTCGGGGGTGGTGGCGAAGCTCATCGTTCGTCCTTCCTCAGAACAGGGCCGCCGTGGCCGGCAGGCTGCGTGCGCGTTCCACGGCCTGCGGCAGCACGTCGCACAGGGCTTGCGCCCAGGCCTTGGGCACGGTGGTCGAGATCTTGATGAAGCGGTGGCCGAAGCGCGGCGTGTGGTACGTGCCCTGCCGCACCATGATGTCGTGCTCGCCCAGCGCGGTGACCAGCGCCTCGGGCGTCACGCCCGCCTTGCTGCACTCGACCACGATGAAGTTGGCCTGCGAGGGGAACACCGGCACCTCGAAGCCCGGCAGCTTCGCGAAGGCGTCGACGATCATCTGCTGGTTGGCGCGCTGCTGCGTGATGACCTCGGCCATCCACTCGTCCTTCACGGCCAGGCCCGCAATGGCGGCGCGCTGTGCCAGCACGCTGGCGCCCAGCGGGGCCTGCGAATGCGGCAGGATGCGCGCGAGCAGCTCGGGCGAGGCCACGAGCGCGCCCAGGCGCAGGCCGGCCAGGCCGAGCCACTTCGAGAAGCTCACGATGGTCACGGTGCCTTCCGGGTAGAAGCGCGAGGCCAGCGTGTGGCTGTCGGCAAAGTCGCGGTAGGTGCAGTCGTGGATCAGCACGGCGCCGATCTCGCGGGCGCGGTCGGCAAAAGCGCGAATCTCGTCTTCGGTGTAGGTGGTGCCCAGCGGGTTGTTGGGGTCGACCAGGTAGATGACGGCGGTGTTCTCGTCGGTCGACGCGGCCAGCGCCTCGGCCGAGAGCTTGAAGCCGTACTCGGGCCCGTAGATCGGAATCTCGGTGATCACCGAGCCGGCCTTGGCCGCGAACTGCAGCGGCCACTTCCAGCCCGGATCGGTGGTGACGAAGCCCTTGCCCGCCACGCAGAAGGCACGGCAGGCCAACGCCAGCGCGGACACCGCACCGTCGGTCACCACGGCCGACTGGCCGGCCACGCCCAGGTCGGCCACGATGGCCGAGCGCAGCGCTTCCATGCCCAGCGGCGGCGCGTAGGCGTGAAAGCTCTCGTCGTCGATGGCGTCGTGCAGCGCCTTCTTCACCGCGGGGTGCAGCGGGTAATGGTTGGTGTTCTGGCCGAGCCACATCAGCTCGGGGTTGGTGAACAGGCGGTCGAAATACTGGTTGCGGGTTTCGGCGTCGGCGGTCACCGACGAGGCCGCGGCCTTGGGTGCCTCGACGGGCTTGAGTACCGCGCTCATGCCGCGAGCCTTTGCTGTTCGGCGGCCATGGCCTTCTTGCTGGTCTTGATGATCGAGCCGCGTGCGGCAATGCCGCCGTCGATGGTCACCACGGTGCCGGTGATGTAGCCCGCGCGCGGCGAGGCCAGGAACACCATCAGCTCGGCCACTTCTTCCGGCGTGGCTGGGCGGCCGCCGGGGTAGTTGTCGAACAGCTCTTCCCAGCGGCCTTCGTCGCCGTGGGTGTCGAGCGCCCGGCGCTTCATGAGCTTGACCATGCGGTCGGTGGCCACGGGGCCGGGGTTCACGCCCACCACGCGAATGCCGTCGTCCAGGCTCACGCCGCCCAGGGCGCGCGTGAAGGCCATCACGGCCGCGTTGCCGGTGGAGCCGGCGATGTAGTTGGCGTCCCAGTTCTCGCCGGAGTTGCCGATGTCGTTCACGATCACGCCGCCGCCCGCGGCCTTCATGCGCGCGTAGTAGATCTGCGTGAGTTCCATGTAGCCCAGCACCTTGAGCTGGAAGCCGCGGCGCACCACGGCGAAGTCGAGCGACTCGATGGGGCCGGCCGGAATGTCGCCCGCGTTGTTCACCAAGATGTCGACGTGCCCGGCCGCTTCGGCCAGTTGCTGCATGGCGCCCGGCGCGGCCAGGTCCATCGGGTGGATGCGCACGCTGATGGGGTAGATCTTCTCGATCTCTTCCTTGGCCGCGGCCAGCGCCACGCCGTCGCGCGCGGCCAGTTGCAGGTGGCAGCCTTCGGCCGCGAACGAGTGGGCGGCTGCAAGGCCGATGCCTTTGGAGGCGCCGGTGATGAGAACGGTCTTGCCTTCGAGTTCGAGTTTCATGATGAAGTGATGTCCTGGAATACGGTCGAAAAATTCGGTCGGAAAAAATTGGAATGCTTGAAAGAGAGGCTCAGGGCGCGCCGCCGTCCTGCTCGGACAGCGCCGCGATCAGGTCGACGATGTCGTCCTCGAGCAGGCTCACGTGGTCGATGGCGGAAGAGAACGCAGCCGCCGGGTCGTTGCGCCGGATGGCGTCCAGGATGGCGCCGTGCTCGCCGATGGTGGCGGTCATGCGCCCGGGCTGGAAGGTGACGTAGCGGCGGTACACGCGCACCCGCTTGCGCAGCGCGCGCGTCTGCTCGGCCAGGTAGTGCGTGTTGGAGGCCTCGTACAGCGCGTCGTGGAAGTCCTGGTTCACGTCGTAGAAGCGCGAGTGGTCGCCCGAGGCCAGGATGCGGGTGAGCTCGTCGTGCAGCGTGCTCATGCGCAGCTTCTGCGCCTCGGTGGCGCGGCGCGCCGCGAACTTGGCGCACAGGCCTTCCATGACGGCCATCATCTGGAACATCTCGATGAGCATGGGCAGCGAGATGCGCGCCACGCACACGCCGCCCTGGCGGCTGCGCAGGTCGACCAGGCCGGTGGCGGCCAGCGCCTTCAGCGCCTCCCGCACCGGCGTGCGCGACACCTTGAAGCGCTCGGCCAGCTCGGCCTCGTCGAGCCGCGCGCCGGGCTTCATCACGCCGCTGACGATGAGGTCTTCGAGCGTGTCCTTCAGCTCGTCGGACAGCGTGGCGCCCTTGCCGCGCTGGCGATCTCGTCCGCGCAGGGCCGACGGTTCTGCCGCCATCTCGGGTTCGTTCGGTTCCATGTGCTTGCCTTCCTTGTTGTGCTTGTCTTTGTCGGTCTTCAAACGCGGGGCCTGTTCGGCGGGCTCGGGCGGTTCCTGGCGCGGTGTCAGAACGGGCGGTCGCCGGCCACGGTGGTGCGGTGCATCACGCGGCGGTACACGTTGTCGTCGTACGGCGTGGCGCGGTGCATGGTGCAGCGGTTGTCCCACACCAGCAGGTCGCCCGCGAGCCACTTGTGGCGGTAGCTGAACGCGGGCGAGATGGCGTGCGCGTTCAGCTCGGCCAGCAGCGCCACGCTTTCTTCGGCGGGCAGCCCGTCGATTTCCTTCACCACGTCTTCGCCCACGTAGAGCGAGAGGCGGCCGGTCTCGGGGTGCGTGCGCACCAGCGGGTGCACCACGTCGGGCGTGGCGGCCAGCTGCTCCGGCGTGAGCGGGTTGCGGTCGGCGAAGGCCTTGCCGTAGTAGTTGGCATAGCTGTGCGTGGCGGTCATGGGGCGGATGCGCGCCTTGGTTTCTTCGTCGAGTGCGTCGTAGGCCGCATGCATCGAGGCGAAGAAGGTGTCGCCTTCCACCGGCGGCACTTCGAGTGCGTAGAGCAGCGCGCCCATCGAGGGCTCGGCCTTGTACGACAGGTCGGAGTGCCAGTTCCAGCCTTCCTTGTGGTTGCCGATGGGCTTGCCGTTTTCCGACACGTTCGACAGCACGTAGACCTCGGGGTGCTCCTTCTTCAGGAACTGCGTGAGCACGTGGCCCAGCAGCGTGCCGAAGCGGCGCGAGAACGCCACGTGCTGCGACTCGTCGATGTGCTGGCCGCGAAACAGCAGCACGGAGCGCTGGTTGAGCGTGTCGCGCAGCACGGCGAAGTCGGCGTCGCTCACGGGTTCGCGCAGGTCGATGCCCTTGACTTCGGTGCCGATGAAGGAGGTGAGGTTCTCGAGTTGCATGGTCGGAATGTGTAGGACGTGTAGAACGTGACTCAGGGGAAAGATGAAGGGAACCGCTGTCAGAGCCGGTAGTCGGGCTGGGTGCGCTCCAGCATGCGCAGGAACGCGGGCCATTCGCGCGTGCCGGGCGGCAGGATGTCGCCGGCAAATTCGGTGAACTGGCGCGCGGCCAGGTCGCTCACTTCGGGCTGCGGGTATACCAGCGACTGGCCGGACGCGATGCCGCCCTGCGCGAGCAGCTGCACCTTGGCGGCCTTCTCGAAGTAGTACATGAGGATGAAGGCCTCGGGAATGGTGCGCCCCACCGTCAGGATGCCGTGGTTGCGCAGCACCAGCGTGTGGTGCGGCCCCAGGTCGCGCACCAGCCGCTCGCGCTCGCCGGTTTCCAGCGCCACGCCTTCGTAGTCGTGGAACGCGGTGTGGCCCTGGTAGCGCATGGCGAACTGGCTCAGCGGCGAGAGGCCGTGGGGCATGGCCGCGATGGCGGTGCCGGCTTCGGAGTGCGTGTGCAGCACGCACAGCGCGTCGGGCCGGCCCGCATGAATGGCGCTGTGGATCACGAAGCCCGCGCGGTTCACCTCTGCCTCGGTGGCGTCCACCTTGTGGCCTTCGAGGTCGATCTTCACCAGCGACGAAGCCGTCACTTCCGAGAACAGCAGCCCGTAGGGGTTGATGAGGAAGTGGTGCTCCGGCCCCGGCACGCGCGCCGAGATGTGGTTGTAGATGAGGTCGTCCATGCCGAAGTGCGCCACCAGCCGGTAGCAGGCGGCAAGCTGCACGCGCAGCTCGGCTTCGGTCTGCGGGTACGCCGCGGGATTGCTCTTGCTCGTCATCAGCGCCACCACACCAGTTTCTGGTCGATCCAGATCAGCAGGCCGTAGAAGACCATGCTCGCGAGCGACGCAACCAGCACCGCCGACCACACGCTCAGCAGGTCGACCTGCTGCGTCGATTCATAGATCATTCGCCCGAGCCCCGCGTAGGCGCCCAGCATCTCGCCGACGATCGCGACGATCATGCTGCGCGGCACGCCGATGCGCAGCGCCGTCACCACCGAGGGCATGGCCACCGGCAGGCGCAGGCACCACACGATCTTCATCTGCCCGGCGCCGAAGCTGCGCATGAGGTTCACCGCGGCAAGGTCGGCCTGCTTCAGGCCGTGCAGTGCGTTGACCAGCATCGTGAAGCCCACGGCCAAGGCCACCAGCGCGATCTTCGATGCGGCGCCAAGCCCGAACCAGATGAGGAACAGCGGCGCATAGGCCACGGTGGGCACCGCGTTCACCGCCACGGCCAGCGGCATCACGATGCGCTCCAGCGGCGGTGCCAGCAGCAGCACCACGGCCAGCAGCAGGCCGAGCACGCTGCCCAGCGCATAGCCGCCGAGCGCCTCGCCCAGCGTGGCCAGCAACGCGGCCATGAGGCGGCCGGTGTCGGTGAACGCGTGCTGCACGATCGCGCCCAGGCTGGGCAGCACGAACGGCGGAATCTTGAAGAGAAGGATCGCGCCTTCCCACACCACCAGCAGCACGACGATGCTCAGCACCACCGGCACCACCGGAGAAGCAATCAACTTTCGCTGCGCCACCATACGAGCCTCCTTTCCACGAAGGTGAGCAGCCCGTAGAGCAGCGCACCCATCAGCCCGCAGGCAAACATCACCACCCACAGGCGCACCACCAGGTCGGCGTTCATCGCCTCCATCAGCATCACGCCCAGGCCCACGGTTTCGCCGAACCACTCGCCCACCACCGAGCCGATGAGGCTCAGGCCGATGGCCACGCGCAGCCCCACCATGATCTGCGGCAGCGCTGACGGCACGGCCAGCTTGAAGAACATCACGAGGCGGTTGGCGCCGAAGCTGCGCATCAGCGCCATGCGTTGCGGATCGCACGACTTCAGCCCGCGCAACGTGTTCACCGTGACCGGGAAGAAAGTCAGGAAGAACGCGGTCATCACCTTGGCCAGCAGCGAGTTGCCGAACCAGATGACGATGAGCGCGCCGAAGGCCACCACCGGCACGGTCTGCGAGACCACGAACAGCGGGAACACCGAGCGCTCCATCCAGCGCGAGTAGGTGAACACCGTGCCGCAGAAGCAGCCGAAGAGCGCGCCCATGGCAAAGCCGAGCACGGTTTCGAGCAGCGTGCGGCCGAAGCCGCGCGCCAGTTGCGGCCACACCGACCAGGCGTCCTGCGCGATGGCGCTGAGCGCCGGCAGATAGCGCGGCGACGGCGCGAAGGCGTGCACGCAGAGCTCCCACACCAGCGCCAGCCCGATGAAGGCCAACGCGGGCGAGCGCACGGCGCGCTGCAAGAGAGCGTTCACGAGGCGGTGCCCTCCTGCGCGAAGGTCTTCTGGCTTTCTTCCTCGATCTCGGCCAGCAGGCGCTGCTTGAGGCCGATGAACTCGGGCGTGAGCACCACCGACGGGTCGCGCGGGCGCGGCAGGTCGATCACGGTCTCGCTCTTCACGGTGCCGGGGCGCGCCGTCATCACCAGCACCTTGTCGCCCAGCAGGATGGCTTCGTCGATGTCGTGCGTGATGAAGAGCACCGTGCGGCGGTGCCTGGCCCACAGCTCCAGCAGCCAGTGCTGCATGCGGGTGCGGGTGAGCGCGTCGAGCGCGCCGAAGGGTTCGTCGAGCAGCATCAGGTCGCGCTCGAACAAGAAGGTGCGCATCAGCGCCACGCGCTGGCGCATGCCGCCGGAGAGCTGGTGCGGATAGTGGTTGGCGAAGCCGGCCAGGCCGAACTCGGGCAGCATGCTGCGGGCACGCTCGCGCGCTTCCTTGCGGGGCACGCCTTCCACCTCGAGCGCGAGGATGGCGTTGTCCAGCACGGTGCGCCACGGAAACAGCAGGTCGCGCTGCGGCATGAACGACACCTTGCCCAGCAGCTGGCCGTCGCGCTGCGGCGCGCCGCCGAACAGCAGCGAGCCGTCGTCGTCGGGCGGCAGCAGGCCCGCGATCATGTTGAAGAGCGTCGACTTGCCGCAACCCGAAGGGCCCACGAGCGTGACGAACTCGCTCTTCGCGATCCGCAGGTTGACGCCCGACACCGCGACGGTCTGTGCCTGCGCTTCACCGAAGCGCTTCCACACGTTGACCAGTTCGAGCATGGGCGGCGCCGCGTCGCCCGCTGGGGCCACGGCGGGCGGCATCACTTCGTGAGGCATGAATTTCATGGTCTTGGCAGTGATGCGGCTCAGAACTTCTTGTCGGCGGCGGGCACCTGCGTCCAGAAGCTGGCGTCGTACGCCTTGGACAGGTCGGCCGGTGCCTTCAGCGCCTTGTAGCCCACGAGCTGGGTCTGCATCTTCTCGACGGTGGGCAGGTCGATGGCCAGGATGCCGTCGGTGCCGCCCTTGCCGGCCTTCACGAGCTTCTCGAACTCCTCCAGCATGGCTTCCTGGTGCGGACGGTTCAGGCTGGGCGAAGCGGCCATGACGATGTCGATGGCTTCCTTCTTGTTCTGCAGCGCGTACTTCCAGCCCTTGATGGTGGCGTTCATGAAGGCCTGCACCTGCTGCGGCTTCTCGTTGCGGTACTTCTCGGACACCAGCACGGTGTCCTGCTGCACGACCACGCCGTAGTCGTCGGGCTTGATGAGCGTGAGCTTGTCGCCCAGGCCCTGCTCTTTCAGCGTGTTGAGTTCGTTGTAGTAGGTGGCGGCGGCCACGTCGAACTGCTTCTCGACGAAGGGCGCCATCGAGCCCGACTGCGGAACGATGGTGAGGTCGCTCTGCTTCACGCCGCCCGAGGCGAGCATGGAGTACAGCGTGTACTGCGTGCCGGTGAACCAGGTGGCGACCTTCTTGCCCGCGAAGTCCTGCACCTTGGTGATGCCGGAGTCCTTGTAGGCCACATAGGTGAACGGCGTCTTCTGCACGGTCACGCCGATGCACACCAGCGGCAGGCCCTTTTCGCGGGCGAGCAGCACGGTCTCGGTGCCGCCGGCCAGGCCGAAGGTGTCGTTGCCCGAGGCCACGAGCGTCTCGACGTTGAGGTTGGGGCCGCCGGGGTTGATGGTGAGGTCGAGGCCGGCCTGGTCGTAGAAGCCCTTGGCCTTGGCCACGTAGAAGCCGGCGAACTGCGCCTGCGCCAGCCACTTCAGGCGCAAGGACACCTTTTCAGCGGCGGATGCGGGCAGCGCCTGCAGAAGGGCCATCGACGCGGCGACGGCAGCCAGGAGACGCAAGGACTTGAAAGACATGTTGAAAGCCTCTTGAATACAAAAAACTCTTTAAGCAGTATCCATGCCAGCCTTTTTTTCATGTGTTTTCCGCCTTCGGAAGCGTGAATTGGCCCGGAACATGCACCCGAGTGCAGCTTCTGCCCCAATTTCGAACCTGCTCGAGCCCCTCATGAACCGAATGCATGCGCTGACCGATTCCGCCGCCCCTGCCGTTCCCTCCGCACCCGCCGCCCCCACCACGCTCACCACGCTCACCGACCTTTCCGCCCGCGACGCCGCGCACCGGATGGCCAGCGGCGACCTTCGCGCCACCGACTACGCACGCGCCCTGCTAGCCCGCGCCGAAGCCATCGCGCCCTTCGGCGCCCTGCGCCACCTCGACCCCGAACAGCTTCTTTCGGCCGCCGCCGCGCTCGATGCCGGACCCAGGCCCGCCGCCGGCACGCGTCCCCTGCATGGCGTGCCGCTGGCCTTCAAGGACAACATCGACGTGGCCGGCATGCCGACCACCGCCGGCAGCCCGTGGATGGCGGACCACACGCCACGCATGCATGCCGGCGTGACGCAGCGCCTGCTCGATGCGGGCGCGCTCGTGCTCGGCAAGACCAACCTGCACGAGTGGTCCCAAGGCGTCACCGGCCACAACCATGCCTTCGGGCCGTCGCGCAACCCGTTCGATGCCGCGCACGTCACGGGCGGCTCCAGCGGCGGCAATGCGGCGCTGCTCGGCCTGCGCGCCGCGCCGGCGGCCATCGGCACCGACACGGGCGGCTCGGTGCGGGTGCCGGCCGCGCTGTGCGGACTGGTGGGCTTTCGGCCCACGGTGCACCGCTGGCCGGACGACGGGCTGGTACCGATCTCGCCGACCTTCGACACGGCCGGCGTGATGGCGCGCTGCGTGGACGACTGCGTGCTGGTCGACCATGCCGTGACCGGCAGCCCCGCGCACCTGGCCGCCACGCCGCTCGCGGGCGTGCGGCTGGGTGTGCCGGCGGCTTATTTCTGGGAAGACGTCGATCCGCCCGTGGCCGAGCTGGCGCGCGACAGCATGGAACGGCTGCGCGCGGCGGGCGCGGTGCTGGTGCCTTGCGACCTGGCCGAAGCCGGTGCGCTGTTCCAGGAAGCGTCGATGTCGATCTCGCTGCACGAGATCCTGCCGGCGCTGGCCGCCTACTTCGCGCGCCACGGCCGCCCCTTCGACGCCCGCGCGCTCACCGCGGCCGTGGTCAGCCCCGACGTGCGCCCACTGTTCGAGCGGCTGTTCGGCGACACCGCCGTCACGCCCGAGGCCTATGCCCACGCACGGCACACGCTGCGCCCGCGCATGCAGGCGGCGTACCGCGAGTGCTTTGCGCGGCACCAGCTGGCCGCGCTGGTCTTTCCCACCAGCCCACTGACCGCCGCGCGCATCGGCGACGACGTCGAGGTGACGCTGTGCGGGCGCCGTGTGTCGGCCTTCTCGGCCTACATCCGCAACACCGGCCCGGCCGGCATGGCGGGGCTGCCGGCCGTGAGCCTGCCGATGGGACTGGCGTCGAACGGCCTGCCGGCCGGGCTGGAGTTGACGGGCGCGGAAGGCAGCGACACGGCCTTGCTCGCGTTGGCGCTTGGCGCTGAAAAAGCGCTGCCGCTAGCACCAGTTGCGCCCTTCGTGCAGAAGTTGGCAAACGGCGGCTGACAGCGTCGCCAAAACACTACGACCCTTCGCGTAACAGGCCTTCACGCCGGGGTGCGGGATCGGCGATGCTCGGTGCATGCCCATTGCGAATTCACATTTGCAAAAACGCCCCGGACCGCGCGCCGGATGGCGCACCGCCGCGCTGATCTACACGATCGGCGGGGTGGTGTGCATCCTGGCCAGCGCCGTGGTGCCCGACAGCGAGGTCGGCATGCTGGTCGCCATTGCGGGCGGGCTGCCGTGGTCGCTGAGCCTGCTCACGCTGGGCCTCTCGCCGGGCGTCGCGACCACCGCGCTGCTGTTGCTGGCGGGCAGCTGGGCGGTCAATGCCGCGCTGCTGTGGTGGCTGGCGCTGCGGCGGCCGAAGCCGATGGCGCTGCAGGAGCGCCGCGAGCCGTCGCACCCGGCGTAGGGCCGCCCTCTTCGCCGTCTTCGCCTTCTTCGCCCTCTTCCCCAAGCTCCGCGTCCAGCCCCAGGTAGGCGCGCCGCAACTCCGGCCGCGCCATCAGCTCTTCAGGCCGGCCCAGCGCCACGATGCGCCCTTCTTCCAGCACCGCCGCACGCTCGGCCACGTCCAGCGCCATGCCCACGTTCTGCTCCACCAGCAGCACCGCGATGCCGTCGGCATGGATGCGGCGGATGGCGGTGAACATGTCCAGCACGATGCTCGGCGCCAGCCCCAGCGAAGGCTCGTCGAGCAGCAGCAGCTTGGGCCGCGCCATGAGCGCGCGGCCGATGGCCACCATCTGCTGCTGGCCGCCCGAGAGCGAGCCGGCCGGCTGCTCCAGCTTTTCCTTCAGCGCGGGGAACAGCGTGCACACATGCTCCATCGAGCGCGCGCGCTCCAGCCGCGCCGCGCGCAGGTAGCTGCCGAGCTCGAGGTTCTCGCGCACCGTCATCTCGGTGAACAGGCGCCGCCCCTCGGGCACCAGCGCAATGCCCTGCGCGCAGAAGCGGTGCGGCGCCAGGCGCGAGATGTCCTGCCCCTCGAAGCGCATGCGGCCCGCGCTGATGCGGTGCAGCCCGGCCACGGCGTTGATGAGCGTGCTCTTGCCCGCGCTGTTGGGCCCGACGATGCACAGCAGCTCGCCCTTGCCGATGGACAGCGACACGTCCCACAGCGCGGTGGCCTGCCCGTAGGCGACGCGGATCGATTCGAGTTCAAGCATGGGCCAGCTCCCTGTCTGCCGCCACGGACACCGCCGCGGCCGGCGCGGCGGGCGCCTCCGGTTCCATGGCCTGGCCCAGGTAGGCCGACACCACTTCGGGCCGCTGCATCACGTCGTGCGGCGCGCCTTCGGCCAGCACCTCGCCGCGGTTGAACACCACGATGCGGTCGCACAGCGCCATCACCGCGCGCATCACGTGCTCGACGAAGACGATGGTCGCGCCCTGGTCGCGAATGCGGCGGATGAGCGCCACGGCCTCGTCGATTTCCGACGGCGTGAGGCCCGAGAGCACCTCGTCGAGCATCAGCACCTGCGGGCGCGACGCCAGCGCGCGCGCGAACTCCAGGAACTTGCGCTGGTGCAGGTTCAGGTCGGCCGGCAACGCTTGCGCGCGCTCGGTGAGGCCGGTGAAGGCGAGCCACTGCCAGGCTTCGGCCTCGGCGGTCTGCCGGTCGAGCGCGGCGGCGCCGAACATCGCGGGCAGCGCCACGTTCTCCAGCACCGTGAGGTGCGCGAAGGGCCGCGGGATCTGGTACGTGCGCGCGATGCCGCCCTGCGCGATGCGGTGCGCCGGAATGCCCGAGATGCGGCGGCCCGCGAACTCGATGCGGCCGGCCGTCACCGCGTAATGGCCGCTCGCCACATTGATGAAGGTCGACTTGCCCGAGCCGTTGGGCCCGAGCAGGCCGAGGATCTCGCCGCGCCGCACTTCCAGGCTCACGCCGCGCAGCGCATGCACGCCCTTGAAGGACTTGCGCACGCCTTCGGCACGCAGCAGCACTTCGCCGGTGATGGCGGCGGGCGCCGTCGCACCCGCACCCGCACCCGCACCCGCACCCACGGCCACATGCGCCGGCACCGGTGCCGTCGAAGCCGCCGGCGCACCGCGCCGTGCTTTCCACCACTTCAGCACCTGCCCCAGCAGCCCTTCGGGCATGAACAGGATCACCACGATCAGCACCAGCCCCGTCATGCCCTTGCCGATGATCGCGCTGTCGCCGCCCGTGAAGGCATAGAGCAGCAGCGTGATGGCCGTCGCACCGACGATCGGCCCGGCCCAGTGCCGCGTGCCGCCGAGCACCGCCATCAGCACCACGGTGAGCGGCATCGCGATGGTGAAGGTGTCGCCCGTGGTCACGTACGAGATGAACAGCGCATGCACGCCGCCGACCACGCCCGCCAGCCCGCACGAGAGCGCGAAGGCGCCGAGCTTGTAGCGGTAGGTGGGCACGCCCATGACCTCGGCCACGTCCTCGTCGTCATGGATCGCGAACAGCCCCGTGCCGAAGCGCGAGTGGTACACCGCCAGCGCGGCCAGCACCGTGAGCACCGCCACGCCCAGCGCCAACAGGTAGAAGGTGCCCGAGGCGGAGGGCCCGATCTGCGGCACCGCCACCGCGCTCATGTACACGCCCGGCCCGCCGTCGATGGGCGTGTTGAGGATGATGGTCGCCACCACGAAGGTGGCGGCCAGCGTGAGCAGCGAGAACAGCTCGGCGCGCACCGCCTGCACGCGAAACGCCACCGCGCCCAGCAGCGTGCCGACCAGCGCGGCCACCGCGGCGGCGGCCGGCAGCGTCCAGAGGAACGGGATGTCCAAGCGCGTTGCCAGCGTGGCCGTGGTGTACATGCCGATGCCGAAGAACGCTCCGTGCCCGAACGAGAAGTACCCCGAGTAGCCCGACAGCAGGTTCCACGAGGTGGCCAGCGCCACCCAGTGCAGCACCAGGTACAGGATGGATTCGTAGAACGCCGGCAGCCCGAGCCACGGCACCACGGCCAGCCCCGCGCCGGCCGCAAGAATCAGCAGGAACGAGCGCTTCATGCCACCCTCCCCGGCCGCACCAGCAGCACGAACATCAGCAGCGAGAACGACACCAGCGGTGCCCACGAAGGCGCGGTCACCGTCATGGTCACGGCCTCGGTCACGCCGATGATGCAGCCCGCAATGAGCGGGCCGAGCGGGCGGCCCAGGCCGCCCAGCATCACGGCCGCGAACACCACGCCGATCCACGCGTAGATCTGCGAGGGCGACAGCGTGTAGGCCAGTGCAATGCACACGCCCGCCACGCCGGCCAGCGCCGCGTTGAGGCCCGAGAGCATCAGCGCCAGCGCGTGCTGGTTCACGCCGAAGGCGGCGGCAATGGGTGCGTCTTCAGCAGCGGCGCGCATGGCCTTGCCCAGGTCGGTGCGGCGCAGCGCGAGCCACACCGCCAGCGAAATGCCCACGCCCAGCCCCAGCGTGATGAGCTCGGGCACCGGCAGGTAGAGCGGACCGATCTGCAGCTTGTGCTCCGCGTAGCTCGACTCCAGCTTGCGGTAGTCGGCCGTCCAGGTCCACTGCAGCAGCGCCTCGATGATCACGGTGATGCCGAAGGTGACCAGCAGCGAGTTGAACGGGCTCACCCGAAAGCGCGTGAGCACCCAGTGCAGGGCCACGCCCAGCACGAAGAACAGCGGCACGATCACCACCAGCGTGAGCAGCGGGTCGACGCCGCGGTGGCTCGACAGTTCGTAGGTGAGGTAGGCGCCCAGGAAGGCGAGCGCGAAATGCGCAAGGTTGATCTGCCGCAGCATCCCCCACGACAGGCTGAGGCCGAGCCCCAGCAAGCCGTAGAGTGCCCCGGTGAACAGGCCCGCCAGAACGGACTGGGCCAGCAGCGTGGCACTGGGGAAGCTCATCAGCTGGCCACCCCGCGCGTTTGCAGCCTGGCGCCGGGGGCGGCCCATTCCTTGGGCCACACCACCACCCACTTGCCGTTCTGCACCTGCTTGACCTTGCCCAGGTCGTCGCCGAAGTTGCCGCGCTCGTTGAAGCGCAGCTTGCCCTGGATGGTGTCGACCTTGTTGGCGCGCAGCCAGGTGGCCATGGCCTTGTCGTCCAGGCCCTTGGTGGCGACCACGGCGGCCTCGATGATCTGCCATGCGGAATACGAGGCGGCGGCCTGCGTTTCCACCGCGGTGTCGGGCAGGCCGGCCTTGGCCGCGCGCTCGCGGTAGACCTTCACGAACTCGGCGGCCACGGGGTTGTCGGTGAACGGCGGATGGTCTTCGAAGATGGTGGTGGCCAGCGCACCGTTGGCCTCGGGCGCCTTGAGCATCGGCGCGGGCGCGGGCACGTGATAGAAGTGGTGCAGCGGCGCGTAGTCGATCTTCTTCATCGCATCGAGCAGCTGGTTGCCTTCGAGGCCGATGGCGCCGTTCCAGATGAAGTCGGGGTTGGCCTCTTTCAGCCGGCCCGCAATGGGGCCGAAGTCACGGTTGCCGAAGTCCCACTCGAGGAACAGCACCTCCTTCAGGCCGCGCTGCTTGGCCACCTCGCGCGCGCCCAGCGCCACGAAGTGCACCGACGGGAACTTGCTGGTGACGATGGCGATGGTCTTGGGCGGCTTGGGCGAAGTGGCGAGTGCGTCGAGCACCATGGCGGGCATGGTCTTCTCGGGGTCGGGGCCGAGCGACCACGCGGGAAACTGCTGCTCGTACTTGGCCAGGCTCGGAATGCCGAAGGTGTGGTGCACCAGCGTCTTGTTGTAGCGCTGGGCCACGCCCATGGCGGACAGGATGTTGCCCGTGGCATACGGGCCGATGAGCAGGTCGACCTTGTCGGCCGTGACCAGTTGCTCGTACAGCGTGCGCGCGAGGTCGGGCTTGGACTGGTCGTCCTTCAGCACCCACTCCACGGGGCGGCCCAGCAGGCCGCCGCGCTTGTTGAGGCCGTCCACGTAGATCTCTCCGGTGAGCTTGTGCACGAGGCCCGTGGCCGACAGCGGCCCCGTCAACGCCAGCGTGCCACCCACGCGGATCGGCTGGCCCGCGGGCTGCTGCGCCCGGGCCGCGGTGCTGAACAGCGTGCCGCTGCCGAGCGCGCCCAGGGCGCCCGCAGCCGCGACGAAAGAACGACGATCGATGCTCATGTCTTGTCTCCTGATAGTTATCGAACCGGCGCGGGCTCTGCGGCCCGTCGCTTTCCTTATTCGCCGTCGACCACGGGGTTCGACAGCAGGCCCACGCCTTCGATCTCGACCTCGCACACGTCGCCGGCCTTCATGAAGACCTGCGGCTTGCGCGCCAGGCCCACGCCCGAGGGCGTGCCGGCGATGATGATGTCGCCCGGCTGCAGCGCGAACGGCTCGGAGCACACCGACACCAGCGTGGCCACGTCGAAGATCATGTCGCGCGTGTTGGCGTCCTGCAGCACGACTCCGTTCAGGCGCGTCTGCAGCTTGAGGCCGGTGGCGCCCGCGGGCAGCTCGTCGGCGGTGACGAACTCGGGGCCGAAGGAGCCCGAGCGGTCGAAGTTCTTGCCCATCATCCATTGCGCCGACTTGAACTGGTAGTCGCGGATGGAGCCGTCGTTGAACACCGAGTAGCCCGCCACGTGGTTCAGCGCGTCGCCCTTCCTGATGTAGCGCCCGGCCTTGCCGATGACCACCAGCAGCTCGCCCTCGTAGTCGAACTGCGTGGACACGTGCGGTCGCACGATCGGCTGGTTGTGGCCGACCCACGACGACGGGAAGCGATGGAACAGCACCGGGTAGGTCGGCGGGTCGAACTTGCTTTCGGCCGCATGGTCGATGTAGTTGAGGCCCACCGCAATGGCCTTGGAGGGCGACTGCACGGGCGGCAGCCAGTCGATGCCGGACAGCGGCAGCCGCGTGCGCGCGCTGTCGCCCGCCTTCTTGGCAGCAGCCATGGCGTCGGGGCCGGCGCGCAGCAGTTCGTCGAGCGTGGCGGGCAGGCCTTCGGCGCTGAGGTTGACCACCTCCTGGCCGAGGCGCAGGCCGAGGGCCGGCTGGCCGTTGTGTTGAAAGGCGAGAAGTCGCATGGGAGTTCCTTGTGATGCGGATTGGGTAGAAAGAAAAAATCGGCCTCAGGCCTTGGCTTGCGCCTCGGCCTCGACCTCGACCTCGAAATTGGTGACGAAGTCTTCGGGCACCTTGGGGCCCCAGGCGTAGAAGGAGTCCTCGGGCGGGTGGTCTGCACTGGCCCAGTCGAAGTCGCCGGGCACGAAGTCCATGTCGCAGGAGTACTCCGAGTAGCTGCCCCACGGGTCGCGCACGTAGTGGAAGTAATTGGAGCCCAGCACGTGGCGCCCCACGCCCCAGCCGCGCACGTGGCCGGCGGCGTACATCTGCTCCATGCCGCGGCCGACCTCGTCGATGTTGGCCACGTCCCAGCTCAGGTGGTGCAGGCCCGGGCCGTTGGACTTCGCCATGGCGATCAGGTGGTGGTCGCTGCCGTGCACGCCGTGCATGAAGACGATGAGGTCGCCCGAGCGGTCGGTGATGCGCAGGCCCAGCGCGTCTTCGTAGAAGCGCACGGCCTCGGGCACCTTGGCGCAGAACATCAGGATGTGCGAGAGCCGGCGCGGATGCACCTTGGGAATGCGCGCGCGGTTGGGCGACGCGCCGGTGCCCACGGGGGGGCGCGGCGCCACGACGGGCTCGCTGCCCGCGTCGGGCGCGCTCTTGGCGGCCACCACGATCTGCACCGGAAAGCCGTCGGGGTGCAGCACCCACAAACCGTTGCCGTCGCCGAGCGCGTGCGGCGAGCAGCGCGGCACGCCCAGGCGTTCGATGCGCGCGGCAATGGCGTCGAAGTCTTCCGCGAAGCAGGCGAAGCGCAGGTACTGCAGCTTCTTCTTCACGCCGCTGCCCTGGCCCTGACCTTGGTGACCCTGGTAGAGCGAACCCCAGGCATGCGGATGGCCCACGGTGTACAGGTCGAGCCGGTCGCCCTCCCGCTTCGGTTCGAGCCCGAAGGCCTCGTAGAAGCGCGCGGCCTCGTCGAGGTCGGGCACGGTGAAGACGAAGGCATCGAGCGAATGGACGCTGTGCAGCGCCGCGCGATGCGGATCTTTTCGGGTGCGAAGCTGGGTCTCGGCCATGTCGTGTGTCTCCAATCGGCTATCCACGTTCGAACAAATAATATATTCTTTTGTTGTTAGTCTATTGTTCGCCGGTTTATCCATCATTAGGGTTAACAAGTAACATCAGCCGTTTTTCGCGGTGAGACGGGAGTGCAATGAACGAAAAAACAAAAGGCATGAGCCAGACGCGCCAGGTGTTCACGGAGCTGCGCACGGCCATCGTGGGCGGGCGGCTGCTGCCGGGGTCGAAGCTCAACATCGCCGCGCTGGCCGAGGAGCTGGACGTGAGCGCCGGCGCGGTGCGAGAAGGCCTGGCCATGCTGGAGGCCGAGGCGCTGGTGGTGTCGGAGCCGGCGCGCGGTTTTCGCGTGAGCCCGATTTCGCAGACCGACCTCGAGGACCTGGTGAAGGCGCGCATCGAGATCGAGAAGCTGTGCCTGGCCGAGGCCATCCGCCACGGCGACCTGGCATGGGAAGGCAGCGTGGTGTCGGCGCACCACCGCCTGTCGCGGCTGGCCGAGCGCGACGCGGCCATGCCCACGGTGCTGAGCACCGAATGGACCGACAGCCATGCGGAGTTCCACAACGCGCTGGTCGCGGGTTGCCCCAACGGCTGGCTGCTGCGCATGCACCAGATGCTGTACCAGCAGAGCGAGCGCTACCGGCAGCTGTCGGCGCCGCTGTCGAAGGAATCGCGCGACGTGGGCGCCGAGCACCAGGCGCTGCTGGACGCGGTGCTCAACCGCGACATCCTGGCCGCGCAGACCTTGATTTCGGAGCACCTGCGGACCACCGGGCGGCTCCTGATGGCTTCGCTGAAGGCGAATCCGCCGGCCGAGCGCTGAGGCGTTGCCGTGGGGGCCGCGGCGGGGCCATTTGGGAAACTACGAGGGTCTGGCGAACATTTCGATGCGATCATCTCGCGCGATTTCGTTCCTGCATCGCCTCACCCCAGGCCCACCCTCCCCCACAAAGGCTTTTTCCCGATGCCCCAAGACCTGCAGCAAGTCAACGCGCCACTGATCGGCGTTCCCGGCGGCCGCCACCTGCTCGACACGCCCGCCCTGCTGATCGACCTGCCCGCCATGGCGCGCAACATCGAACGCATGGCGGCCTTTGCCAAGGCGCGCGGCATCAACCTGCGCCCGCACGTGAAGACGCACAAGTCGGTCGAGATCGCGCGGCGCCAGGTGGCCGCCGGCGCCATCGGCGTGAGCTGCGTGACGATGGGCGAGGCCGAGGTGATGGTGCAAGGCGGCATTCCGGGCGTGCTCATCACCTCGCCGGCGGTCACGCCGAGCAAGATCGCGCGGCTCATCAAGCTGGCACAGCGCGCGCGCCCCGGCGACGTGATGGTGGTGGTCGACAACCCGCAGAACGTGGCCGAGCTGGCGCGCGCCGCCAGCCAGCTCACGCACCCGCTGGACGTGCTGGTCGACTACGGCGCGGGCTACAACCGCACCGGCGCCGCCACGCAGGCCAAGGTGCTCGAGCTCGCGGCGCTGGTGGCGGCCGAGCCGCGCCTGCGGCTGCGCGGGCTGCAGTCGTACGCGGGCAACCTGCAGCACATCGTGGCGCGCGACGAGCGCAGCGCCGCGGCGGCCGGGCTGCGCGAGACGGTGGCGGGCATCGTGGCGGCGGCGCGCCGGCAGGGCCTGAACTTCGACATCGTGACGGGTGCGGGCACCGGCACGCACGACCTCGACGCGCAGGAGAACGCGTTCACCGAGCTGCAGGCCGGCTCGTATGTGTTCATGGACGCCGAGTACACGAACGTGCTGGCCAGCGGCGGCCAGCCCTCGCCCTTCGAGGTCTCGCTGTTCGTGCAGACGGCGGTGGTCAGCACCAACGCCGCCGACTGGGTCACGGTGGACGGCGGCACCAAGTGCTTCTCGACCGACAGCGGCGTGCCGCTGGTGGCCAAGGGCGCCGACACGGCGAGCCGCTACGCCTTCTTCGGCGACGAGCACGGCAAGCTGATGCCCGTGCAGGGCAGCCGCCCCGCACTGGGCGCGCGCGTGGAGTTCGTGACGCCGCACTGCGACCCGACCGTGAACCTGCACGACGCGTACCACGTGGTCGAGGGCGGTACGCTGGTGGCGATCTGGCCGGTGGACGCGCGCGGCAAGCGTTGAATGGGCCGAACGCGCGGACCGCGTGGACTGCGCGGACTGCGCGGACTGCGCTGAACGCGCAGGTTCGCACGCACCGGCGCCGCCGGCGCTCCTCGCGCACGGCATAAGAAAACGCGAAAAGCGTATTTCACAAGAGCGGGAGCGCGGGGGACAGTCAGCGCCTGTCTGTGCCTGTCCCTCTTCTTTCAGCGCGCGTTCCGACGCCGCCCCGCCCCATGTCATCCATCCAAGAAACGACGCGCCCCGCGGCGCATGTCGCGGGCGTTCACGCGCCCTCCTCGCAACAGCTCTTCGAGCGTTTTCGCCCCGTGTTCCAGCGCATCGCCGAGCGTGCGACGCGCCGCGAGATCGAACGCGAGCTGGCCTACGAACCCGTGGCCTGGCTCAACGCCGAGCGCTTCGGCGCGCTGCGCGTGCCGCTCGCGCACGGCGGCATCGGCGCCTCGGTCGAGCAGCTGTACGACCTGCTGATCGAGCTCGGCGAGGCCGACTCCAACCTGCCGCAGATCTTGCGCGCGCACTTCGGCTTCATCGAGCGGCTGCTCGCCGAGATCGACCCCGCGCTGCACGGCCCGTGGATGCGGCTGGCCGCCGAAGGCGTGGTGTTCGGCAATGCCACCACCGAGCTGGGCGACGGCTCGCTCACCACAATGCAAACGACGCTCAAGCGTGACGATGCCGCCCAAGGCGATGCATGGCGGCTCGACGGCGACAAGTACTACAGCACCGGCACGCTGTACGCCGACTGGATCTCGGTGTCGGCCCAGCGCCTGAACAACGACGGCAGCAGCGAGCGCGTGATCGCGCTCGTGCCCGCCGAGGCACAGGGCGTGGAGCGCGTGGACGACTGGGCCGGCTTCGGCCAGCGGCTGACCGCCTCGGGCACCACGCGCTTTCGCAACGTGCGGGTGAAGGCCGAGAACGTGCTGCTCTATGTGCGCGACCAGCCCACGCCGCTGACCGCGCACTTCCAGCTCACGCACCTGGCCACGCTGGCGGGCATTGCGCGCGCCATCGTGCGCGACGCGGTGGCCTTCGTGCAGCCGCGCAAGCGCGTCTACAGCCACGGCAGCGGCAGCACGCCGCGCGAGGATCCGCTGGTGCAGCAGGTCATCGGGCAGCTCGCGAGCACGGCGTTCATCGCGGCGTCGACGGTGCAGGCGGTGGCGCGCGGGCTGGGCGACATCGACCGCTACCGCGCACGCGGCGAAGCGGCACCGGAAAGCCTGTTGTTCGAAGTGGAACTGAACGCCGCCAAGGCGCAGGCCGGCATCGTCGATGCGGTGCTGCAGGCGGGCACGCGGCTGTTCGACATCGGCGGCGCGTCGGCGCTGCAGGAAGACCGCCGGCTCGACCGGCACTGGCGCAATGCGCGCACGCTGGCGTCGCACAACCCGACGATCTACAAGGGCCGCGTGGTGGGCGACCACCTGCTGAACGGGGCGAAGCCGACCTTCTATTGGGCGGTGGGCGCGATCGCGTCCTGAAGCTGCGGGCGGCTGACAGGCCGGGCGGGAGCGGAGCGCTTAAAGTCTCGGGTCTTCCGACCGGACCTCTACTTTCATGCGCCGACTGCTGCTCGCCCTCGTTCCCTTCGCCATCGCCGCCTGTGCCGTTCCCCTGACGGGCGTGCTGCGGCTCAACGACGGCATCTTCCGCGCGGCCAGCCCGCAGGAGGCCGAGGCGTATTGCCGCAAGGACGGGAATCCGATCCGCTTCCTGGAACAGTCCGATGCGCCCACCACGCCGGGCAGCGGCGTGCTGTTCAGGTGCGATTGAGCCTGTTGAGCCTGGGCGGTTGAACCCGCCCGCCAGCGTGGCGCGCGCTCAGACGCGCGGCAGTGCGGCCAGGAACGTGGACACGACGATGGCTGCGGCGCGATCGAGCTGCAGGATGTCCGCCACGTCGAAAGCGTGCGGCGCCGTGCGTCCGCTCGCGCCGAGCGGCTTGCGGATCTCGACAAGGACTTCGGCCGCGAGCTCGCGGTCGCTGCGTGGCGCACCGTCGGCGTCCATCACCCACTCGTCGACCTGGTCGAACGGAATGCTGCGAAAGACCCCGACGATGGGGATGTACTTGTAGCGATCCTCGCCCACCAGGATGGGCACGCTGAGGTTACAAAAAAACGTGGTGGTCGACATGCAGGATCGCCGTCGCGAAACGAAAGCATCCAATTGTTGATGAGTGCGGCTTCAGGAGCCATCCTCCCCAGGTGTCATCGGAGAGGAAGACGTGACGTTCTGCACACAAATTGTCTCCAAACTCATGGATCTTCCCCATAAAACAACTACTTTATTCTTACACAACAACATCCAAAAAGCACTTTGAATCGTTTTGGATGTTGCAGACGGGTGCAATTCGCCCGGACACGGGGAAGCCGGCGCGCACCGGCGCCTTGGCTTAAAAGAGACAGACAGGGGGCGAGATTGCGCGGAATCCGGCGTCAGCGGACCGCAGGATTACCCGGAAACGTCGGCCCGCCGCCACACGCGGCGACACAGGGCCACGGGGCCACAGGGCCGAGCCGGAAAAACCTCAGGCCGGCGCTGAAAAACGGGGCGCGCGGCGCTCCATGTTGGCCTTCACTGCCTCGGCCTGGTTCGCGCTGCCGATCAGCGCCTTCTGCTCCACCGACTCGGCCATGAGCAGTTCGGCCGCTGTTTGAGAGGCCGAGCCGTTGAGCAGCCGCTTGCCCGCGCGGATGGCGTCGGGGCTCTTCTGGGCGATGTCGTGCGCCATCTGCAGGGCCTCGGCCAGCGGGTCGGCGCACACGCGGGTGGCAAAGCCGATCTGCAGCGCCTCCTCGCCCGAGAAGATGCGGCCCGTGTAGGTGAGCTCGCGCACCACGTCGTCACGGGCCAGCTCGCGCATGAGCACCATGCCGGCCATGTCGGGCACCAGGCCCCACTTGATCTCCATGACCGACATGCGCGTGTCCGGCGCCACCAGGCGGATGTCCGCACCCAGCGCCACCTGCAGGCCGCCGCCGAAGGCCACGCCGTGCACCGCGGCAATCACCGGCACCGGCACTTCGCGCCAGACCATGGCGACCTGCTGCGCCGCGTTCGAGATGCCGTGCGTGCGCGCGACCAGGTCGGCGCCCGCCGCGCCCTCGCCCAGCACGCCGGAGCCGGCGCCTTCCTGCATGCGCTGGAACGAGGCCATGTCGAGCCCCGCGCAAAAGGCCTTGCCGCGGCCCGCGATGACCACGGCGCGCACGGTCTTGTCGTCGCGCAGCGCCTCGCCGGCGGCAATGAGCGCGTCGAACATCGCGGGGTCGAGCGCGTTCATCTTGTCGGCGCGGGCGAGCTGCAGTTCCACCACGCCGTCGGCATGGCGGATCGATTCGATGCGGTCGTTCATTCGGTGTCTCCTGGGCGGGGTCGTGGCGTTGTTCGCGGCAGTATCGCGCGCGGCGGCGCTCGGCGATGATCGCGGCTGTCGCCTACACAACACCGCTCGAGCCTCTTCGCCATGCCTTTGGACCGCCGCCAGTTTCTTCTTCAATCGGGTTCGGCCGCGGCCGTGGTGGCGCTGTTCGGCCAGGGCTGCGCAGCGCCGGCGTCCGTGCCCGCCGGGCAAGGCCAGGCGCTCGGCTTCACGGGCGTGCCGGCCTCGCTGCGCGACGGCGTGGTGATTCCGCCCGAATACCAATGGCAGCTGCTCTACCCCTGGGGCACGCCCACCGGCGTGGCGGGCCGCATGCCGGCCTTTGCGCCGGACGCCGGCAACAGCGCCGAAGACCAGGCCGTGCAGGCCGGCATGCACCATGACGGCATGCACTTCTTCGCGCTGGACGCAAGCGGCGAGCGCGGCCTGCTGGTCATGAACCACGAATACACCGACGAGGAGCTGCTGCACACCGACGGCATCAAGCCCTCCGGCTGGACCGCCGAGAAGGTGCGCAAGTCGCTGCACGCGATGGGCGTCTCGGTCATCGAGATCCGCCGCACGCCCGAAGGCTGGCAGCAGGTGCAGCCCTCCCCGTTCGCGCGGCGCGTGCACGGCCACACGCCGATGCGCATCTCGGGCCCGGCCGCTGGCACGCCGCGCATGCGCACCGCGGCCAACCCGGCGGGCGACGCGGTGTTCGGCACCTTCGCCAACTGCGCCATGGGCGTGACGCCCTGGGGCACATACCTGACCTGTGAGGAGAATTTTCACGGCTACTTCGGCGGCCCGAAGGAGGCCGCACAGGCCGTAACAGCCGCGCAGCGCCGCTACGGCACGGTGGCGGGCTCGCAGTGGGTCGAGTACTGGCGCTTCGACGAGCGCTTCGACCTGAGCCGCCACCCCAACGAGCCGCACCGCTTCGGCTGGGTGGTCGAGATCGACCCGTTCGATCCCAGCGCCACGCCCGTCAAGCGCACCGCGCTGGGCCGCAAGCGCCAGGAAAGCGCGACCTGCACCGTCGCGAAGGACGGGCGGCTGGTGGTCTACATGGGCGACGACTCGCGCTTCGAATACATCTACAAGTTCGTGAGCCGCGACAAGGTGCACCCCGGCACCGACGCCACCGCGCGCACCGCCAACCGCCACCTGCTGGACGAAGGCACGCTCCACGTGGCGCGCTACGACACGGGCGGCCGCGGCCGCTGGCTGCCCCTGGTGCACGGCCGCGACGGGCTCGACGCGGCCGCCGGCTTCGAGGACCAGGCGGACGTGCTGATCCACGCGCGCCTGGCGGGCGACGTCGTCGGCGGCACGAAGATGGACCGGCCCGAGTGGATCGCGGTGCACCCGCAAACGGGCGAGGTGTACGTCACGCTCACCAACAACAGCCAGCGCGGCGACGCGGGCAAGCCCGGCACCGACGCGGCCAATCCGCGCGCGAACAATTTCTTCGGCGGCATCCTGCGCTGGCGCGAGGACGCAGGGGACGCCGCGGCCACCGGCTTCGGCTGGGACCATTTCGCCATGGCCGGCGACCCGGCGCAGCCCGGCAGCGGCGCGCGCTACCCGTGCGCCGACGCCGACATGTTCGGCGCGCCGGACGGCCTGCATTTCGACCGCGGCGGCCTGCTGTGGATCCAGACCGACATGAGCGGCCAGGTCATCGGCCGGCCGCCCTACACCTCGCTGGGCAACAACCAGATGCTGTGCGCCGACCCGGCGTCGGGGCGCATCAAGCGCTTTCTCACCGGGCCGAACGGCTGCGAGATCACGGGCTGCGTGGTCACGCCCGACCGGCGCACGCTGTTCGTGAACATCCAGCATCCGGGCGAGGCGCGCGACGACGGCGACGGCGGGCACAACAGCGCCTGGCCCGACGCCGGCGCGCCGGGCAGCGCGCGGCCGCGCTCCGCCACGCTGGCGATCAGGCGGCGCGACGGCGGCATCGTCGGCACCTGAAACGCACGCAAGAACGCGTTCGAAGAAAGAGAAAGGCAGACCCCATGAGCATCCGCATCGTCCGCCTCGGCACACCCCGCGCACCCGGCGAAGGCCTGCGCGTGGGCACCGTGCGCCGTCCGCCGCGCGGCGTGCCGAAGGCCGAGTTCGCCTCGCAGGACTGGTACGACGTGTGGTACCCGAACCTGGCGCCCTCGGTCGAGGCGATGAAGGAGGCGCAGGAAGCGCAGAAGACGCAATCGGCCACGCAGTGGAACGCCTTCGTGCGCAAGTTCAAGTCGGAGATGGCCGAGCCCGACGCGAGCCGCAGCCTCGACCTGCTGGCCGCGCTGTCGCACGGCACGGCGCTGGCCGTCGGCTGCTACTGCGAGGACGAGTCGCGCTGCCACCGCTCGGTGCTGCGCAGCCTGCTGGCCGAGCGCGGCGCGAAGATCTCGGACTGACCAGCCGATCGGCGAATGCCGCTCAGACCATCGGCGCGCCGACGAACACCGGCAGGCGCTCCGCCTTCGCCGAGTACGCCGCCAGCGCGGGATGGTCGGCCGGCGAGATGGCGTCGGGCGCCATCAGTTGCGTGAAGGCCCAGGCCACGGCGGCCGATACGCCGGCCTGCGTCATCGTCTTTTCGTCGGCCGCCAGCGGCGCGGCGACGACCTCTTGCTCGAGTGCCGAACAGGCCGCGGCAAGCTGGCCGCGCACGCGGTCCAGCCACGGCGGGTGGCGCTTGTCGGCCGGGCGCAGGTTGTGCTCGTAGGCGATCTGCACGGTCTTCTCGCAGGCCGCCAGCGCGAGCCCCGTGAGGCGCAGCGCGCGCAGCCGTTCGGTGCGGTCGGCCGGCATCAGGCTGCGCCCGCTCAGCGCTTCGGCGTAGTCGACGATCAGCGTCGAGTCCATCAGCACATGGCCGTCGTCGCAGACCAGCGTGGGCGCCTTCACCACCGGGTTGATGGCGCGGAACTGCTCGAAGGTGCTGAACACCGAGAGCGAGCGGTGCTCGAAGGGAACGCCGAGCAGGCGCAGCGAAATGGCGGTGCGCCGCACGAAGGGTGAATCGAGCATGCCGACGAGTTGCATTGGCTGTTTCTCCGGAAGATGGGCGCCCACGATAGCGGCCGCGCGGCGCGCGCTGAAGTGCAATCCATTGAAAATCACGGCCGCAAACCGATCAACCATCGGCCCTGAAGGCCCTGACAGCCCTGCCTGCGCACCATGAACATCGACAAGAAAGACCGCCTGATCCTCGAAGCGCTGCAGACCGATGCGCGCCAGAGCCTGGCCGCCATCGGCAAGCGCATCGGCCTGTCGCAGCCGGCCATGAGCGAGCGCGTGCGCAAGCTCGAGGAGGCCGGCGTGATCGAGGGCTACGGCGCGCGCGTGAACCTGCGCGCGCTGGGCGTGGGCCTGCAGGCCATCATCCGCATCGACACCACGCACGCGGGCATCGCCAGGTACCTGAAGCTGTTCGAGGCCATGCCCGAGGTGCTGAGCGCCGACCGCGTGACCGGCGAAGACTGCTTCTTCGTGCGCTGCGCGATCCCCGAGCCTTCGGACCTGGAGCGCGTGGTGGATGCGCTGGCGGTCGACGGCGCGGTGACCACGTCGCTGGTGTTGTCGAGCCCCGTGAACAAGCACGTCACGGTACACGCGGCGAAGGCTCCAAAGAAGTAGCCGCAGGCCCGCGACAGCCCGGCCCGGTCAGCGCTGCGCCTTGTCCTTCTGGTTCTGCGCCTCGATGCGTTCGCGCGCGGCCAGCCAGTCGGCGTCGCTCCACTGGCGCAGTTCGTAGAAGTTGCCGCCGGTGGCCAGCGCGTTGCCGCCGTCCATCATGATGCTCTGGCCCGTGAGCCAGTCGCATTGGCCCGGCGCCATCAGGAAGGCCGCGAGGTTCTGCAGCTCGCTCATGCGGCCGGTGCGCGCCATCGGGTTGTTCAGCTTGCTGCGCGCGCCGGGCTCCTCGCCGGGGTTCAGGCGCTTGCTCATGCCTTCGGTGGGAATCTCGCCGGGGCCCACCGCATTCAGGCGGATGCCGTGGCGCGCCCACTCGACCGCGAGCGACTTGGTCATCACGTCGATGCCGGCCTTGCTCATGGCCGAGGGCACCACATAGGGGCTGCCGTTGTCGACCCAGGTGGTGATGATGCTCATGACGCTGCGAAACGCGTCGCCGCCCTTCCACTCGCCCGCCTTCGACTGCGCGACCCAGCGCTTGCCCACCGCCTGCGTCACGTAGAAGCTGCCGTGGAACACGATGTTGGCGACGGCGTCGAAGGCGCGCGGCGACAGGTTCTCGGTGGGCGAGACGAAGTTGCCCGCCGCGTTGTTGACCAGGCCCGTGAGGCCACCGCTCTGGAACAGGCTCTCGACCATCTCGTCGACCTGCTGCGCGATGCGGATGTCAACGCCGAAGGTGTCGATGCGCCGCGCCGGAAACTGCTGGCGCCACCCGGCGGCCGTTTCTTCGCAGACCGCCTGGCGCCGCCCGCAGATGGCAACGTCGGCGCCCAGGCCCAGGAAGCGCTCGGCCATCGCGCGGCCCAGGCCGGTGCCGCCGCCGGTCACGAGGATGCGCTGGCCGCGCATCAGGGAAGTGTCGAACATGGGGGTCTCCTTGTCTGTGCGGGCAGCGCCAAGGTGGTGGCTGCCACCGGCGCATGCTACGCGCGCGGCGCGCCGGCGGCTTGCGGGAACTGGCTTCGCGCCGCGGGGCAGAATGTTCGAAACAAGTTCCCTGGAGACCAGACCCATGCCGAGTTCCGCCAGCCCAGCAACCGCCGCAAACGCTGTCGACGACCAAGCCGCGCCGCTCGAGGGCGTGCGCGTCGTGAGCCTCGCACTCAACCTGCCCGGCCCCGCCGCGCTGCTGCGCTGCCGCGCGATGGGCGCCACCTGCCTCAAGCTCGAGCCGCCGGGCGGCGACCCGATGGCGCTGTACAACCGGCCCGCCTACGCCGCGCTGCACGAGGGCGTCGAGGTTCGCGCGGTCGACCTCAAGAGCGACGCCGGCCAGCAGCAACTGCACGCCGAGCTCGCGACCACCGACGTGCTGCTCACCTCCTTCCGCCCTTCCGCGCTCGACAAGCTGCGGCTCGACTGGGCCACGTTGCATGCGCGCTACCCGTCGCTGTCGCAGGTCGCCATCGTCGGCGCGCCGGGCGCGCGCGCCGAGGAGCCGGGCCACGACCTGACCTACCTCGCCGAAAGCGGCCTCGTCACCGGCACCGACCTGCCGCCGACGCTGTACGCCGACATGGGCGGCGCGCTGCTCGCGAGCGAAGCGGTGCTGAAGGCCGTGCTGCTGCAGTCGCGCAAGGCGGGCGGCGTGTACCTCGAGGTGGCGCTGAACGCGTCGGCCGACTGGCTCGCCCTGCCCCGCACCTGGGGCCTGACGCAGCCCGCGGGCGCGGTGGGCGGCGCGCATGCCGGCTACCGCGTGTACCCGTGCGCAGACGGCCGCGTGGCCGTGGCCGCGCTGGAGCCGCATTTCGCGGCGCGCCTGTGCGAGGCGGCCGAACTCGCATCGCGCGACATGATGGCACCCGCCACGCACGAGGCGCTGGCCGCATGGATCGCGGCCCGCACGCGCGCCGAGCTCGACGCCATGGCACGCGAACGCGACGTGCCGCTGCTCACGCTGGCCGATTGATCGCACCGAGGGATTGATCGCACCGGTGGCGACCTGGGTAAGGCGCTACCTGGTGGCGCTGTTGCGCTGCTTGTCTTCGCGCTTGAGCGCCAGGTAGGTGTCGAGGTCGACCTCGTGCAGCTGCCGCGGATACTGCTCGGCCCCGGCGAACCAGCGGCGCTGCCGGCGCTCGGCCTGGTCCGCGCCCGGCGCGGCCAGGTAGGCGTCCAGCGTCAGGAAGTAGCGCATCGCGTTGCGCTCGACCAGCCCGCGCAGGCCGCGGATGTAGTCGGGCTGGCCTTCCGGTGTCTTGCCCATCACGGTGAAGCCCACCTTGTCGCTGCCGAAGGTGGCCAGGTAGGCCATGGTGCCCAGCCGCACCATCGCGTTGTGGTCGTAGCTGTAGCTGAAGTGCAGGAAGCTCTTGCGCTCGTCGAGCGCCACGGCCTCCAGCGTGACGCGGTAGTTGCTGGTGCCCAGCGGCCCGCTCTCCGCGGTCAGCTCGACCGACAGGTGCTCGGGCGTGGCGCTGGCCACGCGGTAGGCGAAGGGCAGCTCGAAGGCATCGTCCAGCGGCTTGTCGTAGCGCCGCACCACGTACAGCGTGAGCGTCTCGCGGCCCTGCGCGCCGCCGGCCACCACGCAGCGCCGGTTGTTGATGTGCAGCGTCAGCACGTCGCACCAGTGGGCCGAGCCTTTGAGCGTGGCGCTGATTTCGGAGAGCGGATGCTCGACCACCGCGTACACGTCGCCCTGCAGGCCGTCGGGCGTTTCCATGGAATCGAGCTGCACGGGCCGCCCGAAACTGCTGTGGTCGAGCCTGGCGCTCAGCCGCTGGTGGGTGGCGCGCAGCGCCTGGGCGGCGGAGGTCGAGGGGGCGGATGCAGCCGGGACCGGTGTTGGTGTCGATATGGGTGCTGGCGCGGGCGGTGCGGCGGCACCGTCCGCCGGCGCGGCCAGCCCCTGCACCGAGGCCGCGAGCAGCAACGCGCCCGCCAGGATGCGCGTCCATGAAACCGACGGATGGGGCGAACTGCTCATGGGACCACACGATACAACGGAGCGCCCTGCCCGTGGTGCCGGTCGGTCGGCTCGCGCCTGCTGCGCCGCACCAGCGCGGGAACGCCCCGTCGCTTATCTTTCGCAGGCGCCCCATCGCAGCAAACCAAGGAACACCCATGCCACTCGTTCGAATCGACATTTCCAGCGACAGCCCCGACAGCCTGGGCCACGCCATCGGCGACCTCGTCTACCAGGCCATGCGCGACACCATCAACGTGCCGGAAGACGACAAGTTCCAGATCGTCACGCGGCACGACGTGCGCGAGCTGGTGCGCCCGGCAAGCTACCTCGGCATCGCGTATTCGCCGGGCCTGGTGATGCTCCAGGTCACGCTGAACCACGGGCGCTCGGTCGAGCTGAAGAAGGCGTTCTACCGGCGCGTGGCCGACGACCTGCACGGCCAGCTGGGCATCCGGCGCGAGGACGTGTTCATCAACCTCGTCGAGGTGGCCAAGGAGAACTGGTCGTTCGGCAACGGGGAAATGCAGTACGCCTAGCCCAGCGGCGAGAATCCCGCCGATGAAACGCCAGGGCACGCTCGTTCGATGGGAAAAAGACCGGGGCTTCGGCTTCATCCGCTGCGCGGAGATTTCCGCCGACGTGTTCGTGCACCTGCGCGACTTCGCCGACCGCGGCAGCACGCCGCAGGTCGGCATGAAGCTGACGTTCGAGGAGATCCACGTGGGCGGCAAGGGGCCGCGCGCCGTGGCGGTGCAGGCCGTGGGCGCAGCGCGCCAGGTGGAAGCGCGCCAGGCGGAAGCGCCGCAGCAGCGTCGGCAGCGGCGCATTGCCGCGGCGCCTCGCCAGCGGCCCGTTCGCGCGAGCGGTAGTCGGGGTGGCGGCGGTAACCGCGGTGGCGGTAGCGGCGGCCGGGACGCCTCGTTCCCGCAAGCGATGGTGCTGCTGCTCGCCGTGTATGCCGCGCTGCTCGGCTACGGCGTGTGGACGGCGCGCCTGCCGGCCATCGCGCTCGGCGTGTTGCTGCTGCTGAGCCTGCTGACCTTCTTCGCCTACGGCTTCGACAAGAACGCCGCCGAGGCGGGCCGCTGGCGCACGCCGGAGAACACGCTGCACATGCTCTCTCTGGTCGGAGGATGGCCGGGCGCCTGGGCGGCGCAGCGGCTGTTCCGCCACAAGGTGCGCAAGGCGAGCTTCATGGCGGCTTACTGGGCGACGGTGCTGGCCCACATGGCGGCCGTGGGCGCCTGGGTGGGCAAGCTGCTGCCAGCGGACCTGCTGGCGTTCGCTTCTTGAGGTGCCGAGGCCTCAGCGCGGCTTGCGGATGCTGCCGCGCACGGGGCCGGCGGCCTTGCGCGATGCCGGTGCCGAACCGTTGTCGCGCGGCGGCAGGCCGGTGTGCTGCGTGAGGATGCGGCCCTTCGACGGCTTCACCGGCGTCAGCTTGACCGGCGCGGCCTTGGCGGCCGGTGCAACCGTCGAGTTCTTGCGCCGCGCGCTGGTGTAGCCACCGTCGGTCAGTGGCTGCCACGTCGGAATGAGGTGGTGCTTGCCGTTGCCGATGAGGTCGGCGCGGCCCATGCTCTTCAGTGCCTCGCGCAGCAGCGGCCAGTTGTTGGCGTCGTGGTAGCGCAGGAAGGCCTTGTGCAGGCGGCGGCGCTTGTCGCCGCGCACGATGTCCACCGTCTCGCTCTCGCGCGTGATCTTGCGCAGCGGGTTCTTGTTGGTGTGGTACATCGTCGTGGCCGTGGCCATCGGGCTCGGGTAGAAGGTCTGCACCTGGTCGGCGCGGAAACCGTTCTTCTTGAGCCAGATCGCGAGGTTCATCATGTCCTCGTCGCTGGTGCCCGGGTGCGCGGCAATGAAGTACGGAATGAGGTACTGCTTCTTGCCCGCCTCGGCCGAGAACTTCTCGAACATCTGCTTGAACTTGTCATAGCTGCCGATGCCCGGCTTCATCATCTTGGTGAGCGGGCCCTGCTCGGTGTGCTCGGGCGCGATCTTCAGGTAGCCGCCCACGTGGTGCTGCACCAGCTCCTTCACGTACTCGGGCGACTGCACGGCCAGGTCGTAGCGCAGGCCGGAGCTGATCAGGATCTTCTTGATGCCCTTCAGCGCACGCGCCCGGCGGTAGATCTTGATGAGCGGGTCGTGGCTGGTGTTCAGGTTCGGGCAGATGCCCGGGTACACGCAGCTGGGCTTGCGGCAGGCCGACTCGATCTCGGGCGACTTGCAGCCCACGCGGTACATGTTGGCCGTGGGGCCGCCCAGGTCGGAGATGGTGCCGGTGAAGCCCTTCACCGAGTCGCGGATGGCCTCGACCTCCTTGATGATCGATTCTTCCGAGCGGCTCTGGATGATGCGGCCCTCGTGCTCGGTGATCGAGCAGAAGGTGCAGCCGCCGAAACAGCCGCGCATGATGTTCACGCTGAAGCGGATCATTTCCCACGCGGGGATCTTGGTGGCGCCGTCGTGGCTGCCGTTCTCGTCGGCGTAGCTCGGATGCGGGCTGCGGGCATACGGCAGGTCGAACACCAGGTCCATCTCGGCCGTGGTGAGCGGAATCGGCGGCGGGTTGATCCACACGTCGCGCGCCGTGGTGCCCTCGCCGTGCGCCTGCACGAGCGCGCGGGCGTTGCCGGGGTTGGTTTCCAGGTGCAGCACGCGGTTGGCGTGGGCGTAGAGCACCGGGTCGCTGCGCACCTGTTCGTACGAAGGCAGGCGGATCACCGAGTGGTCGCGCGGCGGCACCTTGATCTTGGTGCGCGAAACCAGCGCGGGGTTGGGCATGAAGGTCAGCGGCTTGATCGCCGGATTGACCACCGACTGGAGCACCGGCGAGCCAGCGGCTTCCGCCGCCTTGGCCACGTCCTTCGCCTCGTCTTCCTTCGCGCAGGTGGCGCCGTTGGCCTTGGCCTGGTCCGACACCATCAGGTACGGGTTGACGTGCGCCTCGACGCGGCCGGGTTCGTCCACGCTGGTGGAGTTGATCTCGAACCAGCCTTCGGGCGTTTCGCGCCGCACATAGGCGGTGCCGCGCACGTCGGTGATCTGCTGCACCGGCTCCTTGGCGGCCAGGCGGTGCGCGATCTCGACGATGGCGCGCTCGGCGTTGCCGTACAGCAGCAGGTCGCACTTGGAGTCGACGACCACCGAGCGGCGCACCTTGTCCGACCAGTAGTCGTAGTGGGCGATGCGGCGCAGGCTGCCTTCGATGCCGCCGAGGATGATCGGCACGTCGTTCCAGGCTTCCTTGCAGCGCTGCGAATACACGATGGCCGCGCGGTCGGGGCGCGAGCCGCCGATGTCGCCGGGGGTGTAGGCGTCGTCGCTGCGGATCTTGCGGTCCGCGGTGTAGCGGTTGATCATCGAATCCATGTTGCCGGCGGTCACGCCGAAGAACAGGTTCGGCTTGCCCAGCGCCTTGAAGGGCTCGGCGCTCTGCCAGTCGGGCTGCGCGATGATGCCCACGCGAAAGCCCTGCGCCTCGAGCATGCGGCCGATCACCGACATGCCGAAGCTGGGGTGGTCGACGTAGGCGTCGCCCGTGACCACGATGATGTCGCAGCTGTCCCAGCCGAGCGCTTCCATTTCCTTGCGCGAGGTCGGCAGGAACTTGGCCGTGCCGAAGCGGGCGGCCCAGTACTTGCGGTAGCTGGTCAGCGGCTTGGCGGCACGAGCGAAAAAGGAGACGTCGACGGGGGCGTTCATCGGTGGGAGTTGACAGCGCCATGCCGGCGCCGTTGTGGGCAACCCTCGATTTTAGGGTTTTCCACCATCCCTGTCGCGACAAACATCCTGTGACCGCACGCGCAGCAGGACTTCAATTGATTGCCAAAGTCAAACAACTTGATGACAATGGCAACCATGTCCACGCCCACGCCCCCCGTCGACCCCGCCGCCGTCAAGGCGATCCGGCAGTTCAACCGCTTCTACACGAGCCGCATCGGGGCGCTCGACCCCTACCTCGGCAGCCCCATGTCGCTGACCGACGTGCGCGTGCTGTACGAGCTGGCGCACCGCGAGACGGCGGTTGCCAGCGAGATCGGGCGCGACCTCGGGCTCGACGCGGGCTACATGAGCCGCATCCTGCGGCGCTTCGAAACCGAAGGCTGGCTCACGCGCGAGCCGCACCCGCGCGACGCGCGCCAGAGCGTGCTGCGCCTGACCGGATCCGGCCATGCCGCATTTGCGCCGCTGCAACAGAAATCGCGCGAGGAAGCCGCCGCGCTGCTCGCCCCGCTCGCGCCGGCGCAGCGCGAGCAGCTGGTGCAGGCCATGGGCACGATGCAGTCGCTGCTCGACCCCGAAGCGCCGCCGGCCAGGCCCCAGGCCGCGGTGCTGCGCGACCCGGCGCCCGGCGACATCGGCTGGGTGGTGCAGCAGCACGGCGAGATCTATGCGCGCGAATACGGCTGGAACAGCCAGTTCGAGGCGCTGGTGGCCGGCATTGCGAGCGAGTTCCTGCTCAAGTTCCAGCCCGAATGGGAGCGCTGCTGGATCGCCGAGCTCAACGGCGAGCGGGTCGGCGCGATCTTCGTGGTGCGCAAGTCGGCCACTGTGGCGCAGCTGCGCATGCTGATCCTGGCGTCCGGTGCGCGCGGGCTGGGCCTGGGCGGCAAGCTGGTGGAAGAATGCATCGCCTTCGCGCGCCTGAAGGGCTACAAGAAGATGGTGCTGTGGACCAACAGCTGCCTGCTGGCCGCGCGCGGCATCTACGCCAAGCGGGGCTTCAAGCTGATGGAGTCGCAGCCGCACGAGGGCTACGGCAAGTCGCTTGTAGGGGAGACGTGGGAGCTGAAGCTGTAGCCGGCGCCTGGCTCCTTCCCCCTTTTGGGGGAAGGTTGAGATGGGGGCGGCGCCCAACCAGCGTCCGCGTGGGGTCGAGGCCGTCGTGCCCCCACCCTTGCCCTCCCCCCGGAGGGGAGGGAGAAAAACCAGAGACCGTTACTGCATGAACCAGCCGTGGCTCACCACCAGCGACTGGCCCGTCAGCGCGTTCGTCGGGAAGCCCGCGAACAGCAGCGCCACGCGCGCCACGTCTTCGGTGGTGGTGAACTCGCCGTCGACGGTTTCCTTCAGCATCACGTTCTTGATGACTTCCTCTTCGCTGATGCCCAGCGTCTTGGCCTGCTCGGGAATCTGCTTCTCGACCAGCGGCGTGCGAACGAAGCCCGGGCAGATCACGTTGGCGCGCACGCCGTGCTTGGCGCCTTCCTTGGCCACGGTCTTGGCCAGCCCGATGAGGCCGTGCTTGGCCGTCACGTAGGGCGCCTTCAGCAGCGACGCTTCCTTCGAATGCACCGAGCCCATGTAGATCACGCTGCCGCCGCGGCCCTGCGCGTACATGTGCTTCAGGCAGGCCTTGGTGGTGAGGAAGGCGCCGTCCAGGTGAATGGCGAGCATCTTCTTCCAGTCGGCGAAGCTGAACTCTTCGACCGGGTGAACGATCTGGATGCCGGCGTTGCTGATCAGGATGTCGATGCCGCCGAAGGCCGCGGCGCCCTCTTCCACCGAGGCATTGACCTGGTCTTCGTTCGTCACGTCGACCGCCACGCCGATGGCTTGCGCGCCCGTGGCCTTGAGCTCGGCCGCGGTGGCGTCGGCGGCTTCCTTGTTCAGGTCGGCAATGATGATCTTCGCGCCTTCCTGCGCGAACAGGATGGCGATCTCCTTGCCGATGCCGCTGGCCGAGCCGGTGATGTAGGCGACCTTGTCCTTGAGTTGCATGGTGATGTTCCTTGGGTGAGGGTTGGGTGAAAGTCAGGGGTGAATGGAGGCCGCGGGAATCAGGCGAGGTAGTCGTGCTCGACGGTGCCCAGCGCCAGCGTCATGTCGGCGATGTAGTGCACCGCCGATTCGACCTTCAGCACCGGCAGGTCGGCCACCGGCGCCAGCGCATGCGGATGCAGCTCGAGCGATGCCGGTCCGCCCCACGCGCCATGCAGCGTCACGTCGACCATGTGATAGCGCACCAGCTCGCAGATGCGCGCCGTGCCGTCGACGTGCGGAATGATCTTCAGCAGAAAGTTGGGCTGCGCGATGCCCGCGAGGATGGGCTCGGGGTCGAGCGCGCGGTGCTTGAAGCCCATGGTGGCCTTGGCCACGCGCACCTTGCCGTAGTCGAGCGTGCCGACCACCACGTCGGTCTCGTAGTCGAGCACCGGCGAGGCCAGCTTCTTCGGAAAGCCCCAGAGCTCGCGCCCGCCGGCAATGGGCGGATGGTCGTTGAGGTACATCGCGTGCACGTACGCGCCCTTCTCCACGCCCTTGGCGGTGCGCAGCTGCACCGGAATGACCTGTCCCGACTCGGTGTAGTCGCCGAAGCCGGTGGAGTCGGGCATGCGGATGAATTCGTACTTCACGAGCGGCTCGACGACCTCGAGCGGCGCGGGCACCACGGCGCGCAGGGCGTCCATGTCGGTGCGGTAGGTGACGATGAGAAATTCGCGCCGCACGAACCGGTACGGGCCGGGCGGAAACGCGGGACTGGTCAGCGGCATCGCGAATGCCGTTCGGCGCACATCTTCAATGTTCATGAACATTTCCTCCTGTTGAAGTGATGGCCCAGTCTGGCGCTGGTTTCTTAGTCGAAGCTGAATCCCCGGCTACCGGGACAGGCCAGGCCGCTTGACGCGCCCCGAGCCATGCTCGC
The DNA here is from genome assembly GCF_900115445.1 of Variovorax sp. OK605. Classification (NCBI taxonomy): domain Bacteria; kingdom Pseudomonadati; phylum Pseudomonadota; class Betaproteobacteria; order Burkholderiales; family Comamonadaceae; genus Variovorax; species Variovorax sp. OK605. The sequence continues at coordinate 821,482 of NZ_FOWL01000001.1, forward strand.
CAAGGTCGAAGGTGGTCACGCCGTTCACGGTGGCATCGGCGCGCAGCGTCTCCGGATGCGCGAGCGTCACGCGCATGTCGCGCGCGCCCGAATCCCAGTGCTCTTCCACCGCGGCGCGCGAGAACTCGTAGTCTTTCGATTCGAGTTCGTAGGGCTTGTCGCGGTAGATCAGGTGAAAGATGTCGATGGGCTCGTGCGTGAGCTGCGACTGCACCGCGAGCACGCTCGGGTCGTTGCGCAGGCTGGCCGGCAGCTTGGTGATGAGGTCGGCAATGGCCTGCTGCAGGTTCATGTTGGCGGCCAGGGCGTCGGTGTTCGCGCGGGTGCGGCTCGAGTAGGTGATGTCCTTCTGCCGCTCCAGCACGCCCGCCATGGTGCGCGGCATTTCGCCGCGCGCGTTGAACAGGTCGACCTGCAGCACCACCAGCGGCTCGTTGCGCGGGTGCATGTCCAGCACGTACTGCAGCGGCGTGTTCGACACGATGCCGCCGTCCCAGTAGTCGTCGCCGTCGATGCCGATGGGCGCGAAGCCCGGCGGCAGCGCGCCGCTGGCCATGATGTGCTCGGGGCCGATGCGCTGGCGCGTGTTGTCGAAGTACACCGAGTTGCCGGTGCGCACGTTCACCGCGCCCACGCTGAAGCGGGCCTCGCACGCGTTGATGCGGTCGAAGTCCACCAGCCGTTCAAGCGTGGCCTTCAGCGCCGAGGTGTCGTAGTAGCTCAGCAGCGGCGCGGCGCCGCCCATGAGAAAGGCCGGCGAGTAACGCGGCTCGAAGAAGCCCGGAATACCCACCAGAGAGGCCATCGTCGCGCTGTACTGGTTCTGCGTGGCGCGGTCGCCCATCCAGGAAGGCAGGCGCTGCGAAGGGCCGGAAGACACCAGGTGCCAGAACTCGCGCAGCCGGTCGACCCGGTGCTCGCGCGCATTGCCCGCGATCAATGCCGCGTTGATGGCACCGATGGACACACCGGCAATCCAGTGCGGCTCGAGTTCGGTCTCGCTGAGTGCGGCATACACGCCGGCCTGGTAAGCGCCAAGCGCGCCTCCACCCTGCAGCACCAGTGCCTTGCGGGCACTGCGCATGTCTTCGCGTCGCGAAGCAAAAGGGTTGAGGGGTTGGGCGGCGGCACGGGGTTTCTTCTTCGAAGGTGTCGTCATGCGTTCATTTGACACCAGCCGTGCGACATCCAACCTGACCAGGGAATTACCGGGCGCCCGCAACCGCGCGGGCTCCCGGTACAAGGTCACACCGTGGTCACATCTTCGGCAGCATCTGTCCGCGGATCTCGCCGCCGGGGTTGGCGGCCGTGTGCACGTTGGCGTACCACTTGCCCGCGGACAGGTCGGCGGCCTGCGCCGGCGTGAGCGTGGCCTGGCCTTCGATCGGGCTCGCCGGGTTGGCGAAGGGCAGCACCACGCCGGCATTGGCGCCTGCGGCCGCGGGGCCGTGGAAGTGCGCCATGGTGGCCGGGCCGCTCAGGCCGCTGTAGGTGATCTTGTACTTAAGCACGTTGGTGTCGCGGTTCAACCAGGCTTCGGCCATGCCGCTGCCGCGCGTCATGTTCGGCGGGACTTCGCTGGCCGCGTTCATCGCGCCGCTGAAGGTGGCGACGTTCGACTTCGACATCATTCCGCAGCCGACCAGCGCGGCACTGGCCACCCCGGTGATGAGGGCTGCGCGCAAAAAGGTGCCATATTTGGTCATGAGCTTGATCTCCTGAGTTGTGGAAGCGTCCACAGCATAGGCAGCGCGGGGAAAGTTGTCTTGTCGGCCATCGCCCCGACTTCGGCCCTCGGGCATGGGTGAAAACGCGTGCTGAAAGAGAATGCGCCGATGACCTCCCAAGCACTTGCGTCGGCCCGCGACGTCGTCGATTTCTGGCGCCAGGCCGGCCCCAAGCGCTGGTTCGCCAAGAACGACGCCTTCGACGCCGATTTCATCGCCCGCTTCGCGCAGGCCCACCAGGCGGCCGCCCGCGGCGAACTCGACCACTGGCTGGCCGACGCCGAAGGCACGCTCGCCCTCTTGGTGCTGCTCGACCAGTTCCCGCGCAACGCCTGGCGCAACAACCCGCACATGCTGGCCACCGACGGCAAGGCGCTCGCGGTGGCGAAGCAGGCCGTCGAGGCAGGCTTCGACCGGCAGCTGGAAGCGGTGCTGCGCCCCTTCTTCTACATGCCCTTCATGCACTCGGAGGTGCTGGCCGAGCAGGAACGCTCGGTGGCGCTCAATGCGGCGGTGGACGCCAACACGCAGCGCTTTGCCGTGATGCACCGCGACCTCGTGGCGCGCTTCGGGCGCTTTCCGCACCGCAACACGCTGCTGGGGCGCGAATCGAGCGCCGAGGAACAGAAGTACCTCGACGAAGGCGGCTTCACGGGCTGACGGTTTCGCCGCCAGCCGCTCGGCCCGCCCCGGCGCTCAGCTGTCGTTCTCCGGCAGCGGCACCTCGCGCGTCGGCGAGGGGTTCAGGTCGGCGATGCCCTTCGTGTCCTTCATGGAACCGTAGGTGCGCGCATAGACCCATGTGAACTCGGCCCCCAGCAGGAAGATCTGCGCCGAGTAGTAGACCCACACCAGCACCACCACCAGCGAGCCCGCCGCGCCGTAGCCCGAGGCCACGCTGCTCTTGCCGATGTACAGCCCGATGAGGTGCTTGCCCACGGTGAACAGCAGCGCCGTCACCGCCGCGCCCACCCACACGTCGCGCCACTGCACCCTGGCGCGCGGCATGATCTTGTAGATCATCGCGAAGATCACGGTGACCATCGCGAAGCTGAAGACGAAGTTCACCACCTGCGCCGTGGTCTCCCAGGCGCCGAACATCGGCGACCACCACTTGCCCAGCGCCGCCAGCGCCGCGCTGGCCACCAGCGACACCATCAGCAGGAAGCCGATGCCCATGATCATGCTGAACGACAGCAGGCGCACCCGCAGCATGTTGAACAGGCCTTTGTTCTTGATGCGCGCGGGCGCGCGCCAGATGCGGTCGAGCGCGTCCTGCAGCTCGCCGAAGACGGTGGTGGCGCCCACCACCAGCAGCCCGATGCCGACCACCGTGGCCACGATGCCCTCGGCCGGCTTGTTCACGGCCTGCAGCATGCCCTGCACCGCCGCCGCCCCCTGGTCGCCCATGAGGCCCGAGAGCTGCGCGAAGATCTCGCCGCGCGCGGCCTCCTGGCCGAACACCAGGCCCGCCACCGCGATCACGATCAGCAGCAGCGGCGCGATCGAGAACACCGTGTAGTAGGCCAGCGCCGCGCCCATGCTCGGCGCGTAGTCGTTCGACCAGGAGTTGAAGGCCCTTTGGCAGAGGTCGAAGAGTGCGCGCAGTTTCAAGAGCATGCTGAAGTGTTCCCTGTGCTGAAGTGTCGGTGCGGGGCCGGGCCGCATCTTGTCAGCGCGGCGCCCGGCACGTTGCAGGCCTGCCTACGATAATCGCATCACATGCACCCGTCTCCCCCTGCCACCGGCGCGGCGGCGCCGTCCCAGCCGCCCGATGCACCTGCCGCGCCCGCGGCAACCGCTGCAGCTGCCGCGCCTGCCGTTGCGCACCCGCAGTCGCCGCGCGACCTGTTCGTCTCGTTCACCTTTCTGGCACTGCAGGGCTTCGGCGGGGTCCTCGCCATCGTCCAGCGCGAGATGGTCGAGAAGAAGAAATGGCTCACCCCCGAGCAGTTCCTCGAAGACTGGGCCGTGGCCCAGGTGATGCCCGGCCCCAACGTGATCAACCTGGCCCTGATGATCGGCGACCGCTACTTCGGCCTGCGCGGCGCGGTGGCCGCGGTGGCGGGCATGCTGACCGTTCCGCTGGTGGTGATCCTGGCGCTGGCCGTGCTCTACGCCCACTACGCGGGCAACCCGCAGGTGGCCGCCGCGCTGCGCGGCATGGGCGCAGTCTCTGGCGGGCTGATTGCCGCGACCGGCATCAAGCTGGTGCCGCAGCTGCGCAAGCACCCGCTGGGCTTTGCCACCTGCCTGGTCTTCATGGCGCTGGTGTTCCTGGCCATCGCGGTGTTCAAGATACCGCTGGGCTGGGTGCTGCTGGTGGTCGGCGGCGTCGCCTGCGTTTGGACCTGGAAGAGGATTCCCGCATGACCATCGCGATGCAATGGCACGACTGGCTGGCCCTGCTCGGGCAGTACATGCTGCTGTCGCTGCTGTCGATCAGCGGCGCCATCACCACGGTGCCCGACATGCACCGCTACCTGGTCGCCCAGCACGGCTGGCTCACCGACGCGCAGTTCAGTTCCTCGGTGGCCATTGCCCAGGCCGCGCCGGGGCCCAACGTGCTGTTCGTGGCGCTGATGGGCTGGAACGTCGGGCTCAACGCGGGCGGCGGCATCGGCGCCGGGCCGGGCGCCTGGCTGCTCGGGCTCTTCGGCCTGCTGGTCACCATGGTGGGCATCATGCTGCCCAGCACCACCCTCACCTACTTCGCCACGCGCTGGGGCCACCGCAACCGCACGCGGCGTGGGGTGCGCGCCTTCAAGCAGGGCATGGCACCGGTGGTGGTGGGCCTGCTGATCGCCACCGGCTGGGTGCTGGCGGCGGGCAACCATGCCGGCGATGCGCCCGCATGGCACCTGTGGCTGCTCAGCGGCGTGGCCGCGCTGGTCGTCTGGCGCACGCGCATCCACCTGCTCTGGCTGCTCGGTGCCGGCGCGGTGCTCGGCGCCGTGGGCTTCGTCTAATCTTCAGTACCTCACTTTTTTCTCCTTCACCTTCAGGGACGCATCGACATGTCGCAACTTCGCCCGCTGGGCCGCTCCGGCCTCCTGGTTTCCCCGCTCGCCTTCGGCGGCAACGTGTTCGGCTGGACCGTGGACGAGGCGGCCTCGTTCAAGCTGCTCGACGCCTGGCTGGACGCGGGCTTCAACTTCGTGGACACGGCCGACGTCTACTCGGCCTGGGTGCCGGGCCACACGGGCGGCGAGTCGGAAACCATCATCGGCAAGTGGCTCAAGCAGAGCGGCAAGCGCAACCGCGTGGTGCTGGCCACCAAGGTCGGCAAGCCGATGGGTGAAGGCAAGGTGGGCCTGTCGCCCAAGTACATCCGCGAGGCTGTCGAGGCCTCGCTCAAGCGCCTGCAGTCGGACTACATCGACCTGTACCAGTCGCACGACGACGACGCCGGCACGCCGCTGGAGGAATCGCTGGGCGCGTTCGACGAGCTGATCAAGGAGGGCAAGGTGCGCGCCATCGGTGCGTCGAACTACACGGCACCGCGGCTGGAGGAAGCGCTCGACGTGTCGGAGCGCCTGGGCATTGCGCGCTACGAAAGCCTGCAGCCGCTGTACAACCTGTACGACCGCGCGGTGTTCGAGGACGCGCTGGAGCCGCTGTGCGTGAAGCGCGAGGTGGGCGTGATCAACTTCTACGCGCTGGCCGCCGGCTTCCTTACCGGCAAGTACCGCACCGAGGCCGATGCGGCCAAGAGCGCGCGCGGCGCCAACACCACCAAGAAGTACCTGAACGAGCGCGGCCTGCGCATCCTCGACGCGCTCGACAAGGTGGCCCAGCAGTACAACGCCAAGCCGGGCCAGGTCGCCATCGCCTGGCAGATCGCGCGCCCGGGCGTGACGGCGCCGATTGCCAGCGCCACCTCCATCGCGCAGCTCGAGGAGCTCGTGGTTGCGACGCAGCTGAAGCTGGACACGGGCACGATCGAGATGCTCGACCGCGCCAGCGCCGAGAACGCCGCGGCCTGAAGCGGAAGCCGGCGATGAGCCTCTTCGATTCCATCGCCGCGCCCACCCTCGAGCACTTCGCCGACCTGCGGGTCGAGGTGGGCGTGCCGCAGGTGCTGGGCAACAGCACGCGCGGGTTGCGCCGCACCGTGCCGATCACGGGCGGCGAGGCCGTCGGCCACGGCTGGCGGGCGCGCGTGCTGCCGGGCGGCAGCGACTTCCAGCTGATCGTGAGCGACACGCTCTCCGAGCTCGACGCGCGCTACGGGCTCGAGACGGACGCGGGCGACCTGCTGTACGTGCAGAACCGCGCCGTGCGCTCGGCCTCGCCCGAGGTCATGGGCCGGCTGCTGCGCGGCGAGCCGGTCGATCCGTCGCAGGTGTACTTTCGCTGCAGCCCGCGCTTCGAGACCGCGTCGGCCTCGCTGAAGTGGATCACCGAGCGCATGTTCGTCGGCGCCGGCATGCGCCACCCCGCCGAGGTGGTGATGCGGTTCTACCTGCTGGCCTGAAAAGCCTTCTTCAGCCGTCGACCGGCTGCAGCGGCGTCGCCAGAATGCGCTGGTAGAAGGCCACGTCGAGCCAGCGGCCGAACTTGAAGCCGGCCTGGCGCACGGTGCCCGAGTGCTCGAAGCCCAGGCGCTCATGCAGCGCGATGCTGCCGGCGTTGGCCGCGTCGATGGCGCCGACCATCACGTGCACGTCGCGCGCAACGGCTTCGGCAACGATCGCCTCCATCAGCGTGCGGCCCAGGCCTTCGCCGCGGTGCGCGCTGTCGACATACACCGAGTGCTCCACCGTGTACTTGTAGGCGGGAAAGGCGCGGAACGCACCGTAGCTCGCGAAGCCGAGCAGCTTGCCGGCGTCGTCCACGGCGCCGATCACCGGGAAGCCGTTGGCGCGCTTGGTGGCGAACCACGCCACCATGTTCTCGGCCGTGCGCGGCTTGTAGTCGTACAGCGCGGTGGACGTGGCGATGGCTTCGTTGAGGATGGCAAGGATCGCGGCGGCGTGCGCTTCTTCGGTGCAAGGGATCAGACGCATGGTGTTCCTCATCGGAATGCTGTTCAATATAGGAGAATAATAATCTCATATGAGAAACGATTCATCCCCTTCACATTCTCGCCCTTCACGTTCTCTTGCTTCACGTTCTCTGCCGCCTCCCGTTGCCGAAGCGCCCGGCGAGAACATCGACACGCTCATCGCCTCGCGGCTGCTGGCGCTGCGGCAGGCGCAAGAGCTCAGCCTGAGCGAGCTGGCCGAACGCTCGGGTGTCAGCAAGGCGATGATCTCGAAGGTCGAGCGGGCGCAGAGCAGCCCCACCGCCGTGCTGCTGGGCCGGCTGGCCGCCGGGCTCGGCGTGCCGCTGGCGCAGCTGCTGACCGAGGAGAAGACGCAACCGCAACGGCTGCGCCCGCGCGCCGCGCAGGAAGTGTGGCGCGACCCCGAGGCGGGCTACCTTCGGCGCCAGGTCGCCGAGCGCCAGGCGGGCAGCGGGGTGGAGCTGGTCGAGGTGGAGCTGCCGCGCTCGGCCCAGGTCGGCTACCCGCGATGGAGCGGCAAGCCCTACCGGCAATGCCTGTGGATGCTGGAAGGCGCGCTGCGGGTGGACTACGGCGACGAGCGCTTCGAGCTCGCACCCGGCGACTGCCTGGACTTCGGCGTCGACCGGCCGCTGGTCTTCAAGGCACTGGGGCGCACCGGCTGCCGCTACCTGCTGGTGGCCAGCCCCGAGTGAATGTGCCCGCCGTGAACGGCTGCGAAGGGTAGGCAGGCTCCCACATGCACAGGCGGCACGCGCCGGTGCGGCGGCCGGCACCGCTCGGGATACTGCAAGGCATCTCAGCTTCCGGAGGAACGACGATGTCCTTTGCGCTCTACATGATCGGTTTCGTGATTTTCCTGGGCGGCCTCATCTGGGGCGCCTCGGTGGCCGGCGTGCCCACGCTGTACATCGGCATCGGTGCGGTGATCCTGCTGGGCATCGGCATCTTCAGCGCGGTGGGCCGCACGCGCGGCAAGGACCCGTCCTGAGTTCATTGAGTTCACACAGGCTTCACGCCGCCCGCACAGGCGCTAGCTAACTTCGCATGCGCACTGCACGACGCAGTGCGCATCGAACCGTTGGCGCCCATGCACACCCCTTCTTCCAGTTTCTTCACTCCCCTCGCTTCTTCTTCCTCCGCTTCCTGCGCCGCACCGGAGCCAGCCCCGGCTGCATCGGCCGGCAACGGCTTGGGCAGCATCAAGGTCGATTTGCTTGTCGTGGGCGCCAGCTTTGCCGGTCTCGCCTGCGCGCGCGCCGCGGCCCTGGCGGGCCTCAGCGTGATGGTGCTGGAGAAGAAGACCAGCGCCGGAGCCAAGCTCCACACCACCGGCATCATCGTCAAGGACGCGGTGGACACCGTGCCCTGGCTTGCAGAAGTGCCGCCCTCGCTGGTGCGCCGCATCGAAGGGGTTCGGCTCTACGCGCCCAACATGCGCAGTGTCGACCTGCACGCGCCGGGCTACTGGTTCTGGGCCACCGACGCGCCGGCGCTGCTCGACTGGATGACGGATTCGGCGCGCGCATGCGGCGTCGACGTGCGGCTGGGCACGCTGTTCGAGCAGGCGCTGTGGATCAATGGGCGCTGGGAGGTGCCGGTGACGCAGGGCCCCTGCATCACCGCCACTTACCTGGTCGGCGCCGATGGCCCGCATTCGCGCGTGGCGAAGGCGCTGGGCCTCTCGCGCAACACGCGCTTTCTGTACGGCGTCGAGCATGAATACCAGGGCGCACGCATGGCGCCCGACCTGCTGCATTGCTTCGTCGACCGGCAGCTCGCGTCCGGCTACATCGGCTGGGCACTCGAGGGCGTGGGCGTGAGCCAGATCGGGCTGGCGCGCCGCATGGGGCGCCACGATGCCGCTGCGCTGAAGCTCGACCCGCTGCTGCGCAAGATCGCGCCGGTGGTGACGCCTGGCAATGCACCGCCGGTTGCGGTGCGCGCCGGCATGATCCCTTGCGGCGGCGTGCTGCCGCGGGTTTCAAGGGAGCGGGCGTTGCTGGTGGGCGATGCGGCCGGCATGGTTTCGCCGGTGACGGCCGGCGGCATCCACACCGCCCTGCTGCACGGCCAGCGCGCGGGCGAGGCCGTGGCGCGCTTCGTTCGCCGCGAGGTCGGCGACCCGGCCACCTGGTTCGTGCGCGGCTACCCGGGCTTTCGCCTCAAGCGCACGCTGCGCTGGGCCTTCGACCACTTCCAGAGCGATTGGATGTTCAACCGCCTGCTGGGCACACCGCAGATGCGGCGCATGGCGGAGCTGGTCTACTTTCACCGCAAGGGCACGGCCTTGCCCGCCCGGCAGGACTGAACGACGAAGAAGCGAAAAAGCGAAGACGCGAAAAACGCGCCCTCGCTCAGGCGCCGCGTTGGCGCATCGCCTCGTACAGGCACACGCCGCTGGCCACCGACACGTTCAGGCTCTCGACCGCGCCGGCCATCGGAATGCTCACCAGCTCGTCGCAGGTCTTGCGCGTGAGTTGCCGCATGCCTTCGCCCTCGGCGCCCAGCACCAGCGCCAGCGGGCGCTTGAAGTCGCTCTGGTAGATGGTGCCTGGCGCGTCGTCGCTGGTGCCCACGCACCAGATGCTGCGCTCCTTGAGCTCGTTGAGCGTGCGCGCAAGGTTGGTGACCATGAAGTACGGCACGGTCTCCGCCGCGCCGCTGGCCACCTTGGCCACGGTGGCGTTGATGCCGGCCGCATGGTCCTTGGGCGCGATGACCGCGTGCGCACCGGAACCGTCGGCCACGCGCAGGCAGGCGCCGAGGTTGTGCGGGTCGGTGACGCCGTCGAGCACCAGCAGCAGGGGCACGGTGCCGGCCTCTTCGAGGCCTTCGAGCAATTCGTCGAGCGAATGGATCTGCGCGGCGGGTTCCACGCGCGCCACCACGCCCTGGTGGCCGTGGCTGCCGCTGAGCTTGGACAGCCGCAGGCCGTCGGCCTCGACCAGCCGCACACCGGCTTCCTGCGCACGCGCAATGAACTGTTTCATGCGCGCATCGCGCCGGCTGGCGTCGAACATCACTTCGAGCACCGATTTCGGCGCGGTCTTGATGCGCACGCCCACGGCATGGAAGCCGAAGATCACTTTAGGAGAAGACATCCCCCGATTATCCCCACCGCCGGGGCCCCTGCCCGCTTTGGGTGCTCAGGCCAGGGGCAGGCCGCTCAATGCGCGGGTGCGTTCGTCGTGCAGCTCCTGCACCGCGCGCGCATTCGGATGCACCCGCTCGCTGTTGCCCACGCTCTCCAGGTACTGGCAGGCGGCGTGGCCTTCGGCGGCCTTTTCGTAGCGGGCGATCCAGGCGTCGCGCACGGGCAGCTTGTCGGGCGACACCGGCCACACGCCGGGTTGCGGGCGCATGTGCTCGCCGATGCCCACGCGCCATGGCTTGGCGCTCACGCGGGCGCGAAAGCAGTTCTGGTTGCGGCACATGCGCGCGTAGACCTTGTCCACGCCCATGGCCTGGAAGCAGTCGGCCACGCTCATGTCGCCGGGGCTGAACACGTCGTGCATGGCCAGCACGCGAAAGCCCGCGGGCGTGCGGTAGATGCGCAGGTGCCAGTCGGGGTGCTGGTGCATGAAGCGGCCGATGCGCTCCGCCGCGAGCTTCTCGGGCGCGGGGTTGCCGCTGGGCTGGCCGCGCTTCTTGCGCTGGCCGATGACCCAGGCCACGGCGAACACCACGAAGAACGCGATCAGCCCGCCCAGCCAGGTCTTGGCGGCCCAGCCGCCGACCACGCCGGCAATGAGCGCCGGCACCAGCGCAAAAGCGAACACGCTGCCGCGCAGCGGCTCCTCGAAGTCGATGTCGACGAACAGAACGTCGGGCGTGTTGAGGCAGCGCGCGCCGTAGCCGTTGCGGGTGATGACGGTGTCGCCCTGGCGCTCGACGATCTCCTCGCGGATGGGCACGCCATTGGCGCCGTTGTAGGCCAGCTTGCGCTCGCGGCGCTCTAGCTTCTCGCCCTGCACGATGCGCTCGAAGGCCTCGCGCGTGCGCTGGTCGGCGTGGGCCTGCGCGGCCAGCGGGCTGTCGTCGGACCAGCCGTAGCGGCGCACGGTCACCTGCTTGCCGGCCACGCGCTCCTGGATGCGGCCTTCGGCCCAGAACTGCGGAACGATCATCGGGTCAGAACGTCCCGCCGAAATACAGCCAGACCATCAGCGCGGCCAGCACGACGATGACCGCCGGCAGCCACTTGTAGCCGCCGCCGTGCACACGGCCGGGCTCGTCCATGGGCCGGCGCGGCATGTGCGAAGGCAAGGCAGCGAAGTCGCCCACCGACGGGTCGTCGTGCTTCTCGACCAGCCGCTTGGCGGCGGCCAGGCTCAGGCCGGTGGCCTCGCGCGTGAGGCGGACCGCCTCGACCTTGTTGCCCTGCGCCAGCGCCTTCAGCGCGGTGGACGGCATCGACGCGAAGCCGCGGTCCTGCATGGCGACATCGGGCGCGCTGCGCCCGGTGGCGGTGTCTTCGTCCCCCTCGTCCATGCGCGCGGCATACCGCTCGACGGCTTCCTTGGCCGACTTGAGGTCCAGGCCGGTGCGGTCGCGCACGATCTTGATGGCCTCGATCAGCCTGCCGCTCTGGAGCGCGCGGACAGCGTCGGGGGGAAGTTCTTCCATTCAGGCTCCTCGGATTGGTTTGCTATTTATTTAATAGCTTATCGCGCTTGTCAGACGGGCGCTACGGCAGCTTTTTCATTAAAAGCCACGCGGCCGGCCTCGATGGTGATGCGCCGTTCGCACTGCGCCGCAATGCCGCGGTCGTGGGTGACCAGCACGAGCGTGGTGCCCAGTTCGCGGTTGAGGTCGAACATCAGCCGCATGACCTGCTCGCCGGTGGCGAAGTCGAGGCTGCCGGTGGGCTCGTCGGCCAGCAGCAGGGCCGGCTGCACCACGAAGGCACGGGCCAGCGCCACGCGCTGCTGCTCGCCGCCCGAGAGCACCTTCGGGTAGTGGCCCAGCCGCTGCCCGAGGCCCACGCGAGCGAGCATCTCGGTGGCGGCCTTGCGCGCGTCCTTGCGGTTGGCCAGCTCCAGCGGGAGCATCACGTTCTCCAGCGCGCTGAGGTTGCCCAGCAGCTGGAAGCTCTGGAACACGAAGCCCACGCGCTGGGCGCGCACCGCGGCGCGTTCGTCCTCGTCGATGGCGAAGATGTCCTCGCCGGCAATGCGCACCGTCCCACGCGTGGGGGTGTCCAGCCCGGCAATGATCGACAGCAAGGTGCTCTTGCCGGAGCCCGAGGCACCGACGATGGCGGCGGTCTCCCGTGCCCCGAGGGTGAAATCGATGTCCTGCAGAATGTCCAGCGTACCGGTCGAGTCGGTGACGGACTTGAAGACATGCTCGACGGCAACAATTACATCGGACGGGGGTTGGGACATGGAAAGGCTTTGGTTTTGAATCGACGTGACTTTATCTTGACCACCGCCGCGCTCGGCAGCGCGGGGATATGGACGACCGCGGCGCAAGCCCAGGCCGGCAAGCCGGTGATCCTGGTGCTGGGCGATTCGCTGAGCGCAGAGTACGGGCTGAAGCGCGGCGAAGGCTGGGTACCCTTGCTGGAGAAAAGGCTTGCGCAGCAGAAGGTCGCGGCCAGCGTCGTCAACGCCAGCATCAGCGGCGACACCAGCTCGGGCGGACGCTCGCGCTTCGCCTCGCTGCTCACGCAGCACAAACCCACGCACGTGGTGGTGGAGCTCGGCGCCAACGACGCGCTGCGCGGCCTGCCGCTGGCGGACACCGAGAGCAACCTGCTGCAGATCACCAAGGCCGCGCAGGCCGCGGGCGCGAAGGTGCTGATCGTCGGCATCCAGGTGCCGCCCAACTACGGCGGCGACTACACGCGGCGCTTCGAGGCCGTGTTCTCGAAAGTGGCGGGCGAGACCAGGTCGGCGCTCGTGCCCTTCCTGCTCAAGGGCGTGGCCGACGCGCCCGATGCGCTGACGCTGTTCCAGGCCGACCGCATCCACCCGACCGCCGCGGCGCAGCCCCAGTTGCTGGACAACGTCTGGCCCGAGCTGCGCAAGCTGCTGCCGAAATAAAAAAAAACCGCCGCAGGCGCGGGCCTGCGGCGGCTTCTTGATGGGTACGCCAGGAGCGGATCAACCGTTCTTGGTGGGCAACTCGGGCACCGTGGGGGCATCGTGTTCGAGCGAGGCCACATCGGTTTCCGGGTCCCCGGGGGCCAGGCCATCGCTGCTCGGTGAGAGTTTGCGATTCGCCTTTTCCCGGAGCTTCTCTTCCTTTTTCTTCTTCTTGGCCAGCTCTTTCTGGCGCTTCTCGTAGCCGTAATTTGGTGTTGCCACTGCTTCTCCTTGGGCGAGGCAGTCAGGGTGACTGCGCGTCGCCTACTGTAAGCGATAACGCCGCACTCTCAAGACGGTACCCCGCGGTGCTCCCAAGGAGCGGGAAGCGATTTTTTACAACCGCCCCAGCGCCTGCTGCAGATCGGCGCGCAGGTCCCCGACGTCCTCGAGCCCGATCGAAAAACGAACGAGCGTGCCCTTGTAGGGCCAGCGCGCCACGCTGGCGTCGCGCATCAGGCCGATGTCGTAGGGCACCACGAGGCTGATGGGCCCGCCCCACGAATAGCCGAGACGGAAGAGCTTCAGGCTGTCGCAGAAGCGGTCGACCTGCTCGGTGCTGAAGCGCTCGTCGAACACCACCGAGAACAGTCCCGCCGCCAGGTCGGCCTGGCCGCACAGCGCGCGCCAGTGCACGTGGCCGGGCGAATCCTCGAGCGCGGGGTGCAGCACCTGAGCGATCTCGTCGCAGCCGTTGAGCCAGCCCGCCAGTTCGCGCGCCGCGCGGTCGTGCGCGGCGTAGCGCAGCGCGATGCTGGGCAGCGAACGCAGCAGCGTCTCGACGTCGCCCACGCCAATGCCGAAGCCCATGCGCATGTGCGTGAGCTTGAGCGCGCGATGCAGGCGCTCGTCGCGCGTGACCACGCTGCCCATGAGCACGTCGCCGCCGCCGCTGGGGTACTTGGTGAGCGCGTGCACGGAGATGTCGACGCCCTGCCCCGTGCCGTTGAAGTCGAAGGGCGCGAAGGCCAGGCCCGCGCCCCAGGTGTTGTCGAGTGCGGTCATCACGCCGCGCGCGCGGCAGATGTCCACCAGGGCCGGCAGGTCGGGGAACTCCATCGTCACCGAGCCGGCCGCCTCGACCCATACCAGCTTGGTGCGGTCCGACAGCTTGGCCGCGAGGTCGGCGGGGTTCATCGCGTCGTACATGCGGTGCGTGATGCCGAAGTTCGCGAGCTCGCCGGTGGCCAGCGCCTTGTTGGGGCCGTAGGCGTTGTCGGGGATGAGCACCTCGTCGCCCGTCTTCAGGAAGGCGAAGGACACCAGCGCGATGGCCGCGAGGCCGCTGGGCACCAGCAGGCATTCGGTGCCGCCCTCGAGCGTGGCCAGCCGCTCCTCGAGCGTGAAGGTGGTCGGCGTGCCATGCAGGCCGTAGGTGTAGCCGGCCTTGGTCTTCCAGTCGCGCGCGCGCATGGCCGCCACGTCGGCGAAGAACACGGTCGATGCCTTGAACACGCCGGGCTGCGGCGCGGCGAAGGTGGCGGGCGGGGTGTAGGGGTGGTGGATCAGGTTGGTGGAGGGCTTGCTCATGGGGGAGATGCTAGCGCGGCACGATCGAGCAAGCCCGGACACGCCCTTGCGGACCATGTGCGAAACAATCGACGGCTCATGACCATCGATGCCTTTGCCAGCACTCGCACGCAGACCGTGCGCTACCTTGACCTGCTGTCGCGCGCGGCCGCCTACATCGACGGACACCTCGGCAAGCCTCTCGATGGTGCCCTGCTGGCGGACATGGCGGCCATGTCGCGCTACCACTTCCACCGCATCTTTCGAGCCTACTTCGGCATCACGGTCGGCGGCTACATCACGTGGCGGCGCATGCAGCGCGCCTGCGAGCTGCTGACGGACAACCCGGCCTCCGTGAACGACGTGGCCCTGAAAGTCGGCTACGAGTCGGCGCAGGCACTGGCCAAGGCCATGAGGCGCGAGCTCGACACCACGCCAGCGGCTGTGCGCGGCGGCCAGGCGCCTCGCTGGCAGCAATTGTTCGATCGCCGGTCGGCGCCCGATCCCGAGACGGCACGCCAGAACCCGATGCTGCGCCCGCAAATGCTCGACGTGCCCGCACTCGCGGTGCTGACGGCCACCGGGCGCGGCATGGTGGATGGCGTGCGCACCGGAGCCGCGCAACGCGCATTTGCCGAGCTGGTCCCCGTCGTGCGTGCGGCCGGCCTGCTGCCACGCACGCGCAGTTGGGTCGCTGTTTTCCCCGACGAGCCGCAGGGACCCGACGACCAGGAGGCGCGCATGCTCTGTGGCGTCGTCTTCGATCATTCGCTGGCCGAACGCACCGGCGCGCCTGGACAACCGGCCGCACCGCTCAGCGGCACGCTCGCCTGGAGCCATCTGCCGGCGGGCCGCCATGCCGTGTTCACGCACCGAGGAGCGCACACGCTGCTGCACACCGTCTGGACCGCCATCTATCGCGACTGGCTGCCGGCCACTGGCTACGTGCTGCGCGATGCGCCCTGCTTCATCCACTACGCCAACGATCCGCGCGAGCCGCTGGGCGACGGTTGGCGCACGCATCTCTACCTCCCACTGCAATAGAGCCATGAATCCATCCTCCCCTGAACGCCAGACGGCCGGCCTGCTGATCGAAGCACTCGCCGCGCGACGGATCGGCGCGCTTGAGGCTTGCGACGCCGCCATCGCGCGCATCGAGGCTTGCGACCCGAAGATCAACGCCGTCGTCGTACGCGACTTCGAGCGCGCACGCGAGCAGGCGCGCACCGCGGACGCCGCCCTGGCCCGAGGCGAACGCCGTCCTCTGCTCGGGCTGCCCATGACAGTGAAAGAATCGTTCAACGTGGCGGGCTTGCCCACAACCTGGGGCTTCGAGTTCGCGCGCTCGCTACCGCCGGCGGCCGAGGATGCGGTGGCTGTGCGCCGCCTGAAGGCCGCGGGCGCGGTGATCCTGGGCAAGACCAACCTCGCGCTCGGGCTCGGGGACTACGAAAGCAACAACCCCGTCTACGGCCGCACACTTCATCCGCTGGACCCGGAGCGCACACCCGGTGGCTCCTCGGGCGGCTCGGCAGCGGCCCTGGCGGCCGGCATGGTGACGCTGGAGCTGGGCTCGGACGTCGGCGGCTCGCTCCGGGTACCGGCCCATTTCTGCGGGGTCTACGGCCACAAGCCGACGCATGGGCTGCTGCCTGCGCGTGGCCACGACTTCCCAGGTGGCTACCAAGCGGCTCCGGACGTGCTGTCAGTCATCGGCCCGATGGCGCGCAGCGCCAGCGACCTCGAACTGGCGCTGGACGTACTGGCCGGCCCCGATGGCGACGAGGCCACGGCCTTCCAGCTCACATTGCCGCGCGCGCGGCATGCCCACATCCGCGAGCTGCGTGCCCTGGCGCTCAGCGAGCACCCCTCGGCATGCGCCAGCGCGGAGGTACGTCATGCGGTCGATGCGGTTACACGCACCCTTGTCGCGGCTGGTGCCCGCGTCGAGCGCACCAGCGTGCTGCTGCCCGATCTGGCCGCCATCCAGGTCGACTATGTGAACATCCTGCGCACGATCACGACGCGCGGCGGTCCGAGTTCCCCGCCGTCGATCTCGGCGCACGAGTGGCTGCGCCTGCTGGACCGGCGCATGGGACTGCAGCGAGACTGGGGCCGCCTCTTTCGGAGCTTCGACATCGTCATCGCGCCGGCCTTCGGCTCGGCCGCCTTCGCGCACATGGACGCGCCCGACTGGGGCCACACGACGTTGACCATCGACGGTGATGCTTCGCTGTATCGCGACCAGCTCGCCTGGTCCGGCCTCGCCACGGTCGCGGGCCTGCCGGCTACCGTCGCGCCTGCCGGAAAGACTGCGCAAGGGCTGCCGATCGGGCTCCAGATCATCGGGCCTCGCTTCGAGGACCGGACGCCGCTGGCCGTGGCCCGCTGGCTGCAGCAAAACCACAGCTTCTGATCATTGGCCGGCGGCCGCGCAGAATGCGCCGATGCAGCTGACGCGCCCCCCCGCTCACCACCTGCGGCCCTTCGTGCGGCTGCTGTGGGCCTCCACGCCCGACGACGCGCCCACGCCGCAGCCCGGCGCGCGCGAGCACGTGCTGCCCACGGGTGGCATGCACCTCGTGTTCCGGCTCGGCGGTCCGCCGCTGCGGCTGTTTCGCGACGACGCCGATGCGCAAGGCTTCACGGTGGGCTACGCGATGGTGGGCGGGACGCGCCCGGCCTTCTTCGTGCGCGACGTGTCGGTGGAAACGCCTTCGGTCGGCGTCATGCTGCAGCCGGGCGCGGCCCGGGCGCTGCTCGGCGCGCCTGAAGGCGCGCTGGCCGATTGCCACACGCCGCTCGACGCGCTCTGGGGCGCCGACGCGGGCTTCGCGCTCGAACAGCTCCACGGCGCCGGCTCGCTGGCCGCACAGCTGGCCGTCGTCGAGGCCCTGCTGACGGCGCGCCTGGCACTGCGCGCGCTGCACGGCCTGCACCCGGCGGTGGCCCATGCGCTGGCCGGGCTGTCGGGCGGCAGCGTCATCGGCGAACTGGTGAAGCACAGCGGCTACAGCCACCGGCGCTTCATTGCGCTCTTTCGCGGCATGACGGGCCTGGCGCCCAAGCAGTACACGCGCATGCTGCGCTTCGACCGGGTGCTGTCGCAGTTCGCGCTCGAACCCCACCAGCCCTGGGTTGAGCTGGCGCTGCAGGCCGGCTACAGCGACCAGGCGCACTTCAACCGGGACTTCCTGGCGATAGCCGGCATGTCGCCGCAAGCCTACCGGCGCGCGGCACCGACAGCCTCGCGGCACGTCCCGATGCGCGCCCCTTCCCACAGGTCAAATTTGTCCAAGACCTGAAGCGCCGCCGACACCAGAATCGCGCCCATTCCAACCACGAACGGACAAGACCATGGCCATCCACGAACTGTTTCCCTACCTCTGCGTGCACGATGCCGGCGCAGCCATCGGCTTCTATTGCGAGGTCTTCGAGGTGAAGGAGATCTTTCGGCTCACCGAGCCCAGCGGGCGCATCGGCCACGCGGAGCTGGACTTCCACAACGGCGCCATCCTGATGATTTCGGACGAGTTCGCCGAGTTCAACATCCACAGCGCGAAGACGCTGGGCGGCACGCCTGTCTCGCTGCACCTGCATGTGGACGATGCCGATGCGGTGGTGGCGCGCGCCGTGGCGGCGGGCGCCACGCTCGACATGGCGCCGCAGGACCAGTTCTATGGGGAACGCTCCGGCGTCTTTCGCGACCCCTTCGGCCATCGCTGGAACGTGGGGCACAGCATCGAGAAGCTGACGCCGGAGGAAATGCAGCGGCGCTACACCGCGATGCTGCTGAACCCCGCCGAGTGAACCGGCAAAGTTGACCGGCAGAGTGAGCCGGCCGGGGGGCCTTCAGGCGCGAAGGCTCAGACCGACCACTTCTCGATGAGCTTCTCGGCGCCCATCGAGTCGTAGCCTTCGAAGGGCTGGTGAATCCACGGGTTCGTGGCCAGGAACTCCACCTGGTAGTCGGGCGTGAAGGTCGACAGCGCCTTGGTCCAGATCACCGCGCTGCGCAGCTCGGTGATGGGCGGGTAGTTGTTGCGCAGCATGTCCATCACCGCGTGCAGCGTGTGGCCCGAGTCGGCCAGGTCGTCGACCAGCAGCACCTTGCCCGCGATCTCGCCCTTGGGCGTGGTGATGAAGCGGGCAATGTCGAGGTGGCCCTGCACCGTGCCGGCGTCGGCGCGGTACGAGCTGGTCGACATGATGGCCAGCGGCTTGTCGAAGATGCGCGAGAGCACGTCGCCGGGGCGCATGCCGCCACGCGCCAGGCACAGGATCGTGTCGAACTCCCAACCCGACTGGTGCACCTTGATCGCGAGCTTCTCGATCAGGTTGTGGTACTCGTCGTAGCTGACGTAGAGATGCTTGCCGTCTTCGGTCAACATGGTTCTTCTTTTCCTCTTCAGTCGGCCAGGTAGGGGTGGCGCATCATGATCGTGTGATCGCGGTCGGGGCTGGTCGACACCATGTGGATCGGCACGCCGGTGACCTGTTCGATGCGCTGCAGGTACAGGCGCGCGTTGACCGGCAGCTTCTCGTATTGCGTCACGCCCACGGTGCTTTCGGTCCAGCCTTCGAGGGTTTCGTAGATCGGCGTGCAGCGCTCGATCTCGTCCGCGCCCATCGGCAGGATGTCGGTGATCTCGCCGTCGAGCTCGTAGCCGGTGCACAGCTCGAGCGTCTCGAGGCCGTCCAGCACGTCGAGCTTGGTGATGCACAGGCCCGACAGGCCGTTGACCTGCGCCGAGCGCTTGAGCAGCGCGGCGTCGAACCAGCCGCAACGGCGGCTGCGGCCGGTGGTCACGCCCTTTTCGGCGCCCACGGTGCTCATGTGGTAGCCGGGGGTGCCTGGCTTTTCCCACTCGAGCTCGGTCGGGAACGGACCGCCGCCCACGCGCGTGCAGTAGGCCTTGGTGATGCCCAGGATGTAATGCAGCATGCCCGGGCCCACGCCCGAACCGGCGGCGGCATTGCCGGCCACGCAGTTGCTGGAGGTGACGTACGGGTAGGTGCCGTGGTCCACGTCGAGCAGCGTGCCCTGCGCGCCTTCGAACAGCAGGTTGGCGCCGTTCCTGTGGGCGTCGTTCAGCTCGCGCGAAACGTCGGCCATCATGGGCTTGAGCAGCTCGGCATGCTTCATCGCTTCGTCGAAGACTTCGTCGTAGTCGATGGCCGGCGCGTTCAGCACCTGCGTCAGCACGTGGTTGTGCAGGTCGAGCAGCACGCGCAGCTTGGCCGCAAAGCGCTCGGGGTGCTTCAGGTCCTGCACGCGCAGCGCGCGGCGGGCGATCTTGTCTTCGTAGGCCGGGCCGATGCCGCGGCCGGTGGTGCCGATCTTCTCGATGCCACCCTTTTCGCGGTAGGCCTCGCGGGCGATGTCCAGCGCGGCGTGGAACGGCAGGATCAGCGGGCAGGCCTCGCTGATGCGCAGGCGCGAAAGCACTTCCACGCCGGCCTTCTCCAGCCCTTCGATTTCCTCGAACAGCTTGGCGGCGGACAGCACCACGCCGTTGCCGATGTAGCACTTGACGCCGGGGCGCATGATGCCGCTCGGGATCAGGTGCAACGCGGTTTTCACGCCGTTGATGACCAGCGTGTGGCCCGCGTTGTGGCCGCCCTGGAAACGGACCACGCCCTGGGCGCTTTCCGTCAGCCAGTCGACCAGCTTGCCTTTGCCTTCGTCGCCCCACTGGGTACCGACGACGACCACGTTTCTTCCGGTGGTTACGCTCATGCTCGTTCCATTACTTCAAAAATTCAGATCGCTCGGACATTCCACTGGCCCGCTTGCTCGACGAGCTCGCGGTCGCAATGGAATTCATCGATTTCGCTGCCATGGCCCGGCAGCACGCAGACTACCGTTTCGCCGGCCTTGCGCAATTGGGCAATTGCCTGACGCAGCCCCGCCGCGTCGCTCCAGGGCGCGCGGATGGCGGCGCGCAGCGGGCGGGCCGGCAGCACGCCGACCAGCTCGCGCACGTCCAGGCTGAAGCCGACGGCCGGGCGGTTGCGGCCGAACACGGCCCCCACCTCGTCGTAGCGGCCGCCGCGCACCAGCGAATCGGCCGCGCCGGGCACGTAGATGCCGAAGCGCATGCCGCTGTAGTAGGCGTAGCCGCGCAGGTCGGCCAGGTCGAAGCTGATCTGGCGGCCCGGCACGCCCTGCAGGCCGGCGGCCAGCTGCTTCAGGTCGGCCAGCGCCGCGGCCACGGCGGGCGTGCCCTTGAGCGCCTTGGCGGCCTCGTCGAGCACCGACGCGTCGCCGTACAGCCCGACCAGCGCGCGCAACCCGTCACGGGAGGCGGCAGGAAAGTCCTTGGTGAGCGCGTCGAGCTCGCTCGCATCCTTGGCGGCCAGCGCGGCATGCACACGGGCCAGCCCGGCGGCGTCGATCGGCACGTCGGCGAACAGGGCACGCACGATGCGGGCATCGGCCAGGTCGACGATCACGCCCTCTTCCAGGCCGGCGGCCTGGAGGCAGTCGAGCGCCAACAGCAGGGTTTCGGTGTCGGCCTCGAGGCCGGCATGGCCGTAGATCTCGGCGCCGAACTGCAGCGGCTCGCGCGTGGCGTGCGGCCGGTCGGGCCGGGTGTGAAGCACCGGGCCGCAGTAGCACAGGCGGGCCACGCCGTCGCGGTTGAGCAGGTGGGCATCGATGCGCGCCACCTGGGGGGTGGTGTCGGCACGAAGGCCCATGCTGCGGCCGGAGAGCTGGTCGACGAGCTTGAAGGTTTGGAGGTCGAGTGCCTCGCCGGTGCCCGAAAGCAACGACTCGAGGTGCTCGAGCAGCGGCGGCATCACCAGCTCGTAGCCATAGCCACGGGCGGTATCGAGCAGCTGGCGTCGAAGTTCTTCGATGTGGCGCGCCTCGGAAGGCAGCACATCGGCAATGTGATCCGGGAGGACCCAGGCGGACATGGGGATCGGGGGCGTGGTTAAACCGGGATTCTACCGGGACCGCGCTACCCCAAGATCCAGAGCAGTGCCAAACCCAGCAGGATGCTGCAAAGTCCAAAGAAACGGAGCTGGCCGTCGCGCAACTGCATGAGCTGCCCGAAGCCGCGCCGCCACCCTCCTGGCGAGACGAAAGGCAGGATGCCTTCGATGACCAGGACGAGCGCCAAGGCGCTCCAGAAGGTGTCGGCGCTCACGGCTCCGGAAGACGAATCAGCGGCGAGGCGCGCTGGTGTTCGATCCCGAGCCCTGCATGGCGCGGAAGAAGTCCGACGACGGGTCGAGCACCATCACGTCGCTCTTCTTGTTGAAGCTCTGCTTGTAGGCCTCGAGGCTGCGATAGAACTGGGCGAACTGCGGATCGCGGCCGAACGACTCGGAATACGCGGCGGCGGCCTGGGCATCGCCCTCGCCCTTGATCTTCTGCGCGTCGCGGTAGGCATTCGCCACGATCACTTCGCGCTGGCGGTCGGCGTCGGCGCGGATCTTTTCACCTTCGGCGGTACCGGTCGAGCGCAGTTCGTTGGCCACGCGCTTGCGCTCGGCTTCCATGCGGCGGTAGACCGATTCGGTGATCGCCTCGACGTAGTCGACGCGGGTGATGCGCACGTCGACGACGTCCACGCCCCAGGGCTTGGCACCCTTCACCACCGACAGCACTTCGCGCTGCACGTCGGCCATCAGGGCTTCGCGGCGCACCGAGATCAGGTCGCGCACGGTGCGCTTGTTGATGTTTTCCTGGAACGCATTGCGCACCACGCGGTTGAGCTGCATGGCACCGGCGTTCTCATCGAGGCCGACGTTGCGGATGTAGGCCTGCGGGTCGCTGATGCGCCAGCGCACGTACCAGTCGATGACCACGCGCTGCTTTTCGGCGGTGAGCATCGGCTCGGTGTCGACGCTCGAGAGCGTCAGCAGGCGCTTGTCGATGTACGACACGTTCTGGAACGGCGGCGGCAGCTTGAAGTTCAGGCCGGGCTCGGTGATGACCTGCTTGATCTGGCCGAGGGCATAGACCACGCCGAACTGGCGCTGGTCGACCACGAAGAGGGTCGAGCTCAACAGCACGAGCAAGACGAGGATCGACGAGGCGATGAATCCGATTCTGTTCATGTTCTTCTAGGCCTTTTTCATCAACGCACGTCGCGGTCGCGCGAACGGCCGTCGCGTGCACGCACGTCGCTGGTCGTGGGCGCCACCGGGATCACCGAGGACTGGGCCGGCGCGGTGCCGGCAACGCTCGGGCTGGCTGCGTCGACCGGCGTGGCCGCGTTGTTGCCGGTTGCCTGCATGAGCTTGTCCAGCGGCAGGTACAGCAGGTTGGAGCCCTGCTTGCTGTCGACCAGCACCTTGGTGGTGCTGGCGTAGATCTGCTGCATGGCGTCGGTGTACATGCGGTCACGCGTGACCTGCGGCGCCTTCTGGTACTCGGCGAGCACCGCGGCGAAACGGCCGGCATCACCTTGTGCCTGGGCGACGATCCGCGCCTTGTAGGCCTCGGACTCTTCCTTCAGGCGCGACGCCGTACCGGTGGCCAGCGGCACCACGTTGTTGGCGTAGGCCTGCGCATCGTTCTTGGTGCGCTCGCGTTCCTGGCCGGCCTTGAGCACGTCGTCGAACGCGGCCTGCACCTGCTCGGGCGGACGCACGCCGCCCTGCTGCAGGTTGATGCCCACGACTTCGACGCCGATCTTGTAGCGGTCCAGGATGGTCTGCATCAGCGTGCGCACGCGCGGTGCGATCTGGTCGCGCTCTTCAGCGAGCGCGGCGTCCATCTTCATCTTGCCCACGACCTCGCGCACCGAGGTCTCGGCCACCTGCACCACCGTCTCGGCGGGCGACTTGCTCTCGTAGAGCCAGGCGCGCGCATCGCTCAGGCGGTACTGCACGGCGAACTTGATCTCGACGATGTTCTCGTCTTCGGTCAGCATGGCCGACTCGCGCAGGCCAGTGGAACGCACGATGGCGTCACGGCCCACGTCGGTGGAGCGGATCTGCGTGACCACCACCAGCTCGTGGCGCTGAATGGGGTACGGCAGGCGCCAGTTGAAACCGGCGCCCACGGTCGTCTTGTAACGGCCGAATTGCGTGACCACGGCCTGCTGGCCTTCATTCACGATGAAGAAACCGGTGCCGAGCCAGATGAGGATCGCCACGGCAGCCACGAGGCCGAGGCCGAATCCTGCGTTTTTCATGTCGGGTCTGTAGCCGTTGCCGCCGCCGCTGCTTCCGCCGTTGGGACGGTTGCCGCCACCCTTGCCGCCGAAGAAACCGCCGAGCTTGCGATTGAGGTCGCGCCAGAGTTCATCGAGGTCGGGAGGACCCTGGTTGGGGCCTTGGCCGCGGGGGCGGTTGTCGTTGTTGTTGCCCGAGGGCGGGGGTGTCGGTGCGCCTGGAGGATTGGCGTCGGGTGGCCGGTTGCCGGCCGGGCGGTCGCCGTTGGAGGACGGCTCGTCGCCGCGACCCCATCGGCCGTCGTTCAGATTGAACATGCCCAGAAACCCTCTCCGCGCTGGCTTTGAATTCATTCGCTTCGTTCTCTTGTCAGTGGCGGGATTGTGCCCAATCCATCGGCGGCATCGTGCAATTCAGCGTCTGCCTCAGGGGTCATCGTATCGGCTACGGAGCCCGACTGCCGGGCGAGCTCCGCGCGCAGCAACGGCACTCCCTCGCCGCTCTTGGCGCTGAGGAAGATACGGGGAACCTGCACGCCGTCGATTTCCATCTCGTCCTGCAGATGCAGCGGACGTTGCGTGCTTTCAAGAGCGTCGAGCTTGT
The DNA here is from genome assembly GCF_900115445.1 of Variovorax sp. OK605. NCBI lineage: Bacteria > Pseudomonadati > Pseudomonadota > Betaproteobacteria > Burkholderiales > Comamonadaceae > Variovorax > Variovorax sp. OK605. Next base: position 845,556 of record NZ_FOWL01000001.1, read on the forward strand.
TGAACACCAACAACTGCGGCACGGCCTCGGCGCCGATGTCGCGCAGCACCGACTGCACCTCGGCCATCTGCTCGGGGTAGTGGGGGTTGGAGGCGTCGATCACGTGCAGCAGCAAGTCGGCATCGACCGCCTCCTGCAGCGTGGCCTTGAAGGCGTCGACCAGCCCGTGCGGCAGATCGCGGATGAAACCGACCGTGTCGGAGATGGACACCTGCCGCCGCGCGTCGCCCAGGTAGAGGTTGCGCGTGGTGGTGTCGAGCGTGGCGAACAGCTGGTCGGCCGCATACGCGCGGGCCTTGACCATGGCGTTGAACAGCGACGACTTGCCCGCATTGGTGTAGCCCACCAGCGAGATGTTGAAGGTCTCGCGGCGCTCGCGCTGGCGGCGTTGCGTGCCGCGCTGCTTCTGCACCTTGGCAAGCCGTTCGCGCGTGCGCTTGATCGACTCGTTGATCATCCGGCGGTCGAGCTCGATCTGCTTCTCGCCCGGGCCGCCGCGCACACCTGCACCGCCGGTCTGGCGCTCCAGGTGCGACCAGCGGCGGACCAGCCGCGTGCTGAGGTACTGCAGGCGAGCGAGCTCGACCTGCAGCTTGCCTTCGTGCGAACGCGCGCGCTGGGCAAAGATCTCGAGGATGAGAAAGGTGCGGTCGTAGACGGCGACGTCGAGCTGGCGCTCGAGGTTGCGCTGCTGCGCGGGGCTCAGGGACTGGTCGAAGATGACTTCGCTCGCCCTGTACAGGGCAGCCAGTTCCTTGATTTCTTCGGCCTTGCCACTGCCAACGAACAGTGCCGCGTCGGGCGCCTTGCGCTTGCACGCAAGCCGGGCGACGGGCGTCAGGCCCGCGGTCTGCGCGAGCAGGCCGAGTTCCTCGAGTTCGTTGTCGAAATGGGGCAGCCCGAAATCTACGCCGACGAGAACGGCGGCGCCTTCCTGGCGGGGGATCAGTTCAGACAAGCGGGATCAGAATAGGGAAAAAGCGCGGCAGCCGGGGCCGCCGCGCTCCGCGCGATCAGGCGGCGGTGTCGTCGTTCTCGGCAGCCGAGAAGTTGACGGCGCGACCCGGCACGATGGTGGAAATGGCGTGCTTGTAGACCATTTGTGTCACCGTGTTGCGAAGCAACACGACGTACTGGTCAAAAGACTCGATCTGGCCTTGCAGCTTGATACCGTTCACCAAATAAATGGAAACCGGCACATGCTCGCGACGCAAGGTGTTCAGAAACGGGTCTTGCAGAAGTTGCCCTTTATTGCTCACGATATTCTCCGTGTTCAAGAGTAGTTGTTGGAGAGATGACCTTAACACAGGGTTTCCGCGCTGCAGCAACCGGGGTCAAAAGCCTTGAGAAAATAACGGCTCTCAAAAGACGGAACTTCCATGACAGGAGCAAGTCAACAGCCGCCATCGGCAGCCAAGACCCGCCCTGCCCTCAGTCGTCCTTGTCGGCGAACGGATTCGCGGAGCTCTTGAACTGGATGCGCAACGGCGTGCCCACCAGGTCGAACTCCTTGCGGAAGCGCCCTTCGAGGAAGCGCTTGTACGCCTCGGTCACGTGCTCCAGCGAATTGCCGTGGATCACGATCACCGGCGGGTTCATGCCGCCCTGGTGCGCGTAGCGCAGCTTGGGCCGGTACATGCCACCGCGCTTGGGCGCCTGGAACTGCACTGCCTCCAGCAGCAGCCGGGTCAGCACTGGCGTCGACATCTTGCGCGTGGCCGACTTGTGGGCCTGCGCAATCGCCTGCCACACGGGGCCCAGGCCCTGGCGCTTGATGGCCGAGATGAAATGCAGCGCCGCGAACTTCAGGAACGGCAGCCGGGTCTCGATCTGGCGCTGGATCTGTTCGCGCTGGTAGCTGTCGACCGCGTCCCACTTGTTGATGGCGATCACCACGGCCCGTCCGCTTTCGAGGATGTAGCCCGCAATGTGCGCGTCCTGGTCGGTCACGCCCTGCGTGGCGTCCAGCAGCAGCAGCACGACGTTGGCCGACTCGATGGCCTGCAGCGTCTTGACCACCGAGAACTTCTCGATCGCCTCGAACACCTTGCCCTTGCGGCGCAACCCGGCCGTGTCGATCAGCTCGAAACGTTGCCCGTTGCGCTCGAACGGCACCGAGATGGCGTCGCGCGTGGTGCCCGGCATGTCGAAGGCCACGAGGCGCTCTTCACCCAGCCAGGTGTTGATCAGCGTCGACTTGCCCACGTTGGGGCGGCCGGCCACGGCCAGCTTGATCGGCTTGTTGACGTCGTCTTCTTCGGCCTCGTCGTCGGGGTCGGGCAGGTTCAGCGGGGCGAGCGCGAGCTCGACCAGGTCACGCATGCCCTGCCCGTGCGCCGCCGACACGCCGTGCACGTCGCCGAAGCCGAGTTCGTAGAAGTCCACGAGCTTGGTGCCGTCGTGCATGCCTTCGGCCTTGTTGGCCGCCAGCACGCAGGGCTTGCCCAGACGGCGCAGCTCGTTGGCGATGTCATGGTCCTGCGCCGACAGGCCCTCGCGGGCGTCGACCACGAAGATCACCACATCGGCCTCGGCCACGGCCTGGCGCGTCTGCTTGGCCATCTCCTTGTAGATGCCGCTGCCCGCGTCGGGCTCGAAGCCGCCGGTGTCGATGACGATGAACTCGTGCTTGCCCAGGCGGCCGTTGCCGTAGTGGCGGTCGCGGGTGAGTCCGGCAAAGTCCGCGACGATGGCGTCACGCGTCTGGGTCAGGCGGTTGAAGAGCGTCGACTTGCCGACGTTGGGCCGCCCGACCAGGGCCACGACCGGCTTCATGGCCGGCCTTTCGATGGCACGGTTTTCATGGTCGGGCCTTGGAGGAAAAAGAAAGAATTATTCAGGACGGTAGCCAAACACACCACCCTTGGCGGTCACGACAACGACGGTGTTGCCCGCCAGCACCGGCGTGACGGTGATCGCCGAGCCATCGGGCGCGACGCGGTTGAGCAGCGCACCGTCTTCGCGCGACACGAAGTGCAGCGTGCCGGTGTCCTCGCCGATGACCAGCGAGCGGCCCACGGCCAGCGGCGCGGTCAGGTTGCGGTTCTTCAGGCGGCTCATCTGCCAGGCGCGTTCGCCGTCGGCGCGGCGCCATGCGGTGACGCTGCCGTCGGACTCGGTGCCATAGACGAAGCGCTCGTCGCCACTGACGCCGTCGGCGCCCGAAGCGGGCTTGCTCCAGACCAGCGAACCGCGAACGGTTTCGACGCAGCCCACGCTGGCGTAGTACGCACGGGCGCAGAGCGTGTCGCCGAAGCGGCTCACGCTGCCGGTCAGGTCGACCAGGCGTTCGACATCGTTGGTGCCGCGCGGTGCCGCAATGGGAGACTCCCAGCGCGACGTGCCATTGGCCGGATTGATGCCGACCAGCCGGCCGCCGATGCCGGCTACCAGCGTGTCGCCCACGGCGAGCAGCACGCCCGACTTGCGCAGCACCAGGTTTTCACCCGTGCGCTGCTGGATCCAGAGGCGGCGGCCGCTCTGGCCGTCCCATGCGCTGATGCTGCGGTCGGCGGTCTGCACGAACACGCGGCGGCCCGCCACCAGCGGTGCGGTGAAGGCTTGCGCGGACAGCTTCTGCTTCCACAGGACCTTGCCCTTCTCGATCGCGACCAGTTCGTTGTTGGTGGTGACGACGGCGGCCATGGAGCCGTCGCTGCCTACACCTGCCGCCAGCGGAGCGCCGGCGCTGACGCGCCAGGTTTCACGGCCGGCGCGGGCGTCGATGGCCACCACCGTGCCGTCGCTGCCGGCCACGGTGACCGTGTCGCCGCTGACGTCGGTGGTGAGCGGGAACTTGACATCGGGAATGCGCACGGTCCAGGCTTGGCGCACGCCGAGCAAGGACGGGTTGGCCGCGAGTTCTTCGGGCTTCGGCTTGCCGCTGCCAGAGCAGGCGGCAAGCAACGCGACCAAAACAAGAGCTGATCCCGCACGCAGGGCGGTCGATTCAGGCATGAGACGCTTGAAATTCATGATGCGGTCAGGGAGTTTTGGGGGCTGCGGGTGTGACGGTGACGACAGGCGCCAGGCTCTTCGGGTCGACGCCGACCGCGTTGAGCTTGATCTCGATCAGGCGGCGGTAGTCGGAGGTGGCGCCGAGGCCGGTCCAGGCCTTGCGGTATTCGGCCTGCGCTTCGGCGCGCTTGCCCTGGGCCAGGTAGATGTCGCCCTTGCGGTCGGCCACCAGCGGTTCGAATTCCTTGGGCACGCTGCCGTCGAGCTGTTTGAGCGCGTCGTCATAAGACTTGCTCTCGAGCAGTTCGGCCGAGAGGCGCAGCTTCGCGACCGCCTGGTACCCCGGGTCGACGGCACTTTGCGCCACCCACGTGAGCGCGGCGCGCGAGCCGTCGGCATTGCCCTTTTCATACAGCGTCTTGGCGACCAGCAGGCCGGCCTGTTGCGCGTAGGTGGTGCGGGCGAAGCGCTCCTTCATGTCGCCCATCACACGCTGGATGCGCTCGACGTCGCCGGACTGCGTGCTGCGTTCGACCTCGTCGTAAAGGGCCGCTGCCTGGGCTGCCTGGCTGCGCTGGTAGTACTGCCAGCCGTTCCAGGCCACGAAGGCGCCGGCGACAAGCAGCACGACCCAGGTGATCAGGGTGCCGTAGGTGTTCCAGAAATGCTTGAGCTGGTCGAGCTGTTCCTGTTCTTCGAGGTCGAGATGGGTTGCCATGCGCTGTCAGGTGTTGGGAGCCGGCGATTGTAGGGTGGCGGCCCAGGCGGCCACTTCTGCGAGAGGCCGTGCGGTCTGCGGGACGTTGGCGTCGCGCAGGGCCTTGAGAGTCACTTCGCCGCGCGCAAGTTCATCGGCGCCGAAGATCAGAGCGAACGTGGCGCCGCTGTTGTCGGCCCGCTTGAATTGCGACTTGAAGCTGCCGAGCCCGTCCGCGGTGGCCGCATGCATCTGCACTCGCACGCCAGCGTCGCGCAACTCCTGCAGCGTGCGCAGCACCACGGGCATGGCAGCGGCGTCGGGCACGACGGCATAGACATCGGGTGTCGGCAATGGAATGTCGGTGCCCTGCTCTTTCATCAGGTCGAGCACACGCTCCACGCCCATGGCCCAACCCACGGCCGGAGCGGGCTTGCCGCCGATCTGCGCGATCAGGTCGTCGTAGCGGCCCCCTGCGCACACCGTGCCCTGCGAGCCCAGGCGGTCGGTCACGAACTCGAACACCGAGAGGTTGTAGTAGTCCAACCCGCGCACCAGACGCGGATTGATCGTGTAGGCGACGTTGTTGGCCTTGAGGATGGCCTGCAGCCCTTCGAAGTGCGCGAGCGACTCGGCACCGAGGAAGTCGATCAGCTTCGGCGCCGACTCGACCACGTCCTTCATGGCCGGGTTCTTCGTGTCGAGGATGCGCAGCGGGTTGCTGTGCAGGCGGCGCTTGCCGTCCTCGTCGAGCTTGTCGGCGTGCTTCTCGAAGTGCGCGATGAGCTCGGCGCGGTGCAGCGCCCGCTCGGCGGGCTGGCCCAGGCTGTTGAGTTCGAGGCGCACGTCGGTCAGGCCGATGGTCTTCCAGAGCGCGTTGGCCAGCAGGATCAGTTCGGCGTCGACGTCGGGACCGGCAAAGCCCAGCGCCTCGGCACCGATCTGGTGGAACTGGCGGAAGCGTCCGCGCTGCGGCTTCTCGCGACGGAACATCGGGCCCGTGTACCAGAGGCGCTTGCCGCCGTCGTACAGCATGTTGTGCTCGATCACTGCACGCACGAGGCCGGCCGTGTTCTCGGGCCGCAACGTCAAGTGGTCGTTGTCACCGTACTTGTCCGAGCGGTCCTGGAAGGAGTACATCTCCTTCTCGACGATGTCGGTCACCTCGCCGATGCCACGCACGAAGAGCGCCGTGTGCTCCAGGATGGGCGTGCGGACGTTGCGGTACGCGAAGCGCCCCATCAGGTCGCGCACGGTGGCCTCGAGCCACTCCCAGCGCGCCGATTCGGGCGGCAATATGTCGTTCATGCCTTTGACGGCATTCAATTTTTCAGCCATGGATCTGCGGAGGTGTCAGGCCGCGACAGCGTGTTCGCCGCCGAAGCGCTTTTCGATGTAGGTTTCGACGAGCTGGTGGAACTCGTTGGCGATATTGTCGCCGCGCAGCGTGAGGGCCTTTTCGCCGTCGATGAAGACCGGCGCGGCAGGCGATTCGCCGGTGCCGGGCAGGCTGATGCCGATGTCGGCATGCTTGCTCTCGCCGGGGCCGTTGACGATGCAGCCCATGACGGCCACCTTCATCGTCTCGACGCCGGGGTATTTCTTGCGCCAGACCGGCATCTGCATGCGCAGGTAGTCGTCGATCTGCTTGGCCAGTTCCTGGAAGGTGGTGCTGGTGGTGCGGCCGCAGCCCGGGCAGGCGGTGACGCTCGGCACGAACACGCGCAGGCCCAGCGCCTGCAGGATCTCTGAGGCGATGACCACCTCCTGCGTGCGCGACTCGCCCGGCTGCGGCGTGAGCGACACGCGAATGGTGTCGCCGATGCCCTCCTGCAGCAGGATCGACAGCGCCGTGGCCGACGCCACCGTGCCCTTGGTGGCCATGCCGGCTTCGGTCAGGCCCAGGTGCAGCGCGTAGTCGCAGCGGCGGGCCAGTTCGCGGTAGACCGAGATCAGGTCCTGCACGCCGCTCACCTTGCACGACAGGATGATCTGGTTGCCGTCCATGCCCATCGACTCGGCCAGTTTGGCGGACTCGATGGCCGAGGTGATGAGCGCCTCGTACATCACCTGCTTGGCGTCCCAGGGCTGGGCGCGCCCACTGTTGACGTCCATCAGGCTGGCGAGCAGCTCCTGGTCGAGGCTGCCCCAGTTCACGCCGATGCGCACCGGCTTGTTCCAGCGCATGGCCGCCTCGATCATCTGGCCGAACTGCTTGTCCTTCTTGTCGCCCTTGCCCACGTTGCCGGGGTTGATGCGGTACTTGCTCAGCGCCTCGGCGCAGGCCGGGAAATCGGTGAGCAGGCGGTGGCCGTTGTAGTGGAAGTCGCCGACCAGCGGCACGTCGATGCCCATGCGGTCGAGCTGCTCGCGGATGTAGGGCACCTGCGCGGCGGCCTCCGGCGTGTTGACCGTGATGCGGACCATTTCCGAGCCGGCAATGGCCAGTTCCTTCACCTGGATGGCGGTGCCGATGGCATCGACCGTGTCGGTGTTGGTCATGGACTGCACGCGCACCGGCGCGTCGCCACCCACCGTGACCACGCGCGGGCCCCAGACCACGTTGGCCTGGCGCGAGCGGCGCGCCTTGGGCGCGGCCGATTCGATGGGCACGGGAAGGCTCTCGTTGGTCATCACTTCACCTCGAAACGCGCCACGCCACCGCCCTTGGTGACGGGCTTCAGGTCGAACGGCTGGCCGCGAACCTGCACATCGACGCTCGACGCGCGGCCGATCACGACCGAGAGCGGCAACGTGCCCGACAGGCCGAGCGTCTCGCCGGCCTTGAGGCTGCGGCGAAGCAGTTGCTTGCCGCCGGCTTCGCTCACGGTGACCCAGCATTCCTCGCGTGCCACGAAGACGAGTTGCTGGCTGCTGTTCGCGGCGGCTGCCGCGGGTGCAGAAGCTGCGGCCAGCGGCGCCGCGGCAGCGCCCGCGCCGACGGCCCCGGGTGCAGTTGCGGGCGCAGCGGCACCCGCAGCGCCCACGGGCCCGCTCGGCGCCACGATCTGCGCGGGAACGCTTTCCGCAACGGTGCCGGGAGCGCTCGGCGCAGCGGAGCCGCCCGCCGGCGCTTCGCCGGTCGAATTGGTGTTGTCGGAGCCGCTGTGCGCCGTCAGACGCGCCACGGTGGCGCCGATCTGGTCGAACACCGACTGAGGCAGCCAGAACAAAGCGCCCGCGCCGATCAGCAGCAGCAACACGACGGTGAGCAGCGCGCGCGACGGCAGGCCGCTCGAACGGCTGCTGTTGCTGCTCCAGCGCGGCGTGCCCGACGAGATATTGGTCTTGAGCGTGCGGTCGGCTTCGGCCAACGACACCCGCTGCGTGGTGGGCAGCTTCGCCAGCACCGGCGCCGGGTCGATGCGCAACGCGCGGCACACGCTGCTGGCCAGCGCGCGTGCAAAGACCGGGTCGGGCAGCGACCCGATGTCGTCCGCCTCGAGCGCCAGCAGTTTTTGCGGCGGCACCTTCAGCGCGGCCGCCACCATTTCGATGTGCAGGCCATGGGCCTCGCGTGCCTCGCGAAGCAGGTCGCCGGCCGTCTTGTGCGTGTTGTCGCCTTCCGCCAGCGGCTGTGCCACGGAAGTGCCGAACTCCGAAACCCGATCAATCATTGAAATTCCCGCGCTCGTACGCTGATGCCTCCCGCGATTGGGGGAAACGTCGTTGCAGTTGGCCTCCCAACTGCGCTGCGGCCTCGCGGTTGTTGAGCTTTCGTTCGACCCTGATGCCGAGCCAGAGCGTTTCCGAACTGGCCGCTGCGCTGTTGTTGACCCGGCGAATGTAGAACTGCGCGCGCGTCCACTCTTCGCGCTGCGCCAGCACCGAAGCCAGGTTGAAGCCGACCACCGGGTTGCCGGCGTCGATCTCGTAGGCCTGCATGAGGCTGCGCTCGGCCTGCACCCGCTGGCCGGCCTTGAGCTCGCACACGCCCTGCGTCATCAGCGTCTTGGCGCGGTCGGCGTAGCTGGGCACGGCAAGCGCTTCGTTGAACTGCGCGGCCGCGTCGCCGAAACGGTTCTGCTGGCACAGCAGCCAGCCGTAGTTGTGGCGTGCATTCGCGTCGCGCGGACTGATGGCGATGGCGCGGCGGAAGCTGTCTTCGGCCATGCCGGCGTCATCCAGCCGCATGTAGACCAGGCCGCGCAGGTTGTAGGCGTCGGCGTTGTTCGGGTCGGCGACCAGCGCCTGCTTGATCTCGTCGAGCGCCACGGTCGTCTGGCCCTGCTCGAAGTAGCCCGAAGCGAGCTCCATGCGCAGGCGCGCACGGCGCTGGCGGGAACTCTCGTCGGACTCGGTCACGATTTCATTGCCCTTGCTCGAGCTGTTGTCGGCAAGGCTGGTGGTGGTGGTCCGCGTATTCACGCAGCCCGAGAGCAGTAACGCCACGGCGACACCGGCAAGGCCCACGGCAAGCAGCCGCTGCGCATTCACGGTCGTCATCGGAAAGGCCATGCTCATTGTTTCAGTGCTCCTGGGGGGTGGTCTTGCGAACGGGATGCAAAACGATGGGGCGCTCCGTGGCGCGGCGCTGGGCCATGCGTTCGGCCGCGCGGGTGCGGTCCTTGACGTCGCCGGCGAGCTGGCCGCAGGCGGCATCGATGTCGTCGCCGCGCGTCTTGCGCACGGTGGTCACGAGTCCGGCTTCGCTCAGCGTCTTGGCGAACGCCAGCACGCGCGGTTGCGGCGAGCGCAGCAGGCCCGACGCCGGAAACGGATTGAACGGAATCAGGTTGAACTTGCACGACACGTCGTGCTTGCGCACCAGCTCGATGAGCTGGCGGGCGTGTTCGGGCTGGTCGTTGACGCCGTCGAGCATGCAGTACTCGAAGGTGATGAAGTCGCGCGGCGCATGCACCAGGTAGCGCTTGCAGGCCTCGAGCAGCTCGGCAATGGGGTACTTGCGGTTGAGCGGCACCAGGTCGTCGCGCAGCGCGTCGTTGGGCGCGTGCAGCGAGACGGCCATGGCCACGGCGCAATCGGTGCCCAGGCGGTCGATCATGGGCACCACGCCGGAGGTCGACACCGTCACGCGGCGGCGCGACAGCCCGTAGGCGTTGTCGTCGAGCATGGTGCGCAGCGCGGGCACGAGCGCCGAGTAGTTCTGCAGCGGCTCGCCCATGCCCATCATCACCACGTTGGAGATGACGCGCTCGCTGCGCTTGAGGTGCTTGCGAAGGAAGTGTTCGGCAAACCACAGCTGGGCGACGATTTCGCCCGTGCTGAGGTTGCGGCTGAAGCCCTGGTGCCCCGTGGAGCAGAAGCGGCAACCGACCGCACAGCCGGCTTGGGACGACACGCACAACGTGCCGCGGTCGTCCTCGGGAATGAATACGGCTTCGACGGCATTGCCGTCACCGACGTCGAACAGCCACTTGATCGTGCCGTCCTTGGATTCGTGCTGCGTGAGGACCTGCAAGGCCTCCACGCGCGCGGTGGTCGCGAGCTTCTCGCGAAGCGACTTCGCCAGATCGGTCATCTGGGTGAAGTCGCTGGCGCCACGCTGGTGGATCCAGCGGAACAGCTGCGTGGCGCGGAATTTCTTCTCGCCGAGTTTTTCGCAGAACGCAGCCAACCCCTCGAGATCGAATTCGAGCAGATTGGCCGTGGTCATGGAATCGGTCGAGATGCGGCTTCAGCGTGCGTAGACGTTGAGGCCGGCGAAGAAGAAAGCGATTTCGTTCGCTGCGGTTTCGGGAGCGTCCGAACCGTGAACGGCGTTGGCGTCGATGCTGTCGGCGAAGTCGGCGCGGATGGTGCCGGCGGCTGCCTTCTTGGGATCGGTCGCGCCCATCAGGTCACGGTTCTTGGCGATGGCGTTGTCGCCTTCGAGCGCTTGCACGAACACCGGGCCCGAGATCATGAACTCGACCAGGTCCTTGAAGAAGGGACGTTCCTTGTGCACGGCGTAGAACTGTTCGGCTTCGTTGCGCGACAGGTGCACCAGCTTGGCGGCCACGACCTTGAGGCCGGCGGCTTCAAAACGGGAAACGATCTTGCCGATCACGTTCTTGGCAACTGCGTCGGGCTTGATGATGGAGAGGGTACGTTCGATAGCCATTGAGTGCTTCCTGGAGCTTGATTTTGAAGTGTTTTGTCACAACCGCAACACTCTTGTTGCGTCGCATGTCGACAAAGCCTCTGATTTTAACCGGCGCGGCCTTGCGGATTGGTGAAAACCCCGCGAAAGGCCGCGCTGTGGCGGCAGGCTTTCAGCGCCCGCGGCGCCGTCCGCCACCCTGCCCGGCCGGACCACCGTAGCCGCCACCACCGCCGCCGCCACCGCGGCGCCCACCCGGGCCTCCGCGCTGCTCCTTGCGCTGACGCGAGAAGCTGTCGGCGCCGATGTAGCCCAGCGAGGTCTTCATCGGATCGGGCTGGTTGGCGCCGGTGGGCTGGCGGTCTTCGCCCTGGCGATTGCCACCGCCCTGCCCTTGGCGATTGCCGCCACCACCGCCACCACCACCACCGCTGTTGCCGGCATTGCCGCGGCGGCCCTGGCCTTGCGGCGGACCGCCGTTGCCGCCACCGCGATTGGCGCGCCCGCCCCGATCGCCGCGCGGCGGACGACCGTCGCCCAGCGGATTCGGGATCGGCGCCTCGCGCCCGCCGTCGTCGCGCATCTCGCGCGGCGCCTGGCCGCCGCCGGCGTTGCGGTTGCCGCGGCGCTTCTTGTTGCGTCCGTTGCGGCCGTTGTTGCCGCCACCGTCCTGTCCTGGACCGCGCTGCTGCGGGGCCGGACGCGCCGCGGCACCGCCCGAGGCCTGGAACAGCGCGCGGATGTCGCGCTCGTCGAGCTCCATCCAGGCGCCGCGCTTCAGGCCGCGCGGCAGCACCATCGCGCCGTAGCGGATGCGGATCAGCCGGCTGACCGCATGGCCCACCGACTCGAACAGGCGGCGCACCTCGCGGTTGCGGCCTTCGGAAATGGTCACGCGGTACCAGCAGTTGGAGCCTTCGCCGCCACCGTCTTCGATGGCGCCAAACTGCGCCATGCCGTCGTCCAGGCGCACGCCGTCGAGCAGCTTCTGCTTTTCCTCGCTGGTGAGCGCGCCCAGCACGCGCACCGCGTACTCACGCTCCAGGCCGAAGCGCGGGTGCATGAGCTGGTTGGCCAGGTCGCCCGAGCTGCTGAACAGCAGCAGGCCTTCGGTGTTCAGGTCGAGGCGACCGACCGACTGCCACTTGCCCTGTTGCAGGCGCGGCAGCTTGCGGAACACCGTCGGCCGGTTCTGCGGGTCGTCGTGCGTGACGACTTCGCCCACCGGCTTGTGGTACGCGATGACGCGCGGCGGCGGGGGCGCGATACGGAAGCGGATCGGCTTGCCGTTGATCTTGACCTGATCGCCGAACTGGATGCGCTGGCCGATGTGGGCCGGCTCGTTGTTGACGGAGATGCGGCCCTGGAGGATCAGCTGCTCCATTTCGAGCCGCGAGCCGAGGCCGGCCTGCGCCAGCACCTTGTGCAGCTTGGGCGAATCGGCCTCGGGCAGCAGCACGCGCTTGAGCGGCGGGACCTCGGGGCTTTCCTCGTCGGCGTCGAACTGGCCGGAGATGACGTCGGCGAAGCGGATCGGCTCGGGCGGCAGCGCATTGCGCTGCTCGCGCTCGGCGGCACGGCGGGCACGGTCGAGGTCGTCCTCTTCCTCGTCGGGCTCCTCTTCGTCTTCTTCGTCCTCTTCGTCGTCCTCGTCGTCGCGACCGGCTTGCTCGGCGCGCTGCTCCTGGCGGGCTTGCGGAGCCACCGGCGCGGGTGCCGGCTCTTGCGCGGGCTCTTCGGCGACGGGCGCTTGCACCTCGACAGCAGCGGCCGCGGCCACCACGGGTTCTGCAGCTTCAGGAGCATCCACCACCGCTGGGGCTTCAGGCGCTTCGGCCGCTGCAGCGGCCTCATCGACCACCACCTTCTTCTTGCGTGGCGCACGCGGTTTCTTCGGCGCTTCGGCCTCGACGGGCGCAACGACTTCCGGCGCTGGCTCCACGGCCTCCGGCGCTACCGATTCAGTAGCAGCACCCGCAGCCTTCTTGGGCGTGGTCGCCCTTTTCTTCTTTTTGACTTCGGGCTCGGCAGGCAGCATTGCCGCGTCTTCGGTGTCGGTTGTGCTCATGAGGTTTTTCCGGAGGAAGGAGCGTGAGGGTCGGCCTCGTCCGGGGACGGGGCATCGGGTTCTGGCGCCGGGGCCGGGGCCTGCGCGGAATCGGGTTCCGGCTCGGCGGCGGGTTCGGCGGCGCCTTCAATGTCAACGGTGGGCGAGGCTTGCGGCACGTCGTCTTCGGCGGCGGCATCCTCGGCAAATTGCGCTTGCGCGGCTTCGACGGCCTCGGCCGCTTCAGCTGCTTCGGCCGGTTCAGCCACTTCCGCTGCTTCAGCCACTTCCGCTGCTTCAGCCACTTCCGCTGCTTCAGCGGCCTGGGCGGATTCCGGCAGGACCTCGGCGACGGCGGCCTCTTCACCCAGCAGCGCGCCCGGATCCGAAGCGTCCTGCCCCGTGGCGTCCGCATCGCCTTCGATGGCGACCGCCTCGGCTTGCGGCGCGGCGTCCATCGGCAGCCCCTGCTGCTCGCCAGAGGCCCGCTCCAGCGCATCGACCAGGGCCGCCTGCTGCGCGGGCGTCTCGATCAGCGGCAACTGGTCGAGCGAGGCCAGGCCCAGGTCGTCCAGGAACTGGCGCGTGGTCGCGAACAGCGCCGGTCGGCCCACCGTTTCACGGTGCCCGATGACCTCGACCCAGCCGCGGTCCTCGAGCTGCTTCAGGATCATCGAGTTGATCGTGACGCCGCGGATGTCTTCCATGTCGCCGCGCGTCGCCGGCTGGCGGTACGCAATGATGGCCAGCGTCTCGAGCGCGGCGCGCGTGTAGCGCGGCGGCTTCTCGGGGTGCAGGCGATCGAGGTGGTCGCGCATCTCGGGCCGGCTCTGAAAGCGCCAGCCGCTGCCGACGCTCACAAGCTCCAGGCCGCGCTGCGCCCAGTCTTCCTGCAATTCAAGCAACAGCACCTTGATGGTGTCCACACCCAGTTCGTCGTCGAACAGCACGCGCATGTCGCGCACCGGCAGCGGCTGGCTCGAACAGATCAAGGCGGTTTCGAGAATGCGCTTGGCATCCGCCGTATTCATGGTTCGCGTTATCCGGGAAAAGGCGCCTCGGGGGCGCTTGTTCAGAAGGATGAAAGGAGTAGGCGTTGCAGGCACGCGGCAAATGCAACGCAAGGCCGGTCTTGGGTGACCAGCGCGGCTCTCGGGCCGTCAGGCGCGATTGTAATCCAGCCCCCAGGTCTGCAAAGCCTGGGCCAGGTCGGCCGGCGGCGCCGAGCGGAACTCCATCGGCGCTTGCGTGACGGGGTGCACGAAAGCCAGCCTGAAGGCATGCAGCGCCTGGCGTGACAGGCCGACGGCCGGGGCGCCGCCATACAGCGCGTCGCCAACCAGCGGATGACCGATCGACGCCATGTGCACGCGGATCTGGTGGGTGCGGCCCGTTTCGAGCGTGCAGCGCACGGCGCAGCCTTCGGAATGGCTGTCCAGCCGCTCGATCAGGGTGCGTGCCGTCTTGCCCGCATGGCGCTCCAGATCGACCACGGCCATGCGCAGCCGGTTGCGCGGATCGCGGCCGATGGGCGCGTCGACCTGCCGTGCGGCGGCGCCCTCCCAGGGCTTGTGACCGATTGCAAGGTACTGGCGCTTGACCTCGCGCGCGGCAATGAGCCCCACCATCGCATCCATGGCCGCCCGGGTGCGCGCCACCACCATCAGCCCGCTGGTGTCGCGGTCGAGCCGGTGCACGATGCCGGCGCGCGGCAGCAGCACGGCCTTCGGGTCCAGCGCCAGCAGGCCGTTGAGCAGCGTGCCGCTCCAGTGCCCCGGCGCGGGATGCACGACCAGCCCCGCGGGCTTGTCGATGATGCGCAGGTGCTCGTCCTCATGCACGGTGACGATGTCCATCGCCTCGGGCCGGAAGGCCTGGCTCTGGGGCGTGGGGCGCAATTCGATGCGGCCGGCCTGCCCAGCTTTCACCGCGGCGGAGACCTTCTTGAGCGTGCGGCCCTGGAGCTCGACCGCTCCGGCCTCGATCAACTGCTGCAGGTAGCTGCGGGAAAATTCGGGCACCAGCGCGGCGAGCGCGCGGTCCAGCCGCTGGCCATGCTGCGCCGCGTCAATGGTGAAGGGGCGCAGTTCGCTGGGCTCGATGGGGTCGGCGCCCTCCTCGAGTTCGGCCGTCTCGGCGGACTCGGGGCCTTCGGGGATCGGGCCCGAAGGGTCGGTCGATATAATTGAGGGTAACTGTTTCACGAAAGCCGTATGTGATGTTTCGCGCCAAATTATCGGTCCCCACCTGGATCGCGCTCAGCGCGGCGGCTCTGCTAGCAGCTGGCTGCTCGTCGACCTCCGTCGACAAGACCGCGAACTGGAGCCCCAACCGCATCTACGCGGAAGCCAAGGACGAAGCCGGCTCGGGCGCCTACGACAAGGCCGTGCCGCTCTACGAGAAGCTCGAAGGCCGCGCCGCCGGCACGCCGCTCGCCCAGCAGGCCCAGCTCGAAAAGGCCTATGCCCAGTACAAGTCGGGTGAAAAGGCCAGCGCCATTTCCACCATCGACCGCTTCCTGAAGTTGCACCCGGCAAGCCCCGCGCTCGACTATGCGCTCTACCTGAAGGGCGTGATCAACTTCAACGACGACCTCGGCATGTTCGCCTTCATGACGCGCCAGGACCTGTCCGAGCGCGACCAGAAGGCCGCCAAGGAATCGTTCGAGTCCTTCAAGGAACTCGTGACGCGCTTCCCCGATTCGCGCTACGCCCCCGACGCGCGCCAGCGCATGAACTACATCGTGAACTCGCTCGCGCAGTACGAAGTTCACGTGGCTCGCTACTACTACTCGCGCGGCGCCTACCTGGCCGCCATCAACCGCGCGCAGGTTGCACTGTCCGACTACCGCGAAGTGCCCGCACTCGAAGAAGCGCTGTTCATCATGGTCAAGTCGTACGACGCGCTCGGCATGAAGGACCTGCGCGACGACACGCAACGCGTGCTGACCACGAACTACCCGCAGAGCACCTACCTCGCCAACGGCTTCAAGGGCAAGGACGACCCTTGGTGGAAGCTCTGGTAAGTCCAGAACCCGCGCGGCGCGCTCGGCGCGCGCCGCTCAGTTCCTGAGCGCGTCCAGCGCGGCGTCGAAGTCCGCTTCGCTCTCGAGCCGCCGCATCGGCGGCAGCGCCGCCAGCAACCGGCGGCCATAGCCCATGGCGACCAGGCGCGTGTCGCAGATGGCGAGTACGCCGCTGTCGGTTTCCCGGCGAATCAAACGCCCCGCCCCCTGCTTGAGCGCAACCGCCGCCTCCGGCAGCGAGTAGTCGGCAAACGAACTCCTGCCTTGCGATTCGAGCCGCTGCGAGCGTGCCTCGACCAGCGGATCGTTCGGCGGCGGGAACGGCAGCTTGTCGATCACCACCAGCTGCAGCGCGTCGCCCGGCGCGTCGAACCCCTCCCAGAACGATGCCGACGCCACGAGCACGCAGCCCGCGCGCCCGGCGCTCGCACCCTCGCGGAAGCGGTCCATCAACACGCGCTTGGGCAGCTCGCCCTGCACCAGCACCTCGGGCCTCGATGCGGCATCGAGCAGCTCGAAGTGCTGCTTCATGGTGTCGCCGATGGTGCGCAACGCGCGCAGCGTGGTGGTCAGCACCAGCGTGCGTCCGCCAAGCTCGGTGGCGCCGCGTGCCGCCAGTTGGGCGACCTTTTGACTGTGCGAGGGATCGTTGGGCTTCGGAAAAGCGCGCGGCACATAGAGCGCGGCCTGCGAGGCGTAGTCGAACGGACTCTGCACGCGCAGCACTTCCGCGTCGTGCAGGCCGCAGGGCTCGGTGAACCAGCGCAGCGTGGGCTCGTCGCCCAGCGTGGCGGAAGTGAAGACCCAGGCGCGCCCACCGTTTTCGTGCGATGGCACTTCCTGGCCTGCTGAACGGCCCTGGCCCTGGTCCAGGCCCTGTTCCTGCCGCTCGCCATAGGCGTCGAGGTCGTCGTCCATGCCATCGCCGTCATCGGCCCCAGCCTCGACGATCTTGAGCACGCGCTTGCGCATGGCATCGGCAATGTCCAGCGGCGATTCGATCAGCCGCAGCTGCGAACCCACGTCGACCCAGCGCACCGAATCGACCTCGCAGGGCAAGGCGAAACGCGCGGCGCGTTTTGCGAGCTGCCGCGCCCGCTCGTGCAGGCGCACGAAGTCGGGCGAGATCTCGCTGACGGTGGCAATCCCTTCGGCCGCCAGCTCGAACGAATGCTGCAGGTCGTCGAGCGCGCGCTGCCAGGCGTCGGCATCGACACCTTCCGGCGATGCGCCGAGCCAGCGCAGCTTGGCCCCGGGCCATTGCTTGCCGACCACCAGGCGCAGCTCGCGCGCGGCGCGTTCGACGCCGCCCACCAGTTGCTGCCAGTCGACCAGCCCGCGCGCGTGCTGCAGGCCCGCGCCGAGCATGTCGCGCGCGAAATCGAGCGCCTGGCCGCTGCCGAGTTGCGCGCCCAGGAACTGCACGCCGGTCTCGTTGAGCTGGTGCGCTTCGTCGAAGACGACCACGCTCACGGTCGGCAGCAGTTCCGCCATGCCGGTCTCGCGCACCGCGAGGTCGGCAAAGAACAGGTGGTGGTTGATGACGACGATGTCGGCCGCCAGCGCTTCTCGCCGCGCCAGGTTGACGTGGCACGACTTGAATTGCGGGCACTGCGCGCCCAGGCAGTTCTCGCGCGTGGAGGTGATCAGCGGAATCAGCGGCGAGCGTTCGTCCAGCCCCGGCAGCTCGGCCAGGTCGCCGGTGCGCGTGGCCTTCGACCACTGCTCGATCTTGGCCAGCGTGCGCAGGCTGCCGCGCTCGGGCAGCGAGGCGTCGTGGCGCGCCATGTCGAGCCGGTGCAGGCACAGGTAGCTGCCGCGCCCCTTGAGGAGGGCCGTGCGCACCGGCAGGCCGAAGGCCTCCACCAGCCGCGGCAGGTCACGGCCAAACAGCTGGTCCTGCAAGGTCTTGGTGGCGGTCGACAGCAGCACGCGTTCGCCGCTCAGCAGGGCCGGCACGAGGTACGAGAAGGTCTTGCCCACCCCGGTGCCCGCCTCGACCACGAGCACACCGCCCTGGTCGATGGTGCGGGCCACGGCGATGGCCATTTCGGTCTGGCCCGAGCGTTCACGGAATTGTTCGGCGGCGCGCGACAGCACACCGTCTTGCGCGAAAGCGTCGCGCACCTTGTCTTCGAGCGCGCCCATCAGGCCGGTTCTTTCGGGTCGAGGTCGTTTTCGAGGCGCGTGATCTGGTCGCGCAGCGCGAGGCGGCGCTTTTTCAGGCGCCGCAGCAGCAGCTCGTCTTGCGGCGAGCCTTCGGACAGCCGGTCGATGGTGGCGTCGAGGTCGGCATGCTCGATGCGCAGCTCGATCAGCTGGCGGGAGAGGGAGTGAAGATTGGAGTCCAACGGTGGGGCGCGCACGCTGTGTTTTCGCGGCGCTTGTTCATTCGATAATACGTCCTGACACGAATCCCCGAGAAGACAGAAACACGCGCTTCAGGCGCCCATGCCTCATGACTCAAGGCTTTCGACTTGCAGCGGCCACCGGACTCCACAAGGGAGACCGCCCCTACCAACAGGACCAGGTGCTCATGATGAGCCACCCGCGCGTGCCTGGCTGCGTGCTCGGCCTCGTGGCCGACGGCATGGGCGGCCGCAGCGGCGGGCGCAAGGCGTCCGACCAGGTGCTGATGACGGCGCGCCAGCTCTTCACCCGCTACCAGCCTGGCCGCGACGACCCGCAGGCCGTGCTCCGGCAGATCCTGGAAGACTCGCACACGGTCATCAAGCTCACCGCCGTCTCCAGCGAGCAGGAGCCGCACAGCACGCTGGCGGCCTTCCTGATGACCCCGAAGGGCGACTGCGCCTGGATCCACGCGGGCGACTCGCGCATCTACCACTTCCATGACGGGCAGCTCGTCATGCGCACGCGCGACCATTCGTACGTGCAGGTGCTGATCGACCGCGGCGAGATCACCGAGGCCGAGGCCAACATCCATCCGCAGGGCAACATCCTGCTCGGCTGCCTGGGCATGGCGACCACGCCGCCGCCCGTCGACCCGTACTACATCCCGAAACTGCAGGCCGGCGACCTGCTGATGGCCTGCAGCGACGGCCTTTGGCACTACTTCAGCCCGGAAGAGATGGCCAGCGTGCTGTATTCGCAGCCGCCGCGCGATGCGGCCGAAATCCTGGTGGGTGAAGCGCGGCGACGGGCCCGCGGCACCGGCGACAACCTCTCGATTGCCATCCTGAAACTGGACGCGATCCCCGCCCCCGCCTGAACGGCGAAAGCCCGCCGCCCCACCCGTTCGGCGTCACCCCATCAGCGCGATCAGCGGGCGGGTGCGGATGCCGCCGATGCCGGCGGCGGTGGCGGCAGGGGCGCCCCACGCGGCTTGTCGCGGTTCGCGTTCTGGCGCTCGCGGCTGGCCCTGTGCTCCTCGGCGCGCCGCTGTTTTTCCTCGAAGCGATTGGCGACCGCCGGCGCATCGGCCTGGCGTTGCGCCGCCTTGGCCTGCTCGGTGGCATGGGTCTGCTGCTTGGACTGGAACTGGCGCTCGCGCTCGGCCCCTTCGGCCGCGGTGGCGGCACGGCTGGTGGCATGGTCGGCGGCGCGCTGTTCGCGTTCCTTCTGGTTCTGCGCCGATTGCTCCTGCTTTTCGGGCACGTCGACCGAGCGTTGCGTGCCGGCCTTCTGGTCGAGCTTCTGCAGTTCCGCCGCGCCGCTGCGCTGGCGCTGGATGTCATTGATCGCGGTTTCCTGCCGCTTGATGTTGTCTGTTTCCTTGCGGCGGCGGCTGCGGCTTTCGCGCAGGCAGTCTTCCACCGCGAACTTCTTGTAGCAGGCGGCCCGCTCTTCGACGAAACGCTTCTCGATGGTCTCGCGCTCGGTGGAGAGCCTGCGCTTCTCCCCCTCGAGATCGGCATTGCCCGTCGCGGCGTTGGACTGCGCCCACAACGGCAGGCTGGCCAGCGTCATGAGCAGGGCAAGGGCGAATTTTTTCATGTGAGTCGGGTGTCGACGATGCGGCGTTCCAGGGCAAGAAACTCGCTCGACTGCATTTCAGTGAGCCGGGAGACCGTGCGCGGAAACTCGTGCGACAGCGGCCCCTCGGTGTACAACGCCTCGGGCGGAACCTCGGCCGACATGATGAGCTTGCAGCGCCGGTCGTACAAGACGTCCACCAGCCAGGTGAAACGGCGTGCTTCGGAGGCCATGCGCACCGGCATGTGCGGCACGTCGGACAGCAGCACCGTGTGGTACTGGCTGGCGATCTCCAGGTAGTCATTCTGCGAGCGAGGGCCGCCGCACAGCGTCTTGAAGTCGAACCAGACCACGCCGCCGGCCTTGCGCAGCGCGCGGATCTCGCGCTGCTCGATGTGAAGAATGGGGCTTTCGTCGGCCGTCTCGGCCAGCTTGTCGAAGGCCTTGCGCATTTCCTTCTCGGCCGACGCGTCGTTCGGCGTGAGGTACATGCGCAGTTGCTCGAGCGTGCGGCGCCGGTAGTCGGTGCCGTTGTCCACGCTCAGTACCTCGAGCTTCTCGTTCAGAAGCGCGATGGCGGGCAGGATGCGGTCGCGGTGCAGCCCACCCGGGTAAAGATCGTCGGGCTTGAAGTTCGAGGTGGTGACGAAACCCACGCCGTTCTCGAACAGCGACACCAGCAGCCGATGAAGAATCATCGCGTCGGTGATGTCCGCCACGTGGAACTCGTCGAAGCAGATCAGCTTGTAGCGCTTGGAAATGCGCAGGCCGAGCTCGTCGAGCGGATTGACCGTGCCCTGCAGTTCGCGCAGTTCGCGGTGCACCTCGCGCATGAACTCGTGGAAGTGCAGGCGCGTCTTGCGCCGCAGCGGCACGGCGTTGAAGAAGAGGTCCATCAGGAAGCTCTTGCCCCGCCCGACGCCACCGTACATGTAGACGCCGCGCGGAAGCTCCGGCCGGTTGATGAACTTCTTCAGCGCATTCGAACGCTGGGCCTTGTATGCGGCCCATTCGTTGGCGCAGCGATCCAGCGCCTCCACGGCGTGCAGCTGCGCGGGATCGGCATGGAACCCGCGCGCAGCGAGTTCCGCCTCATAGGCCTGTTTGACGCTGGTCAAGAGAAACGGGAGCTCAGAAGTTCAGCGTGCGCTTGTCCACGGCGAGTGCCGCTTCCTTCGTGGCTTCCGACAGCGACGGGTGCGCGTGGCAGATGCGTGCGATGTCCTCGGCGCTGGCCTTGAACTCCATCGCCACCACGGCTTCGGAGATCAGCTCGCTGACCTGCGGGCCCACCATGTGCACGCCCAGGATCTCGTCGGTCGTGGCGTCGGCCAGGAACTTGACCATGCCGGTCGTGTCGCCCAACGCGCGCGCGCGGCCGTTCGCCAGGAACGGGAAGGTGCCGGCCTTGTAGGCGCGGCCTTCGGCCTTGAGCTGCTGTTCGGTCTGGCCGACCCACGCGATTTCGGGGTGCGTGTAGATCACCCACGGAACCGTGTTGAAGTTGACGTGACCGTGCTGGCCGGCAATGCGCTCGGCCACGGCAACGCCCTCTTCCTCGGCCTTGTGCGCCAGCATCGGGCCGCGCACCACGTCACCGATCGCCCACACGTTGGGCAGGTTGGTCTTGCAGTCGCCGTCGACGTTGATCGCACCGCGCTCGTCGAGCGCGAGGCCCACGGCTTCGGGGTTCAGGCCGATGGTGTTGGGCACGCGGCCGATCGACACGATCAGCTTGTCCACGTCCAGCGTCTGCGCTTCGCCCTTGGCGTTGGTCCAGGCGATCGACACGCCCTTCTTGCCCGACTTGATCTCGCCGACCTTCACGCCGAGTTCGATCTTCAGGCCTTGCTTGTCGAAAGCCTTCTTGGCTTCCTTGGCGATCTGCTCGTCCACCGCGCCCAGGAAGGTCGGCAGTGCTTCCAGCACCGTGACTTCCGAGCCGAGGCGGCGCCACACCGAACCCATTTCGAGGCCGATGACGCCCGAGCCGATCAGCGCCAGCTTCTTCGGCACGGCGCCCATGCGCAGCGCGCCGTCGTTGGAGAGGATGTTTTCCTCGTCGAAGGCCGCACCGGGCAGCGCGCGGGCGTTGGAGCCCGTGGCCACGATGATGTGCTTGCCGACGATGGTTTCCTCGGCGGCGCCAGCCACCTTGATCTCGTAGCCGCCTTCAGCGGCCTTCACGAACGAGCCACGGCCGTGGAACGACGAAATCTTGTTCTTCTTGAACAGGTAGGTGATGCCGTCGTTGTTCTGCTTCACGACCTGGTCCTTGCGGGCCAGCATCTTGCCGATGTCGAGCGACAGGCCCGACACGTTGATGCCGTGGTCCGCAAAGCCGTGGCCGGCGTGGTCGAAGTGCTCCGACGATTGCAGCAGTGCCTTCGAGGGGATGCAGCCGACGTTGGTGCAGGTGCCGCCGAGTGCGGGACCGCCCTTGGCGTTCTTCCACTCGTCGATGCAGGCCACGTTGAAGCCGAGTTGAGCGGCGCGGATGGCGGCAATGTAGCCGCCGGGGCCGCCGCCGATGACGATCACGTCGAATTGTTTGGACATGGATTCTTTCTAAGGTTTCGTACAGCCGGACCCTGTCGGTCGAGGGCGTTCGAGGCAAGGCCCGTCGGCGAGCACCCGGGCAACCGGCTTTGCCGGGCCGCCGGGTGCGCCCCCTCAAGACGGCTCAAGTGGTCTCAAAGGGGCAGGCGGCTGTACGAAGTGAGCAAGCAACGGGGGTGGGTCAGATGTCGAACAGCAGGCGCGACGGATCTTCCAGCGCTTCCTTCATGGCGACCAGGCCCAGCACGGCTTCGCGGCCGTCGATGATGCGGTGGTCGTAGCTCATGGCCAGGTAGTTCATCGGGCGGATCACGATCTGGCCGTTTTCCACCACCGCGCGGTCCTTCGTGGCGTGCACGCCAAGAATGGCCGACTGGGGCGGGTTGATGATCGGGGTCGAGAGCATCGAGCCGAAGGTGCCGCCGTTCGAGATGGAGAACGTGCCGCCGGTCATGTCTTCGATGCCCAGCTTGCCGTCTTGCGCCTTCTTGCCGAACTCGGCGATCTTCTTCTCGATGTCGGCAAAGCTCATCTGGTCGGCGTTGCGCAGGATCGGCACCACCAGGCCACGCGGCGAACCGACAGCGATGCCGATGTCGAAGTAGCCGTGGTACAGGATGTCGTTGCCGTCGACCGAGGCGTTGATCACCGGGTACTTCTTCAGCGCGTGCACGGCGGCCTTCACGAAGAAGGACATGAAGCCGAGCTTCACGCCGTGTTCCTTGGTGAAGCTGTCCTGGAAGCGCTTGCGCAGGTCCATGACCGGCGCCATGTTGACTTCGTTGAACGTCGTCAGGATGGCGTTGGTCGACTGCGATTGCAGCAGGCGCTCGGCGATGCGCGCGCGCAGGCGGCTCATCGGCACGCGCTGTTCCGGACGCTCGCCCAGGTCGGGCGCGCCGGCCGGTGCGCTCACCTGCGGCAGCGCGGGCTTGGCGGCCGGTGCGGCCACGGTGGCAGCGGCTGCGGGCTTGGCACCCGAGGCCACGGCGCCGAGCACGTCGCCCTTGGTGACGCGGCCGTCCTTGCCGGTACCGGCCACGTCGCCGGTCTTCAGGTTGTTGTCGGCCAGCAGCTTGGCGGCGGCGGGCATGGCCACGTCGGCCTTCGAACCGCCGGTGGCGGCGGCAGCGGCTGCCGGGGCAGGCGCGGCAGCTGCCGGGGCGGCGGCGGCGGGCGCGGCGGCCGAAGCCTTGCCTTCGGTGTCGATCCTGGCGATCAGCTGTTCGGCGATCACGGTGGCGCCGTCGGGCTGCACGATTTCGACCAGCACGCCAGCCGAAGGCGCGGGCACTTCGAGCACGACCTTGTCGGTCTCGATCTCGATCAGGATTTCATCGACGGCGACGGCTTCGCCGGCCTTCTTCTTCCACGTGAGCATGGTGGCTTCGGCCACGGATTCGGAAAGCTGGGGGACTTTGACTTCTACGATAGACATTTGGAGTGAGCTCCGATTTGTTCTTGAGGTATTCGTGTGAAAGGGACAGGTTTTACTTGGTCAGCACGAAGCCCTTGAGCTTGCCAAACGCGCCATCGACGAGCGCCTTCTGCTGTTCCTGGTGCAGGTGCGAGTAGCCCACCGCCGGCGATGCCGAAGCGGCGCGGCCGGAGTAGCCGAGCTTCTGGCCGTCCTGCATGTTTTCGTGGATGTAGTGCTGCACGAAGAACCAGGCGCCCTGGTTCTGCGGCTCGTCCTGACACCACACCACGTCCACGAGGTTCGGGTACTTCTTGATTTCCGCGGCAAACGCCTTGTGCGGGAACGGATAGAGCTGCTCGACGCGGATGATCGCCACGTCGTCGTTGCCCTGCTCCTCGCGCTTCTTGGCCAGGTCGTAGTAGACCTTGCCCGAGCAGGCGATCAGGCGCTTGACCTTCTCGGCCTTCAGGCCCTTGCTGTCCGGAATCACCGTCTGGAAACTGCCCTTGGTGAACTCGGCCAACGGGGACGTCGCGTCCTTGTTGCGCAGCAGCGACTTGGGCGTGAGGATGATCAGCGGCTTGCGCAGGTTGCGCACCATCTGGCGGCGCAGCACGTGGAAGATCTGGCTGGCCGTGGTGGGCTGGACCACCTGCATGTTGGTGTCCGCGCTCAGCTGCATGAAGCGCTCCAGGCGTGCCGAGCTGTGCTCGGGGCCCTGGCCTTCGTAGCCGTGCGGCAGCATCATGGTCAGGCCGTTGACGCGGCCCCACTTCACTTCGCCCGAGGCGATGAACTGGTCGATCACCACTTGCGCGCCGTTCACGAAGTCGCCGAACTGGGCTTCCCAGATCACGAGCGTGTTCGGGTCGTTCGAGGCGTAGCCGTATTCGAACGCGAGCACGGCTTCTTCCGACAGGATCGAGTCGATCACGACGAACGGAGCCTGGTTCTCGGCGACGTTCTGCAGCGGCGTATAGGTGCCGGTGTCGAACTTCTCGCGGTTCTGGTCGTGCAGCACGGCGTGGCGGTGCGTGAACGTGCCGCGGCCCGAGTCTTCGCCCGACAGGCGGATCGGATAGCCGCTGGCCACCAGCGAGGCGAAGGCCATGTGCTCGCCCATGCCCCAGTCGACGTTGACGTCGCCGCGGCCCATGTTGGCGCGGTCGTCCAGCACCTTCTTCACCAGCGGGTGCACCGTGAAGCCTTGCGGCACGGTGGTGATCTTCTCGGCCAGGCGCTTCCATTCGGTGGACGGAATGGCGGTGTCGCCGGCGTCGGTCCACTTCTTGTTGAGGTACGGGCTCCAGTCGACGGCGTACTTGCTCTTGAAGTTGGTGAGCACGGGGTCGACGGTGTTCTTGCCTTCGTCGAAGGCGGCGCGCTGCGCCTTGACCATGTCGTCGCCGAGCGTTTCGCCCAGGCCCTGCGTGGCCAGCTTGTCGGCGTACAGCTTGCGCGTGCCGGGGTGTTGGGCAATCTTCTTGTACATCAGCGGCTGGGTGAGCGAAGGCGTGTCCTGCTCGTTGTGGCCCAGCTTGCGGAAGCAGATGATGTCCACGACCACGTCCTTCTGGAATTCCATGCGGAAGTCCAGCGCGAGCTGGGTGGCGAGCACCACGGCTTCGGGGTCGTCGCCGTTCACGTGCAGCACCGGTGCCTCGATCATCTTGACGATGTCCGAGCAGTACAGCGTCGAGCGGCTGTCGCGCGGGTCGCTGGTGGTGAAGCCGATCTGGTTGTTGATGACGATGTGCACCGTGCCGCCGGTGGAATAGCCACGGGTCTCGGCCAGTGCCAGCGTTTCCATCACGACGCCCTGGCCTGCGAAGGCGGCGTCGCCGTGAACGATCACGGGCAGCACCTGCTTGCCCAGCGGGTCGCCGCGGCGGTCCATGCGCGCGCGCACCGAGCCTTCGACCACGGGGTTCACGATTTCAAGGTGCGAGGGGTTGAACGCGAGGCTCAGGTGCACCGGGCCGCCGGGGGTGGTCACGTCCGAGCTGAAGCCCTGGTGGTACTTGACGTCGCCGCTGGGCAGGTCTTCGGGCGCGGTGTGGTCGAACTCGGCGAACAGGTCAGCGGGCATCTTGCCCAGCGAGTTCACCAGCACGTTCAGGCGGCCGCGGTGGGCCATGCCGATCACGATTTCCTGCACGCCCTTGGCGCCGGCCTGGTTGATCAGCTCGTCCATCGAGACGATGAAGCTCTCGCCGCCTTCGAGCGAGAAGCGCTTCTGGCCGACGTACTTGGTGTGCAGGAAGCGCTCGAGGCCTTCGGCGGCCGTGAGGCGGTTGAGCACGTGCTTCTTCTGCTCGGCGCTCAGCTTGGGGTTGGTGCGGGCGCTTTCGAGCCGCTGCTGCCACCAGCGCTTGTGGTTCTGGTCGGTGGTGTACATGTACTCGGCACCCATCGTGCCGCAGTACGTTTCACGCAGTGCGTTGAGCAGGTCGCGCAAGGACATGGTGTCCTTGCCGAAGAATGTGTTGCTGGTGTTGAACACCGTCTCGAGGTCGGCGTCGGTGAAGCCGTAGAACGAGGGTTCGAGTTCCGGAATGGAAGGACGCTCGGCGCGCTTGAGCGGGTCGAGGTCGGCCCAGCGGGCACCGACGTTGCGGTAAGCGGCAATCAGCTGCTGGACGGCGGTGCGCTTGCGGCCGAGTTCGGAGTCGGCGCCGCTGGCCACCACGACCTTGGTCGTGCCCTGCTTCGCGCGTTCGGCGAAGGCATTGATGACGGGCAGGTGGGGAACGTCGCGGGTGTTCGTGCCGTCGCCAGCGGGAACGTTCTGCAGGGCGTCGAAATACGAACGCCAGTTGTCAGGCACGCTGCCGGGGTTGGAGAGGTAGTTTTCATACATCTCTTCGACATAGGGCGCATTGCCGCCGAAGAGGTACGTGTTGCCTTGATAGGCGGTATACGCCGAGGGCGTCGATGAATCGCTCATGATCCGCTGACCTTCGCTTCCCTGAAGGAAGCACTAGCTGGTTAAGAAACCTTCCGCGACACGGCTGAACCGGTTGGCGGATGCGACTGTGGCTGGGGAAGGGCCTGAGTACCTTGGCATTGTGCCACGTCAACCATATGACGGTTCGAAGGGCCTGTGCAACCCCCATCGGGGAGATCTCAGCCGTGACTTAGTAACTGTTTGATCTGCTCCAGCGTCGACGGGTCGTCGATGGTGGTCAGGTCGCCCGGGTCGCGCTGCTCGCACACGGCCTGGATGGCGCGGCGCAGCAGCTTGCCGCTGCGGGTCTTGGGCAGGCCACTTACAAAGCGCACGCGGGCCGGCCGCGCCAGCGCGCCGAGTTGGTCGGCCACCAGCTTCATGATCTCGCCTTCGAGCTCGAGCGCCACGTCGGCATCGCCCGCGGCCTTGCCGTCCTTGGGCACGACGAAGGCCATCGCGACCTGGCCCTTCAGCGCATCGGCCACGCCGACCACCGCCACCTCGGCCACGTTGGCGTGGCCAGAGATGCTCTCCTCGATCTCGCGCGTGCCCAGCCGGTGGCCCGCCACATTGATTACGTCGTCGGTGCGCCCGAGGATGTAGAAGTACCCGTCTTCATCGCGAATGCCCCAGTCGAAGGTCGAATAGACCATCTTGCCGGGCACGCTCTTCCAGTAGGTGTTCACGAAGCGCGCGTCGTCCTTCCACACGGTCTGCATGAAGCCCGGCGGGGTCGGCCCCTCGACCACGACGACGCCCTTCTCGTTCGCGCCGGTCAATTCCTCACCAGTCGACTCGTGCAGGATCTTGATGCGGTAGCCGTACATCGGCACGCCCGGGCTGCCGAACTTGCTGGCCTTGGCCTCCACGCCGTTGGCGATGGTGATCATCGGCCAGCCCGATTCGGTCTGCCAGTAGTTGTCGATGATCGGCACGCCCAGCCCTTCGCTGATCCATCGCGCCGTGGGTTCGTCCAGCGGCTCACCGGCCAGGAACAGCGCGCGCAGGGTCGACAGGTCGTATTTCTTCAGCAGCGCCGGGTCCTGCTTCTTGAGCACGCGCACCGCCGTGGGCGCGCTGAACATCACCGTCACCTTGTACTTCTCCACCAGCCGCCACCAGATGCCGCCGTCGGGCTGCCCGTCGATGCCCTGCGTGGGCAGGCCCTCGTACATGATCGTCGCCATGCCGGCGATCAACGGGCCGTAGACGATGTAGCTGTGGCCCACCACCCAGCCGATGTCGCTGGTCGAGAAGTAGGTTTCGCCGGGCCGGCCGTCAAAGATGTGCTTCATGCTGGCCGCCAGCGCCACCGCATAGCCGCCCACGTCGCGCTGCACGCCCTTGGGCTTGCCGGTGGTGCCACTGGTGTAGATGGTGTAGCTGATGTCGGTCGAGGCCAGCCAGGTGCAGGGCACCTCGGCGTCCAGGTGTTTCTGGCGCAACTCGGCCGCCAGATGGTCGCGTCCCGCTACCATATTCATAGCAGCAAGACCTCGGTCGGTCAGCAGCACGGCCGAGGGCTTGTGCGCCGACAGCCTGATCGCCTCGTCCAGCAGCGGCTTGTACGCGATGACCTTGCCCGCGCGCGCGCCAGCGTCGGCGCTCACGATCACCTTCGGCGCGGCGTCCTCGATGCGCGTGGCCAGCGAGCCGCTGGCGAAGCCGCCGAACACCACGCAATGGATCGCGCCGATGCGCGCGCAAGCCAGCATGGCGAACGCGGCCTCGGGAATCATCGGCATGTAGATGAGCACGCAGTCGCCCTTGCCCACGCCCAGTTCCAGCAGGCTGGCCGCGGTGCGCTGCACCTCGGCATGCAGCTCGGCGAAGCTGTAGCTCTTCTCCACGCCGGTCTCGGTGGAAACGAAGATCAGCGCGGGCTGGTCGCCGCGCGCCGCCAGGTGCCGGTCGACGGCGTTGTGGCACAGGTTGGTCGTGCCGCCGACGAACCAGCGCGCAAAGGGCGGGTTGCCGGCGTCGAGGATCTGCTGCGCGGGCGTCTGCCAATCGATCAGCTTCGCCTGTTCGGCCCAGAAGGCTTCGGGCGCGTCGACGGACTGGCGATGGAACTCTTCGTAGCGGCTCATCTGGGCTTGTCTCCTGTGATGTATTCGGTTCCGGCGGCAGCGCCAAAACTGAATTCATAATTATGGAGACCGATCTTGCAGGAAGCTGACGACCGGGACAACCCGGGCCAGCCCATCCCAGCTTCATCCCGGCGCCACGCCACGCCGCGCCGCTTCCGGCTCAGCGAATCAGCGCTTGCAAATCACGAAAGGCCGGGTGCTCCGCGGTGCGCAGCCACTCGAAACCGACCATCTCGGTCGTCACGAGTTCGGCGCCGGCACCCGCCAGGCGGTCGAAGGCGGCGTCGCGGTTGCGCTCGGTGCGCGAGCCGCAGGCATCGGTGACCACCCAGACGTCGAACTCGTCTTCCAGCAGGTCGAGCGCCGTCTGCATCAGGCAGACATGGGCTTCGCAGCCGGCAATGACGATGGTGTTGCGCTCTTCGGCCGCGGCCTGGGGCTTCTGCAGGTGCTTGGGCAGGCTGCGGGCGTTGCCTTGCGGCGCGGCCTTGGCCGGTGCGCGCAGCCATTCGCCGAGCCCCTCTTCCACGCCGCTGAAGTGCATCTTCGCGAGCGTCTTGCGACACAGCGCACGAATGTCGGGCAGGTTTTCGCCGAGCTTGGACGGGTTCTGTTCGGTGCCCCAGACGGGCACGTCGACCATTGCCGCCATCTTGCCGAGGCGCACCGCGTTCGCTGCCACGGCCTCGTTCTCGAAGATGGCCGGCATCAGGCGGGCCTGGTAGTCGACCAGCACGAGTTGGGATTGCGAGGCGTCGAGCAGCATGAACAGTTTCTTTCTTCTGGAGGTTTGGATTGGGCTAAACCGTACCACCGAAAAGACCGAGTTGGCCCGCATGGGCCGCAACGCGCTGAACGAGTTGCGCCACGTAGGTCTTGAACAGCGCGTCGGCCGACTGCCTGAACATGCGGATGCGCCCGGTGTGCTGCATCAGCAGCAGGCCCACGCCGTGCGCGAACAGCGAGGTGTTCTCCTGCAGAGCGCCGTCGGCGTCGAGCCCCATGGCCTGCAGCGCGTCTTCGCAGGGGCGTAGCGCCTGGCGCAGGTGGTCGTTGAGTTCGTTGTCGAGCTCGCTGGTCAGGCCGCGCGGGCGCATCCCTTGCACCAGGTAGAAGCCCAGGTCGAGCTCGCGCGGGTTCGCGGCATAGAAGTCGAACCATGCCTGCGCCTTGGCGGCGAGCGTGCGCTCGGGGTGGCCGTCGAACACCGGTGCGTCGGTCACCGCGGCCTGCAGCCGCTGGATGGATTCGTCGAGCAAGGCCGCGTAGATCGCCTCCTTGCTCTCGAAGTACGAATAGATGGCGCCCGGCGTGTAGCCGGCCTTGCGGGCGATCTCGCGAATGCTCGCGCCCTCGATGCCGGCCTCCAGGAAGACCGCGCGCGCGGCGTCGAGCACGAGCGCGCGACGGGCGTCGGTGAGCGCCTGGCGGCGCTGGAGATTGGCTTGCATGGGCGGCACTATAGCCCTTGAATTGATCGCCGATGCAATTTTTTGATCATTGATCTAAAAATTGAACAGTGTTTAAATTCCAGCACAAAACACCCACGGAGACAGCCCGATGAATGCCCCACTGCCCGCCGCAGCCCTCATGTCCGGCGCCGATTACCGCGAATCCCTGCGCCGCTACCGCCCCACGGTGTTCGTGGACGGCCGCCGCGTCGACAGCGTGGCCGACGAGCCCGCGTTCCAGCCCGGCATCAATGCCATCGCGCTCACCTACGACCACGCGCTGAAGAAGGAATACGAGCCGCTCATGACCGCGGTGCAGCACACCAGCGGCAAGCGGGTGAACCGGCTGTCGCACCTCAACACCGGCGCGGGCGACCTGCTCAACAAGCTCGAGGCCGTGCGGCTGGTGTGCCAGGAAACCGGCTGCGCCCAGCGCTACCTGACGCACGACGCGCTCAACGCCATCGGCCAGGTGTCGGCGCGCATCGACGACGCGCGCGGCAGCACCGAGCACACCGCGCGCTTCCACGAGTACCTGCACCGCGTGCAGGACCAGGACCTGACGCTCGGCGTGGCCATGACCGACGCCAAGGGCGACCGCAGCCGGCGCCCGCACGAGCAGGCCAACATCGACAGCTACCTGCACGTGGTGGAGCGCAACGCGCGCGGCATCGTCATCTCGGGCACCAAGGCGATCGTGACCGGCGCGCCCTACGTGCACGAGCTGCTGGTCATGCCCTGCCGCAACATGGGCAAGGAAGACGCCGACTTCGCCGTGTGCTGCGCCGTGCCGCTGGACGCGCCGGGCCTCACCATCGTCGCGCGCCCGGCGGGCCGGCCCGGCGAGAAGCTCGAACACGGCGACGCGCTGTTCAGCCGCAAGTACGGCCAGAGCACCGGCGTGTGCATGTTCGACAAGGTGTTCGTGCCGTGGGAGCGCGTGTTCTACGCCGGCGACAACGGCACCTGGGAGCACTCCGGCCACCTGACCTACAGCTACGCCACGCACCACCGCCACAGCTGCATCGGCGCGCGCGCCGGCTTCGGTGATTTGCTGATCGGCGCTGGCGCATTGATGTGCGAGGCCAACGGCTTCGACCCGGGCAAGGAAAGCCACCTGCGCGAGCAGATGGTCGAGCTCATCACCATCACCGAAAGCTTCTTCGCCTGCGGCGTGGCGGCCAGCGTGTACGGCAAGGCCGATGAACACTGCGGCATCTTCATGCCCGACCCCGTGTTCAGCAACATCGGCAAGCTGCTGCTGGCCACCAAGATCTACGACATGCACCGCATCGCGCACTACGTGAGCGGCGGCCTCATCGTCACCCTGCCCGGCCCCGACGAAGACCACAACCCCGAGACCGCCGCGCGCCTGTCGGACGTGCTGCGCGCCAACCCGGCCATTCCGTACGAACAGCGCATCGAGACGGCCCGCTTCATCGAGGACCTGACGGCCGGCTACCAGGGCGGCTGGTACAGCGTGATCAGCCTGCACGGCGGCGGCTCGCCGGCAGCCATGAAGCAGGAAATCTGGCGCAACTACCCGGTCGGCTCGAAAGTGGAACTGGTCGAGCGCATTCTCGAACGCGGCATTGTGGCCGACGGCTCGCCCGCCGCCGCGCCGCACGACCCGGGCCGCGCCATCACCCGCAACCGCCAGCCCGGCAAGTGCTGCGACACGGGCTGCACCACGCCGGGCCAGCCCGTGATGGTCGACCTGCCGGCGACGCGGCGCACCTAGACTGCGGCACATGAAGCTCTTCTTCTCGAAACGGGTGTGCTTGGCGGCGCTGGGCGTGGGCGCCGCCGCGCTCCTCGTCGCCGCGTGCGGCGGCGTGCGCAAGACCACGGCACCGCTGGCGACCTCGCTCGAGAAAAGCAGATGCACGCGCAATGCCGACACGCTGCTGGTGATGCTGCCCGGCGCGTACTCGGCGCCCGGCGAGTTCGAGCGCGAGGGCTTCGTGCGCGCGGTGCAGGACAACCGCGTCGCGGCCGACGTGATGCTGGTCGACGCGCACCTCGGCTACTACAACGACAAGACCATCCTCGAGCGCCTGAGCGCCGACGTGGTCGCCCCGGCGCGCAGCCACGGCTACCGCCACATCTGGCTGGTCGGCATTTCCGTCGGCGGCTTCGGCAGCCTGCTGTATGCGCAAACGCATCCCGGCGAACTGGCCGGCGTGGTGACGATCGCGCCGTACCTCGGCGAGCGCGTGCTCAGCACCGACATCGCCAATGCGGGCGGGCTCGCCAGATGGAACGGGCCGCTGGAAGACCCGCCCGGCAGCAACCCGCGCACGCCGAACGAAACCCAGCTCTGGCAATGGCTGCGCGGCTACGTGGGTTTCACGCAGACGGCGGCCGCGCGGCCGCCGCTTTACCTGGGCTACGGCGTGGACGACCGCTTCGCGTTCAGCCATCGCCTGCTGGCCGCGGCCTTGCCGGCCGAACGCGTCTTCATGACCGAAGGCGGCCACGACTGGCCCGAGTGGACGCGCCTGTGGCTGCGCATGCTGCCGACGCTGCCGCTGCCCACTTGCCCGGCGACCCCGGGCTGAAACGGGCTGAGACGGGCTGAGACGGGTTGAAGCGGACCCAGATCAGTTCGGCTTCAGGCGCAGCAGCTTGCCGTCGCCCTCGTCGGTCAGCACGTAGAGCAGCCCGTCGGGCCCCTGCTTCACGTCGCGGATGCGCGCGCGGCCGTCGGCCAGCAGCTTGTGCTCGGCCACGACCTTGCCGTCTTTCAGTTCGATGCGGTCGAGGTAGCCGAACTTGAGCGAGCCGACGAACAGGTTGCCCTTCCACGCCGCGCCGTAGCGGTCGCTGGTCAGGAAGGCCATGCCCGACGGCGCGATCGACGGCACCCAGTAGTGCAGCGGCTGCTCCATGCCGTCCTTGGCGGTGATGCCGTCGCCGATCTTCCCGCCGCCGTAGTTCTCGCCATAGGTGATGACGGGCCAGCCATGGTTGCGGCCGGCCAGCGGCATGTTGATTTCATCGCCGCCTTGCGGCCCGTGCTCGTGCATCCAGAAGCGGCCATCGGGCGCGAGCGTGGCGCCCTGCGCGTTGCGGTGGCCGTAGCTCCAGATCTCGGGCAGCGCACTCGCCTTGCCGACGAAGGGGTTGTCCTTGGGCACCGTGCCGTCCTTGGCGATGCGGATCACCTTGCCGAGGTGGTTGTCCAGCTTCTGCGCGTCTTCCTTGCGGCTGAAGCGGTCGCCCAGCGTGAGGAACAAGGTGCCGTCGCGCGCCTCGACGATGCGGCAGCCGAAATGCGCGCTGCTCGCCACCTTGGGCTGCTGGCTGAAGATGATCTTGAGCGCCTCGAGCTTCGTGCCGTCCGCCGACAGGCTGGCGCGTGCCAGCGCCGTGCTGTTGGCCGCGCCGCTGGCGGCTGGTTCGGAAAAGCAGAAGTAGAGCGTGCGGTTTTTTTCGAACCCCGAGTCGGCCAGCACGTCGAGCAGGCCGCCCTGCCCGCTGGCCGCAACGGCCGGCAGGCCCGCGATGGGCGCGCCCACCTTGCCGCTCGCGTCGACCAGGCGCAACCGGCCCGGCTTCTCGGTGACCACGAAGCGCCCATCCGGCAAGAAGCTGACGCCCCACGGGTTCTGGAGACCCGACGCCACCGTTTGCGGCGCGGCTTCGGCCAGCGCGACGCTGCAGAAACCGGTTCCCAAGAGCGCAAAAAGTGCGCCGAGACAGTTGAGAAGCGGTTGTTTTTGAAAGTTCATAACTTTTCCGGAGAGTTGACGCGATCTTGACGAAAGATAACGACCCGGGTCCGCTTCACCACCAATCCACCCGCGCGCCAAAGGCTCACTGACGGTCAACCACTTATGGTCAATAAACGTTCGCCGTTACATTTTTTCTTCGGCCGAATCGAAAATCTCGATGTAAATCAATGACTTACAAAGACATTTGCTAATTCTTTTTAAATTGACATAACCGCGCGTCATCAATATCCTACGCGGCATGCGTTTTTTCGTCCTACCCGCGTCCCTCCTATTTGCCGTCGCTGTCCATGCAGCCCCTCAACAGGAAAAAACCGATGACGAGTTGGCACGCCTGCTGGCCGACAAGGGCCTGATCGGGCAGCTCAAGCAAGTTCGCCAGACCGTGACCGAGCGCACGTCCGACCTCGTGGTCACGGCCATCGGGTTCCTCGGCGTGCCTTACCGCCGCGGCGGCAACACCGCCGAATCGGGTTTCGACTGCAGCGGCTTCGTCCGCGCCATGTACAACCAGACGGTCGGCCACATGCTCCCCCGCCGCGCCGAAGAGCAGGCAGCCGCCACCGAGAAGATCGACGCCAGCCAGCTCAAGCCCGGCGACCTCGTGTTCTTCAACACCATGCGCCGCGCCTTCAGCCATGTCGGCATCTATGTCGGCGAAGGCAAGTTCATCCACTCCCCCCGCACCGGCGCCCAGGTTCGCGTGGAAGACATGAACGGCAGCTACTGGCAACGCCGCTTCGACGGCGCCCGCCGCGTGCTCGGCGGCCCGACGGACGAAGTCAAGGCCGCAGCCGTCGCCAACCTGCCCGTCACCGGCAACTGATCTCTCCTGGGGGCACCGCCCCCGGAACGAAAAAAATCCCGCCTCGGCGGGATTTTTTCATGGGCGCTCGGCGAGCGCCCTCCTCGGCTTATCAGCTCTTCTTCGCAGGCGGCAGGTCGGTGCAGGTGCCGTGCGCCACTTCCGCCGCCATGCCGATGCTTTCGCCCAGCGTCGGGTGCGGGTGGATGGTCTTGCCGATGTCGATCTCGTCCGCACCCATCTCGATGGCCAGCGCGATCTCGCCGATCATGTCGCCGGCATGCGTGCCGACGATGCCGCCGCCCAGGATGCGGTGCGTCTCGGCGTCGAACAGCAGCTTGGTGAAGCCTTCGTCGCGGCCGTTGGCAATGGCGCGGCCCGAGGCCGTCCAGGGGAAGTGCCCCTTCTTGACCTTGATGCCTTCGGCCTTGGCCTGGTCTTCCGTCAGGCCGACCCACGCCACCTCGGGGTCGGTGTAGGCCACGCTGGGGATCACGCGGGCGTTGAAGGCGGCGCTGGACAGCTCCTTGTCGCCCTTCTGCTCGCCGGCGATGACTTCGGCCGCCACGTGTGCCTCGTGCACCGCCTTGTGCGCCAGCATCGGCTGGCCCACGATGTCGCCGATGGCGAAGATGTGCGGCACGTTGGTGCGCATCTGGATGTCGACGTTGATGAACCCGCGGTCGGTCACGGCAACGCCGGCCTTCTCGGCACCGATCTTCTTGCCGTTCGGGCTGCGGCCCACGGCCTGCAGCACCAGGTCGTACACCTGCGGTTCCTTCGGCGCGTTCTCGCCCTCGAAGGTGACCTTGATGCCTTCCTTGGTCGCCTCGGCGCCCACCGTCTTGGTCTTCAACATGATGTTGTCGAAGCGCGGCGTGTTCATCTTCTGCCAGACCTTCACCAGGTCGCGGTCGGCGCCCTGCATCAGGCCGTCGAGCATCTCGACCACGTCCAGGCGCGCGCCCAGCGTGGAATACACCGTGCCCATTTCGAGGCCGATGATGCCGCCGCCCAGGATCAGCATGCGCTTGGGGTCGGTGCCCATTTCCAGCGCGCCGGTCGAATCGACCACGCGCGGGTCCTTGGGCATGAAGGGCAGGCTCACGGCCTGCGAGCCGGCCGCGATGATGGCGTTGCGGAACTTCACGGTCTGCTTCTTGCCCGTGGTGTCCCAGCTGGTACCCGAGGTTTCTTCCACCTCGACGTGGTACGGATCGACGAAGTTGCCGACGCCGCGCAGCACCGTCACCTTGCGCATCTTGGCCATGGCCGTGAGGCCGCCGGTGAGCTTGCCCACCACCTTGTTCTTGTGGCCGAGCAGCTTGGCGCGGTCGACCGTGGGTGCGGCAAAGCTCACGCCGAGGTCGGCGAAATGCTTCACCTCGTCCATCACGGAGGCCACGTGCAGCAGCGCCTTCGACGGGATGCAGCCGACGTTCAGGCACACGCCGCCCAGGGTGGCGTAGCGCTCGATCAGCACGACCTTCAGGCCGAGGTCGGCCGCGCGGAACGCCGCCGAGTAGCCGCCGGGGCCCGCGCCGATCACGATCACGTCGCATTCGACGTCGACCTTGCCGCCGTAGCTCGACACGGCCACTGCCGCCGAAGCGGGGGCCGGTGCAGGCGCGGCCTTCGGCGTGGCCGGTGCCGGGGCTGCCGTGGCGGCAGGCGCCGGTGCAGCCGCTGCGGGCGCGGATGCCGCGGCACCGTCCACCTCGAGCGTCAGGACCACCGAGCCTTGCTTGACGTTGTCGCCCACCTTCACGGCAATGGCCTTCACCACGCCGCCGGCCGACGACGGGATTTCCATCGAGGCCTTGTCCGATTCGACCGTGATCAGCGACTGCTCGGCCTTGACCGTGTCTCCGACGTTGACCAGCACCTCGATCACTGCCACTTCGTCGAAGTCGCCGATGTCGGGCACCTTGATTTGTTGTTCGCTCATTTGGACACTTTCAGTTTGAGTGTGAGAACGTCGACCGGTAGGGCCGAATTGCGATCGAATTCGCAGGCGGCGGCAATGCCGGCCTGCGCCACGTCGCGCGCGCTGCGCGACTTGATGTCATAGGCCGCGTGCATGGCGCCGAGTGCAAAGCCGCGCCCCGAGCCGATGGCCCAGAACTGCTTGAACTCGAACACCTCGCGGTAGCTGTAGATGCCGTAGATGCCGCTGCGGTTGGCCATCAGCATCGTGAACTGGCTCGACTCGTAGGGCTCGTGGTCGTCTTCCTTGGTCTGCATGAAGAACGAGTCCTTCAGCACCGGATGCAGCATCGTGAAGGTGCGGAAGATCTCGTGCTTGCTGCCGAACAGCAGCTGCTCGCGCGGCTGCACGGCCAGCGCGTGCTGCAGCACCAGGAAGTGCGCGGCGGCACCGGCCATGGCGAACAGACTGCTGCCCGCCGCGTCCTCGACGGTGAAGATCTTCTGGTTCGCTTCGGCGTTGTGCGACAGGCGCGTGTCGCCGAAGGTCACCAGAGAATCGGCTGCCATCGTGACCTGGCCGCCCTTGCGGACGGCCACCACCGTGGTCATAGCTGCTCCCGCCGGGCCGCCCCAAGGCAGCCGCCCCCCTCGGGGGGGAGCACCGAAGGTGCTCGGGGGGTCATAGAAGAATACGGCGATAGTCCGCGAGCACCTGGCCCAGGTAGGCGTTGAAACGCGCAGCCAGGGCGCCGTCGATCACGCGGTGGTCGTAGGACAGCGACATCGGCAGCGTGAGACGCGGCACGAATTGCTTGCCGTCCCACACCGGCTTCATCGCGCTCTTCGACAGGCCGAGGATGGCCACTTCGGGTGCGTTGATGATGGGCGTGAAGTGCGTGCCGCCGATGCCGCCGAGCGAGCTGATCGAGAAGCAGCCGCCCTGCATGTCGGCCGAGCCGAGCTTGCCGTCGCGCGCCTTCTTGGCGAGTTCGCCCATCTCGGCGCTGATCTGCAGGATGCCCTTCTTGTCGGCATCCTTGAGCACCGGCACCACGAGGCCGTTGGGCGTGTCCGCCGCGAAGCCGACGTTGTAGTACTGCTTGTAGACGAGCTGGTCGCCGTCCAGGCTGGTGTTGAACTCTGGGAACTTCTTCAGCGCCGCGACCACCGCCTTGATCACGAAGGCCAGCATCGTGACCTTCACGCCCGACTTCTCGTTCTCCTTGTTGGTGGAGACGCGGAAGGCCTCGAGCTCGGTGATGTCGGCGTCGTCGTTGTTGGTGACGTGCGGAATCATCACCCAGTTGCGGTGCAGGTTGGCGCCGCTGAGCTTCTTGATGCGCGACAGGTCCTTGCGCTCGACCGCGCCGAACTTCGTGAAGTCGACCTTGGGCCACGGAATGAGGCCCAGCGCCGCGCCATCGCCGCCACCGGCCGGGGCCTTGGCTGCGGACGCCTTGGTGCTGGCCTGGCCGCTCATCACGGCCTTGGTGAAGTTCTGGATGTCGTCCTGCGTGATGCGGCCCTTGGGGCCCGAGCCCTTGACCTCTTCGAGCGGCACGCCGAGTTCGCGGGCGAACTTGCGCACCGAGGGCGAGGCGTGCGGCAGGTTGCCGCTGGGGGCGGCCGTGGGCTGGTGGGCCGCGGCCGGTGCGGCGGCAGCCGCTGCGGGCGCGGGCGCCGGCGCGCTGGCCGATGCCGTCGCGGGCGCTGCGGCCGCTGCCTGTGCAGGCGCGGGGGCCGCAGCCGGTGCGGCCGCAGCAGCCACGGAGCCTTCGAGCACCGCGATCAGGTCGCCGATGTTGACGGTGTCGCCAACCTTGACCTTCAGTTCCTTCAACACGCCGGCGGCCGACGACGGGATTTCCATCGAGGCCTTGTCCGACTCGACCGTGATCAGCGACTGCTCGGCCGCGATCGTGTCGCCCACCTTCACCAGCAGTTCGATGACCGCGACGTCCTTGAAGTCGCCGATGTCCGGCACCTTGACGTCGATCGGGCCCGAGGCGGCAGGTGCTGCAGCGGGTGCAGGCGCGGCCGGGGCCGATGCGGCGGCCGCGGGAGCCGCAGCGGGCGCCGGGGCAGGCGCTGCCGCAGCACCGGCACCTTCGGCCTCGAGCACGAGCACCACCGAGCCCTGCTTCACCTTGGCGCCGATCTCGACCTTCAGTTCCTTGACCACACCGGCGGTCGACGACGGGATTTCCATCGACGCCTTGTCCGATTCGACCGTGATGAGCGACTGCTCGGCCTTGACCGTGTCGCCCACCTTCACGAGCACCTCGATCACCGCGACTTCATCGAAATCGCCGATGTCGGGCACTTTCACTTCCACTGCTGCCATATCGTTTGTCTCCCGCCGTGAGGCGCCGTTTCGTTCGTTGGTTGTTGATTGCCTGGCGAGGCTCAGGCGTAGAGCGGGTTGACCTTGTCGACGTTGATGCCGTACTTCTTGATGGCTTCCACCACCTTGGCGACCGGCACCGTGCCATCTTCGCTCAGCGCCTTGAGCGCGGCCACCACGATGTAGTGGCGGTTGATCTCGAAGTGCTCGCGCAGCTTGTTGCGGAAGTCGCTGCGGCCGAAGCCGTCGGTGCCCAGGACCTTGTAGGTGCGGCCCTTCGGGATGAAGGGACGGATCTGCTCGGCGTAGGCCTTCATGTAGTCGGTCGAGGCGACCACCGGGCCGCTCGAGGCGCCTAGCTGCTCGGCCACGAAGGGCACGCGCGGCGTCTGGTCGGGGTGCAGCAGGTTCCAGCGGTCGGCGTCCTGGCCGTCACGCGTGAGTTCGTTGAAGCTCGGGCAGCTCCACACGGAAGCCGACACGCCCCAGTCCTTCTCGAGCAGCTCTTGCGCGGCGAAGCTCTCGCGCAGGATGGTGCCGCTGCCCAGCAGTTGCACCGTGGGGGCCTTGGCCTTGAGCGCCGGGCCCTGCCTGGACAGGTACATGCCCTTGATGATCTGCTCTTCGGTGCCGGGCTGCAGGCCGGGCATCGGGTAGTTCTCGTTGAGCAGCGTCAGGTAGTAGTAGACGTTGTCCTGCTTCTCGACCATGCGCTTCAGGCCGTGGTGAAGGATGACGCCGACTTCGTGCGCGAAGGTCGGGTCGTAGCTCACGCAGTTCGGGATGGTGTTGGCCAGGATGTGGCTGTGACCGTCTTCGTGCTGCAGGCCTTCGCCGTTCAGCGTGGTACGCCCCGACGTGCCGCCCAGCAGGAAGCCGCGGGCCTGCATGTCGCCGGCCGCCCAGGCCAGGTCGCCGATGCGCTGGAAGCCAAACATCGAGTAGTACACGTAGAACGGCACCATGATGCGGTTGTTCGTGCTGTACGACGTGGCCGCAGCGATCCAGCTCGACATGCCGCCGGCCTCGTTGATGCCTTCCTGCAGGATCTGGCCAGCCTTGTCTTCCTTGTAGTACATGACCTGGTCCTTGTCGACCGGGGTGTACTGCTGACCGTGCGGGTTGTAGATGCCGATCTGGCGGAACAGGCCTTCCATGCCGAAAGTGCGGGCTTCGTCCACCAGGATGGGCACGACGCGCGGACCCAGCGCCTTGTCGCGCAGCAGCTGCGTGAGGAAGCGCACGTAGGCCTGCGTGGTCGATATCTCGCGGCCTTCGGCCGTGGGCTCCATCACCGACTTGAAGGTGTCCAGCGAGGGCACCGTGAAGCTCTCGTCGGCCTTGGTGCGGCGATGCGGCAAGTAGCCGCCGAGGGCCTTGCGGCGCTCGTGCAGGTACTTCATTTCAGGCGTGTCGTCGGCCGGCTTGTAGAACGGCAGCTCGGCGATCTGGCTGTCGGGAATCGGGATGTTGAAGCGGTCGCGGAAGGTCATGATGTCCTCGTCGCTGAGCTTCTTGGTCTGGTGCACGTTGTTCTTGCCCTCGCCGATCTTGCCCATGCCGAAGCCCTTGACGGTCTTCACGAGCAGCACCGTGGGCTGGCCCTTGTGCTCTTGCGCGGAATGGAAGGCGGCGTACACCTTCTGCGAGTCGTGGCCGCCGCGCTGCAGGCCCCAGACCTCGTCGTCGGTCATGTGCTCGACCATCTTCAGCGTGCGCGGATCGCGGCCGAAGAAGTTCTTGCGCACGTAGGCGCCGTCGTTGGCCTTGAACGACTGGTAGTCGCCGTCGTTGCACTCCATCATGATCTTGCGCAGCGCGCCGTCATGGTCCTTCTCGAGCAGGGCGTCCCAGCCCTTGCCCCAGACCAGCTTGACGACGTTCCAGCCGGCGCCGCGGAACTCGCCTTCGAGCTCCTGGATGATCTTGCCGTTGCCGCGCACCGGGCCGTCCAGGCGCTGCAGGTTGCAGTTGATGACGAAGATCAGGTTGTCGAGGTTCTCGCGCGCCGCCAGGCCGATGGCGCCCAGCGATTCCACTTCGTCCATTTCGCCGTCGCCGCAGAACACCCACACCTTGCGGTTCTCGGTGTTGGCGATGCCGCGTGCGTGCAGGTACTTGAGAAAGCGCGCCTGGTAGATCGCCATCAGCGGGCCCAGGCCCATCGAGACGGTGGGGAACTGCCAGAACTCGGGCATCAACTTCGGATGCGGGTAGCTCGACAAGCCCTTGCCGTCCACTTCCTGGCGGAAGTTCAGCAGTTGCTCTTCGGAGAGACGGCCTTCGAGGTAGGCGCGGGCGTAGATGCCGGGCGAGACGTGGCCCTGGATGTAGAGCAGGTCGCCGCCGTGGCTTTCGCTCTCGGCGCGCCAGAAGTGGTTGAAGCCCGCGCCGAACATGCTGGCCAGCGAGGCGAACGAGCCGATGTGGCCGCCCAGGTCACCGCCTTCGGCGGGGTGATGGCGGTTGGCCTTGACCACCATCGCCATGGCGTTCCAGCGCATGTAGGCGCGCAGGCGCTGTTCGATCTCCAGGTTGCCGGGACTGCGGGCTTCCTGCGAGGGTTCGATGGTGTTGACATAGCCGGTGTTGGCCGAGAACGGCATGTCGACCGTGTTCTGGCGGGCATGCTCGAGCAGCTGCTCGAGAAGGAAGTGCGCCCGCTCGGGCCCTTCGCTCTGGATGACGGAGGACAGTGCATCCATCCATTCACGGGTCTCCTGGGCGTCCGCGTCATTCGCGGCCGAGCCGAACAGGTTCTCGGGATTTGCCGACATGCTTGTCTCTCCTTTTAGGGCTGTGGCGGTAATTTAGTGCGCTATGCGATCAGCGCGGCGGAGTTTCTCATAGAAACATCGCGATTTCAAATAGTGCGCATTCATTTCTTAATGTGATATTTCAATGCTTAAATGTTTCCAGACTGCAACCATGCCAGGGCCGGTGCCACTGCAGCTTTTCGCGTTGTCTGCGTAGGGGCTTCACCTAAA
The DNA here is from genome assembly GCF_900115445.1 of Variovorax sp. OK605. Lineage (NCBI taxonomy): Bacteria > Pseudomonadati > Pseudomonadota > Betaproteobacteria > Burkholderiales > Comamonadaceae > Variovorax > Variovorax sp. OK605. The sequence continues at coordinate 887,527 of NZ_FOWL01000001.1, forward strand.
CTCGGACCATGCCCCTCTCCTCCCCGCTGGCGGTTGCCCGCAGTGCCGTGAAAGCGTCGCCCCTGTCCTGGTGGCGCAAGTGGTGGCGCCGGCAGACGCCGGTGCTGCAGGACGCCGTCGCCATGCTCGCGCCGATGGCGGCCGTGCTTCTCTTTCTTGCCGCCATCGTCTCGGCCTTCTGGTACCTGCGCACCGAGGAAGTCGAGCGCGAGCAGGAGTCGGTGCGCCGCGACGTCGAATACGCGCAGCAGCGCATGCGCCTGCGCCTGCTGGAACGCCAGGAGCAGCTGATGCGCATCGCGCGCGATGCCTCCAATCGCGAGATCGACCCGGTCGAGTTCACCAGCCGCGCCGAGTCGCTGGTCAGCCAGTTCCCCGAGCTGCAGACCATCACCTGGATCGACGACCGCCGCCGTTTCAAGGCCGGCTATGCGGCGCCCAGCGTGCACCCGGCGCAGCAGCACCTCATCGGCGACGTGCTGCGCCCCGGCGACATCGAAAGCAACTACGCCCTGGCGCGCGAACTGCGCCAGCCGGTGTATTCGCAGCCCGTGGCCGGCGGCGACCCGGCGGCGATGCTGCAGCTGCACATTCCTCTGTTCGACCAGGGCCTGTTCGCGGGCGTGGTGCTCGGCGAGTTCTCGGTCGACGGGCTGCTGCGCTACGGCATGCCTTCCGAGGTGCAGGCGCGCTACGCGGTGTCGCTGCTCGACGCCAAGGGCCACGTGATTGCCGGCAACACCACCAACCTGAAGGACAGCGGCACGCGCCTGCTGCCCTGGACCGAGCGGACCAACGAATACGAAGTGCCGGTGTCGCCAGTGGGCAATGCGCTGGTGCTGCGCGCCCAGGCCTACCGCACCTCGCAAGGCGTGGTCGGCAACGGCCTCTTCTGGCTGGTGTGCGCGCTCAGCGTGCTCACGAGCTGGATGCTGATCGGCACCTGGCGCCACACGCGCCGCCGCCTGCAGGCCCAGCAGCGGCTGGTGGCCGAGACCAACTTCCGCCGCGCGATGGAAAACTCCATGCTGACCGGCATGCGCGTGCTCGACCTGCAAGGGCGCATCACTTACGTGAACGCGGCCTTCTGCGCGATGACCGGCTGGAGCGAGGAAGAACTGGTCGGCCAGTCGCCGCCCTTCCCCTACTGGCTCGAGTCCGACCGCGAGGTGATGAACGAGCGGCTCGAAGAGGAACTGCACGGCCGCGCCCTGCCCGGCGGTTTCCAGGTGCGCGTGAAGCGCAAGAACGGCAGCGTGTTCAATGCGCGCCTGTACGTGTCGCCGCTGATCGATGCGCGCGGCCACCAGACCGGGTGGATGACCTCGATGACCGACATCACCGAGCCCACGCGCATCCGCGAACAGCTGTCGGCCTCGTACGAACGCTTCACCACCGTGCTGGAAGCGCTCGACGCGGCCGTGTCGGTGGCGCCCATCGGCAGCGAGGAACTGCTGTTCGCCAACAAGCTGTACCGCCTGTGGTTCGGCTCGGACACCGTGGGCCACCTGGGCATGGTGGCGCAGGCCGGCGTACCGGCCTCGAACGCGCACGACGAGGGCCTGGACGACGTCGACCCCTACGCCGGCCTGCCGATCGACACGCTCACCGCCGCGCAGACCGCCAACAACGAAATCTTCGTGCCGCACCTGGGCAAGTGGCTCGAAGTGCGCTCGCGCTACCTGACCTGGGTCGACGGCCGCCTCGCGCAGCTGGTGATCGCCACCGACATCACGCCGCGCCGCGACGCCGAAGAGCAGGCCGCCGCGCAGGCCGACAAGGCGCAGGCCGCGAGCCGCCTCATCACCATGGGCGAGATGGCCTCCAGCGTGGCGCACGAACTCAACCAGCCGCTGACCGCCATCACCAACTACTGCAACGGGATGATGTCGCGCATCAAGGGCCAGTCGATCGACAACGACGCCCTGCTCGCGGCGCTGGAGAAGACCTCGAAGCAGGCGCAGCGCGCGGGCCAGATCATCCAGCGCATCCGCTCCTTCGTGAAGCGCAGCGAGCCCAACCGCACGCCGGCCGACGTGGCGACCATGGTGAGCGAGGCCGTCGAGCTGGCGGGCATCGAGCTGCGCCGGCGCAACGTGCGCCTGAACCACTACGTGGCCGCGCGGCTGCCGGTGGTGCGGGTCGACCCGATCCTGATCGAGCAGGTGATGGTCAACCTGCTGAAGAACGCGGCCGAATCCATCGACATCGCCGACCGGCCGCTGGCGCGCCGCAGCGTCGAGCTGCGCGTGCTGCCCAAGGTCATCGAGGGGCACAACGCCATCGAGTTCTCGGTGCAGGACACGGGCAAGGGCCTGGCGCCGGAGGTGATGGACCGGCTCTACGAAGCTTTCTTCTCGACCAAGCCCGAAGGCATGGGCATCGGGCTGAATCTGTGCCGCACCATCGTCGAGTCGCACCGCGGCCGGATGCAGGCGGAGAACATCTACAATGGTCCGGATGTGATCGGATGCCGTTTTTCCTTCTGGATTCCGGTGTTGGACGCTATCAGTTCCGTAGCTAGCGACGAGGCAAAGGTACCTGCATGAGTTTGATTCCGAAGAAGGGCACGGTCTACGTCGTCGACGATGACGAAGCCGTACGCGATTCGCTGCAATGGCTGCTCGAAGGCAAGGACTACAGAGTCCGCTGTTTCGATTCCGCCGAATCCTTTCTCTCCCGATACGACCCGCGCGAAGTCGCCTGTTTGATCGTCGACATCCGCATGGCCGGCATGACCGGCCTCGAATTGCAGGATCGGCTGATCGAACGGCGCTCCCCGCTGCCGATCGTGGTCATCACCGGCCACGGCGACGTGCCGATGGCGGTCGACAGCATGAAGAAGGGCGCGATGGACTTCATCCAGAAGCCCTTCAACGACGAAGAGCTCGTCACGCTGGTCGAGCGCATGCTCGAACATGCGCGCGGCGCCTTCACGCAGCACCAGCAATCGGCCAGCCGCGACGCGCTGCTGTCCAAGCTCACGGGCCGCGAGGCGCAGGTGCTCGAACGCATCGTCGCCGGCCGCCTGAACAAGCAGATTGCCGACGACCTGGGCATCAGCATCAAGACGGTCGAGGCGCACCGCGCCAACATCATGGAAAAGCTCAACGCCAACACGGTGGCCGATCTGCTGAAGATCGCCCTCGGGCAGGCGGCGCCAGCGGCCAAAGCCTAGAAGCTGTCCGACCGATAGCAACGAACGACCCCTACGCCTGCGCAAGCGGGCGTTTCTACTTGGAAAATCGAAACCGATGACCGCCCAACTGATCGACGGCAACGCCCTCGCCAAAACCATTCGCGCCGAAGTCGCCGGCCGCACCGCGGCGCTGAAGGCCCGCGGCGTGAACCCGGCCCTTTCCATCATCCTCGTGGGCGAAGACCCGGCCAGCCAGGTCTATACCAAGCACAAGGTCAACGACAGCACCGAGACCGGCCTGCAGGCCACCCTCGAGACCTACCCCGCCAGCATGAGCGAGGCCGACCTGCTGGCCCGCATCCGCACCCTCAACGACGACCCGAAGGTGCACGGCATCCTGGTGCAGCTGCCGCTGCCCAGGCACATGGACAGCCAGAAGGTCATCGAGACCATCTCGCCCGCCAAGGACGTCGACGGTTTCCACGTCGCCAGCGCCGGAGCGCTGATGACCGGCGCCCCCGGCTTCTGGCCCTGCACGCCCTACGGCTGCATGAAGATGCTCGAATCGATCGGCTACGACCTGCGCGGCAAGCACGCGGTGGTCATCGGCCGCAGCAACATCGTCGGCAAGCCGATGGCCATGATGCTGCTCGCCAAGAGCGCCACCGTGACCATCTGCCACAGCGCCACGCAGGACTTGGGCGCCATCACGCGCCAGGCCGACGTGATCGTCGCGGCCGTGGGCAAGCGCAACCTCCTGACGGCCGACATGGTGAAGCCGGGTGCCGTCGTCATCGATGTGGGCATGAACCGCAAGGAAGACGGCAAGCTGGCCGGCGACGTCGATTTCGACGGCGTGAAGGAAGTTGCCGGCTGGATCACGCCCGTGCCCGGCGGCGTGGGCCCCATGACGCGCGCCATGCTGCTCGCCAACACCCTTGAAGCCGCCGAACGCGCCGCCAAGTAACTTTCATGGCCATGACGAACAACCCCCTCCTCGACTTCACCGATCTCCCGCTGTTCGACCGCATCAAGCCCGAACACGTGTCCCCCGCGGTCGACACGCTGCTGGCCGATGCCGAAACCGCGCTGCAGGCCGTGACGGCGCCTGAATTCCCCGCCGACTGGAATGCCATCTCGAAGGTGCTCGACGTGGCCTCCGAACGCTTCAGCCGCGCCTGGGGCGCCATCGGCCACCTCAACGCCGTGGCCGACACGCCCGAGCTGCGCGCCGCCTACAACGAGGCGATGCCGCGCGTCACCGCTTTCTGGACCCGCCTGGGCTCCGACGAGCGGCTGTATGCCAAGTACAAGGCCATCGACGTGGCCACGCTCAATGCCGAGCAACGCCAGGCGCATCGCAATGCCGTGCGCAACTTCGTGCTGGGCGGCGCCGAGCTGCAGGGCGACGCCAAGAAGCGCTTTGCCGACATCCAGGAACGCCAGGCCGAACTGAGCCAGAAGTTCAGCGAGAACGCCCTCGACGCCACCGACGCCTTCGCCTACTACGCCCTGCTCGGCGAGCTCGACGGCGTGCCCGAGGACGTGGCGAGCGCCGCGCGCGCCGCCGCCGAAGCCGACGGCAAGGAAGGCTACAAGCTCACGCTGAAGATGCCGTGCTACCTGCCGGTGATGCAGTTCGCCAAGAGCAGCGTGCTGCGCGAGAAGCTCTACCGCGCCTACGTGACGCGTGCCAGCGAGTTCGGCGACGCCGCCTTCGACAACACAGCGCTGATCACCGAGATCCTCGCGCTGCGTGAAGAAGAAGCCAAGCTGCTGGGCTACAACAATTTCGGTGAACTCTCGGTCGTGCCGAAGATGGCCGAGTCGCCCGAGCAGGTCGTGAAGTTCCTGCGCGACCTCGCCACCAAGGCCAAGCCCTACGGTGAACGCGACCTGGCCGACCTGCGCGTCTTCGCGTCGGAGCAGCTCAGCATCACCGACCCGCAAGCCTGGGACTGGAGTTACATCGGCGAGAAGCTCAAGGAAGCGCGCTACGCCTTCAGCGAGCTGGAGGTGAAGCAGTACTTCCCGGCGCCGAAGGTCATGGCCGGCCTGTTCAAGATCGTCGAGACGCTGTTCGAAGTGTCGATCCGCCGCGACTCGGCGCCCACGTGGCATCCGAGCGTCGAGTTCTACCGCATCGAGCGCGCCGGCCAGAAGGTCGGCCAGTTCTACCTCGACCCGTCCGCCCGCGCCGCCAAGCGCGGCGGCGCCTGGATGGACGACGTGCGCGCCCGCTGGCTGCGCCCCGACAACGGCGTGCTGCAGACGCCCATCGCGCAGCTGGTGTGCAACTTTGCGAGCGGCGTGGACGGCAAGCCGCCGCTGCTCACGCACGACGACGTGACCACCCTCTTCCACGAGTTCGGCCACGGCCTGCACCACATGCTCACGCAGGTGAACGAGCGCGACGTCTCGGGCATCAGCGGCGTCGAGTGGGATGCGGTCGAGCTGCCGAGCCAGTTCATGGAAAACTTCTGCTGGGAGTGGGACGTGCTCAAGCACATGACCGCCCATGTCGACACCGGCGAGCCGCTGCCGCGCGCGCTGTTCGACAAGATGACGGCCGCAAAGAACTTCCAGAGCGGCCTGCAGACGCTGCGCCAGATCGAGTTCTCGCTGTTCGACATGCTGCTGCACACCGAGTACCACGCGGCCACAGCCAAGACCGGCGACGTGATGGCGCTGCTCGGCAAGGTGCGTGCCGAAGTCGCGGTGATGCCCTCGCCGCCGTTCAGCCGCACGCCGAATACTTTCAGCCACATTTTCTCGGGCGGCTACGCGGCCGGCTACTACAGCTACAAGTGGGCCGAGGTGCTGAGCGCCGACGCCTACGCGGCATTCGAGGAAACCGTGGGCGCCGACGGCGAGCCGAACATCGAAACCGGCCGCAAGTACCGCCAGGCCATCCTGGAGGCCGGTGGCAGCCGCAGCGCCATGGATTCGTTCAAGGCCTTCCGCGGCCGCGAGCCCCAGCTTGATGCGCTGCTGCGACATCAGGGCATGGCGCAAGCGCAGCCCGCTTGATGCGGCGCTGAAGCTTGCGATACTCGGGCGATGCATCCGATTTACAAATTCTCACTGCATCGCCTGAGCTGCGTTGCCCTGTTGCTCGTTGCCTCGAGCGCCATGGCGCAGTCGGTCTACCGCCAGGTCGACAAGAATGGCAAGGTCACGTTCTCGGACCGGGCGCCTACGACCGGCAGCGAGTCGGCACCGCAGGGCGGCCCCGGCACCACGGCCAATGCCGGCCTTTCGTACGAACTGCGGCAAGTGGTTCAGCGCTATCCCGTGGTGTTGTACGCCAGCGAGGAATGCGGCCCGTGCAGCGACGCTCGCACGATGCTCATCACGCGCGGCATCCCGTTCGACGAGCGCATCGTGAAGAGCAACGACGAAATTGAGGCGCTGCAGCGCCTGAGCAACCAGACGTCGCTGCCCCTGCTCACGATCGGCTCACAGCAGCTCAAGGGCTACGCGGATGCCGAGTGGTCGCAGTATCTCGATGCTGCCGGCTACCCCAAGAGCAACAACCTGCCCACGGGTTATCGCAATGGGCTTTCCCGGCCACTGATCACTCAGCCGGCAGCGCCCGCGTCGCGTGCGCCAGCACCGGCAGTGCAACCCGCGCCGCCCCCGCCTCCGCCCGCCTCGAGCGCCCCCAGTCCGAGCAACCCGACCGGCATCAAGTTCTGAACTGGCTGGCGGCTGGCGCTTGACCGCATTCGCGGCCAAAGCGCTCTCCTCTCGCCTCTCAGTCGAACTGCAGCGTCTTCACGCCCGTCGGCGTGCCCAGCAGGCACACGTCGGCCTTCTGATGGGCGAAGACGCCCACCGTCACCACGCCCGGCCACTGGCTCACTTCGGACTCGAAAGCACGCGGATCGCCGATCCGCAGGCCCGTGACGTCGACGATGTGCTGGCCGTTGTCGGTGACCAGCGGCAGGCCGTCCTTCTCGCGCACCTGGGCGATGCCGCCCATGGCGGCGAACTGCCGCATCACGCGGCGCGCGGCCATCGGGATCACTTCCACCGGCAGCGGAAAGGCGCCCAGCGTTTCCACCAGCTTCGATGCATCCGCGATGCAGATGAACTTGCGCGACTGCGCCGCCACGATCTTCTCGCGCGTGAGCGCCGCGCCGCCGCCCTTGACCATGAAGCCGCGGCCATCGATTTCATCGGCGCCGTCGATGTACACGGCCAGTTCCTCCACCTCGTTGCTGTCGAACACCGGAATGCCCAGCGCACGCAGCCGCTCGGTCGAGGCGACCGAGCTGGAGACGGCGCCCTTGATCTCGTCCTTGATGGTGGCCAGCGCGTCGATGAACTTGTTCACCGTGGAGCCGGTGCCGACGCCGACGATCTCGCCCTTGACCACGTAGGCCAGCGCGGCAAGGCCGACCTGGGCCTTGAGTTCGTCCTGGGAGAGCGGGTTGGAGGGGTTTGGGGAGGCGGGTGCGGTCATCGCGGAGAATCCTTGGCTCATTGAAGTCCGGAATTATCCGATGCCCCTGCTGTCGCCCTCCTCGCTCTACGGTCTCGCCCGCCCCTTCCTGTTCGGTTTCGATCCCGAGCACGCCCACGAAATCACGCTCGACGGCCTTGCCCGCACGCAGAACACGCCGCTGGCCTGCGCCTATTCCTCGGCGCGCACCGACGACCCGGTGCAGCTTGCCGGCCTGACTTTTCCGAACCGCGTCGGCTTGGCCGCCGGGCTCGACAAGAACGCCCGCTGCATCGACGCCTTCGCCGCCATGGGCTTCGGCTTCGTCGAGGTCGGCACAGTGACGCCGAAGGCGCAGCCGGGCAACCCCAAGCCGCGCATGTTCCGCTTGCCGCAGCGCGATGCGCTGATCAACCGGCTCGGCTTCAACAACGAAGGGCTCGACGCCTTCCTGGCCAACGTGCAGAAGGCACGCTTTCGCAAGGGTGGCCCCAGCGCAGGCAGCGCCCGCTCGCCGATGCTGCTGGGCTTGAACATCGGCAAGAACGCCGCCACGCCGATCGAGCGCGCGGTGGACGACTACCTCGCCTGCCTCGACGGCGTGTACGCGCATGCCGACTACGTGACCATCAACATCTCGAGCCCGAACACGGCCAACCTGCGCACGCTGCAAAGCGACGAGGCGCTCGATGCGCTGCTCGGCGCGGTGGCCGAACGGCGCGAGACGCTGGCCGCGCGCCACGCCAAGCGTGCACCGCTTTTCGTGAAGATCGCACCCGACCTCGACGAAGCGCAGGTCGCCGTCATCGCCGCAACGCTGAAGCGCCACGGCATGGACGGCGTGATCGCGACCAACACCACGCTCGCGCGCGACGCCGTGAAGGGATTGCCGCACGCGGAGGAGGCAGGCGGGCTTTCGGGCGCGCCGGTGCGCGAAGCAAGCAACCGCGTGGTGTCGCAGCTGCGCGCGGCGCTGGGCGCGGGCTTTCCGATCGTCGGGGTGGGCGGCATCCTGAGCGGTGCCGACGCCAAGGCCAAGATCGCCGCGGGCGCGGACGTGGTGCAGATCTACACCGGCCTGATCTACCGCGGACCGGGGCTGGTCCGCGAAGCCGCCCAGGCACTGCTGCGCGATCGCAGCAAGGCCTGAGCCGACTGAGCCGACTGGATCGGCGGCTTCTTCTTTTCTCTCAGCGCATGCGCCAGAGCACTGGCGCAATGAACGCAGCCCAGCGCAGCAGGCGCTTCGGCCGGATCACCACCACGGCAGCAGCGGCAACCACGCCCGTTGCCACCGGGTGGGCGCGCGCGATGCGCAGCGCCGCAGAGGCAGCCGACTCGTTGGGCGGCGGCGTTTCGCCTTCGTACGGGTCGCCTGCACTCGCCGGCGGCGCCTCGCGTCCGCCCTGCAAGGTGGCGATGCGCTGACGCTGGCGATCCATGCGCGCGAGCAGTTCCTCGCGCGTGGCCGGCCTTGGGGGACGCGGGGCCTCTTCGTCCTGTTCCGGGTCCTTGCCCAGGCCGAAGCGGTCCTGCATCCAGGCCCAGTCGCGTTCGAATTCCTGTCGCGCCGGCTCGAAGCTGTTGGATGCATTGCGCAGGGTCGCCAGTAGGCCGACGACGGCAGCCACCCAGAGCACGACCCATACACCCGCCACCGACCATGCGGCCGTGATGCGGTAAGGCGTTTCCCAGAAATGAACCACCACCGCCACGGACAGCAAGGCCACCGTGACCGTGGTCAGCCCCAGCACGGCCACCACGAGGATCAGCATCAGCTTGAGGCGCTGCTTCTCGTCCTCCCAGGCCATGCGCAGCAGTTGCACCCGATCTTCGGCCGCGAGGGCGCCTTCGGCGGCGGCAATGCGCAAACGCCGGATCCGGGCGTTCAGCCCGAACAGGGACAGCAGCCTCATCGGCTGGCTCCAGCCATGTCCGGTCGAACGGTGCTGCGGTGCGTGCTCAGGTCAGCGGCGGCCAAGCAGCAGGCCCACCAGCACACCGACGGCCAGTGCGGCACCGGCGATCTGCCACGGTTCGTCGTGGGCGTAGGCGTTGGCGGAGGTTGCCGCTTCGCGGGCCTTCTTGGCGGCGAGCTTGCTCTTCTCGGCCGCGAGTTCGCGTGCGATGGCCAGCTTGGTGTCGATGCGCTGGCGCAGCGCCTTGATGTGGGGAACCGAATCCAGGTCCTTGCTTGCCAGCACGCCGCGCACGTCGCTTGCAATGTCTTCGGCTGCTGCTTCAAGATTTTGGGATGCACTCATTGGAATCTTTCCTCCGTGATGACACCGGCACCGCGCCGGCGGCTTCACGCCAGCAAATGGCGTGCTGTCATGTTACAGGCTCAAAAGACCCTCATGCGCGACAGATGCGCAGTCTTTGACACACGATGGCACTTCATCGCGCGCCAGGTGCGCCAAGCGCGCTTCAAGCCTCCGCCAGCAACTCCGCCACGTAGCGGCCGATGGCCAGGCTGCTCGTGAGCCCGGGCGATTCGATGCCGAAGAGATTCACCAGCCCGGGCACACCATGCGAGGCAGGCCCGTCGATCATGAAGTCGGCAGCCGGCTCTCCCGGACCGGAGATCTTCGGGCGCATGCCCGCATAGCCCGCGATCAACGCGCCGTCGGGCAGCGCCGGCCAGTACTTGCGAACCTCGGCATAGAAGCCGTCGCCGCGCGAAGGGTCCACGACCAGGTCGTCGGCCGAAGCGACCCATTGCACGTCGGGGCCGAACTTGGCCTGGTCGCCCAGGTCGATGGTCAGGTGCACGCCCAGGCCGCCCGGCTCGGGCACCGGATAGACGAGGCGCCCGAACGGCGCGCGCCCCGACAAGGTGAAGTAGTTGCCCTTGGCGAAGTACTCCGTGGGCACCGACGACGCAGGCAGGCCCTCGAAGCGCCGCGCCAACGCCGGCGCACCCAGGCCCGCGGCGTTGACGACGCTGCGGCAGCGCAACGCGGTGCCGTCTTCCGCTATCAGGACAATAGCGCCGTCCCCACATTCAGCGCGCGTGATGGGCGATTTCAACGCCAGCATGCCGCCCGCGTTCTCGAGGTCGCCGAGCAGGCTCAGCATGAGCGCGTGGCTGTCGACGATGCCGGTGCTCGGCGAGTTGAGCGCCGCCACGCAATGCAGTTGCGGCTCCAGCGCGATGGCCTGCTGTGCGGTCAGCAACTCCAGGTCGTCGACGCCATTCGCCGCCGCCTTGGCCCGGATGACTTCCAGCTGCCCGGCCTGTTCGGGCGACGTGGCCACGATGAACTTGCCGCAGCGCCGGTGCGGCACGCCGCGCTCCGCCGCGTAGGCATAGAGCAACTGCTTGCCCTCGACGCACAGCTTCGCCTTGAGCGAACCCTGCGGGTAGTAGATGCCTGCATGAATGACTTCGCTGTTGCGCGAACTCGTCCCGGTGCCGATGGCACCTTCGGATTCGAGCACCAGCACTTCCCGGCCGGCGAGCGCCAACGCGCGCCCCACCGCCAGCCCCACCACGCCACCGCCGATGACGGCGCAACCAATTTCGTCCATCGCGCGAGCTTAGCGCGGCCCGCGTCACGGATTCATCGCTGCGCGCGAGTCATGTCGCGGTGGGCGGTGGCTCGGGATCGGTGGGCTCGTCGGGTGCGTGGCTGGGGCCTTCGTCGGGCTCGACGGGCAGGTCGGGGGTGACCGGGGTCGGCAGATCGGGATGGGTGGCCATGGTCGTGCTCCTTTGCCTTGGTTGCCTTGGTTGCCTTGGTTGCCTTGGTTTCTAGGCCGACGCAACGCAAGATGCGCCAGCCTCGGGCTGCACTTGCCGTCGGCGCGGGCCGACAGCGCAGCCAGAACCCAGCGACACATCAAGGCAGATCGCGTGTGACACCCATGTGAAAGCCGCTGCATCACCCGCGCTGTTAAATCGCGTTACCACTGCGGCTTGGGAATCCGCGGGTGATGTGCTGTACTTTGCAACGCTGGCGCCACCGGCGAGCGCCGCGCTTTCCAGAGGGAGGAGAAAGAACAATGCCCACCATCGACGCCAACGGGATGCTTGTCGATCCCAAGGTGATACCCAGACGGTCATCGGGAATCGAGCACGGCGCGCTTCCCAGCGTGCTGGCCATCGTCGTTCACCAGACCGACTCGCCCACCGCCGAGTCCAGCCTCAACGGCTACCAGGCGGGCGGCAACGGCGCCCACTTCCTGATCGACAAGAACGGCCAGATCTACCAGACGGCCAGCCTGTTCGCGCGCTGTTATCACGTCGGCAAACTGATCAAGTCGAAATGCCTGACCGTGAACAAGAGCAGCTGCGACACGGCCGCCATGGCCAGGATGCTGGCCATGTCGTGGACCAGCCAGATCAATGCGATCGATGCACATGAGCGCGCGAAGCCGTACCCCGACCGCTATCCGGTCAACAGCGATTCGATCGGCATCGAGCTCGTCGGCATGCACATCGACGACAACAGCTACGAGGCCGTGACGGCCGCGCAGAACGCTTCGCTTCAATGGTTGATCGACGCGCTGTACGCGCAGTTCGACTTGAAGTCGAGCGACGTCTACCGGCACCCGAGCGTCTCTTACAAGAACCCCGGCGAAGCGAGTTCGGCGGTATGGAAGTGAGAGCCCGGGTCGTTGCGCTGCTGGCTGGCGCGGTGCTCGTCGCTTCGTGCGCAACAACGCGCGATGCGGCGTTCAGCAACATCTACGTCGCCGATTTCCATTCCGACGCGCCAGCCTCCTGCCGTGCGTCGGACGTGCCGCGCAGCCACGGCAAGGCGCAGGAATTCTTCTCGCGCGCGAAAGAGGTCGACTACAAGACGCTGCACGACCACTACGAGCAAGCGCCTTGCTATGCCGAGGGCACGCTGACCCGGCAAGGCCGATCATGCGATTGGCGGATTCGCGCGGGGGGTACGGGGTCGGTCCAGTGCGGGGAGCAGAAGCTGTACTTCGCATGCGATACCTGCGACGGCCTGTTCGGCGCGAAGTAGGTCGAGAGAAGCCGGAAGATCAAGCGCAATCGAAAGCAAACGCGCAAGAAAAAAGCGACTTGGAAATCCAAGTCGCTTTTTCTGTTTGGTGGGCGGTGGAGGTTTCGAACCTCCGACCCCAGCAGTGTGAATGCTGTGCTCTACCCCTGAGCTAACCGCCCTGAGACACTGCTTTTCAGTTCAGTGTCTTGAACACGTATCGCGTTGTGCGCAGCCTCAGATTATGCCACAGCTTTTTAGGCGTTCTGACGAAACAACGTGCGACCACCACTAGATTTATCGAGTTGCGTCAAAACAGCGTCGTGCGCGGCCAGCTCCTGCTCGCCCGCCAGGATCACCGGCAACTCGAACTGGCTCAGGTCGATGGCCACCACGGCGGCGCCCTGCACGGGCTCGTTCGAGGCCACGTCGATGAGCAGCGCATCCTGTCCGCGCGTGAGGTTGATGTAGACGTCGGCCAGCAGTTGCGCGTCGAGCTTGGCGCCGTGGAAGGTGCGGTTCGAACGGTCGACGCCGAAGCGATCGCACAGCGCGTCGAGCGAATTGCGCTTGCCCGGGTACACCTGCTTGGCCATGGCCAGCGTGTCGGTCACTTCCGCCACGAAGGTGCGCAGCGGGGGCAAGCCGGCGCGCTCGAATTCCTTGTTGAGGAACCCGACGTCGAAAGCCGCGTTGTGAATGATCAGCTCGGCACCGCGCAAGTACTCGATGATGTCGTTGCCCAGCGTCGCGAACTTCGGCTTGTCGCGCAGGAAGTCGGTCGTCAGGCCGTGGACCTTCAACGCGTCTTCATGGCTCTCGCGCTCCGGGTTGAAGTAGATGTGCAGGTCGTTGCCAGTGAGCTTGCGGTTGAACAGCTCCACGCAACCGAGCTCGATGACGCGGTCGCCGTTCTCCGCGGAGAGGCCGGTGGTTTCGGTATCGAGAACGATCAGGCGGCTCATGCGCGCCCCCTGGCTCGGCACGTCGTGTCCTCGCCGCCCACCAACGGGGTGCGAGCTTGCTTGAAACGGCCCGGCGCTGCGCTCATCAGTGGTTTTCCTTGGCGTGGTTGATCGAGTACTTGGGAATCTCGACCGTCACATTCTCCTGCGCCAGGATCGCCTGGCAACTCAGGCGCGATTGGGGCTCCAGGCCCCAGGCGCGGTCGAGCAGGTCTTCTTCGCCCTCTTCCGCCTCGTTGAGCGAGTTGAAGCCCTCGCGCACGATGACGTGGCAGGTGGTGCAGGCACAGCTCATCTCGCACGCGTGCTCGATGTTGATGTTGTGTTCGAGCAGCGCCTCGCAGATCGAGGTGCCAGCGGGCGCGGTGATTTCAGCGCCCTGCGGGCAGTACTCGGGATGCGGATAGATCTTGATCGTGGGCATGTTGTTCTTCTAGAGGGATTCGACCTTGCGGCCAGCCAGCGCGCGTGCAATGCCCGCGTTCATGCGCTGTGCGGCAAAGGCTTCGGTGTCGTCGGCCAGCTTCTTGGTGGCCGCCTCGATCGCGGCCGCCTCGTCGCTGCCCTTGGCGGCTTCGCGCAGCTGCACCATCGAGGCGTCGATGACGGCGCGCTCTTCGTCGCTCAGCAGGTCGCCGTCGGCGTCGAGCGCGCTCTGCGTGGCCAGCAGCATGCGGTCCGCATCGACGCGGGCCTCGACGAGCGCGCGGGCCTTCATGTCCTGCTGCGCGGTGGAGAAGCTCTCCTGCAGCATCGTCGCGATCTGGTCGTCCGACAGGCCATACGACGGCTTCACGGCCACGCTGGCCTCGACGCCGCTGCCCTGCTCCTTCGCGCTCACGCTCAGCAGTCCATCTGCATCGACGGTGAAAGTCACGCGGATGCGCGCCGCGCCGGCCGCCATCGGCGGAATGCCGCGCAGCGTGAAGCGCGCGAGGCTGCGGCAGTCGGACACGAGGTCGCGCTCGCCCTGCACCACGTGCAGCGCCAGTGCAGTCTGGCCGTCCTTGTAGGTCGTGAAATCCTGCGCCATCGCGGTCGGAATGGTCTGGTTGCGCGGCACGATGCGCTCGACCAGCCCGCCCATGGTCTCGATGCCGAGCGACAGCGGAATCACGTCGAGCAGCAGCAGTTCGCCCGCGCCGTTGTTGCCGGCCAGCTGGTTGGCCTGAATGGCTGCGCCCAGCGCCACGACTTCGTCGGGGTTCAGGTTGACCAGCGGCTCGCGGCCGAAGAAATCGGCGACGGCGCGGCGAACCTGCGGCATGCGCGTGGAGCCGCCGACGAGCACGATGCCTTGCAGGTCGTCGGGCTTGAGCTTCGCGTCGCGCAACGCCTTGCGCACGGCCGCGATGGTGCGGTCGGTGAGCGCCTGGGTCGCCGTATAGAACTGCTCACGGGTCAGCTCGAAGCTGATCGCCTCGCCGGCAACGCTGGCGCCGAATGCGGTCGATGCCGATTCGGTCAGCGCTTCCTTGGCGGCACGCGCCGCCACCAGCAACGCGGCCTTGTCGGCATCGCTGCCGGCCTGCAAGCCCGTTTGCGCGCGCACGAAGTCGGCCAGCGCGTGGTCGTAGTCGTCGCCGCCAAGGGCCGAGTCGCCGCCCGTGGCAATCACTTCGAACACGCCCTGCGTCAGGCGCAGGATCGAGATGTCGAAGGTGCCGCCGCCCAGGTCGTAGACCGCGTAGACGCCTTCGCTCGCGTTGTCGAGCCCATAGGCAATGGCCGCCGCGGTGGGCTCGCTGATCAATCGCAGCACGTTGAGGCCGGCCAGTTGCGCGGCGTCCTTGGTGGCCTGGCGCTGGCCTTCGTCGAAGTAGGCGGGCACGGTGATGACCGCGCCATAGAGCTCGTCGTCGTCGAAGGTGTCCTGGGCGCGATAGCGCAGCGTGGCAAGGATCTCGGCGCTGATCTCGACCGGCGACTTTTCGCCGGCCAGGGTCTGCACCATCACCATGCCGCCGTCGCTGCTGCCGATGCGGTAAGACATGGCATCGCGGTTGGCGATGTCGGCCAGGCCGCGGCCCATGAGCCGCTTCACCGAGGTGATGGTGTTGGCCGGGTCCTGCGCGCGCGCGGCCACGGCGTCGAAGCCGATCTGGCGGCGATCGCCTGCGAGGTAGCGCACGGCCGAAGGCAGCAGCACGCGGCCCTGGTCGTCGGGCAGGCACTCGGCCACGCCGTTGCGCACCGAGGCGACCAGCGAATGCGTGGTGCCCAGGTCGATGCCCACGGCAATGCGGCGCTGATGCGGGTCGGGCGCCTGGCCGGGTTCGGAAATCTGAAGAAGAGCCATAAGGCTTATTGTCCCAACTGATCGAATTTGGCTTCGACGTCCTGTCCGAAGCGCTCAATGAACATGAGGGCTCTCACCTGCTGCGCGGCGGCCGGGTAGTCGCCCTTCTCGTCGATGAGCCAGTCGAGCGACGACAGCGCGCGTGCGCGGCCGGCCTCGACTTCGGCCTGCAGCTTCTCGAGGGCCGCAAGGTCCTCGACCTCGTCGAGCGCCTCGCGCCATTCCATCTGCTGCATCAGGAACTCCGGCGGCATTGCCGTGTTGTTCTCGGCGTTCAATGGCGCGTCGTTCAGCTCGCAGATGTAGCTGGCGCGGCGAATCGGATCCTTGAGCCGCTGGTAAGCCTCGTTGATGCGCACCGACCACTGCATGGCCACGCGCTGCGCCGCCGCGCCCTGCGCGGCAAAGCGGTCCGGGTGGGCTTCGCGTTGCAGCTCTTTCCAGCGCGCGTCGAGCGCGGCGCGGTCCTGCGCGAAGGTCGCCGGCACGGCGAACAGTTGAAAGTCGGTGTCGTTCAGGTTCATGGCAAGAAAAAACCGCCAGCACATGACATGGTGGCGGCTGTGGTCGCGGTCAGCGACGGCGCATCAGATGCGAAAACTCTCGCCGCATCCGCAACGGTCGCGTTCGTTCGGGTTGATGAACTTGAAGCCTTCGTTCAGGCCTTCGCGCACGAAGTCGAGCTGCGTGCCGTCAATGTAGGCCAGGCTCTTCGGGTCGACCAGCACCTTCACGCCGTGGTCTTCGAACACCACGTCTTCAGGCGTGAACTCGTCCACGTACTCGAGCTTGTAGGCCAGGCCCGAGCAGCCCGTGGTCTTCACGCCCAGCCGCACGCCCACGCCCTTGCCTCGTTTGCCGAGGTAGCGGGTGACGTGTCGCGCAGCGGCTTCGGTCAGCGTGACGGCCATGTCAGTGGACGGCTTCGGCAGCAGCGGATTCGGTCTTGACGCCGTGCTTGGCCTTGTAGTCGCTCACGGCGGCCTTGATCGCGTCTTCGGCCAGGATGGAGCAGTGAATCTTCACCGGCGGCAGCGCCAGTTCTTCGGCGATCTGCGCGTTCTTGAGTGCAGCCGCTTCGTCGAGCGTCTTGCCCTTGACCCATTCGGTCACGAGCGACGACGAGGCAATGGCCGAACCGCAGCCGTAGGTCTTGAAGCGTGCGTCTTCGATCACGCCGGTTTCGGGGTTGACCTTGATCTGCAGCTTCATCACGTCGCCGCAAGCCGGTGCGCCGACCATGCCGGTGCCTACCGAGTCGTCGCCCTTTTCGAAGGAGCCGACGTTGCGGGGATTTTCGTAGTGGTCGATGACCTTGGAAGAATATGCCATGGTGTACCTCTCAAACTTTGTTCAATCGTGGAGCCTTGGGCTGGCCGCTTGTGCTGGTGTCAGTGGGCCGACCACTGGATCGTGCTGATGTCGACGCCGTCCTGGAACATCTCCCACAGGGGGCTCAGCTCGCGCAGCTTGGCAACGTTGTGCTTGATGGTCGAAATGGCGTAGTCGATTTCTTCTTCGGTCGTGAAACGGCCGATGGTCATGCGAAGGCTGCTGTGGGCCAGCTCGTCGCTGCGGCCCAGGGCGCGCAGCACATAGCTGGGCTCCAGGCTGGCCGAGGTGCAGGCCGAACCCGACGACACCGCCAGGCCCTTGATGCCCATGATCAGCGACTCGCCTTCGACGTAGTTGAAGCTCATGTTCAGGTTGTGCGGCACGCGGTGCTCGAGGTCGCCGTTGATGAACACCTGCTCGACGTCCTTCAGGCCGTCCAGCAGACGCTGCTGCAGGCGGCGTGCATGGGCGATGTCGTCCTTCATCTCGAGCTTGGCGATGCGGTAGGCCTCGCCCATGCCGACGATCTGGTGCGTGGGCAAGGTGCCCGAACGCATGCCGCGCTCGTGGCCGCCACCGTGCATCTGGGCCTCGAGCCGCACGCGCGGCTTGCGGCGCACGTACAGCGCGCCGATGCCCTTGGGACCGTAGGTCTTGTGCGACGCGAGGCTCATCAGGTCGATGGGCAGCGCCGTGATGTCGATGTCGACCTTGCCGGTGGCCTGGGCCGAATCGACGTGGAAGATCACGCCCTTCTCGCGGCAGACATTCCCCAGCGCGACCACGTCCTGGATCACGCCGATTTCGTTGTTCACGAACAGCACGCTGGCCAGGATGGTGTCGGGGCGAATCGCGGCCTTGAACTTTTCCAGGTCGACGAGGCCGTTTTCCTCGACGTCGAGGTAGGTGACTTCGAAGCCCTGGCGCTCGAGTTCGCGCATGGTGTCGAGCACGGCCTTGTGCTCGGTCTTCAGCGTGATCAGGTGCTTGCCCTTGCCCTTGTAGAACTGCGCCGCGCCCTTCAGCGCGAGGTTGATCGACTCGGTGGCACCCGACGTCCAGACGATCTCGCGCGGATCCGCATTGATCAACTCGGCCACTTGGCCGCGCGCCTTCTCGACCGCCTCTTCAGCCTCCCAGCCCCAGGCGTGGCTGCGCGACGCCGGGTTGCCGAAGTGTTCGCGCAACCAGGGAATCATGGCGTCGACCACACGCGGGTCGACCGGCGTGGTCGCGCCGTAGTCGAGATAGATCGGGAAATGAGGAGTTACGTCCATGGCTGGCTCGTGCTGGCGTGGGGGGTTGTTCTTGATCTGGGCTGCTCATGGCAGGCGCCCGCGGGCGCCGCCGGGAAATCAGGGCTCAGGACTTGGCGAAGGCGTTGCCGAGGGCGAACACCGAGTTCGGGGCGTTCACGCGGATTGGCTTGACGACCGGCTGGGCCGAGATCGCGCGCTTGACGACCGGCTTGTTCTCGATCTGCACGCCCTTGGCGATCTGGTCGTCGACGAGCTTCTGCAGCGTGACGGAGTCGAGGAACTCGACCATGCGCTGGTTCAGCGAGGCCCACAGCTCGTGCGTCATGCAACGGCCGGCTTCGCCCAGGCAGTTTTCCTTGCCGCCGCACTGGGTGGCATCGATGGGTTCATCGACGGAAACAATGATGTCGGCCACGGTGATGTCCGCGGCCTTGCGGCCGAGGCTGTAGCCGCCGCCGGGGCCGCGGGTCGACTCGACCAGCTCGTGACGGCGCAACTTGCCGAACAGCTGTTCGAGGTACGACAGAGAAATCTGCTGCCGTTGGCTGATTGCCGCCAGCGTGACCGGACCGGTGTTCTGACGCAACGCCAGATCGATCATTGCCGTGACCGCAAAACGGCCTTTGGTAGTGAGACGCATCGCAAGCTCCTTCAAGTGCTTACCGTTGAAATGACACCGTGGTCCTGGACCGCGGTGACTTCGTCTCCGCCCTGCCCGACCCCTGACGCTGGTGAACCAGTCAGTAGGAGTCGGTCCTTCATCGCGAAGTTCTTGTCTTGTTGTTGACTGTTTCGCTCAAGTATAACAGAAGGCCCCGAACTCTGCTGGGGTAAACCCCAGCGGCTTGGCCCCACGTTCGGCTTGAAAAAAGCGAACCTCTGTTTTACTGCGGCGGTATGGCGATGTTGTCGCCACCCGACGCTCCGAAGGCCTGCTCGCGCAGCAGCGCCAGCTGGTCGCGCACCCGGGCCGCCTTCTCGAATTCGAGGTTGCGGGCGTGCTCGAGCATCTGCTTCTCGAGCCGCTTGATCTCCCGGGCGATGTCCTTCTCGCTCATGTCCTCGACCTTGGCGCGTTCCAGGTCGAGCTTGGCCATTTCCTTGCCCGTCTTCTCGCTGTAGACGCCGTCGATCAGATCGCGCACCTGCTTCACGATGCTGCGCGGCGTGATGCCGTTGGCCTCGTTGTGGGCAATCTGCCGGGTGCGCCGGCGCTCGGTTTCGCCGATGGCCTTCTTCATCGACTCGGTCATACGGTCGGCGTACAGGATGGCCTTGCCGTTCAGGTTGCGCGCCGCCCGGCCGATGGTCTGGATGAGCGAGCGCTCGGCGCGCAGGAAACCTTCCTTGTCGGCGTCGAGAATCGCCACCAGCGACACCTCGGGAATGTCCAGCCCCTCGCGCAGCAGGTTGATGCCCACCAGCACGTCGAAGGTGCCCAGGCGCAGGTCGCGCAGGATTTCCACCCGCTCGACCGTGTCGACGTCGCTGTGCAGGTAGCGCACCTTCACGCCGTTGTCGCCCAGGTAGTCGGTCAGCTGCTCGGCCATGCGCTTGGTCAGCGTGGTGATGAGCACGCGCTCGTTCTTGTCGACGCGCACCCGGATCTCGCCCAGCACATCGTCCACCTGGTGGGTGGCGGGCCGGACCTCGACCTCGGGGTCGATCAGCCCGGTCGGCCGCACCAGTTGCTCGACCACGTTGCCCGCATGGTCCTTCTCGTACTGCGCCGGGGTGGCCGAAACGAATATGCATTGGCGCATACGGGTCTCGAACTCCTCCAGCTTGAGCGGCCGGTTGTCCAGCGCGCTCGGCAGGCGAAAGCCGTACTCGACCAGCGTGGTCTTGCGCGCCCGGTCGCCGTTGTACATGCCGCCGAGCTGGCCGATCATCTGGTGGCTCTCGTCGAGGAACATCAGCGCGTCCTTCGGCATGTAGTCGGTCAGCGTGGCCGGCGGCTCGCCGGGGGCGGCGCCCGAGAGGTGGCGCGTGTAGTTCTCGATGCCCTTGCAGTGGCCGATCTCGGCCAGCATTTCCAGGTCGAAACGCGTGCGTTGCTCCAGCCGCTGGGCTTCCACCAGCTTGCCCGCGCCCACCAGCTCCTTGAGCCGGCCGCTCAGCTCGATCTTGATGGTCTCCACCGCCGCCAGCACCTTGTCGCGCGGCGTCACGTAATGGCTCGACGGGTACACGGTGAAGCGCGGCACCTTCTGGCGGACGCGCCCGGTCAGCGGGTCGAAGAGCTGCAGCGACTCGATCTCGTCGTCGAACAGCTCGAAGCGGATGGCCAGCTCGCTGTGCTCGGCCGGGAACACGTCGATGGTGTCGCCGCGCACCCGGAACGTGCCGCGCGCAAAGTCCTGCTCGTTGCGCGTGTACTGCATGCGGATGAGCCGCGAGATCAGGTCGCGCTGGCCGACCTTGTCGCCGACGCGGGCAATCAGCCGCATCTCCATGTAGTCCTCGGGCGTGCCGATGCCGTAGATGGCGCTCACCGTGGCCACGATGACCGTGTCGCGCCGCTCCAGCACGCTCTTGGTGGCCGACAGGCGCATCTGCTCGATGTGCTCGTTGATCGACGAGTCCTTCTCGATGAACAAGTCGCGCTGCGGCACGTAGGCCTCGGGCTGGTAGTAGTCGTAGTAGCTGACGAAGTACTCGACGGCGTTCTTCGGGAAGAACTCGCGGAATTCGCTGTACAGCTGCGCCGCCAGCGTCTTGTTGGGCGCGAACACGATCGCCGGGCGGCCCAGCCGCGCGATCACGTTGGCCATGGTGAAGGTCTTGCCCGAGCCGGTAACACCCAGCAAGGTCTGGAACACTTCGCCGTCGATCACGCCCTCGACCAGGCCCTCGATGGCCTTGGGCTGGTCCCCGGCCGGCGGATAGGGCTGGAACAGCTCGAAAGGCGAGCCCGGGTACGTGATGAATTCGCCCTGTTTCGCAGGACCGATCGGGTCCAGCTTCTTCAGGTCTGCTATGGCTTCGTTGTTCTCTGGCATGGCTGTTCCCGACAGGTGGCGTGTCGCCGGTAAAATTCAAGGCAACCGGAAAGCGTAGCGCAAGTCCGGTTGCCAGCGAAGCTTTCATCCCAAAGGACCTTTCCATGTCTATGTTCACCGCGGTCGAAATGGCACCGCGCGACCCGATCCTCGGCCTCAACGAGCAATTTGCCGCCGACACCAACCCCCACAAGGTCAACCTCGGCGTCGGCGTCTACTACGACGACAACGGCAAGCTGCCCCTGCTCCAGTGCGTGCAAGCGGCCGAGCAGAACATGATGAAAGCGCCCACAGCGCGCGGTTATCTCCCCATCGACGGCATTGCCGCGTACGACAACGCCGTGAAGGCGCTGGTCTTCGGCGTCGACAGCGAACCCGTCACCTCGGGCCGCGTCGCCACCATCCAGGCCATCGGCGGCACCGGCGGCCTGAAGGTCGGCGCCGACTTCCTGAAGAAGCTCAACCCCAGCGCCAAGGTGCTGATCAGCGACCCGAGCTGGGAAAACCACCGCGCGCTGTTCACCAACGCCGGCTTCGAAGTCGAAAGCTACCCCTACTACGACGCTGAAAAGCGCGGCGTCAACTTCGACGGCATGCTGGCCGCGCTCAACGCAGCCCCCGCCGGCACCGTGGTCGTGCTGCACGCCTGCTGCCACAACCCCACCGGCTACGACATCACGTCCGAGCAGTGGGACCAGGTGGTCGCCGCCGTCAAGGCGAAGAACCTCGTGCCCTTCCTCGACATGGCCTACCAGGGCTTCGGCTACGGCCTGAAGGAAGACGGCGCCGCCGTTGCCAAGTTCGTCGAAGCAGGCCTCACCTTCTTCGTCTCCACGTCCTTCTCCAAGAGCTTCAGCCTGTACGGCGAGCGCGTCGGCGCCCTGTCGGTGCTGTGCGAGAGCAAGGAAGAAGCCGCCCGCGTGCTGTCGCAGCTCAAGATCGCCATTCGCACCAACTACAGCAACCCGCCCACGCACGGCGGCGCCGTGGTGGCCGCGGTGCTTGGCAACGCCGAACTGCGCGCGCTGTGGGAAAAGGAACTCGGCGAGATGCGCGTGCGCATCAAGGCCATGCGCCAGAAGCTGGTCGACGGCCTGAAGGCCGCCGGCGTGAAGCAGGACATGGGCTTCATCACCACGCAGATCGGCATGTTCAGCTACTCGGGCCTGACCAAGGACCAGATGGTGCGCCTGCGCAATGAATTCGGCGTGTACGGCACCGACACCGGCCGCATGTGCGTCGCCGCGCTGAACAGCAAGAACATCGAGTACGTCTGCGCCTCGATCGCCAAGGTCATCTGAATCGGCCATCCGCAGTCATCCAGGTGACAGCAAAGTGTGAGGGAATCGCGTTCTCGACGATTCCTTCACACTCCGAGCGACAAGCACCCACGCTGTGGGGTGTGGGTAGGGTTTAGGCCCCCTGCAATGCAGCGGATGCGCTGATATATTGCACTGCAACATTCCACTCCAACACCAGCGATGCTTTACCAACTCTACGAAGCCCAGCGTTCCTTGATGGAGCCGTTCTCGGACTTCGCCCAGGCAGCCTCCAAGCTCTATGGTCCCGGCGCCGTGTGGGGCCAGATGCCCATGGCCCAGCGCATGGCCGCAGGCTACGACCTGCTCTACCGCCTCGGCAAGGACTACGAGAAGCCCGAATTCAACATCAAGTCGGTGAAGGTCGAAGGCAAGGACGTCGTCATCCAGGAAGCCATCGAGCTCGACAAGCCCTTCTGCGAGCTGCGCCGCTTCAAGCGCTTCACCGACGAGCCGCACATCCTCAAGACACTGAAGAGCCAGCCCGTGGTGCTGGTCGTGGCGCCGCTGTCGGGCCACTACGCCACGCTGCTGCGCGACACCGTGCGCACCATGCTGCAGGACCACAAGGTCTACATCACCGACTGGAAGAACGCCCGCCTGGTGCCCCTGGCGGACGGCGAGTTCCACCTCGACGACTACATCAACTACGTGCAGGAGTTCATTCGCCTGCTGCAGGCCGAATACGGCAACTGCCACGTGGTGAGCGTGTGCCAGCCGACCGTGCCCGTGCTGGCCGCCGTGTCGCTCATGGCCAGCCGCGGCGAGGCGCTGCCGCTCACCATGACCATGATGGGCGGCCCCATCGACGCGCGCAAGTCGCCCACCGCGGTCAACAACCTCGCGATGAACAAGAGCTTCGAGTGGTTCGAGAACAACGTGATCTACCGCGTGCCGCAAGGCTTCCCCGGTGAAGGCCGCCGCGTGTACCCGGGCTTCCTGCAGCACACCGGCTTCGTGGCGATGAACCCCGACCGCCACGCCAGCAGCCACTACGACTACTTCAAGGACCTCATCAAGGGCGACGACGCCAGCGCCGAGGCCCACCGCAAGTTCTACGACGAGTACAACGCCGTGCTCGACATGGACGCCGATTACTACCTCGAGACCATCCGCACCGTGTTCCAGGAGTTCGACCTGGTCAACGGCACGTGGGACGTCAAGAACCCCGAAGGCCAGGTGGAGCGCGTGCGCCCGCAGGACATCCGCGGCACCGCCCTGCTCACCGTCGAAGGCGAGCTCGACGACATCTCGGGCTCCGGCCAGACCGAGGCCGCGCACAGCCTGTGCACCGGCATTGCCGACAGCAAGCGCGAGCACTACGAAGTCAAGGGCGCGGGTCACTACGGTATCTTCAGCGGCCGCCGCTGGCGCGAGCTGGTGTACCCGAAGGTGCTGAAGTTCATCGCCGCCAACGACGAGCCGCAACGCCGCGCCGCCGACAGCGCCCCGCTGGCCTCCGAAGACGCGGTCAAGCCCGTCCGCAAGACGGCCGCCGTCGCGGCGAAGAAGGCACCGGCGACCAAGGCCAAGGCCGTGGCTGTCGCCGCGCCCGTGAAGAAACCCGCCGCGCGCAAGAAGGCCGGCACCAGCGCCGCGCGCTGAAGCGCGCACGCCAACCTCCAGTGAACGGACTCGCCGCACGCATCAACGACGCACTGCCCCAGACGCAGTGCACCCGGTGCGGCTATCCCGACTGCGCCGGCTACGCGCAAGCCGTGGCCGACGAGGAAGCCGGCATCAACCAGTGCCCGCCCGGCGGCGCCGAAGGCATCGAACGGCTGGCGCTCATCACCGGGCGCCCTCTGCTCCCGCTCGACGCGCAGTTCGGCACCGAAGGCCCGCGCGCCATGGCCGTCATCGACGAGGCCTGGTGCATCGGCTGCACGCTGTGCCTGGACGCCTGCCCCACCGACGCCATCGTCGGCATCAACAAGCGCATGCACACCGTGATCGAAGCGCACTGCACCGGCTGCGAGCTGTGCATTCCGGTCTGCCCCGTCGACTGCATCTCGCTCGAAGTGGAAACACCGGGCCGCAGCGGCTGGCAGGCCTGGTCGGCCGAACAGGCCGGCCACGCGCGGCGCCGCTACGCGCTGCACGGCACCCACCGCAACACCGAGGCGCGCCTGGCCGACAAGCCGGCCGCGGCCGAAGCCCCGCAGGACGCCGGTGCACGCAAGCGCACCATCGTCGAAGCCGCCCTGGCGCGCGCCCGCGCCGCATCGCAACAACGCCCACCGCCCGCCAAGCCATGACGCTCGACACCTTGTTGATCTACGCCGCCGCCTCGCTGGCGTTGGCCTTGATCCCCGGGCCGACCATGCTGCTGGCGCTGTCCAACGGCATCGAGGGCGGCATGCGCCGCGCGAGCTGGGGCATCGCGGGCGCGTCGCTCGGCAGCATCACGCTGATCGCCGTCGTCGCGCTGGGCCTGGGCTCGCTGCTCGCGGCTTCGGAATGGCTCTTCAACGCCATCCGCATCGCCGGCGTGGTCTACCTCGTGTGGCTGGGCGTGAAGCTCTGGCGCAGCGAAGCCACCGACCTGCGCACCGCGCTGGCCGCAACGGCAGGGTCGCCCGAAGCGCGACCGCACGGCCGCATCGCCCTCGCGCGCAGCCTGGCCGTGGCGCTGTCGAACCCGAAGACGGTGCTGTTCTTCGCGGCCTTCCTGCCGCAGTTCGTCGACATCACGCAGCCGCAAGGCCCGCAGTACCTGCTGCTGGGCGGTGTGTTCGTCGCGCTCGACACCTGCGTGATGCTGGCCTACGCCGGTGCCGGCACGCAGGCCGTGCGCTTCCTCTCGCAGCGCGGCCTCAAGGCGATGAACCGCGGTTGCGCGGCCGGCATGTGGCTGCTGGCCGCTACCCTTGCCGTGTGGCGCCGCCCCGGCGCTTGAACAGCAACAGCAGCACGCCCGCCAGCACCACGCACACGGCGTACCACTCGAAACGCGTGACCGTCTCGTGGGCGATCCACACGCCCAGCAGCATCGCGATCACCGGGTTCACGAAGGTGTAGCTCGCCGCCAGCGCGGCCGGCGCCTTCGCCAGCAGCACCATGTAGGCGTTGAAGGCAATCAGCGAGCCGAACACCACCAGGTAGACCCACGCGGCAACGGCTTCGGCCTGCGGCGGCCAGCTCATCGTTTCGCCGGACACCGCGGCCAGCCCCATCAGCACCACGCCGCCGCACAGCATCTCGCTGGCAAAGCCCATCGCACCCGGCGCCAACGGCAGGCTGCGCTGGCTCAGCACGCTGCCCAGCGACCAGCACACGCACGCGATGCAGATGGCCACCAGCCCCTCGGGCGACGACCTGAAGCCGCTGCCCTGCGTGAGCATCAGCACCCCGACGAGCCCCAGCGCAATGCCCGCCGCCTCCAGCCGCGAGGGCTTCACGCCCCAGATCAGGTTGAGCAGTGCAATCAGCAGCGGAATCACCGCGATGAACGCCACCACCAGCCCCGAGCCGATCGACACCTCGGCATGGGCCGTGCCGCCCATGCCACCGCCCAGCATCAGCGCGCCGACGACCAAGGCGTTGCGCCACTGTGCGAGCGAAGGCCACGGCGCGCCGCGCCAGCGCATCCACACCGCCAGCAGCACGCCCGCGAACAGAAAGCGCGAGCCCATCTGCAGGAACGGCGGAAAGCTGATCAGCGCGTACTTGATCGCAAGGTAGGTCGAGCCCCACACCACCCAGGTGGCGGCAAGGCAGAGCCACAGCAGCGGCGGCAACCCGGGGTGGCCCGCTGCTGGCGCGGCGCGGGCGGGAGAGGTGAGCGTGGACATGGCGACGGTGTCTCTTGTTGGCATTCAATGGCACTCATGGTATGAAAGCCATCCTTCGGAAGCCATGCAGATTTCATGCTTCCACGTCCGCCAAACCGTCGATTTAAAGGAGTTGCATGGACTTTTCCTTGAACCCCTCGCTGGATGCCCACGACACCCGCATCCTCGCCGAACTGCAGGCCGACGCGCGCCTCACCATGGCCGAACTCGGACGCCGCGTGCACCTGAGCCAGCCGGCCGTGACCGAGCGCGTGAAGAAGCTGGAAGTCGCGGGCGTCATCAGCGGCTACCGCGCCACCGTGAACCTCGGCAAGCTGGGCTACGGCATCCGCGCGATCATTCGCGTGGGCCGTGCCGACTACGCGCGCGTGGTCGAGCTGGTGCAGCAGACGCCCGAATGCGTCAATGCCTACAACGTGACCGGCGAGGACAGCTGGGTGCTGGAGATCGCGGTGATCGACGTGAGCCACCTCGACGCGGTGGTCACCAAGTTCTGCATCCTCACCGAGACGGCGACCTCGATCATCCTGAACCCGGCGCGCGAGCACCAGGCGATGCTGCCGCCTCAGCGAGCGGACGTGAAGCCGCCGATCAAGAAAGTCCTCAACGCGTAGCGGCCAGCGCGCTGAAAGCCGCGACCACCTCCGCTGGCGCCTGCACCATCTCGATCAGCACGCCCTCGCCCGCAATCGGGAACTCGTCGTTCGCCTTCGGGTGCAGGAAGCAGATGTCGAAGCCGGCCGCGCCCTTGCGGATGCCGCCCGGCGCAAAGCGCACGCCCTGCGCAGTGAGCCACTCCACGGCCTTGGGCAGGTCGTCGATCCACAGTCCCACGTGGTTCAGCGGCGTGGTGTGAACAGCCGGCTTTTTCTCGGGGTCCAGCGGCTGCATCAGGTCGACCTCGACCTTGAACGGCCCCACGCCCATCGAACAGATGTCCTCGTCGACGTTCTCGCGCTCGCTCTTGAACGTGCCGGTCACTTCGAGCCCCAGCATCTCGACCCACAGCTTCTGCAGGCGCAGCTTGTCGGGGCCGCCGATGGCGATCTGCTGGATGCCCAGCACCTTGAACGGACGCGCCGCCGGGGTCGTCGGGGTCGTGGTCATCGTGGTCGTCGTGGTGGCAGTGGTCATGCGGCGCATCCTTCTTCGCTTGTTTCCTGAACCTGCCGCGCGTTGAGCCCGAGCTTGCGCAGCAGCACCGTGTCGGCCTCCACGTCGGGGTTGCCCGTCACCAGCAGCTTGTCGCCGTAGAAGATCGAATTCGCACCCGCCATGAAGCACAGCGCCTGCACGGCGTCGCCCATCTGCTGGCGCCCGGCCGACAGCCGCACGCGCGCGGTCGGCATGGTGATGCGCGCAACCGCGATCATGCGCACGAAGTCGAAGGGGTCCACCGGCTCCGAGTCGGCCAGCGGCGTGCCGGGCACGCGCACCAGGCTGTTGATGGGCACCGACTCCGGGTACGGGTTCAGGTTGGCCAGCTGCGCGATCAGCCCCGCGCGATGAACCGGCGCCTCGCCCATGCCGACGATGCCGCCGCAGCAGACGCTGATGCCGGCGCTGCGCACATGGGCCAGCGTGTTCAGCCGGTCCTGGTAGGTGCGCGTGCCGACCACGTCGGTGTAGTACTCGGGTGCGGTGTCCAGGTTGTGGTTGTAGTAGTCCAGGCCCGCGGCCTTGAGCTGGTGCGCGTGGTGCGGCTCCAGCATGCCCAGCGTGGCGCAGGTCTGCAGCCCCAAGCCCTTCACGGCCTCGACCAGCACGGCCACCTTCTCCACGTCGCGGTCCTTCGGCGCGCGCCAGGCGGCGCCCATGCAGAAGCGCGTGGCGCCGGCGTCCTTGGCGGCCTGCGCGGCGCGCACCACCTCGTCGACCTCCATGAGCTTCTGCGCCTTCACGCCGGTGTCGAACTCGGCCGACTGCGGGCAGTAGCCGCAGTTCTCGGGGCAGCCGCCGGTCTTCACCGACAGCAGCGTGGCCAGCTCGATGTCGCCCGCCGGGAAATGCGCGCGGTGCACGGCCTGCGCTTCGAACAGCAGTTCCATGAAGGGCTTGTCGAGCAGCGCCTGGATGGCCTCGAGCGACCAGCGGTCCGTGGCCTTGGGGCCGGCCGGCGCTGCCGGGTTTACCGGGGCTCCCGGGCCTGATGGCCGGTGCAACGTGATCGCCTGTTGCAGGTCGTTGGCACCCATCAGTTGAACTCCATGATGATCTGGTCCACCGCGAGCGACTCGCCCTTGTTCGCGGAAATCTTGCCCACCACGCCGTCCTGCGTGGCGAACAGCACGTTCTCCATCTTCATCGCCTCGATCACGGCGAGCTTCTCGCCGGCCTGCACCTGCTGCCCCGGCTGCACCGACACCTCGACCAGCAGGCCCGGCATCGGCGACATCAGGAACTTGCTCAGGTCCGGCGGCGCCTTGTAGGGCATCAGCTCGAGCAGGCGCGCGCCCAGCGGCGACAGCACCATGGCCTCGATCTGCGTGCCGTCGTGCGACACGCGCAGCGCCAGCGGGTTCTTGCCCGCGCCGCGCTCCACCTGGGCAGTGAAGGGCTTGTCGTTGACCGTGCCCTGCACGCGGATCGCACCCAGCGCAAGGCTGCTGTCGATCTTGTAGCTCTTGCCGCCCACGGCCACCGCGCTCGCGCCGGTCTTGCCGTGGAAGTCGGTGACCGACACCGGGTGGTGCACATGCTTGCCCTCCGGGCCCAGCGCCACCACCACGAACTGCTCGCCCACCTTCACGCCGTGCCCTGCGAGCTGCCCGCTGATGCCTGACGCCCGCGCGCGGTAGCGGCGGTGCACGTAGGCGGCCAGCGCCACCAGGAACGACGGATCGGCGTGCGGCACGTCTTCCGCGTGGAAGCCCTTGCCGTAATGCTCGGCGATGAAGCCGGTGTTGAAGTCGCCCGCCACGAACTTCGGATGCGCCAGCAGCGCCGCCTGGAACGGAATGTTGCTGCTGATGCCGCGGATCACGAAGCCGTTGAGCGCCTCGCGCATGCGGGCAATCGCCTGCTGGCGGTCCTTGCCGTGCACGATGAGCTTGGCAATCATCGAGTCGTAGTACATCGGGATCTCGCCGCCGTCGTACACGCCGGTGTCCACGCGCACGCCGTTCAGGTGCCCGGTGTCGCTCGCGAACATGGTCTCCGCCGGCGGCTGGAACTTCACCAGCCGGCCGGTCGAGGGCAGGAAGCTGCGGAACGGGTCTTCGGCATTGATGCGGCACTCGATGGCCCAGCCGTTGCGCTTCACTTCGGCCTGCGTCAGCGGCAGCGCTTCGCCGGCCGCCACGCGGATCATCAGCTCGACCAGGTCGAGCCCGGTGATGCACTCCGTCACCGGGTGCTCCACCTGCAGGCGCGTGTTCATCTCGAGGAAGTAGAAGCTCTGGTCCTTGCCGACCACGAACTCCACCGTGCCCGCGCTCTGGTACTTCACGGCCTTGGCCAGCTGCACCGCCTGCTCGCCCATCGCCTTGCGCGTGGCGTCGGAGATGAAGGGCGACGGCGCCTCCTCGATCACCTTCTGGTGGCGCCGCTGGATCGAGCATTCGCGCTCGTTCAGGTAGATCACGTTGCCGTGCGAGTCGCCCAGCACCTGGATCTCGATGTGGCGCGGCTCCTCGACGAACTTCTCGATGAACACGCGGTCGTCGCCGAAGCTGTTGCGCGCCTCGTTGCGGCACGAGGTGAAGCCCTCGAAGGCCTCCTTGTCGTTGAAGGCCACGCGCAGGCCCTTGCCGCCGCCGCCGGCCGAGGCCTTGATCATCACGGGGTAGCCGATTTCCTTGGCGATCTCGACCGCGCGCTCGGCCGTCTCGATGGCGTCGTTCCAGCCCGGAATGGTGTTGACCTTGGCCTCGTTCGCGAGCTTCTTCGAGGCGATCTTGTCGCCCATCGCCGCAATCGAATAGTGCTTCGGCCCGATGAAGGCAATGCCCTCTTCCTCGACCTTGCGCGCGAAGGCTTCGTTCTCCGACAGGAAGCCGTAGCCCGGGTGCACAGCCTCGGCGCCGGTCTGCTTGCAGGCCGCGATGATGCGGTCGGCCTGCAGGTAGCTTTCGCGGCTGGGCGCGGCGCCGATGTGCACGGCCTCGTCGGCCAGCTCGACATGGCGGGCTTCCTTGTCGGCGTCGGAATAGACGGCCACCGTGAGGATGCCCATCTTCTTGGCCGTCTGGATGACGCGGCAGGCGATTTCCCCGCGGTTTGCGATCAGGATCTTCTTAAACATTTCGGGTCTCCGCGTGGAAATCGCCTGCGCGCGCTGCGCGCGCCAAGCAATTTGGCTTCGCCGAAGCGGCCTTGCGGCCGCTTTCACCACGATTTGCAATCAGGATCTTCTTGAACATGTTCTTCTTCTCCGTTCGGCTCAAAGCGGAATGTTGCCGTGCTTGCGCCACGGGTTCTCGAGCTTCTTCTCGCGCAGCATGACCAGCGAGCGGCAGATGCGCTTGCGCGTCTCGTGCGGCAGGATCACGTCGTCGATGTAGCCGCGTGCGCTCGCCACATACGGGTTGGCGAAACGGGCCTTGTATTCGGCCTCGCGGGCGGCCAGCTTCTCGGGGTCGTTCTTGTCTTCGCGGAAGATGATTTCCACCGCGCCCTTGGCGCCCATCACCGCGATCTCTGCGCGCGGCCAGGCCAGGTTGACGTCGCCGCGCAAATGCTTGGAGGCCATCACGTCGTACGCGCCGCCGTAGGCCTTGCGCGTGATGACGGTGATCTTGGGCACCGTGCACTCCGCGTACGCGTAGAGCAGCTTGGCGCCGTGCTTGATGATGCCGCCGTACTCCTGCCCCGTGCCGGGCATGAAGCCGGGCACGTCGACAAAGGTGACGACCGGGATGTTGAAGGCATCGCAGAAGCGCACGAAGCGCGCCGCCTTGATGCTGCTCTTGATGTCCAGGCAACCCGCCAGCACCAGCGGCTGGTTGGCCACGATGCCGATGGTCTGGCCTTCCATGCGCGCGAAGCCGATCACGATGTTCTTCGCGTAGTCGGGCTGCAGCTCGAAGAAGTCGCCGTCGTCCACCACCTTCAGGATCAGTTCCTTGATGTCGTAGGGCTTGTTCGGGTTGTCGGGCACCAGCGTGTCCAGCGAATAGTCGGGCCGGTCGGCCGGGTCGCCCTGGCCGTTGTTGCCCAGGCGCACCGGCGGCTTCTCGCGGTTGTTCAGCGGCAGGTAGTTGTACAGGCGGCGCAGCATCATGAGCGCCTCCACGTCGTTCTCGAACGCCATGTCGGCCACGCCGCTGCGCGTGGTGTGGGTGATGGCGCCGCCCAGTTCCTCGGCCGTCACGGTTTCGTGCGTCACCGTCTTCACCACGTCGGGGCCGGTGACGAACATGTAGCTGGAGTCCTTCACCATGAAGATGAAGTCGGTCATGGCGGGCGAATACACCGCGCCGCCCGCGCAGGGGCCCATCACCATGCTGATCTGCGGCACCACGCCGGAGGCCATCACGTTGCGCTGGAACACGTCGGCATAGCCGCCGAGCGAGGCCACGCCCTCTTGAATGCGTGCGCCGCCAGAGTCGTTCAGGCCGATGACCGGTGCGCCGACCTTCATGGCCTGGTCCATCACCTTGCAGATCTTCTCGGCGTGCGCCTCGGAAAGCGCGCCGCCGAAGACGGTGAAGTCCTGGCTGAACACGAACACCAGGCGGCCGTTGATCATGCCGTAGCCCGTGACCACGCCGTCGCCGGGGATCTTCTGCTCGGCCATGCCGAAGTCGACCGAGCGGTGCTCGACGAACATGTCCCACTCTTCGAAGGTGTTGTCGTCCAGCAGCAGCTCGATGCGCTCGCGCGCCGTGAGCTTGCCCTTGGCATGCTGCGCGTCGATGCGCTTCTGCCCGCCGCCCAGGCGCGCCTTGGCGCGGCGCTGTTCGAGTTGTTCAATCAGTTCTTGCATGAATTGCTCGCAATCGTTCTTGAAGTGAAATTTGTTCTGACGTCTCAGAGACGCTGGAAATTGAACCGCTGCACGAAAGGCTCGAGGTCCGCCGCCTTCAGCATGCTGGCGAAGACCGTGCCGTCGTCGGCGGAGGGGCCGCTCGCGTCGCCGAAGTACCAGACCAGGCGCGGGCCGTCGGCATGAATGACCAGAGCGTTGTGGTCCACCACGCGCTGCCAGCCCGAGCCCGAGCCCGTGCCCAGCGCATCGAAAAGCGCTCGCGTGGCGGGCGCCTCGTCGGGGTCCGAGGTGTCGAGACTGGCCGCATGCGCGTAGCCTCCCTGCGCCAGCTGGTAGTAGAGAAGCAGCAGCACGAAGGACGGCAGGTCGAGCGACTCGGCATGCCAGGCGTTGGTCTTGCCGTCGGTCTGTTGCCAGACCACCTGCGCTGCGTCGTCGGGCTGAACGCCCCAGCAGCAGACGCCCTGGTTCTCTTCGGCGAACACCAGGCGGGAACCTTCGATGCGCAGTTCGTCCAACTTGGCAAAGCGCTGGAAAGAAGTCATGAACGCCGGCACATTGCCCACGCATTCATGGAGCACGCGCAGCGCCTCGGGCAGCGGCACCTGCAGCCGTGCCTGAGCGGCCTCGCATTCCACGGGGTCGATGCCGTCCGACGGCGTCAACCGGCGGTCGAGCAACGACTCCGCGATGGCTCGCAGCCGGGTCTCGAAGTCGGGAGATGGGGTCACACCGAAGTCCGGAAAGCCGCCAGCAACTGTCTTGCCGCCACCGAGGCGGGCGTGTGCCCGCTGGTCACCTGGCCCGTCAGTTCGAAAAGCGACGCGCGCACCTGGGGATGCTGGCGAAACGCCTGCTTGAGCCCCGCGTCGATGCGCTCCCACATCCACGACAGCGCCTGCTTCTCGCGGCGCTTGGCCAGCTTGCCGTTGGCGGTCTGCAGTTGCCTGAACTGCGTGACGGCGTCCCAGAAGGCGTCGACACCGGTGCCCGCGAGCGCGCTGAGCTGCAGCACCCTGGGCAGCCAGAAGCGCACTTCGGCGCCGCTGTGCGCGTCGTGCACCGCATGTGCGTGCTCGGGGTTGCCCTGGTGGCCGAACAGGCGCAGTGCCGAGGTGATCTGCGCCTGCGCGCGCGTGGCGGCGGCGGCGTCGATGTCGGCCTTGTTGATGACCACGAGGTCGGCGATTTCCATCACGCCCTTCTTGATGGCCTGCAGGTCGTCGCCCGCGTTGGGCAACTGCATCAGCACGAACATGTCGGTCATGCCGGCCACGGCCGTTTCGCTCTGGCCCACGCCGACCGTCTCGACAATCACGACGTCGTAACCCGCGGCCTCGCACACCAGCATGGCCTCGCGCGTCTTCTCGGCCACGCCGCCCAGCGTGCCGCTCGACGGGCTGGGCCGGATGTAGGCGCGCTCGTGCACCGACAGCCGCTCCATGCGCGTCTTGTCACCCAGGATGGAGCCGCCCGACACGGTGGACGACGGGTCGATGGTGAGCACCGCCACGCGGTGGCCCTTGTCGATCAGCAGCAGCCCCAGCGTTTCGATGAAGGTCGACTTGCCGACACCGGGCACGCCCGAGATGCCGAGGCGAAACGACTGGCCGGTGCGCGGCAGCAGCGCGGTGAGCAGCTCGTCGGCCTGCGTGCGGTGGTCGGCGCGCGTCGATTCGAGCAGCGTGATGGCCTTGGCGATGGCGCGTCGCTGCGCCATGCCGGGCGAATCGGTCAGCGCATGCTCGAGCCCCAGCACCGTGTTCAGCACGCCGCCTCCGACGCCACGCGCCAGCGGTAATGCAGGTCGACGCCCTCCTCGCCTTCGAGCACGAAGCCGTGCCGCAGGTAGAAGCGGTTGGCGTCGCTCTTCACGAGCGCGGTGAGCGCAATGTCGCGTTGCTGCTCGCGCGCCTGCGCCTTGGCCCACTCGAGCACCCATTCGCCGATGCCCAGGCCCTGGAAGCCGGTGCGCAGGTAGAGGTGGTCCAGGCGCAGCGCGTCGCTGCCCTCGGGCTTGAGCGTGACGAAGCCCACGCGCTGCTCGCCGTCGAGCACTATGTGGTGCATGTAGGGCACGACGAAGCCCGCGCTCAGGCGCTCGCGCGAACGCTCGGGGTCGAAGCGGCCCACGCGCTCCAGGCTCGG
Source organism: Variovorax sp. OK605 (assembly GCF_900115445.1). Classification (NCBI taxonomy): domain Bacteria; kingdom Pseudomonadati; phylum Pseudomonadota; class Betaproteobacteria; order Burkholderiales; family Comamonadaceae; genus Variovorax; species Variovorax sp. OK605. Next base: position 922,121 of record NZ_FOWL01000001.1, read on the forward strand.
GCGCATCGCGTCGACGCGCAGGGCCAGCATGGCTTCGAAATCGCTGGAGTCCACCGGTTGCAGCGACAGCCGCGACAAGAGATCGCTCACGTCGCGTCTCAGGCGGAAACCGCCGCGCGGATCTGTTCCAGCACGTCCTTGGCGCTGGCCGGAATGGGCGTGCCCGGTCCGTAGATGCCCTTGACGCCGGCCTCGTAGAGAAAATCGTAGTCCTGCCGCGGAATCACGCCACCGACGAACACGATGATGTCGTCCGCGCCCTGCTTCTTCAGCTCGTCGATGATGGCTGGCACCAGCGTCTTGTGGCCGGCTGCGAGCGTGCTCACGCCCACGGCATGCACGTCGTTCTCGATCGCCTGGCGCGCGCACTCCTCGGGCGTCTGGAACAGCGGGCCCATGTCGACGTCGAAGCCCAGGTCGGCAAAAGCGGTGGCCACCACCTTGGCACCGCGGTCGTGACCGTCCTGGCCCAGCTTGGAGATCATCACGCGCGGGCGGCGGCCTTGCGCTTCGGCGAAGGCATTGATCTCGGTCTTCAGCGCTTCCCAGCCTTCGGCGGAGTCGTAGGCCGCTGCGTACACACCGGTCACCTTTTGCGTGTCGGCGCGGTGGCGGCCGAATGACTTCTCCAGCGCGTCGGAAATCTCGCCCACCGTGGCGCGCAGGCGCACCGCGTCGATGCTCAGCGCCAGCAGGTTGCCGGTGTTGCTTTCGGCGGCTTCGGTCAGCGCGTCGAGCGCAGCCTGCACCTTGGCGCTGTCGCGCGCGGCGCGAATGCTCTGCAGCCGCGCCACCTGCTGGTCGCGCACCTTCACGTTGTCGATCGAGAGGCTGTCGATCGCGTCCTCGGTCTTCAGCTTGTACTTGTTGACGCCCACGATCACGTCCTTGCCGGAGTCGATGCGCGCCTGTTTCTCGGCGGCGGCCGCCTCGATCTTGAGCTTGGCCCAGCCGCTGTCCACCGCCTTGGTCATGCCGCCCATGCCCTCGACCTCTTCGATGATGGCCCAGGCCGCATCGGCCATGTCCTGCGTGAGCTTCTCCATCATGTAGCTGCCGGCCCAGGGGTCGATCACGTTGGTGATGTGCGTCTCTTCCTGGATGATGAGCTGCGTGTTGCGCGCAATGCGCGAGCTGAACTCGGTGGGCAGCGCAATGGCTTCGTCGAGCGCGTTGGTGTGCAGGCTCTGCGTGCCGCCGAACACCGCGGCCATCGCCTCGATGGTGGTGCGCACCACGTTGTTGTAGGGGTCCTGCTCGGTGAGGCTCCAGCCCGAGGTCTGGCAGTGCGTGCGCAGCATCAGGCTCTTGGGGTTCTTCGGGTTGAACTCCTTCATGATGCGGCACCACAGCAGGCGCGCCGCGCGCATCTTGGCCACTTCCAGGTAGAAGTTCATGCCGATGGCCCAGAAGAAGCTCAGGCGCCCGGCAAAGCCGTCCACGTCCAGGCCCTTGGCCAGCGCGGTCTTCACGTACTCCTTGCCGTCGGCCAGCGTGAAGGCCAGCTCCAGCGCCTGGTTGGCGCCGGCTTCCTGCATGTGATAGCCGCTGATCGAGATCGAGTTGAACTTGGGCATGTTCTGCGCCGTGTACTCGATGATGTCGCCGATGATCCGCATGCTCGGCGCCGGCGGAAAGATGTACGTGTTGCGGACCATGAACTCCTTGAGGATGTCGTTCTGGATGGTTCCGCTCAGCTGGTCCTGCGCCACGCCCTGCTCTTCGGCCGCGACCACGTAGCCCGCCAGTACCGGCAGCACGGCGCCGTTCATCGTCATCGACACGCTCACCTTGTCCAGCGGGATCTGGTCGAACAGGATCTTCATGTCTTCCACCGAGTCGATGGCCACGCCGGCCTTGCCGACGTCGCCGGTCACGCGCGGATGGTCGCTGTCGTAGCCGCGGTGGGTGGCCAGGTCGAAGGCCACGCTCACGCCCTGCCCGCCGGCGGCCAGCGCCTTGCGGTAGAACGCGTTCGATTCTTCGGCGGTGGAGAAGCCGGCGTACTGGCGGATGGTCCAGGGGCGCACCGCGTACATGGTGGCCTGCGGGCCGCGCAGGTAGGGCTCGAAGCCGGGCAGCGTGTCGGTGTACTTCAGGCCCTGCAGGTCGGCCGCGGTGTACAGCGGCTTCACGCTGATGCCGTCGGGCGTGACCCAGTTCAGCGCGTTCACGTCGCCGCCGGGCGCGGACTTGGCAGCGGACTTGGCCCAGGCTTCGAGGTCGGCGGGCTTGAAAGTGGGTTCGGGTGTGCTGCTCATGAAGGGGCCGTTCGCAGAGTCTTGCAAGGGGATTCGCAAATTTGCCTGCACGGATTTGCAAGCCGGCCGCGAGTCTACCCCATCCATAATTATTAATTCAAACGCCTTTTTTGAAGTACAGTCCGCCCCATGTCCGCCGTCACCCTCACCCCCCGCGCCCTCTATGAAGAGGTGGCCGAGCTGCTGCGCCAGCGGATCTTCCGCCGCGAGCTGGAGCCTGGCAGCTGGATCGACGAACTCAAGCTGGCCGAGGAATACGGCATCAGCCGCACGCCGCTGCGCGAGGCGCTGAAAGTGCTGGCGGCCGAAGGCCTGGTGACGATGAAGGTGCGCCGCGGCGCCTACGTGACCGAGGTGTCCGAGCAGGACCTGGCGGACGTGTACCACCTGCTCTCCCTGCTGGAAAGCGACGCCGCCGGCGTGGTGGCCGAGCGCGCCACCGACGCGCAGCGCGCCGAGCTCAAGGCGTTGCACGCCGAGCTGGAGGCCGCGGCCTCGCCCGAAGACCGCGAGCACTTCTTTGCGGTGAACGAGCGCTTCCACATGCAGCTGCTGGCCATTGCCAACAACAAGTGGCGCGACCAGATGGTGGCCGACCTGCGCAAGGTGATGAAGCTCAACCGGCACAACTCGCTGCTGAAGGCGGGCCGCATCGGCGAGTCGCTGGCGGAGCACCGCGCGGTGATGGCAGCCATCGAGGCGCGCGACGCCGAGGCCGCCATGAGCCGCATGCGCGAGCATTTCCAGAACGGGCTGGAAGCCGCGAACTAGGCGCGCGCCGGCTCAGTCGGCGTTGTCCGCCGGCGTTGCCGGTCGACGCTGTCAGTCGACGTTCAGGGTGCCGGCTTCCCCGGCAATGCGCTGCGCCGCCTCCACCAGCAACGGCCCGATGCGCGCGACCATCGCGTCCTTCGGCAGCAGGTAGGCCGGCCCGCCGCAGCTCACCGCATACCGTTCACCGCGCGGCCCCTGCAGCGCGAAGCCGATCGCATGGATGTGCGGGTTCCACTCACCGAACGAGCCGCAGTAGCCCAGCCGCGCGTACTCGTCGAGCCCGGCCGCGAGGCGCGGCTCGATGGCGTCCCAGTTCTCTCCGCTCTCGAGCCGGATCTCTTCCATCAGCACCGCCTGCTCGGGCGCCGGCAGCGCAGCCAGGTAGGCCCGGCCGGCGGCCGAAGTGGCGATGGTCATGCGCGTGCCGACCTCGATGCGCGAGCTGATCACCACCGAGCGGGGCCGCAGCGAGTCGATGACCAGCATGTCGAGTTCGTCGCGCACCACCAGGTGCACGCTCACGCCGGCCGATTCCGAGAGTTCGGCCAGGTAAGGCCGCGCCATCGTGCGCAGGTCGAAATGCCGCAGGTAGCGGGCGCTCATGTCGAGCAGCGCCGGGCCGAGGCTGAAGCGCTCGCTGTCCTGCGACTGCCGCAGGTACCCCGCGCTCACCAGCGTGGCGGTGAGCCGTGACACCGTGGCCTTGGGGATGCCCGTGGTGTCTGCCAGTTCGCGATTGCCTATCGGTGCCGCCGCCATGCCGATGACCTTGAGAAGGGCCAGGCCCCGGCCGAGCGCGCTTACTTCTTCCTTGCCGCCAATCGCGTCATTCATGTATCGAAACCTTTTTTATTTCCCTGATGCTCCTCATTTTTCAGCAAAAAACGGTTGACGCGCCAGATATCACGCCGTAGAGATTTCGAAACAGTGTTTCATTTCAAGGAAGCAGAGGCGCGCAGAGGAAAACACCGTGCGCCGCGCATGGCGGCCGGTGTACCTCGAAAGAAGAAAAAGAGAGCGCGCTGCGCCGGCCGTCAGGCGGCTTGCGCGACCGGCTCGTGCGCCAGGGCCATGACCTCGTGCGCCGGCCGCGTCTTCAGCTTGTGGTCGCTCCACACCTGGCGCCAGCGGCGCGCGCCCGGCAGGCCGTTGCGCAGGCCCAGCATGTGGCGCGCGATCGACCACCAGTTCGTGCCGTGCTCGGCGGCTTCGCGGGCCATGTAGTCGCACATCAGCGACTCGACCTCTTCGCGCGTCAGCGCCTGCGGCGCGGCGCCGTAGAACTCGGCGTCCCACTCGGCCAGCCACCAGGGGTTGTGGTACGCCTCGCGGCCCACCATCACGCCGTCGAGCAGGCGCAGGTGCTCGTGCACCTGTGCGTTCACCGAAATGCCGCCGTTGATGGCAAAGCGCAGCGACGGAAACTCGTGCTTCAGCCGGTGCACCAGCTCGTAGCGCAGCGGCGGGATCTCGCGGTTCTGCTTCGGGCTCAGGCCCTGCAGCCAGGCGTTGCGCGCATGCACGATGAAAGTCTCGCAACCCGCTTCGCTCACCTTGCCGACGAAGTCGCGCACGAACTCGTAGCTCTCGATCTTGTCGATGCCGATGCGGTGCTTCACCGTGACCGGAATGCCGACCACGTCGACCATCGCCTTCACGCAGTCGGCCACCAGTTGCGGCTCGTTCATCAGGCAGGCGCCGAACGCGCCGCGCTGCACCCGCTCGCTCGGGCAGCCGCAGTTCAGGTTGATCTCGTCGTAGCCCCACTCCTCGCCCAGCTTCGCGCAATGCGCCAGGTCGGCCGGCTCGCTGCCGCCGAGCTGCAGCGCCAGCGGGTGCTCTTCGGCGTTGAAGCGAAGGTGCCGCGGCACGTCGCCATGGATCAGCGCGCCCGTCGTCACCATCTCGGTGTAGAGCAATGCGTGCCGGGACAGCAGGCGGTGGAGGTAGCGGCAATGGCGGTCGGTCCAGTCCATCATCGGCGCCACAGAAACTCGCATGGCTTCGGAAACACGGTCGTTCCGAGGGAAATCAAGGCCTGGCGAGGGGTTTCCGCTGTTCTCTTTCGGTGTCATTCGATGTTGTTTCGTGCCATTTTTGGTCCTCGGCTGGTACATTTCTGCCACAAATTTGACGTGTACCAACTTCAGGGGCCACCTTGGGCAGCATCATTAAACGCAAGCGCGCGGACGGGAGCGTAGCGCACCTGGTTCGAATCCGGATTCAGCAGGACGGCGCCATCGTCCACGCGGAGACGGAAACCTTTGATCGCGAGCAGGCCGCGAAGCTCTGGATGAAGAACCGCGAGGCCGAGCTCTCCAAGCCTGGTGCACTGGAAAAGCTCAAAGCACCAGACCCAACCTTCGCCGAGGCGATTCAAAAATACGTGGACGAGTCTCGCAAGGCGATTGGTACGACGAAGGCCCAAGTGCTGACGACGGTGGGAAAGACCAGCCTGGCGAAACGCCGCGGCTCCACGATCACGAGCGCCGACTGGGTGCAGTTCGCCAAAGACCTCGACGTTCAACCTCAAACAGTAGCCAACTACCTTTCCCACATTGCAGCGGTGTACCAGTTAGCCCGGCCGGCCTGGGGCTACCAACTAGATCCCCAGGTGATTAACGACGCGCGCAAGGTGTGCAAGTCACTGGGGCTGACAACGAGGTCGAGACAGCGCGACCGGCGCCCAACCCTCCAAGAGCTGGACAAGCTCATGGAGTATTTCGGTCGGGTCAAGCGAAAGGATGCAACCCCGATGCAACTCATCATCTGCTACGCGATTTTCAGCACCCGGCGCCAAGAGGAAATCACACGGCAGACCTTCGAGGACTTAGACGAAAGCCACTCGGAGATTTGGGTGCGAGACATGAAGCACCCCGGCGAGAAAGAGGGCAATGACGTTCGATGTCACCTCGTGCCCGAGGCACTTGCGGTCATCGTGAATCGGCGCACGTCAGCCGAGCAAACCGGGCGCATCTTCTCCTATTACAGCGGCACCATCAGCAAGCTATTCACGGACGCCTGCACCATGCTTGGCATCGAGGACCTTCATTTTCACGATCTGCGACACGACGGCATCAGCCGCCTGTTCGAGATGGGCTGGAACATCCCGAATGTTGCTGGCGTCTCAGGCCACCGCAGTTGGGCGTCACTCCGCCGGTACACGCACATCCGCCAGAGGGGCGACAAGTACGCCAACTGGCCATGGCTCGAACGCCTCGGCATTCGCCGAACGGCAGCCGACGCAACCGCCTCATCCACATAGAAGTCAGTCCGCCTCCGCCGGCGGAGAGTGTGGAAGCGAAAAGTTGTTAACAATCACCAACTTATCACACAAATGCCAGGATAAATGCCATGAAGCACCATCAGCTGGCCCAGTTCGCTTGGCCTCCACCCACAAGCCCGCCCGATCAAATTCAGTTGTAATTGTTACGAATGTTTGTATAGTGCCTGCTTATTTCTCAAAAAAACTATTCCAATGGATCCTGAAATCGAGACAATTCGCCAAAGCTATCAGCTCATAGAAGGTCGCGCGCAGAGATTTCTAATAGCGCTGACCAACGAGATTTCCGAGCTTCTCCGAAAGGAGGAAGTCGTATTAGGGGTTCCTATCGAAGGCAGGGTTAAGTCATGGGAATCACTGAATGAAAAGCTGGAACGCAAATCGAAGAAAATTCATGCGGCCCAGGAAATTGACGACTTGATAGGGATAAGAATTATCGTATTGTTCCGATCTTCGCTTGGACCCACAATCGAAGCGCTTAAAAAATCTTTTACAATCATTAGTTTCGAAGACACCGCCACCCGGCTGTCCGATTCTCAATTCGGGTATCAGTCGCAGCATTTAATGCTCAAGCTTCCTGAGGCATGGCTTAAGCTACCTACACTCAATGAGTTTTCCGAATTTCGAGCAGAGATTCAAGTCAGAACGGTTGCGCAGCACATTTGGGCTGCAGCATCTCATAAGCTGCAGTACAAGCAAGAAGACAATGTACCTCCGCCCCTCAGACGCACAATACATCGAATTTCTGCGCTTTTGGAAACTGCCGATCTCGAGCTCGATCGCGTCTTGGAGGAAAAGCAGCGATACGTCGACGCAATTTCCACCCCTCCTATTGACAAAACCCCGTTAAACGTAGATTTGCTAGAAAGTGTCTTAGATGACCTTTTCGAAAAGAAGAGTAAGACAGGCACAGAAGACTATGCTCAGCTACTAGCAGAACTAGGCCAATTCAATATTCATACCACGGGCGAGCTAGTTGAACTCGTAGAAAAAAATAGAAAAGGAATAAATGACATCGAAGCAAAAGCTATGACCAGCAACAAAGAAAAGGCAAGCCTGCGAATCAGTCGCGGGGTTTTTTATAGTCACGTTGGTTTAGTTAGGGCAGCACTTAAATCCCAATTCGGAATGGAGGCGTGGCTAAAAGGTAATAAAGCAGCAAGATCTGCAACTCGTTCTAGCCCGCCCAAGCTCTGACAGAGTTGACTCCTGCAGTGCATTAGAAACGTGCTACTTAACAAGGGGATTTCAGCAGCAAAAGAGTTGCACTATGCGGCTTTGTCAAGTGGAGCATCTTCGTTGAAAAATTAGAGCGTGGGCTTCGGTAGCTGCGCCCAAACAACTTTGATCATTTCTGCTTTCTACGCACGCGGCCTGCTCGCATCATCCGTTGGAGCGAGTCCATAAGTAAAGCGGGCTGATGCACTCGGCGAGCGCCGCCCGCAGCTCACCCTCATAACCCTCTCGCAACTCAATCTCGGCTAATGCCGACGCGCTGAAGCTATCAAGGTCCACGCCGGGCGCAAGCGCTTCTGTCGGCATGGCCGGCCGAGCAGGCATTTCCGCCCCACATTCCACAGGAAGCGGCACCTTCACGGTTTGAGCCGGAGCCACCCCGCACGCACTGAGTAACGCGCCGAAGGCCGAAACGCCCGCTAGGAGCGCGAAACGCCTCATGGCTGCACCCTCCCCCACAGCCACGCATCGACGCGCACCTGTGCGCTCGCGCAGGCGTCACCCGGCACCGCTGCCGGCGTGCTCAGGATCGTGTGCGCGGTTTGCTGCCGGCCGTTCGCGGCATCGCGCGCAATGGCCTGCGCCTTCTTCGCCTCGACCGCGCGCCTATCCGCCAGCTCGCGAAGATCGTCAGTCGCATCGCTGCAGGCGGAGGCCACGGCTCGCGCATCGTCGCGCTGCAGCGTCGTGGTAGCTGCCTCCTCGCGCGCGCCCATCCACGCCCAGCATGAACCCGCCCAGGTGGTGAAGGCTCAGCATGCCCGGGGCCATCCACGGGATGCCGCGCACCTGCTCGGCACGCTCAACCTTGAACCCGTGAATGATGTCCTCGGCCGGCAGGCGCACACGCTGCCGAGAGGTGCGCATGCCGTCGTTGGGATGGGCCTCGAAGATATGAACCGCGACGGTGCGGCGGTAGGCGTCCACCTCGATGCCCATGATGACGGTGTTACCCGTCGAATGCTCAACGCCGTTGAATGTCGTGTCGATGCGGTCCACGTCGATGAGCTGCAGCGCGAAGTTGAAATCGTTGCGCGCATCGGCACCGCGCACGAGCCGCACCAGAAACTCGCCATCGCACGGAAGACCACCGACGAGCGTCTCGCACATATCGCGCAGGGACTGCCGGCCCGTCACGTCGCACACGGCCTGCCAGCGCACGAATGCCGCTTCAATCGCATCGTTCGCCAGCTTGTCGGCCTTGTTGGGCGCGTTCTCGACGCGCGCCTGCATCACGAAGCCGGCCGGCCCGACCATGTTGGTTTCGACCATGCCGCAGAACTTGCGCGCGTAGCCGTTGTTGTTGCGCAGCTCGCGTGCTCGTGCGCGAAGCCTGTCGAGGTCGCTGCGCAGCTCTTCGTTGATGCTCGAATAGGTGGCGATCCAGTCCGCGGTTAGGCGGTCAACGCGCGCGGCCTGAAAGCGGCGCACCTGCTTCTTGCCAACGACCTTGCCGCGGAACAGGTGGCGGAGGAATGCCGGGGCCTTCATGCGCCGAACCTCACCGCGATGCGACCGGACACGCCCCGCGGCCCGCTCTTGCCCTCTTCCGCCGCAACCTCCCGTTGGTACTTCGAGCGCATCGCATGCAGCTCGTTGAGCGGGATGTACTTTAGGCGCCGACCGTTGATTTCGTATTCGGCGGTGGCGCTGGTGGCCCGGCCTTCGAGCACCGCCTCGATGGCGTCGAGCGTGCGGCGGGCATGCGAGCGAACATCACCGGCGGCACCGAAGGACGGTGCCACCGTCATACGCCCATTGGCGACCGTGTAGACCTAATCGGCATTCGTGACGCGCGCCCGCCAGTCATAGGAGCCAGGCGCGAAGCTCTGCGAGGTCAGCGCCGAAACGGTGACGCGAAAGGAGTCGCCGTCAGAGGTCGCGTGAATCTCGTAGCGATGCATCGCGTTGAGCAGCTCGTAGCTCAGCGCCCATCCAGCAGAGGCCGGGTAGCTGGCGAGCCTTCGTTCTGAATCGCCCCGGCTTTCATGGAGGCCGGTTGGTTTAAGTCATGCCGCCATCGTGGCGGTCTGACTGGCGAGTTGCCGGTAATAGTTTGCCTCAGCTTCTGCAGGCGGGATGTAGCCGATGGGTTCGAGCAGGCGTTGGTGGTTGAACCAGGACACCCATTCGAGCGTGGCGAACTCCACCGCCTCCTTGGTCTTCCACGGTGCCCGGCGATGGATCAGCTCGGCCTTGTAGAGGCCGTTGATCGTCTCGGCCAGGGCGTTGTCGTAGGAATCGCCTTTGCTGCCCACTGATGGCTCAATGCCAGCCTCGCCCAGTCGTTCCGTGTACCGGATGCTGACGTATTGCGAGCCGCGATC
>NZ_FOWL01000033.1:0-30777 GCF_900115445.1 Variovorax sp. OK605
CCACCACGAAGCCCACGAACAGCACGCCCGACAGCGCCAGCAGCCGCGGCTGCACCGGCGCGGCCTCGGCCGCCGGCTTGAGCGCGACGGCCGTGCGCGGCACCAGCAGCCACACGGCCACGAAGAGCCAGAACAGCATCACCAGCACGGTGGGCGCCATCATCAGCATGAAGCCGCCGAAGCTCTCGCCGGTGCGGTGCCACAGGTACAGGTTCTGCGGGTTGCCGATGGGCGTGAGGGCAGAGCCCGCGTTCACCGCCAGCGCTTCCAGCACCACCAGCCGCGCCAACGGCAGGTGCGCCTGCGTGGCCAGCACGCGCGTGAGCGGCACCAGCAGGAACAGGCTCACGTCGTTGGTGACCAGCGCCGACAGCACCGCCGCCGTGGCCACCAGCAGCAGCGCGAGCTGGCGCAGGTCGGTGGTGCGCGCCAGCAGGCGCTGGGCGGCCGACTGCAGCATGCCGCTCTTCTCCACGCCCTGCGTGATGGCCAGCAGCCCCGCCAGCGCGCCCACGGTCTGCCAGTCGACCAGGCCGAGCCAGTCCATCGGCGCGCGCGGGCGCAGGAAGGCGAACAGCACGGCCACGGCCACCAGCACCCAGAGCAGGCCGTTGCCGCCGCCCTCGTGGGGATCGGACGCGTTGGCAGGGGTGGACACGGTGTCTTTGGTCATGGAGCGGCGGTGCTCAGAACGGGAGCGGCAGGCGCGTTCGCCATCGAATCGCGTCGGCCGCGAGTTTCCGGCATTGCGAGCGCAAACAGCGTCAGCGCACCCGCCGCGATGGCCGCCAGCAGCACGAACGCCATGCCGTAGCCCGCCAGGTGCGCGACCGTGCCCGCCAGCAGGTTGCTGAGCGCCGCGCCCAGGCCCACGCAGGCCGCGCCGATGCCGAGCGCGAAATTGAAATGGCCGCTGCCGCGCGTGAGGTCGCCGATGGTCAAGGTCAGCATCACGCCGAAGATGCCCGCGCCGATGCCGTCGAGCACCTGCAGCGACAGCAGCGCCGCCGGGCTGTCGGCCAGCAGATACAGCAGCCCGCGCACCGGCAGTACCCCGAAACCCGCCAGGAAGATCGGCTTGCGCGCCAGCCGCGGCGCCCAGCGCCCGACCGCCAGGCCGATCGGAATGGTGACCAGTTGGGTGACGATCACGCCCGCCGAGAGCCACAGCGTGGCCGAGGTTCCGGCGCGCGTGCCGACCTTCTGCGCCACCAGCGTGAGCATCGCGGCGTTGGCCAGGTGGAACAGGAAGGCGCAAACGAGCAGCACGACCAGGCGGCGGTCGTACCAGCGCCCGGCGGAGGGCGCGGCACCGGCCTGCGCTTCGGCGTCGGCGCCGCGTGCCAGGCGCGCGTCCACATCGCGCGAGCGGATCAGCATGGCCGCCGCCATGGTCGGCAGCGCCATCGCCACCGCGTAGAAGAACATCGCCTGCGGCCCGAAGGCGTGGCCGACCCAGCCGGTGCCCAGTGCCCACAGCACGGTGCCCGCCGCGGTGATGGCCGCGTTGCGGCCGACGCGCGCGTCCAGCCCGGCGCGGCCCACCATGCCCAGGCTGGTGGCCGCGATGGCCGGCGCCACCAGCGTGCCGGCCGCGCCAATGAGCGACTGGCCCGCCAGGATCACGCCGTAGCCCGGCCAGTTCGCCATGACCACCAAGCACGCCGCAATCAGCGCGACGGCGCCCGCGATCCAGCGCGGCTTGTGCCGCACGCTGTCGATCAGCGCGCCGGCCGGCGCCTGCACCGCGAGCCCCACCAGCGCCGAGACGAACATCACGGTGCCGATGCGCTGCGGGTCCCAGGCCAGCGTGCCGGCCATGAAGACGATCAGGAACGGGCCGACACCGCCCTGGATGTCGGGCGCGAAGAAGGCCAGCGCGTCGAGCGCGCGCAGGCTGCGGCGGGACGGGGACGGGGCGGCGTTGGTCATGGCGGGCGGGCCAGGAAGATCAGGACGCCGGCACCGGGGCCGGAGGCGCCATCAGCGGGGCGGGCGGTGTCGGGCCGCGGGGCCCTTTGAGGCCGCCGGGGCCGACCTGCCCGCGCGGACCGCGCGGCGCGGGTTCCAGCCCCGGTCCGCCGAACACCTCGCGCACCGTGCCCGCGGTCGCGCCCAGGCTCGTCGCCTCCAGTGCCGTGCCCTGCGCGCCGCGCGTGCCCCAGCCGCGCACATGGAGCGGCGCGCCGGGTTGCAGCTGCGCGCTGTACGCCGCGCCGACGTGCGGTGGAAAGCGCACGATGGTCTTGTCTGCCAGCACCACGCCGCGCACGTCGCCGCGGTCGGTGTACAGCAGGCGTTCGATGCGCCCGTCCGCCGACATGGCATCCAAGGCGCCGGCCGCGCCCGGCTCGCGCGGCGGCGGCGGGGCCATGCCGGGCGTCGGCGGCGGGTCGTTCACGCTGCGGCCGTTGGCGCTGAGCGACTGCATGCGCACCACCGGCACGTTGGGCGCGCGCCAGCCGCTGACCTGCACCGTGTCGCCGGGCTTGAGCACCTGCATCACCGCGGCCGAGAGGTGCGGTGGAAACGCCACCTGCGTGCCGTCGGCCAGCAGCAGGCCGTCGGCCTCGCCGTTGGGGTTGAGCAACCATTGCTGCACGCGGCCGGTGGCAACGGTGCCCGCCTCGGGCGCGGCGGGTGGCATGGGTGCCGTGGCGCCGGGTGGCGGCGGCAGCGGTCCGCCGGCCGGTGGCGGCATCTGGGCAAAGGCCGTGCTGCCGGCCAGCAGGCAGAAGCAGGCGGTTGCGACGAAGGCGATGCGCGGTGTCATGGGCGGCTCCTTGTGTGGATGGATGCCATGGACATCTCACACAACGTGCCAGCGCACGAACCCTTTGAAATCAACGGCTTGCGCGAGTCGCACGGGTCGCAACCGCATGATCCGGGGACACCGGGTGTCCGCTTTTCGGACACCCTGGCTCAGTCGAGCCCGTACTGCGCCAGCTTGCGGTAGAGCAACTGGCGGTGAATGCCCAGCCGCCGTGCGGTCTCGGCGCGGTTGCCATGGGTCTGCGCGAGCGCATGGGCGATCAGCACGCGCTCGAGCTTTTCGACGGCGGCGGGCAGGTCGCCTTCGAGCCAGTCGGCGGGCAGCGCGTCGGTCGCCTTGCCGCGCGGCGCGGCGTTCACCCCGATGGCCAGCTCGGCCAGGTCCGCCTCGCCGATCACCCGGTGCCGCACCAGCGCATGGCAGCGCTCCATCACGTTGCGCAGCTCGCGCACGTTGCCAGGCCACGGGTGGCTCAGCAGCCGCTGCGCGGCGTCGGCCGACAGCGCCTTGGGGCTGCCGGAGCCGGCCGCGCGCCGCAGGAAGTGCTCGGCCAGCGGAATGATGTCGGCCAGCCGCTCGCGCAGCGGCGGCATGCGGATCGACAGCACGTCGAGCCGGTACAGCAGGTCTTCGCGAAAGCGTCCCTCGCGCACGGCGGCGGCCAGGTCGCGGTGCGTGGCCGCGACCACCCGGACATCGACCTTCACCGTGCGGTGGCTGCCCAGCGGGGTGACTTCGCCCTCCTGCAGCGCGCGCAATATCTTGGCCTGCACGTCCAGCGCCATGTCGCCGATCTCGTCGAGCAGCAGCACGCCGCCGTCGGCCGCGCGAAAGCACCCGGGCCGCTCGCCGGTGGCGCCGGTGAAGGCGCCGCGCACGTGGCCGAAGAGCTCGCTCTCGAGCAACTCCCTCGGAATGGCCGAGCAGTTGACCGCCACGAAGGGCTGCCCGGCGCGCGCCGAATGGCGGTGCAACGCGCGCGCCACCATTTCCTTGCCGGTGCCCGTTTCGCCGAGCACCAGCACCGGCATCGCGTGGGCGGCCGCCAGGCCGATGCGCTTGTGCACCTCGCGCATCGCATGGCTCGGTCCGATGAGGTCGCTCCCGTCGTCGTGCGCAGCACCCGAAGGAGAGCCCGCCGCCTGCTGCTGCAACGCCCGCGCCAGCACTTCGCGCACCGCCTCGCGGCTGATGGGCTTGGTCAGGTGGTCGAAGGCGCCCAGGCGCATCGCGTCGATGGTGTTGCCCGCGCGCGAGAACGCGGTGAGAACGATCACCGGCGGCAGCCGCGCCAGGCGCGCCTGCATGGCCTCCAGTGTCTGCAGGCCGTCCATGCCGGGCATGCGGTGGTCGAGGAACACGGCGTCGAAGCGCTCGCGCGATGCCGCCCGCACCGCCTCGGCGCCGTTGGCGACGGTGACCGTCTCATGGCCCAGGCCCTGCGGGGTTTCGGCCAGCGTGTCGCGAAAGGCGTCGTCGTCGTCGACGATCAGGAGATGCGCCATGGAAGCTCCAGTTCGAAGCGGGTGCCCGGTGCCAGCGGCCGATGATGCAGCTCGCCGCCGTGCGCCAGCGCCACCTCGCGCGCCAGCGCCAGGCCCAGCCCGGTGCCGTCGGCGCGGCCGGTGGCGAAGGGCTCGAACAGGCTGGCTTGCAGCGACTCGGCCACGCCGGGGCCGTCGTCGTCCACGCGGATCGCCAGCGTGCGCGCATCGGGCTGCAATGCGCAGAGCATCACGTGGCCGCCGCGCCGCGCATGGCGCACTGCGTTGTCGAGAAGGTTGTCCACCGCGCGCGCCAGATGCACCGGGTCGAACACGGCGCTGGCGGGCGTGTCGTGTCGCAGCGTGACCTGCACGCCCGCCGCGTCGGCCTTGGGCGCCGCGACGGCCACGCGCTCGTCGAGCCAACGGTGCAGCACCACCTCCCGTGGCGCCAGCGTGACGGGCTGCACCAGCGCCAGCAGGCTCTGCACCAGCCCGTCGAGCCGGTCGATCTGCCCGACGATGGCCTGCAGCGCCTGGCCCTGCCGCTCGGGCGCGGCGGCCAGCGCGTTCTCTGCCTTCAGCCGCATGGTGGCGATCGGGTTGCGGATTTCATGCGCGATGCCCCCTGTCATGCGCCCCAGCGCGGCCAGCCGCTGGTCGCGGCTGCGCTGCTGCGCGGCGTCGCGCAGGTGGACACGGGCTTCCTCGAAGCGCAAGCGGTAGTGGTTGAAGCCATCGACGATGCGGTCGAGCTCGCGCACGCCGGTGCGCGGCAGCTCGGGCATGGCGCCGCCGTCGGCATCGGCCTGCACCAGCCGGTTTTCCAGGCGCTGCACATGGCGCAGCCCGCGCAGCAGGATGAAGCCGAGCCACAGGCCCGATGCCAGCACCAGCACCAGCAGCACGCCCAGCCCGGTGCGCAGGCTGCCTTGCGCGGCCAGCGCGCCGCCGTTGGTGCGCGTCATGGTCCAGGCCGCAAGGTCGTTGGCCGGCGCGGCCAGCGGGCAGGCCGACACGATCAGCGCCTCGCGGCTGCCGCGCACCACGTCGGTCTGCGGCTGCCGGGTGCGCGCCGCGAGCTGCGCCATCTCCACGATGAGCGGCTGCTCGGCCGCGGGCACGTCGCGCTTGACGCCGCTGCCTTCATAGGTCGGGTAGGCGTAGGCGAGTTGCCCGCCGGCGGCCTGCCACACACCGCCTTCCACGTGCGGCGCCTCGATTAGCACCAGCTGCAGCAACACCTGGAGCAGGTCGAGCTGCGGTTGCGCGGGAGCGGTCGGCGCGGGCGGTGTGACCGACTTGGCATACCGCGCCGCGATGGCTCGGCACGACTGTTCGGTGGCGCTGCGCCCCGCCGCCACCTGCGCACCCGCGCTACTGCGATACAGCGTGAGCATCACCACCGCCAACGCGGCGCACATGCCGAACAGCAGCACCCAGAAAAAAAGAAGCTGGCCGCGAAGAGACTTCATCGACGCCTTGCTTTGACACATCTTCCACACGACCGTCCGTGGCGGGGTTGCCAAGAGTTTGCGGCACGGGTTGCAGGTCGATGTGAATTCATGGGCTGAGCCCCTTGAAGTGTACCGACGCGAGATTTCAGCCAGAGGGAACGTCGCTGAACACAGCGAAGCGCAATTGGAGAACGGCTAAGCAAACCCCGTTTGCGCCCATTGACCACGAGCACCGTCGACCCTACGGCGCCTCATGGTGCTGTGACAAGCCCTTGCACAACCTGGCGCGTTGGTACATTTCCGAAGGAGGGTCGATCGAGCGTGTCTCTCCTCCATCGGTCGAAGTCCTCAGGCGCCATGGGACGCGCGATGAAGTAGCCTTGGATGGCGTCGCAATCGCAATTCGCCGCCAGATCGAATTGCGCCTGCGTCTCCACCCCCTCGGCAACCACCAGAAGCTTGAGCGCGTGTGCGAGCTGAACGATGGACCGGAGCACGGCGGCGTCACCTTCGCTCTCGCCGGCGTTGACGATGAAGCTGCGGTCCAGCTTCAAGGAGGTGAGGGGCATTCGAGGCAGTTGGGAGAGCGTGGAATAGCCCACGCCAAAGTCGTCCATTGCCACTTTGAAGCCGTGCTGGCGCGCTCGCTCCAGCGCGGCCACTGCGTTGCCGTCAGCGAACACGCCCTCGGTCACTTCGATGCAGAAGCGTTGGGCCGGCAGCCCTCGCTTTACGAGGAGCGCCAGAAGGTCCTCGATCACGTCGCCGGCGGCGAACTGCGCAGGCGACACGTTCAGATTGATCACCGGCCATTGGCCGGCTGAGGCTTGCTCCCATGCCGCGGCCTGATCGACCGCCAGACCGAGCAGCTTTCGGCCCAGCGCAGCGATCAAGCCCTTGCGTTCCGCCAGGGGAATGAACTGGTCGGGCGGTATGGCGCCAAGCCGGGGATGACGCCACCGCGCGAGCGACTCGACAGCCACGAGTTGGCGGTTGGCCACGTCGACCACTGGCTGGAAAGAAAGCCAGAGCTCATCGTCGTTGATCAAGGCCCGATGCAGGTCTTGCTCAAGCTCCACCTCCTGCTTGCGCACGTCGTGCATGGCTTTTTCGAAGGTCACGGTCTGATTGCCGCCACGGGCCTTGGCGACATACATGGCTTGATCGGCGGCTTGCGCCAGGTTGGCGCCATGGGTCTCTTTCGTGTGCGCAGTGCCGACGCTCGCCGCCAGGCGAAAGCTGCGTCCGCGCACCGTGTAGGGCCGCGCAAGTGCCTGCATGACCGCATCGCTCAATTGCTCGGCCGCCTCGGCTGTCAAGTCCGCGCAGCAGATGGCGAATTCGTCGCCGCCGATGCGACCCACCAGATGGCCGTTGGCGACGCTGCGCAGGCGCGCTGCGACTTCGACCAGAACGTGATCGCCTTCGGCAGCGCCGAAGGCTTCGTTGATTGCCCGAAAGCCGTCCAGGTCGATGAGCAGTTCGCTGGCGGACGACACCGTGGCGGCCCTCGTGCTTCGGCGCAAGTGCATCATCTTGTTGCGCGTGAGCAGCCCGGTGAGGGCATCTCGATCGGCGGCTCGCTGCGTGAGGCGCTCGGCAATGCCTCGCAAGCGATCCACGCCGTCGGCGCGCACAGTGCTGATGGTGACGACCACCCAGATCAACGCGATGATGAACGCGCTTTGATAAATCAGCAGCACGCCGTCCGGCGGTAATTGCATGCCAGGGTAGTCCAGCCGCCGAGCCATGAGCCAGACCCCCAGTGCCAGTATCAACGCCGTGCTGCCCAGCAGGCGGCGCGCAAGGCGGCCCGGCTCCGACCTTGCGGTGAGGGATCGCATGAAGGATCGGCGCGAGGTTGCCAACAGGAGCGCCAGCGCCAGGGATGTGATGCCCGCCATCGTGAAGGGCGCCATCGCGCCCTTGAAGACCAGCAGGCCGCCGAGGTTACCGGCGAAGGCAATGAAGAGTATTGCCAGCGAGGCGGTGGCTAGCAACTGCGACGCCAGCCAGTAGCGCATGCGCCGCGCGATGTCACCGAGGCACAACAGCAGCAAGGTCAACGCCACATTCAGCGGCATCGCAATGACTCTGCCGGTGGCTTGGTGCTGCGAGTCGAGCGTGTCAGAAAACGGCGTCAAGTCACTGAAGAGCTGATCGCCCGTCAGGGGAACAAACAGCCGGATCGCAATGAGGCACAGCGCAGCCAGCACCGCGACGCGTGCGAGCGCGCGGGGGAGTCCGGTCGATCGTCCCGGCAGCAGCGCGACCGAGAGCATCAACAGGCAAAGCGCCGTGTAGGGGTGCGTCGGAGGCAGGTCGGGCAAGGGGAGCCACATGCTTGGCGCATTCAACGCGTAACCGAGCAACACCCACAGGGCGATGCCGCCGCTGAGGACAGAGCCCGCGGTACGGGACGCGCGCGATACGCTCCATGGCACGGCAATTCTGTTGAGCGGAGCGAAGTGCATCGGCGCGAGCGTTCCGCAATCGCCGGCGAAAGCCGATCCGCATCGAAGACACCTTTGGCTTACTGTAAGGCGAATTTGTCTTTCTTCGGGATCAACAACTGTTGTTTTACGTAGACATCATCACCTCGTGCCGAAAGAAGCCAAGGGCTTCGGCAGCTCTCACGCGAGACGTTCTCAGATAAGGCGCGACTTCTGCATCGACTGCAAGTGAATGATTTCATCTGGAAGCGTCCTGTGTCAGTCGGCGCGACGCTATGGACATCCCGGTGGGCGAGGCAACCTGCTTCGAGATGCCCACGAAGAAGAGCTGCTCGTACCCACTGAAGTCGTCGCAAACCGGCGCACCGCGCCGTCCTGCGGTCAGTGTGACGCCAAGGAAACCGCGCGCATGGTGGCCTGCGCGGCTCTCGGCGAAGTCGAAGACCACCGCGTGCATGCCAGCGAAGTGCGTGCTGCAGTAGCTCCACAGGTAGGCGCGGGGAGTCTTGCCATTTCCCAGCTTGAGCATGGCCACGGGCGTCTCGTCGGCGTGCATCACCGGGTGCAACAGCAGCTCCCGCTTCAGGGCATCGACAAGCGGCAACCCACTGGGCCAGCGTGGAGCGTGGCAGCGCCATGCCTGTGCGGGCAAAGAGGCCCTCCTGTCGGTACAACGGGAGGCGGTCGGCGTACTCGGCCACCAGGACTTGGGCCAGCAGGCCGGCGGTTGGGATGCCTTTGTCTATAACGTTCGGCGGCACCGGCGCCTGTACCAGCGTCTCGCATTGCGAGCACACCCACTTGCCACGCACATGGCGCTCCACGGTGAAGACACCAGGCTGGTAGTCCTGCTTCTCCGCGATGTCTCGCCGATGCGTTTGAGCGCGCAGCCACAGTGGCAGGTGGTGCTGTGCGGCGTGCTGCACGTCGCGACGCGGCAGATGGACTAGAGGCGGCAAGCGCCGCGCGGTCTGCCGGTCGGTCGCGGCCCTGTTTGCCTTGAGCAATGCCGTCCAGTTCGCAGGTCAGTGCCTCGATGTCGGTCTCCACAGCCTCCTTGCGGAGGCTCGCCTGTTCGGGGCTGTAGCGCTCGGCCTTGGCGCCGAACTTCATGCGCTTGAGCACGGCCAGCTCGTGCGTGATTTTGTCGATGATGGCTTGCTTGAACGTAAGTCAGAAAGTTGCAGTGCATGCGTGGGGACGGCGACCGCAACCCGCCTGGACCAAGCGCGCGCTGCCGCATCTAGGACTGAGCGTATCGCAGGCACACCTCGAAGAATTCATCGAGCTCGGTGGATTTGTCGAACACCCCGTCAGCACCCAGTTCAAGGCAACGCATACGGATGTCCGGGGTAGCATAGTTCGTCAAGACCAGGACATGCTGGCGAGCGTGTCTCAGCTTGCATTGATCCAACACGGCGAGGCCGGACCCATTGGACAAGAAAAGGTCGACCACTGCGAGTTGCCATACGTCGCGATGGGCATTGAGCACGGTCGCTGCTTCAAGCGGAGACCCCGCCACAGCAACCACGTGGGCTTGAGCCAGCTCGGACAAGGCCGGGATCAGATTATTTCGGATCGTTTGACTGTCTTCAACGAGGATGGTGATCAGAGACATGAAACTGAGCGAGTCAATCGATCAAAACGCGCCACAGCCGTCGTAATTGACGCTGGCTTGAGAGTGCAACTTAAGGTGCGCTGACATCTCTTGTGTAGTCCCATGCCGCGTCCGGCGCGATGCAAACCAAGAGCTTGTCGGTGACAAGCACATCCGGTCGCTGCAACTCTGGATACATGCGACGCGGCTTAAGAGTCCGCCGCATCGCGCCTGGCCATGCCGAGGCTGTAAATCGAATTGCTTTCCGAGCGGTTGCATGGTGATGCCGACGGCCCGGTGGCGTTCCAAGGGCGTGTTCGAAAATGGGGGGAAGAGCCGTCCGTTCAATGCCCGAGTCAACTGGTGGTAGGTGGACATTCCTAGAATGAAAGCAGATCCCATGGCTGAAACATACGGCGAGCTTCAACAGCAGATTGCCGAACTGCAAGCCCAAGCGGAGCAACTCCGACAAAGGAAGTGACGGCAGTTCTCGCACGGATGAAGGAAGTCGAACTGCCGATGGCATCACCCGCAGGTGCTTTCGACAAACGCGTGGCTGGGCCCGTCCAATCGGCAACGCCGGCCGAGGCGCACGCAGCGCAGGCACTGCTTACAGTGTTGCAGCGCAAATGCTAGGGGATGCGCGGATCTTGTCCGCGCCGGCCGCGCGATGCACTGGCGGCCGGCAAACCGCTGGACGGATTTCGTTCGCGCCGGGCGACCTTGTAGGAAGCGCCTCGGAGGCCATCGCGCTTGTGTGGGTCGCCTGCGAGCGGGTTGTGGAGTACCCCAACGGGGGGTGGTTGCGAATTTTCACGCCGGTGCAGGAGGAGAGTGCACGCGCGTGGTCTTTCGGGCCTCCGTTATCTCCGGCGTCGGATGGCGTCACACCCGCCGTCCGGCTGGATTCCTTCAGCATCGAGGCACAGGCTGTTCTTCCCATGGCAGGCCTCGCCGGGCCTGGTGACCGGACAGTCACTGACCGAGTGCGTCTCAGTGGCGCGGCCGGGATCTCCTTCCCGTTTTTCAAATACACTAACGGCAAACGGAAGCCTATGAACACGCGAACACCGCCTTCAATGCAAACTCCCATGCCGTTAGTGCATTTTCCGTCTGCTCGCTTGGCGGCTGTTCGAGGACGCGCCGTCTCGCGCTCTGCTATTGCGCGACATCGCGGGTGTCCGCCGGCGGAGCATTGACCTGGCACCACGCCACGGCATCAATCCAACGCAGGCGTCTCCGCCCAGCCACGCTCGGCAAGTTGGTCTGGGTCGAGGCGCCAAGGCCATACTCCAGGACGTGACCGAGCGCACGCTCTCGGTTTGAGCGCGCAGTTGCCCACTGAAGCGAAGGCGGCGAGCGCTCCAATCCCACCGCGAGTCCTGTCCGATGCGTCGCCTGCGGTCAGGATGGCCGCTGAGAGGTCAAGGCCACTCGCCGGTTTGCGACACGGACTGCGCACCCTTGAGTATTGGCAGGGACTGCGTGGGGTGGGCTGCGCCGGGTCACGCAAGCGTGCCAAACACCGTGCCCACCGCGGCTGTCGCAGCCATCGCCACGGTGCCCCAGAACGCCACGCGCCAGACACTCTTGGCCACGGGTGTGCCGCCGATGCGGGCCGCGACGGCACCCAGCAGCATCAGAAACGCGATCGCCGTCGCCACCGTCCATGGCAACAGCGTGGCCGCAGGTGCCAGCGCGACCACGGCGAGTGGCAAAGTCGCACCCGCGGAAAAGCTCGCGGCAGAAGCCAGCGCCGCCTGCAGCGGACGTGCGCTGAACGCCTCCGTGATCCCCAGTTCGTCGCGTGCGTGGGCGCCCAGCGCATCGTGCGCCATGAGCTGAGTCGCGACCTGCTGAGACAGGGCGCGATCCAGCCCGCGGCCCATGTAGATGGCTGACAGTTCGCGATGCTCGGCTTCCGGGTCCGCATGCAACTCCAGGCGCTCTCGCTCGAGGTCGGCCGCCTCCGTATCAGCCTGCGAGTACACCGAAACGAATTCGCCGGCGGCCATCGACATGGCACCGGCCACAAGACCCGCTACCGCTGTCGTCAGGATATTCGCGTGGCTTGCCTGGGCCGCCGCCACCCCGACGACGAGACTGGCTGTCGAGATGATGCCGTCGTTGGCGCCCAGCACCGCCGCGCGCAGCCAGGCCACACGATGCGTTCGATGACGCTCGGCGTGAGCGCGTTGATGAAGAGATTTCATTGGGAAACGACAAACCAATAAACCAGCCAGATGGCAATGAACAACAGGACAACGGCCAGCGCGAGGTGCGGATAGAAGTGACGGGAAATGCCAGTCCGGGCGGCGTTGGGGCGCGATGACATGGAGCGGGCTGTGGGGTTGCAGATCTGCGCGGACCTTAAGTGAGCCGACGGTTACGGGCAAATGGGGTCGATCTAAATGCCCGCTTTGGGAAAAGGAATCGTTGTGGTTCCCATCACAGCTGCATCACGCTCCCGATAGGGGCTCATTCGTTCAGAAGGAGGTCAGGATCGACGTGCACATTGCGTAGCCATGACTCCTTCGAACAGGAGGCGCGAAGTCGCCGGTGATATCCGTGATGCCGTGCGCGGAGTGAAGGGGCCCGGGCCACAAAATCAGTTCATCCATCTGCGTGCGCCGCTGAATGCGCGAGAGCTGAGCGTGCTGAAGGCCGTGTCCGGATTACCCGAGAAGTGCCGCACGCCCAAGGCAGCAGCCACGGCGCTCATGCTGGGGGGCATCGGGATTCCTTACTCGTCGCTGGCTGCGATCCTGCGTCGGTTTGAGCGCAAGGGTGCGATCCGCTTGGGACGCATCCGCTCCTGAAACCCGAGCCCGGCCCAAGGCCCGCCAAAACCACAGGATCGGGATAGACGGAGACGTCGGGCTCGGACCACGAGACGGGTTCGGACCAAGGCGTCTCCACCGCTTCGGCTGACAAGGCCAGTACGCACACCACGAGGGGCCTCCATCGGCCTAGACAGCCCATAGGGTGCAACGCGAAGACAGCGCCGATTCCATGACCCCTTCAGGCACGGATGCGCTTGTACGCGAAGCGCGGCCCGTTCCTACAACGAGCGAAAGGCGTCTCAATTAGCTTCCCACGGGTCGCGATCAAAGGCAATGGGGCCAAAGGATCGCCATTTTTGGGGTGCTTGTGGAAGCCGAGAGGTTCGCGTACTTGAGATGGGAGTTCAGTATCGGTGTCGGTCGAACTTATGCGATTGCGCTTGCAGGGCGAGCGGAAATCTACAAAGACGAGAAGCTGGTCTGCCTCATCGCGACGTCCAAGCTTTTCGCTGACCGTGAATCACTCGTTGAAGATATGAAAGCGCGATGCATGCGTTGGGCCGATCGCCAAAGCGGATGATGGAAGCAACGCAGCGCCTGCCAGGTTCGCGCGCAGCGCCGCTGAGAGCTTGATCGAATCAAGTCCGAGCGCAAAGTACCAACGCGCGGGGCGGCGCCGCAGTGGCGCTTATCGAGTTGATATCGCTGACCCCGGCGAGAGCAGGGCAGGCGCATCAGCCGTGGCCGCTCGACGGCGTCGCGGGGCGCAGCATCAGCGTCTCGAACCATTCAGTCAGCGTTGATCAGGATGGTCCGGGCCTTGACGTTTCGCATACCTGCGGCACGCCGGAGCACCGGCATCGCCATCCGTGGGCTCGCCCCATCGATTCCATGCCGCCAGGCGTCCGTCCACGCCGACTCAGGCTGTCTCGGCATCCAGCGCCGGATCCTCCAGCTCTTCGGTTCCGTAGAGCCGATCCCGCGGAGCGTAAATCACCGAACTGAGCAAACCGGTCAGCACAAGGCCGGCCAAAGTGCGTGCGACTTCGGGGTCGTCGTGATCACAGAGGGGCACCAACTGGCCGGAGTCAAGCGACAGCTTTCCTGTCAGTCCCAGATAGACCCGCGTGAGAACCACAGGCTCACCCGCGTATTGGGCGGCGAATTCGAATTCCTGCAATGTAGGCCGAGTGTCCACCACAACAGGGCGCCAACGAACGACGTAAGGCGTGTCCAGGCACTGCCCCGTGAACTTGTCCGTTGCAGGGGAGATTGCCTGGACATGACCGCGGCACAGAGGCGCAACGTTCGCGCTGCCCAAATGCCTGAGAAACCTGCTTGTCATTGCGTCGAGTTCAGCAAAAGCCTTCATGACAGGTTCAGTCTTCGGTTCAAGATCGGTGGTCATAAAAAACCTCGCACACAGGGTTGAAAGATGAGCTCCTGACTATGCCCGCCAGCAATCGCTCGCTCAAGAAGGTCGCAAGCCAGGAAATTGACGAGCGACGCGCTGCTGCGTTTCCAACAGCAGCGCCAAACTCTGTTCCTCTCGGAATCCGGCGCTGGCAGATGGTTCCGCCGTCGTCAAGAAGCCGACTGCCGCTCCGCATCCTTGGAGGTTCCAGAGCGCTCCCTCGAGACTTTCCGGCGGGGAGACAGTCTTCATTAGCGCAGAGGCCCTCCACTGCACATGTAGGTTAACGGCCCATCTCAACATTTGGATCGGTGACGCAACGCATGGGGCACCGGCTATCGTCCGTCTGAACCTGTCCATGGCCTGGGTCGATCGGGCAGGGGGCGAAGAATTCTCAAAAAACGCGCCTTCTTGCCCCATGTGTGAACCCCGAGGGGAAGGCCGCAGACTCTTTTCATCCCAGGCACCGGGAAAGACTAGCTTCACCACCTGTGGCCAAGGCACGCCGCAGTGAGGGACGAAGGCTTGTCTTGCGCTGCGCTGACTGGTCAAATGCTGACGATGGACGAGCTGAAATTGATTGGCGATGCTCCGACGACCGTGGCGGGCAGAGAGATTCGTTTTCAAAGCAGGGACATCTGGATAGCACTGCACGCATCCATCACGTCTGACGTCTACCCCGACCTTCCCTTCTTTCCGGTGATCGGCGCCAGAGACGCAGAGATTTTGGCCAAGGCCGTCTACGGCGCGCTGGAAAGCGGCTCCTTCAAAAAGCACTTCGAAGATCAGGCGCATCTGAGCGGATCTGGAACGCAGAAGGAAGCCGAGGGGGCCGCGCAGAGGAACCTGCTTTGGGTGAAGCGTTTCGCGGCCTTCCTTGAAGGCTGCGGTGGTTGCCGGCCGGCGTAGGCCGCTGGTTTCATCGGCCGAGCACTCCTTGCACTGCAGAAGGGGGCATCGACGGCGGCCAGTCTTTACGGTGAGCCGATCGACCGGTTCTGGCCTGACTCCTCGCGACCCGCGCCGCTATTCACAGGGCAACGTCCCTGTCTTCCCTCGTGCGCATGCGAATGGAGGCATCTGCCTACAAACGTCGGCCTGCTGAAATGCGAGATTCGCGCAGATGAACAGAGATGCCGCACCAATCAGCCGTGAGACAGCCCAAGCGTTGGCCGCCATGCTCGGATGCAAGGTCGATGAAAGATTCTATGGAGGGCAACTGTTTCCGAGCGTTTTGGGAAACATGGCTTCGTTCTCCCGCGTTTTGAAAACCCAGGGTGGGCGGTGGCGTACCGCGCTGGGCGGGTACACCTTCGAGACTTGGCAGGAGTTGGTGGGTGCGCTGACCATCGCCAAAGAGGCGAGCGAGCGGCTGAGTCCGACGCGGAGTACCTGAAGAAAAGGGCGCTTACGCCAAGCAGAACACCCGGCGTCCTGCACGCACGCGCCCGGCCTCCAACCAAATACCTCGCCTACCCGCCATCGCTGCTCACCAGGGCCAAGGCCAACAATCATGCCTACGGCAAAAAAGTCCCATTGAAGGATGGAGGAATAGCGAGTGACCGCGTGCCGCAGCGGCTGACCTCTGTTCCCAAACTATGGCTCAATCGACTGTTCCCGTCACCGGCGGCTGTGCGGTACGTCCACCACCCGGAGCCCGTCGGCGACTGACGTAGTCGGGATGAAAGCTGCGCCGGCTGCCATCCGGAAATTCGACAGTGATCGAGCTCGTGTCCGACGCGACGACGACACCGGAACCGAAGCGCCTGACCCTGACCGTGTCGCTTGCCACGAACGCCGGGCTGCTGCGCGTGGTGATCGTCGGGGGCTCGCTGCCGACGACGATCGGCTGCGCCATCGCGGCTTCATGGGCTGCAATGCGCCGGCAGTTGTCGCACGCGCCGCAGCGCCTCGCGGGCGCCGCCGCGTCGAGATCGCTGAGCAGCAGCTGCCAGCGGCACTGCCCCGATTGCGCATAGGAAAGCATGCGCTCGAGCGTTTCGCGGTCCTGAATGCGCCGGTCCTTGTAGGCGTCCAGCATGGGGGCGAAGTCGATGCCGGCAGCCTCGCGCTGACGCAGCGACACACGGGCGAGCCGATCGACCTTCAGCACCTTTTCTTTTCGCAGCAGTGCGATGGCCGACTGCATCTTGGTGCGCGGGCGGTCCAGCGCGTCGATCAGGCTGGCGGCCGTCCAGCCTTGCGGCTCGGGCGGTGCGGCCAGCAACTGCCGATAGATGGCGTCGAGGTCTTCGAGCTGAGGGTAGCGGCCGGCGAGAAAGAACTGCTGCACTGCCCTGTCCTTGGCATGGAACAGCAGCACGCAGTGCGCGACCTGTCCGTCACGGCCCGCGCGTCCGGCCTCCTGGTAGTAGGCGTGCACGCTGGAGGGCATCTGGCAGTGCAGCACGAACCGGATGTCGGGCTTGTCGATGCCCATGCCGAACGCATTGGTGGCCACCATGACGCGGGCGGTTCCGGTCATGAACGACTCCTGGGCCTCGTTGCGTTCAC
This sequence comes from Variovorax sp. OK605, assembly GCF_900115445.1. NCBI lineage: Bacteria > Pseudomonadati > Pseudomonadota > Betaproteobacteria > Burkholderiales > Comamonadaceae > Variovorax > Variovorax sp. OK605. The sequence continues at coordinate 16,476 of NZ_FOWL01000033.1, forward strand.
GTGCGCCGAGCTTGCCGTGGTAGAGCGCGACCGATTCGTCGTGCGCCTTCAGTGCGTCGAAGGCCTGCTGCGCCACCTTGACCGTGGCGGCGTAGACGATGCCGCAACCCCGCGCCTGCTGAACGAACTCAGCGACACGGCGCAGCCGCTCTTTCTCGTCCGCCATCTGCTCGACCGCGAAATGCAGATTGGGGCGGTAAGCGCCCGTGTCGACCAGGCCGGCGCGCGGGATGCCCAGGCACTTCATGATGTCGGTGGCCACGTCGTCGCCCGCCGTCGCGGTGAGCGCCAGCACCGGCGGATTTTCCAGTGCCCGCAGCGCGGGGCCGATCTCCAGGAATGCGGGCCGGAAGTCATGGCCCCATTGCGAGATGCAATGGGCCTCGTCGACCGCGACCAGTGCCACCGGATGAGCGCGCAGGCGCTGCAAAAAGGCCGGATCGGCAAGCCGTTCGGGCGTCGTCAGCACGATGCGCGCACTGCCGTCGTCGATGGCAAGCTCGGCCTGCGCCAGTTCTGCCGCGCTCAGCGAGCTGTTGACCTGCACGGCCTGGATGCCCAGGTGCTGCAGCTTGTCGCATTGGTCCTTCATCAATGCAATGAGTGGCGACACCACGACGGTGCGTCCTTGCAGCACCGCCGCCGGCAGTTGGTAGCAAAGCGATTTGCCAGCGCCGGTGGGCATCACCGCCAGCGTCGGCAGCCCCGCCATGACCCGTTCGATGACCTCCGCCTGGCCGACGCGCAGGCGGGCATGACCGAAGACGCCTCGCAGCGTGTCGTCCAGGTCGGCGATGGGTTGTGCGGAGTGCCTTTTTTTCTTGCCGCGAGCGTCGGCGGCGCTGACGGGCATCAGTCGTTCTCTTCGTCTTCGGGTTCGTCGCCCGTGTCCGCCAGATCCTCGGCGCTTGCCGCTTCGGGGTCTTCAGGGGACGTGGCCACTTCCGAGGCGGCATCGGGGAACACGCCCACGCGGTCGGGGAGGATGTCCGCGTTCGTCGCTTCCTCGAGCCCTCCCTCTGAAGACGCACGGTCTTCGGTGCCCGCGGCGTCGCTGCCGCTGTCGCTGGAGTCACTTGGGCCCAGGCTGTCCACGCCGGTGCCCTTGGGTTCGTTGGGCGGAAGATCGCCGCCCAGAATGCTGCTGGTTGCCATGTCGCAAGTTCCTCGATGGGTGAGTCGTCTGCGAAGACTGGCCGCATCCGAATGCGAGCGAAGTAGGAGCAGGGCGCGTCCGGAACGTTTCGCGCTGCGCCACTGTCAGCCACGGGCTTGCGTGACCCTTGCGTTTGAAATCAAGAGCTCACGAGGACCCCATCCCTCAGCGTCGGACCAAGGCTTCACCACCTTGAAATTCATTCATATCTGAATCGATACTTTGGAATCTGGCCACTCGCTCCAGGGCTGCAAGCGTGAATAGCAGGAGCCACATAGCGCGCCACATCGGCTTGCTGACAGCCTCGTCGGAGTGCGTGTCTTGGGATGCGCGAGTTGCTTCGGCATCTCGCGCGAATGGACTGTCGGCAGCCCGCCGCTTCCCCGGCAGGCTGCCTGCCCAAGGCGAGCACTAGGAATCGAGGCTCCGACGATCGCTGGCTCGGGTGCCCCCAACGAAGTCAAGCGCCCGGCGCGACGGCGGCACCGACGATGCGCGTTGGACACGGCGCAACGCGTCCCGCGCGATAAGGTACGCATCGATCTGTTTCGGACTCATGAAGGGCTTGCCTGTGCCTCGGCTCATTTTCGCGCGACTCCGCCCTTCATTCCCCGAGAGGGAAAAGCCAAATCGTGAAGACATGATCAACTCCTTTCTCAAAGTTCGATTGGTGTGAAGGAAGAGAGACTCTCTGACCAAATTTACGCAGCAGCGGGCGGATTTCAAGACCTTCATACCCAGGATTTTCCTTAGTGCTTTTCCAGGATGGCCAGGAGACCGTATGGGCGGGGTTCATCTGCCGCCAAGACGCCTACGGAGTGGATCGTCAAGGCAAAGCGCTCAGGCGCTGACCGCGAATCTCGCCGGCCCCAAGCGGGAGCTATGACGCGTGTGACCTCCCTGCGGAATACGCGCGCAGCGGGACTTGCAGGTGCACCATCTGGTCGGCTGGATTTGACAACAATGTGTCTTATGTTAAGTTTTATGGCGCGCAGACAATTTTGAGCCACCCGCTTGGGCCGTTCTCGGCGGACAATCTGTGCTGGCACCGAGCGCGCCTCACCGTGAGGTGGCCATACGCCACGATCTGCCCTCTCGGAGCCATACCGGCCCAAGCGCAGGGGACTCCAACAGATTGCGCTCATTCGCCGGCTTTTGCGGCGGCCATCGAATGGGGAAGCCGCGCCAGCAGCGTGTCGATCACCACGCGCACTTTCATGGGGAGGGTGCGCATGCGCGGCCAGACCGCATGCAGCTCGTAGCCGAAGGGCTCGGGCTCGTCGAACACGCGCACCAAGCGCCCCGCGGCAACATGGCCCGCAGCCATCCAGACCGGTACGCGCGCCAGACCCCAGCCCGCGACGGCGCCGTCCATCACCACGTCGAGCGCATCGCAGGCAAAGCGCGATTCGACCTCGAACGGGACCGATGCAGCGGCGCCGTCGGCGGAGGCGAAGCGCCAGGGCTGTCGCCACCCCTGGCGCGCATAGCCCACGAAGCGATGCGATTCGCGTTGCACCAGCAGGTCGTCGAACGAGGTCGGCCGTGAATGCTTCGCAAGATAGCCCAGTGACGCATAGACGGCCATCACTTGCCGCCCCAGCGGCCGCGCCGCCAGCGTGGTGCTGTCGTCAAGCACGCCGCTGCGGATGCCCAGGTCGATGCCCTCCTCGATCAGGTCGGCCCGCCGGTCGCTGTAGGCGATATCGAAGCTCAGCTGCGGATACCGCTCCCCCAGTTCTAACAGCAGCGGCGCGATCAGCAGCCGCCCGATGATGACGGGCATGGTGAGCCGCAAGCGCCCGACGGGCTCCTGCCGCCCAGCCTCCAGCTCTTCGCCCGCAGCGGCTAACTCGGCCAATGCCCGCCGGCAGCCCCTGCAGAGCATCGACCAGCGTCGCGTATTCGCCGTCACCCAAGGCCTCGGCATTCAGCCCAAGATCCACATCGAGCGTGCCGACGTGCGGCATGTCCTCGTTGCCAAGCAGCAGCCACGGGACGGCGCCGCCGACGATAGCGAACTTGCCCTTGAAACTTCCGAGGATCTGGCCAATTTCTAGCAACACCGTTTTGACGGCCGCCGTCGTGCGGTCGTCGTAGTCAGCGGCGGACTGTGGCTCGCCTGGGGTCATTTCTGCCATTTCAACCTTTCTTGTCGCAGATGGTCGGCCGCCTCCCGCCCCCGCTCCCCGGCCGCGGCGAGATCCAGATAGGTTTGGACGGGACTGGTGCAAGTGGCGCCCGGTGCTGGCTCCACCGTATCGCGGAATACACCGAGGTCCTTGAGCAAGGTCACCGTTACGTTCTCGCCTTTCGAGGCGGAAGACAGCTTCAGGCTCGACCGCAATTGTTCGAGGCCCGCATCGTCCGCATAGAAGTACTGCGTACCGGTGCGGCCATACGGGGCAAGCCAGTGCGCCGCCGAGAAGGACGCCATTGCCAACAACACCGTTTCACGCTTCGAGCTCATCACGCGCCGCGCAGCCTCTTCGAACGAACGGCCGTGCAGCGTCGTGTAAAAACTTATACGCTGGCCGACTGGCGGCTCGTAGGCGTCGCGCCATTCATCAAGAAGCGCATCGGGCTCGGACAGGTACAAGCCTGCGTCGGACACTTGCGCCCACTCGCGGCCCAGCAAGCTGACGCGCACATTGCTCACATGTCCCAGGCTGACCCCAGCGGCCTCTGCAAGCTCGGTGACGCGCCATGTTCGCTGCGGATCCCGAAGCATCACGCGCAACACCTGAGCGGCCTTCGGCTTGAAAATCGACCTGAGTTCGCGCCGCTCCACACCAGGCTTGCTCGCAACCTCGCGCTCGATGAAAACGCTGCCGAACGCCAATCTCGCGTTGCCTTCCAGGTCGAGGTAGCCCACATCGTGCTCACGGCACAGTGCCTGGGCTTCAGGCGACAGATACGGAGCGATGAAGACGGGCGCGGCATCCTTTGCTTGATTCGCAACGATGTCCCGCAGATGCAGGAGCGCCAGCCGAACGTGACGCGGCTGGCCACTGGACTTCACTTCGCAGACTAACGCCTGTCGCCTGCCATACACCTCGACGTGCGCCACGATATCGACTCCGTGATCGGGCGCCAGCGCCTCATGCCCGATATCCAGAAGCTTGATCGCGGGCACTTGCTCCAAGAGCGCGCGCAAGGTACCCGCAGCCTGGCGCTCTAAGTCTTTCATTAAATTATCGGCTTTCAGCATTCGTTGAAAATACCATTTCCGATGAAATCATCAAAGAGATTTCATTGAAAATTCTGATTTCAGCAACCGCTGAAATGCTGAAAATGGGTGAAATCGGGAAAAAGCGAGGACGTAGTCAGCGACGAGCCGCTCCGTCCAATGACACCTTGCCCGCTCGCTCATGCAACTGCCTCGGCTGCGAAGGGTCTGTTCAATCGCGCGGTCCGTGCGGCCTCGGCTTTACCGCTCACGCGGTGGTTGCCGTCCACCGAAGCCAAACCCAATCGTGCTGAAGAGTTGCGCCACCTCACGTCTTCCGAAATGGAGGTCTACACAGGCCTGCGTGTAAACAAACGGGGGATGCACCTTAGACTGGAACAAGAACGGCTGCCTTGGTCGGCCTGCCTGTCCGCGCTGCAGGAGGCTTTGCATTGTGGAAGCAATTACCGCTGAGCTGCCATGTTGCTGAATCTGCGCCGGCCTCCTCCCCACTTCTGAGCCGCGGGAAAAAGCACGCCGGTCGAACTCGGTGCCGGCGAGCACGCACAAGACAAGACCGCATCGGGTGCACCGCGCCCGATCACAGCGTTTGAAACGCCTCCTGCCCCAATCTAATGTCTCCGACGATCTCTTCGATGCCGTTCATGTCGAAGACGTTGGGGTCCTGAAGCACGGATGGAAGCAGTTCGTTCTGCAAGAGCAGCTTGTTCATCACCAAGAAGGCGATGGTTCGAATGTTGCCGTCCATGAACAGGTGGTGCTGGTCTAGATCCTGGCAACATGCTGCAATGGCTCGAAGGATGGCGAGTTCGCGGTCACCTGCGTTCCCCATTTCAAGCGCTTTTTCGCGCGCAACGCCGTACTTCCCGATGATCTCCGTAGCTTTTTGAATGCACGTCTCTCGGGGAATCTCCTTGGCCACCAGCTTCGGGACCGGTTCCCTGTTGTCGAAGCTGATCAAGCCGGTCTTGGCCTTGCCAGACTCCATGTACTCTCCCAGCCCGGCTTGCGTCATGTTCGGCAGCTTTCCAATTGCACCATTGCCAGCCACGTCGAGCTTGAAGCCGACGGCCTCGCCGTCCCTGAACTTCGAAGCCATGACCGCAGTGTGGTCGAGCGTGTCTCGCTCCTGCACGCCGTTCACGGCGACATCATGCAGAGATTCGTACATCTCCGCCGTCAGGGGCTCACGCATGGTCGCGAGCATGGCATTCAATCCATTGAGCATCCCGCGCATGTAGCCACATTCGTTCTCGAAATGACTCTGCTTGAGGGCCGCGGTGCCGGAAAACGAACCCAGGCCGAGATAGCCATCCATCACGAGCTTCCAGCAGGCATCCACCGGGCTTTTCAGCGCTCGGATCACGGGAATATCGGACGTAGCGGCCTTGTCGGCGAAGTCCTGTTGCAGCTTTGCGGCTTCGGCATGAGCCAGCAGCCGCTGCTTGACGTTCTCGCTGACATGGGGGGCGGAACGGATCTCGCTGATGATTGCGCCGAGAACCTCGGAGCGTGCCGAGCAGGTCGTAGCGGCGCAAGCGATATTGCGCTCCACGACCAGGCGACTGAAGTCCGTCAACAGTGCCCTTCCCTCGTCTCCTCTCGGAGACAGGCTGCTCAAAGTGGCTCGCTCGCTGTATTTGTCGCACAGCATCGCGGCGGAATTCTCCGCGATGTGAATGGCTTGCCCCACGAGCTTTGGTGTCAAAGGCGCTCCACCGTCATGGGCGCCTTCGAGAAGGATGCGCACGGCTTGCGACTTCGTGGGATAGGACGTGTGCAGCGCGGTGAAGAGGTTGTCGAAGGCAGCCTTGGACGCGTCGCTACCCAAATCGACGTCGTCCCCCTTGGCCGAAGGTTCGCCCGAGTGCGAAACATCGATCTTGGAATTGGCAGGCTCGCTGGCCATAGCCTGCCAAGCCGACATGCCGGCGGCATTGGAAACGTTGTTCTGCAAGGTCATGCCAGCTCCTCAGGCGTGGTTCAGGAAATCGCTCATTCGTGGCGCGGACTCCGTCGAGCGTGTGTGCAGTCGCCTGCCAGCAGAAGAAGGCGTGAAGCCTTCCTCGACATGGAGCCGCCCTGTCCAGAATGTGGCGACACCCAGAAACTTTTCCGTGATGTCGATGAAGCGCGGAGTGTCCAACACGCTGGCTGGTGCGTGGTGCCGCAACGTGATGACCTCGCAGCCCTCGTCGAGCCCAAAGTAGAAACCGCGTGTCAAGGACCAATCGAGGCTGGCACTCAGCAGGCCCCTGAAGATCGGCACGCCGTCCCGACCGAGCAGACTGGCCACCACGCTCGTCCAGTGAATCTCGTCGTCGGTCTCACCGTAGCTGATGAAGAGTCTCGGGGCTTCGCCAACATGTATCTGACACACATGAGCGTCGTTGGGCGCCAGGCTTGCCAAATTCAGGTGTCTCCCAAGATCCTCCAGGCGGTCCTTGTAGTTCGCAACAGGCATCATGGCTCTCCAGTACATTGGAGCTCTTCAGTAACCGCCGTGCGAAGTTGGTTCCGAGGCGCAGCAAACATCGACCGCCATCGGCAGCAGCGCGCGACGGCAAGTGCACTTTTGGATTGCTTGACCCTGCGACCTCAAGACACGCAGTCGCCACAGGCGTCCCACGCGCACGCAAGTGTGGCCTTTCGGCTTGAGAAGCTGGGCCCCGGCACCTGCAACGTCCGTGCCGACAAGCGGAATGCAAGCGCGGCCCCCTGGTTCCGTGGCGCGATCTCGCCGGCCTGAGCCGCACCCGCGACGCGCCCAACGGGGGCAGACACAGGCGCCCTCAGTGGCCGAAATCCATTTGCAGCGCCTTGGGGCCAACGGCGTAATTGATTCCTACATCCGTTGGTACAACGCGAAGCCGATCAAAATCTCCCTTGGCTCTCTCAGCCCGATTTAGTACTGACAGAGTCTCAGACTCGCGAGCTAAAACCAGTCCACGTTTTTGTCCGCCCCCCAAACAGCGAACGTTCCCGCGTGCAGTTGGAACATGGCCAGTCCCGCAGCGCATGTCACAGGCTGGGTGGGAGGGTGATGGCAGCATCTGGCGCCTTAGGACCAGACCCGGAACAGAAGGGTGTATCTAGATGTTATTTGGAACCGCGATGAGAACTAAGAACGGGGTAGACGCGGTGCGCGGCACTCGGCGGACTGGGTTCTCGCAAGGTGTAGTGCCTGCTTCGGCGGAGCAACCGAAGGCGCAGCGACTCAAGATCTAAAGTCGTGAATACGTGACCCCGGACCGCTATTGGTAGCTGCGCGTGTCCTCGGTTCACCTTGTCGTCGTTCGACAGCGTGCCCGCGCCACGGGCTCGAGGGCGCCGCGCAGATGGGTCAACTCGACGAAACAGCTCGTCATAGTACAAAAAACCCGCTCTTGGCGGGTCTTTTTAACTGAAAATTGTGGTCAGTATAGAAAAAATGGGGCGATTGTGATCGGATACGAGCAGCTGTTAACGCGGATCGGCCTCCGCATGCCTCCGCTTGATCGGCCTGCCCGCATCAAGCCGGTGACGCGCATAGAGGTCATCCAGGGCGTTCTGGCTGTGCCAAGAAACGTCGCGCCGGCGGACAACGCCTCCCTCCTCGCTCATGCCCAGTTTGCCTTGAAGCACGAGGGCGTCAACCTCGCCATTCTGCACGAAGCGATGAAGCTAGTTCCCGCACAGGATATGACCGCTGCGCTCGGCGAACAGCCAAAGGCGGCCTACCTTCGCCGCTTGGCATTCATATGGGAAAAGGCGAACGGGAGAGAGTTGGCTCTGCCCTGGGCGAGCACTGGTGGGAACTACGTTGACATGTTCGACGCGCAGGAGCACTACACAGGTCAGACTTGGGAGAAAAGCACCAAGCTGCGTGTCAACTTCAACGGCCTCGGTCCGTACCACTACTGCCCTATCGTGCTTCGGGATGAGCGTCTTGAACGGCGCGGCGAGAGGGTGCTTCACGAGCTCAAGGTGTGGGCTAGCGACCCCGGCAACGCCGACTTGGTCGACAGGGTCATGAGCTGGGCCTATTTGAGCGAGACACGCGACTCCTACGCGATCGAGAACGAGGAAGCCTCACCGGACAAGGCACGAGCGTTCATGGCCGCCATGCAGCACCTCGCAGATCGGAGCCCGCTCACCGAAGACTATATCGCCGCCCTCCAACAAGCCGTCATCAGTCGCCCCGAATTGGCTGAGTTCGAGTTCCGTGGGCATCAGAACTGGCTGCAGCGTGGTGGCCATGGCGCGCTTTCCGTTCGATACGTACCTCCTCCCCCCGAGACACTGCCCGCGCTTATGGACGGCTTCATGCAGATGGCCAACGTCAGAGACGACACCCCTGCCTTGATCAAAGCGGCGCTGGTCAGCTTCGGCTTTGTGTTCCTTCACCCCTTTGGCGATGGAAACGGCCGGCTATCGCGGCTGCTGGCCCATCACAGCTTGAACTACAACAGCGCGCTGCCTGACGCGCATGGAACGCCGGCACTCCTCCCGCTGTCCGTTGCCATGAAAAAGGACGAGAAGGGATACCTACAGGCCTTGGAGTCCTTCAGCAAACCGGCGCGCGCACTTTGGGACGTCACTTACATCGACGGCGCCCAGTTCGATTTTCAATTCGCATCATCGACGATGATCTACGCGAGCTGGGCGGGACAGGTTGCTTCCGAATTCATCACCTCTTGTGCAGAATCCGCTCTTGAGCAGACGCTGCTCGAGGAGACGACCTACCTGCAGGCATACGACCAAGCCTTCGAGAAGATCGACGCCACGTTCGACCTACCCAACCGGACGATTAACCTGCTAATCCAATGGATTCATCAGAACGGCTGCAAGATGCCGGAGCGACGGAAAAACTCCCAGGAGCTGCACGTTCTCAAGTCCGGGGAGATCGAAGCAATCGAGAAGATTGTCCAAAGTGCGTTCGGCGCATCAAGAGACATCGCAGCAGCAATCCACCGCAGTCAATGATCCGCTGTTTCAAGACCAACCTCCTGATCGAGGGGCAACGCCCCACGATCGAAAGGATTCGCCAGCGCCTGGGCCGAGGTTCGCCGAATACGGTGGGCCCGATGGTCGAGCGCTGGTTCGCAACGCTCGGAAAAAGGCTCGGAAATGGGCTCGATGGCCCCGGAGCCGCATCCAACGACGAGACTGGCCAACAAGTCCCTCTGCCCATCCTGCGCGCGGCCACGCAGCTGTGGCAAGCGGCCCGCGCCGAGGCCGGCCAATCCCTTCGCCAGGAAAGCGAGGCCGGCCGCCGACAGCTTGAGCTTAAGCAGGCTTTGCTGCAGGAAGCGGCAGCCGCATTGCGCACCCGAGAGCAAGCCTTCGAGAGCAATCGCAGCCAGCTGGAAGCAACACTCGCGAGTTCGCAGCACGCCGTGAGCACGCTGCGTGAGCAACTGGAGGCGGCGAGCCAGCGCGCCGCGGCCGTAGACCAAGTGGCCGAGAAGCTGCGCAAACAGCTCGACGACGCCGGCGCCCAGAGGGATCGTCTCAAGGAGGAACACGCCGCCGCCTTGGTTGCACGCGACCGCTTGGCGCTTGAGGCCGAAGAACGGCACATCGCGAACGAACGCCGTCTCCTTGCAGAGGTCGACCGTTCGCGCGAGGAAACCAAGCGCACCGGGCAGGCAGCCCTCCAGTCCGCGACCCGAGACCAGGCTGCGCTGGCAAAGTCTGCCGAGCAGCTTTCCGCCGCACGAAATCAGCTCGCGGAGGAGCAGCGCGCCGCAGCCACCGACGCGTCGAATGCGCAGGCCAGCGCCGAGCAGCAGTTGCGCGAGCAGACAGGCACCCTCACCCTGGCTCACACAGAGCTCGGCCACGCTCTTGCACGGCTGCGGGAGATGCACGCGCTGCATGCCCGGGAAACAGGCGCGCATGAGGCCGCGCAACAGATGCTGCAACGCGCGATGGGTACAGCCGTCCCGCCCAAGGCCAGTGGCAGCGCAATCAGTGCCCCAGCGCGGTCGCCGCGCAAGCGCTGAGTCGGGTGTCGGGTGTCGGGTGTCGGGTGTCGGGTGTCGGGTGTCGGGTGTCGGGTGTCGGGTGTCGGGTGTCGGGAGCCTAAGGATTCAGACGCTCGAGCAACTGGCGGTAGTATTTTTAGTCGGCCAAATACAGCCGCATGAGGCACGTTCCAAGCCCGGGCGATCGCACACGATGATCGCGCCTCGCTTGTATTCGATCACTCGTGTTTGAACGCCGCGCCCGCTCCTTGGTAAAATTCACCATCAGTTGGAGACTCGATGCGTGACGTTGTAGATGGATTCCTGCGGTTCCAGCGAGAGGTGTTTCCCACTCGCAGGGAACTCTTCCAGAAGCTCGCAACCAAGCAGGAGCCGACGACGCTGTTCATTTCCTGCTCGGACAGTCGCATGGTTCCTGAGCTAGTGACGCAGCGCGAGCCCGGCGATTTGTTCGTCATCCGCAACGCCGGCAACATCGTTCCCTCCTTCGGTCCGGAACCTGGGGGCGTGTCGGCAACGGTGGAATACGCGGTCGCCGCCTTGAAGGTCACCGACATTGTCATATGCGGCCACTCTGACTGCGGTGCGATGACTGCCGTTGCCACCTGCGCGTGTCTGGAGCACATGCCGGCGGTGAAGAACTGGCTTCGCTATGCGGACGCGGCTCGCATGATTAACGAGTCGAAGCACCACACCAGCGAACGAGCGCGCATCGACAGCATGGTGCGTGAGAACGTCATCGCACAGTTGAACAACTTGCGCACCCATCCTTCCGTGGCGCTCGCGCTGGCGCAAGGAAAGCTAACGATACACGGATGGGTCTACGACATCGAGTCCGGCTCCATCGTGGCCCTGGCACCTTCCGGCAATTCCTTCGTGCCGCTCGAGGACCACCCAGCGGCGCTCTAAGTCGAAAGCCCCTCGCCAACGACGGCTGTTGGCCGGGTGCGGTCAGCCTGCCGAAATTGCGGCCTCAACCCAAACGACTTCGTCGGCGTGATGCTGGCCGATGGTATCTAGCGCCCCCTCTTACACCAGTGGGTCGCGCGGTCCGAGAGGATAGGCGAAGCGCGTCAGGCCTTTCCCCATCATTGCAGCAAAGTCTTGCTCGGTGACGGCATCGGCGCCACATTAAACCGCGGTGCGCGCACGGCCGTCTCACGAATTGCATCTTTCAGACCAATGCGGATTATTGCAAGAAAGACCACATTCGGTCCTGTTGTCGTTTGGGGAAGTGCTGAGTGACTGGTTTTGGCCGAGGCTGTGTGAAGACGCTGGTGCTGTGCTCTTGGCGTGAAAGTCGATCTCTCAGATCGCGCCAGGATCAACGATCAAGGCTTCGGGAATGATTTGGCTACCCATGAAAACACCACCTTTGAACGTTTTCACACAGCCTCGGCCGACTAGAGCCGCTCGATGGGGGGCGAGCCAGCACCTCGGCGGAAAACGCCGAGAAATGGCCGCATCCTCCGAGCTTGTCATGGGGACCGAGCACCGTGACTCGCTTGACATGCCATCGCCGAAGCTGTTCTACGTCGAACTGCAACGCGCTTGGCCCAACGCGCAGCCACACGCTCGATGGCTCGAGCGGACCCTCACCCTGCGCGAGCAATTGGAGGCGGCGAGCCAGCGCGCTGCGGCTGCAGATCAGGTGGCGGCCAGACTGCGCAAGCAGCTCGACGACGGTGGCGACCAGCGGGATCGCCTGGAGGAGGAACACGCCGTCGCCCTGGCTGCACGCAAGCGTCGGCGCATGAAGCCGAAGAACGGCACATCGAGAGCGAGCGCCGCCTGCATGCAGAGGTCTACCGTTCGCGCGAGGAAACCGAGCGCACCACGGTAGGCAGCCCTCCAGGCAGCGACCCGCGTCTAGGCTGCGCTGCAAAGTCTACCAAGCACTTGGTCGTCGTACGAGATCGGCTCGCCGAGGAACGGCGCGCCGCGCGCACCGAGAGCCCGAGAGCGCCGCGGTCGCCTCCGAAACCGTCGTCGCTCGCGCCCCGGCCATAGATGCGGCGAATGCGCTGACGAGTGCCGAGCAGCAGCAGCGTGAGGGCGGGCGCCATCACGCCAGGGCCGTATCGAGCACGCGCCGCCCTCACACGGCTGCAGGAGCTCCAAGAGCGGGAAATGAGCGCGCACGAGGCCACGCGACTGATGCAGCGGCGCGCGATCGCTGCAACCGCTCCGCCGACGGCCGTTAGCGGCGCACCAAGGGCGCCGCGCGGGCGCCCCCCATCCGTTGAGCCGGCTCTCGGCTCGACCGGGGAGCGTGGAGGAAGCCGTACTGTGGCCGCGTCAACATGAACCCTGTTACTCTGCAAAAAATGGTTGCCGTCGGCATTCCTGCGGGTTCACAGTGCTCCCATTTGAAGCACTCATAGAGCGGTCAGCCGACGCGCTGCCTGATGTCGCCGCCCCACTGCGCCGCCGCCTTCATGGTCTGGCGCAACGCGATCGATTTCTGAATGCGAGCATGCGACTCCTCGCATACAGTACCCACGCGCGCCGCCAGACTAGCTAGGTTCGCGTCGCGATGATTTGGCGCAACGCTGATAAGGCCTTCCCTGCGCGCGGCCTCCTGCAGTGCGTGGGATACGTCGCTCCAATCCTTGAAAACGTGCACCTTGTGGTTTCCGATTCCACATTCCGCCGGCGGACTTGAAAGTCGCCGCGAACTTTGCACTGCCGCCTCGCACCGCAGGAGCTGGTGCCGCACCGGCATACGATATCTCGAGCAATTTGCACCCCAGCTTTTGGCTCAGTGCCTGAGCTTCTAGGGACAACGAGGCCGAGGCTTGAGACATAGGCCTTTACTTTAGCCAGAATGACCTGCCCCCCGTTTCCCGAGCATTCTGAAGTTGCGTCTTCCGCCTCCAGAGCGCCCTGCGCGGCGCCTTGGTGCTCTGATGCAGAACAGATTCCCTCTTGCTTTCCGCTTCAAGAGCACGAGGTCGCGCCTCGTCTTATGAACCTGAGCCGAGAGCTTTCAAGATCGGTTGAACGGTTGCGTACCTTTCCACGACAGTCCGCGTCCCGTCCTGCAGATGCGAAAAAAGTGTTTCGTGTCCCTTGAAAGCTGTTTGGCAGCGCCTAGATTTTCACCGTCGGAAACTGGTCACCGCCAAAGGAGGTATTGAAATGACCATGAACTTGCTCAGGCAGATCGCCGGCTCTCGCTTGCCACTGACTTACTATCGCACGGAGGACATCGACCAGGTCAGGATCCTTTGCGCCGCAGGCCTTGTGGTCGCCGTGGTGCCCTCGCCTTCTCAGTCCGCTTCGGGCTCGCGTTCTGCGGCCCAGGTGCTGGCCATCACCCAGAAGGGCCGCGAGGAACTTGCGAAGTTACACGGCGCCGGATCGCGCGCACCGCGATGGCGCTTCCGGATGCCTCGGATCAAGACCGCGGGATGGCAGCAGGCGTCCCGCCCGGGTGCCGACTCTCGCAAGTCTGCCCCCATGCAGTAGGGCCCATCGCCCCGGCAAGCGTGGCTTGCCCGCCCCCACCCGCCGTTGTATCAACCATGTGCCGTCTCGCTCGGCCGAGGCGTGCCTGCTCTCAGGAGATTTGCCATGTACCGTTCACTGTTCCCCCGCGACGTGCTCGCCGAGATCGATCGCCTGCAGCGCGACATGCGTCAGGCCGCAGATCTTTCGCCCAGCATCCGGGGGCTGCCGCGCGACGGCTTTCCCGCACTCAATGTGGGCAGCACCGAACGCGCGCTCGAGATCTACGCGTTTGCCCCGGGGGTAGATCCGGCGACGCTCGAGGTCACTCTCGAGCGCGGGCTGCTCACCATCGCCGGGGAGCGAAAAGGAGTCGTACCTCGTCAAGGCGACAAGGCCACGCTTCACATCAACGAACGTTTCGAAGGGGCCTTCCGCCGGGTGATGACGCTGCCGGAGGACGCAGACCCGGACGGCGTGGATGCCAAGTTGAGCAACGGGCTGCTTCACATCACCGTTCAGCGGCGCGCGTCCGCC